>JAHDDC010000019.1:0-51116 GCA_020629545.1 Hellea sp.
ACCTCCGGTTCCACAAACCGGCGCTCTAACCAACTGAGCTAAGGCGGCCCATATGCAAATGCGCGCCGCTTCTAACCGAAGCCGCGCGCATCTTCAAGACAGTATTTTACGAAGCTAGCTGTTTTTCGGCATTGCAATGGATTCCCACCCTTGGCTGCCCAACCGCTCCTGATATTTAATGTAATTATACAAATCACGCGCACGACGACTCGGATCTGGATGCGTTGACATAAACTCTGGCTGACGCCGCGTATTATTTTCCGCCATTTTTTCCCAAAGCTTTACAGACTGATAAGGATCATATCCTGCTTTATGCATATATTTGGCCCCAAGAAGATCAGATTGTGTTTCGTGCTTGCGTGAATAAGGCAAAACAACTCCGACCATAAAGCCCATTCCCAAAGCCGCATTTAACAGCTGCGTCTTACGGTGCGCACCGCTTAGACACTGCTCGTATCCTCGGCGGATCCGATATTGCTCTTCCCGGGAAATCTGCGTGCGGCCAGCTATGAGCGCTTCCGCCTCGCTTCTACATTTTTTACCAAGCTGCTGACCAGCTATAGCAGTCCCGCCCTGTACAACCAATTGACCGGCCATTTGCTGACTAACACGTTCCGCAGCATGTCGTCCCGTGACATGACCAACCTCGTGCCCCAATATCGCGGCAATCTGGTCATCCGTTTCGGCGAAATCCATCATTCCTTTATAGAAACCTACTCGGTTACCCGGAAGAACGAAGGCATTTTTTGTGTCCTGATCGAAAACCGCATAATCCCATTGCTCAGAACCCTTATTAGCACCGCGAGCAACTCTAGAGCCGATTGACTGGAGTCGGTCCAAATAGCGAGGATCTCTTGAAGTTGGCGTTTTGCGCTTAGCCTCAGCCCAACTCGACGCAGCCATTTGGCTGAGTTGACCCTCGCCGACGAGAAGAAATTGCTTTTTTCCTGTCTCGGGGTTTGTCGCGCAACCGGAAAGAGCGGGCGCAGATACCGTCAACGCTCCGCCTGCAGCTAATGCTTGCACAATGCGGCGTCGATTAAGCATCTCCTGAGTGTCTTTATCTACGTTCGCGTGATCGTGGGCATGGTCGTGATCATGAATGCACGTCATAATAGTCCTCCTAGTTTAGGATGAGTATACGATATTTTTTGGAAATGAACAGGGGCTGAGAACAGTGTTCATCTGCTTCATTACAGTCTATTTACTGTGACTTTCGCTCAATTCTGAGTATATTCGAGATCATCGTAATTCGTTAGCAGAAAGAATCGAGACTAAGATGAAAATAATTTTCAAGTGGGGTTTAGGCCTTTTGCTCATCTTGTTTTTGGCCGCTATTATAATTCCTTTTCTTGTTCCGGCCTCAACCTATAAAAGCGCTATTGAAACGCAAATATCGGACAAGATTAATCGTCAACTTTCCATCAATGGCGATGTTTCAATCTCCCCATTTCCCGTTCTTAAAGCGAAGTCCGGACAAGTTACAATTGCGAATGCAAACGGATTTAAAAGCGATAATTTTGCATCGATGGAAGGCATGTATGTACGGATAAAACTTCTGCCTCTGCTATCCAAGAAAGTGGAAGTCGCAGCGTTTGAATTGCGAGAGCCCGTCATAAATCTCGAAAAACGAAAAGATGGATCTGTCAATTGGATCCTCGGTTCGCAAGACCAAAACCAACCCTCGGCTGGGCCATTTAAACGTGATGGAAGATTCGTAAATCTCGACCCAACGATAGGAAACTTCCGCCTTCACAACGGAAAAATTTCATACAGCGATGCATCCTCTGGAGTCAGCCATATTCTTGATAACGTCAACTTGTCATTCGAGCTCCCCAGCCTGGATAAAGAGGTCACATTAGATGGTGATTTGAAAATGAACGGCTTGCCAGTTGATATAGAGTTTGCACTGGATACACCGCGATCTTTCCTAAACGGAAAGAAGACGCCCGTAACCATCGCGTCAAAAACAGAGTTCGGCTCTTTCAATGCAACAGGTTTCTTCTCTCAGAGCGCAGATGTTCACTTTGTTTTAGATGTCAAAAGCACGCTCAATGACTTGAATCCCATCAAGGCGTACATCCCAGAAAATTTACCCATTGCAGGAATAGTCGAGAATTTGGATTTATCTGGCCTTTATAGTTTTGACGGGAAAATATTAAAAGCTGAACGCGCCGACATCAAAACCAGCGGGCAACACATGAGTTCAAGATTTATTGGTAATGCTGATATTGGTGCAACACCCGTATTGGACGGGGATATCGACCTCAATATTTCCAATGTGCCGGAACTTTCCCGAATTTTAGAGCTAGATATTGAAGGGTCTCAATTGGTTCAATCCGCGGCGATAAAAGCCAAACTCAATGCTAAAGACGCCGGATTTGAGTCCCAAAATATTTCCGCCAATATCTCTGGCGAAGGTTTGAGCGCCTCTTTTACCGGCAATGGATCCTACAATGGTAAGCTTCAAGCGTCAGGAAGTTTCACGTCAAGTATCCGTTCGATTCCAACTCTGATAAACGCATTATCTATTGACGTACCTCAGGCTTCGGCACTGGGAAATGCCACCGCAAATGGGACGCTTAATTTAGAGGGCGAGACCTTAGATGTTAAAATTAGTGAAGCGCGAACCGATGGCGAAAATTTAAGAGCAAGCTATCAAGGTCAAATTTCCAAGATTGGGGAAAAGGTTTCAATTGATGGACTCTTTGACAGTAATGTCCCCTCTCTGTCTCGGCTGGCGACAGCTTCGAACACTGAAATTCCGCACGCAACTACGATTGAGACTATCGCCGCAACAGGACGCATTACGGGTGGGCCTGGAAATTTATCTTTCTCCGATCTTGAAATTGGGCTCAGAGATGGGCAGATCAACGGGACCTTTTCCGGAGCAGCGACCCTTAATGATAGCTTTGACCTAAACGGTTTCTTGGATGCCGAAATCCCGTCGGCCCGAAAACTCGCTGCAAATGCAGGTACGCAATTACCGCCCAGTACCGCATCCGGAACAATCTATGAGCGGGTTGCGCTCAAAGGTCAGGTAACAGGTAATCCCGCTGCAATAAAATTCGCGGATGCGGATCTAGTATTGGATGCCATTAATGGCGGCGGAAACTTCTCATTGGACCTAACATCAAGCCGCCCCGAAATGACGGGCACGCTCGATCTAGGGCAATTAGATTTACGTCCTTATATGGCGGCATATACGGCCCAAAAAGCGGGGCAAGGCATTCAGCCCTGGAGCCGTGAACCCATAAATTTTGCTGCGCTCCGCGCCATGGATGGGAATTACACAATTAAAACACCAGAGGTCCTTTTTGGTCGCTTAAAAATGGGACAAACCGATATCGATGCAAAGGTTCGAAACGGAATTTTGACGGCACGTCTGCCCGAGATTAATCTGTATGGCGGTCTTGGTGTAATGACGGCCACCGTCGACGCATCCGGCGATCTTCCCAAAGTCAAAATGGATGTACGATTAGAGGACATTACGACCAATCGTTTCTTAAGTTCGATCGCCAATTTCACTAAGTTAGAAGGAACCGGGCATACATTGCTTGAGATATCCGGCGAAGGACGGTCTCAAGATGAAATCATGAAATCACTTGATGGCTATGGTGACTTTGAAGTCTTAAACGGGGTTATTTCCGGTATCGATCTTAGTCAGTTTCTGGGAGGCATCGAGCAAACTCTGGCCTCAAGAGCAATCCCCAAAGGTCTTGGAAAAAGTTATGCTACTAAATTTGATGACATCGTCGGAAAGTTTAAAATCAAGGACGGTGTTGTTTCGATTGACTCGTTTAATCTAAAGGCATTTGACGCGCTTGCCAGTGGCTCAGGGAAACTTGATATCGGCAACCAGTCTGTAGACTTCGGATTGCGCCCTCGATTAACGGGATCAAGCGCCAGTGACTTCGCAAAGTTTGGAATTCCTCTACGACTGAAAGGAAATTGGGGCAGCATTGGAGCAGGACTCGATACAGACATGTTAACAAACATAGCGGCTGAACAAGCCAAACTGCGCGCCAAAAAAGAAATCACGAATCGCGTTGGCTCTGGGCTTGGGGATGTATTAGGTTCTGTTCTGGGTGTACCAAAAGAAACAGAACCAGTGTCAGAGAATACTGAAGGGACATCAAACACAACAAGTTCGAGTCCTGCTCAGACTATTCCAAGTAATCCTCAGCCCAAGACCAATGTCGTAGATGTAATTTCAGATATCATTGGAAGTGAAAGTTCAAACTCGCAAAATGAGACGGAAACCACACAGACACCTGAAACCGACGCAGCCGAAACGAAACGGCCTGATCCTGAACCCCAAAAGGAATTGGGTGAACAGCTCATAGAAGAAGCGCTTGGCGGCTTATTTGGGAGCAAGAAGAAGAAGGAAGAAGCTCAGAAGTCTGAGGACGACAAAGGAAACTAGGAAAACATTGCTATTAGAACGGTAAACCTAACTCCAAGGACTAGAATTTACTGATAATTGAATGATTCATGAAAAGAATTTTTACGTTCGGGCTCTATAATAGTCACATAAAGTTCTAGGATGAGTCGAATGAGCATTAATGATCCTGTCATCGCGGCCCAAACACCAGCAGCTGATTTTCAGATCGAACAAAGATGGTCTCTCTATACTGATGATGAACACAAAATCTGGAATGATCTTTATGAACAACAAATTCGCATTTTAGAAAATCGCGCTGTTCCTGAGTTCTATGATGGTTTATCTGCGCTCAATCTCAATGACGGCGGAATTCCAGACTTAGAAAAGGTCAATGCTAAACTCATGGACTTAACCGGATGGCAGGTGATTTCTGTTCCTCACCTCATACCCGATGATGTTTTTTTTGATCACCTGGCGAATAGACGGTTTCCTGCCGGGCGTTTTATTAGGTCCCGGGAACAAATGGATTATTTGCAGGAACCGGATATCTTTCACGATGTTTTTGGTCATGTTCCGCTTCTCGCACAACCCGTATTCGCCGATTACATGGAAGCCTATGGACGCGGCGGATTAAGAGCCCTGAATTACGATTGTCTGAAAAACCTTGCTCGGCTTTACTGGTACACAGTTGAGTTTGGATTGATGAAAACAGATGACGATTTGAAAATATATGGAGCGGGCATAGTCTCGTCTCGAACTGAAAGTGTATTTTGTCTTGAAGACCCCTCCCCTAATCGGTTGGGATTTGAACTCTCTCGCGTGATGGAAACCGACTATAGGATAGACGATTTCCAACAAGTATATTTTGTGATCAATTCATTTGACGAATTATTTGCTAAAACCAAGGCCGACTTTGGGCCGCTTTACGAGTATCTGTCAGATAGCGATCTGGTTCACGGGCTGACCGAAATTCTGCCTAGCGATACAGTTTACCATAAAGGCACCCAGGCATATGCTCAAAGCGGCGGTCGACTGGCTAAAGCATCCTAGTCCTTTGAAAAGGATAAAAATCAGAACCTAGATTGAGTATTTCGGTCAGTTCGTCGAGTGCTCGGAAGCTTTCATCCATCAAATCTGGGTCTGGTAAGTCTTCGGGCGCTATCTGCTCCCGATAATTTCGCTTCACCCACTCCACCAACCTTTTGTGGTTTGGACGGGTATATTTCATGGCCGGATTGACGTTTTCCCATTCCGACTTTTTTAATGTCACGCGAAGTCTTAGACATGCCGGCCCCCCGCCATTGCGCATAGATTGCCTGACATCAACATATTTAACCTTACCGATTGGTCCATTGCTTTTAACCAATCTATCACAATATTCTTTTGTTGACTTCGTCTCTTGTGTTTCAAGGGGAGCGATCAATGTCAGTCGATCATCATCTGGAAATTGAACAAGCATAGAGTTAAACAAATAAGCCTTAATCGCATCGGCAATTGGAACTTCGGACTCTGGAACCTCAACAAAAATTGGCTCAAATAAGCCTTTTGACGCGTCATTGATAGCTGTTTGAACCTGAGCCGTGTCTTCAAAAGCTAATTCGTGGTAAAACAATGTTTGCATCGCTCCAACGCATACGACATCGTTGTGAAACGCCCCCGCATCGATTGCAGCGCGTGATTGGCGTGCAATCACAGTACGGCTGGGCGTCAGTTTATGAGCTCGAATTATGGCCTCACAAGATTGTAGGGTTTGACGTGCTGGAAACCCTCGCGTCGCGGCTTCAAATCCATCCCGTCCATATACAAAAATTTCAACACCAGGACTGCCGCGCTCAGCACATAATCTGACATGATTAGCTGCACCCTCATCTGCAAATGTTGATTGTAGAGGAAGCGCCGCATGGGTGTTGGCAAAAGGGAAGGCTTTTTTCAGGGCCCGACCTGTTTGTTCATGCTCCAAACTCCGGTGCAGCATTGTCGACAGGTTTGCGGGGGTCATATTCAATCTATTGTCGGCACAGTCCATGGAAGGGCTAACCGTTGCGGCATTTGCCGCCCACATGCTAGACGCGGACATCAGGTTTTTCATCAGCCGGGGAACTTCTCTCCACCCTCGAGAATAGATTTCTCTGTCTGACCCATCAAATCCGAATTGTCTGAGTACCGGTAAAAAAGGACGTTGGTGTGGCGGCAAAATGCCTTGCCACAAACCGGCCTCGTACATGGAAAGCATTTTTCCAAGACCTTGTAGAACAGCTTCCTTAGGATGTGCGATCAGACCGGCATTACTCGCAGAAGCAATATTTCCATCTGAAAGACCGCCATAGTTATGGGTTGGACCGATCAGCCCGTCGAAATTTGCTTCATTGGCAATCATGACGTACCTTTTAAGGGCAAAAACTCGGGCTTTGCTGCAATCTGGCTTGCCATGGGCCAGGCACAAAAATCAGCCGCATAGTAGGCACCTGGATTGTGATTGCCGGAAGCTCCAGGGCCACCAAACGGCAAAAAGCTCGCAGCGCCAGTCGTTGGGCGATTAAAGTTCACAACACCGGCTCGAATTCGAAGTTTAAAATCTTCCCAGAGTGCGCCGTCATCAGAAACTAGACCTGCCGCCAATCCGAATTTCGTGTCATTTGCAGTTTTGATAGCCGCGTCCCAATCTGCAACACGGATAATCTGTAAAACAGGTCCAAAAATTTCTTCGTCAACAACATCTATTCCCGTGACATCATAGATACCGGGCTCCACAAATGCTGAGCCATTTTTAGATAGCTCGGCTGGCTTGATAACGATCGCCCCTTTTTTTGACAGCTCTTCCGCCGCCTGAACGACATGGCTAGCAATACCGCTACTCACGAGAGGGCCGGTTGAAATTTCGTCTCCATCTTTCCAGCTACCCAGCTTAAGCTGATTGGATTGTGATAAAACTTCCGCAACGATTTGATCGCCAATTTCCCCTTTAGGAATCATAAGTCGCCGCGTACAAGTGCACCGTTGTCCAGAAGTAATAAAGGCCGACTGAACGGCTATGCTTGCAGCGGCCTGGATATCGCCTGCGTCCCAAATAATCAGAGGATTATTTCCGCCCATTTCAAGAGCCAAAACGATCTCCGGCCGCCCCCCAAAAAGCTTATGAATGTACGCCCCTGTGTTGGCACTGCCGGTAAACAAAACACCATCAAGGTATGGGTTAGCTAGGATCGCAGCACCAGTATCTCGCCCCCCCTGTACCATATTAACGACACCGGGCGGAAAACCCGCGGCTTCGTAAAGTTTAATAAGCGCTTCTCCAACAGCCGGACAATGCTCACTGGGTTTAAAGACGACCGTATTTCCCGCAATTAGAGCCGGGAGTATTTGCCCATTAGGAAGATGAGCCGGGAAGTTATACGGTCCAAGAACCGCAAAAACACCATGGGCCCGATGGTGAAGAGCGGCTTTTCCAAATGCCGTCTCCCGTTCCAAGGATCCTGTACGATCTTTATATGCGGAAACCGAGATATCTGCTTTCGAAGATATCGCGCCACCCTCTCCGGTTGCGTCCCACAAAGCTTTTCCTGTTTCTTGCGCAATCAAAAGCCCAAGTTCGGTTTTAGCAGCCAGTGCCAGATCTCGAAACCTTGCGACAATTTCTATGCGTTTTTCAATAGAGGTTCTCGACCACTCATCAAAGGCATGACGAGCAGCCTCAAAAGCATCCGCTACATCATGCGATGATGCGGCATTGCCAGTCCATAATACATTTTCGAACGCGGGGTCTGTACTTTCGAAACCTTGACCCCTAGCAGCGGTCCATTTTCCATTAATATAATTTGTCTTCGTCATCGTTTTATCCATATACGCACGAGATCTCCAGGTTCCTTATGCAGAACCCGTAAAATTTCGGGGCTGACAATTAGATCTTCATTTTCAAACCGGATCTTTCCATAAACGCAGCGAAATCCTCCGATTTCTTCGTTACTGATCAGAGCATTTAGTGTGTTTTTGGAGCCAGGATCTCCTGAATTGGCTTTGAGCACTCGGCTTTCTTTAATAGTTCGAATATCGCGAAGCGGAGCACTTACCGATGGCCCGCCGTCAAAAATATCGATTAGACCCGTATATCGAAAACCTTCAGCTTCCAAAAGCTTACGCGCACCAACGCCGTCTGGGTGGGTTTCGCCCATAACGGCTCTCGCCTCTTCCGGTAATAGTGCTGCATAGATCGGATATCGCGGCATCAGATCTAAAATAAACTGACTATCCTGTTCTGCGGAAAAATTATCCGCCTCAGTAAAGTCCATTTTGAAAAACTGCCGCCCTATTGCCTCCCAGAAAGGTGAATATCCCGTATCGTCTACATGACCACGAAGTTCCGAGATAACCGTATCTGAGAACCGTTTTTGGTCACCAGCCATCAACATATATCGCGATTGCGCTATTAACCGACCCGCTCCGGTTCCGCGCATATTGGGTAAAACATACAAAGAAGAAACTTCCGTCGCGCCATTATACTCGTTCACCATCATCACTACATCCATATCGAAACGCCTATCGGTGACCGTGGATTTCTTTCCGATTTTCATGACGCGAAAATTGAAAAATGGGTCTGAAACTCCAACTTGAGCTTTGATCGCGCTCATGCCAACAACCGCACCTGTTGTGCTGTCTTCCAACATCAAAATATAAATTCGGTCGGGCCCTATATCTGAGCCGAGCTCGTAACTAATATTGGACTTTCTAAGACGTGCCTCAAGAACCTCAGTTCCGACTGCCAAAGATGTGAAGCCCGGCCCGGCCCGGTCGGCTAAAGCAATAAGGCTTTCTAAGTCTTCAAGGTTAGCCGGACGCGAGACTAACATATGATCTCACCGGTATTTGCGAGGGCTTTTGCTTTCGCCGCATCAAACTCACCAGAGGCTAGTTTCAATAGAATCAACGTCGAAAGCTGCGCCCTTTCTGTAAGGCTTGAAAGCTTGATGAATTCGCGGTCAGAATGAATATCTCCGCCTCTGACGCCAAGCGTATCAACATTAGGGCAGCCTGACGCCCATAAATTGTTACCTTCACAAACACCGCCGCTGGGGGACCAACGAATGTTTTGTCCTAATAGACTACCCGCCTGTTTCACCCAATCAAATACCATTGCATTAGCCGGTGCCATCGGTTTTGGCGGCCTAGTGAATCCACCTGTCAGTTCCGCACTTAATCCATCTTTCGCGTTGATATGGTTGATGAGCAACTGAATTCTTTCTTCAATCCACGCCATATCTTCTGTTTTAAGCATGCGGACATTGAACCGTCCTATCGCAAGGTCCGGAACTATATTGGGGGCCCCGCCGCCATCTATTTTGGCCATGTTGAATGTTACGCCATCGCGTTGTCCATTGAGTTTATCAAGTCCGAGCGTAAACTCTGCCATTGCTGAGATCGCATTGCGGCCCAAATGATGTTCCCGGCCGGCATGGGCCGCACGCCCTTTCACGATGAGAGCAAAATTCCCGCTACCTTTCCGGGCTCCCGCCATAGAGCCATCCGCAAGTGCGGGTTCATAGGTCAATCCCACATGCGCTTTTTTGCCGAGTTCTGCTAGTAAGGGCGCAGAACCAGGCGACCCAATTTCTTCATCTGGGCTTAACAAAACTGTATAACCAATATTCTTCGCCAGCGGTGAGGCCTCAATGGCTTTTAACGCGTGCCCCATCACAAGAATACCGCCCTTCATGTCAGCTACGCCGGGACCATTGACAGTATCATTGTCTACTCTCACCGGCTCTTGAAAATGGCTTTTCTTAGGAAAAACCGTGTCGTAGTGACCCGTTAATACAAGTTGGATTGGCGCATCTCGACGAACTTTAATCTGCAAAGCGGGCGCATATTCGACGGTTTGCTTAAGACCTTTCTCCGAAACATACTGGCCTTCGGCCAAAGCTGGTTCACTAATTTCACCGGGAAGCGACGCGAAGAATGATCTTAGAGCACTTCGCATCAGATCCAACCCTTCGGAATTGCGGCTCCCTGAATTGATTTTCGACCAGCCCAATAGAGTAACGATCATTGACTTTTCGTTCGCCAATAATCCCTCAATAATTCCTTTTTCTATCGATGTTAACTCTAGCTCAGGCATTTGGAATTCTTTCTTGTTGTCTGAGCCATACTATTCTGAAAACGCAATTAAAGTCCAATCTACGTGCCAAAGTCGAAAATTCATCCCACAGAATTACAATAAAAAAGCGGCCCCAAAGGGCCGCTAAATTAAATCGCGATTTTCGCTCTGATTAGTTGATGATACCACCAACTTCTGAAAGCGTAATCAGTACTTCCGTACGACGGTTTAATTGCTCTTTGACACCATCGCCGGTTGGTACGAATGGTTCTGTTTCGCCTTTGCCTTCAGATGAAATAACACCTGAATTGATGCCTTGACGAACCAGTTCATCGCGAGCGTCTTTGGCGCGTCGCTTCGAAAGCGCGAGGTTGTAAGCAGCTGAGCCTGAAGTATCAGTGTGCCCTACAACGCGAATGTTATCGACGCGGCAATACTCACCAATGTCGAGAATGCGATTAATTGTATTTCGCGTCTCAGCAGATTGACCCTTGTCAAACTCGTAATAGATGATCTCTTGACGATACTGGTTTCCGCAAAGAGCTTGAACCGTTTCGCCTGAACGAGTTTCGGCTGGACAGAATGCCAGATCAGTTACTTGAGACCCATCCCAACAAGCGTAGGTTTGAACAGGTGCTGGCTCAGCCGGGCAAGAACCGCCTGATCCCTCTTCATAACTTGAGCCATCCCAACAAGAGATCATACGTACAGGTGCTGGCTCAGGAGGACAAACGCTACCGGACCCCTCTTCAAAGCTTGAACCATCCCAACATGTTACCATAACAGGGCGAACAGGACACTGTCCGATCATTTTCGCTTCTGAACCATCCCAACACGTTACCATTGGAGTGGATTTACCAAATCTGTAACGAAGACCAGTCATCAGCATGTGAGCACCAACGTCTTCCATGCTCATTTTACCAGTCAGAATATCCGATCTAGATGCTCGATCCGTACCTGTATAAGTGAAATCCGAAATAGTGTCTTGATAACGGTATTGTGTGTCCCAAGTCAGCTTGTCAGACAGATCATAGCCCAACCCAGCTAAAAACTGCCAACCGATTCCTGTGAAATCGCCGTTTACACTGCATTCTATTCCGCGCTCACAAGCCGGAGTGCTTAACAAGATATTTTGTTGGTTTCTAACACCGTGAGCCTGGGTAGAAGCCGACCCGCGAATAGCGCCGACACCCAAACCTACGAACGGACGCCATTCCTCAAAATCATTGAAGTCGTAAATTCCGTTTAGCATTAGCGATGAAGTTCTTAGCTTTGAAAAACTACTAGGTACCTGAGAAAGTTTTCCCATATCGGTCCATAGCGTCGCGCCATCCAATTCGAAACGCCAGTGTTCGCCAAAATCATATCCTAAGCCAAGCGAATAAGCTACATTGGCTTCGCTTTCAGTATCGCCAATGATAATCCCGGAATGATCAATATCACTATGAGCACCAATCCCGACATTTCCACGCAAATACCATCCTTCGTCACCATTTTCATGGCCCTGAGCCTGCGCGATTGTTGGCAAAGCCATTAATACGGCTGATGCGGCCGCGGTAAGAAGCTTCAGCTTCATGTTAAATTCCTCCGACAGCGGCGTGAATGCCGCAATTTATAGTTTCATAACAACGCATATTAAAGCTGCTCGGATTGAGAATCCAAACAACATGCGCCCCGTCGCTACACGATTTAAATGGCTTTGACCACCAAGGATCATAAAAAACTGCCTACTATTAGCGTTTTTTTTGGTCGCGTTGCGAAAATGCACCACAGGTGGCCTAGACTGTCAATGAAAGGTTAATGGTGAGCCCGCACGGACTTGAACCGTGGACATCCTCATTAAAAGTGAGGCGCTCTACCAACTGAGCTACGGGCTCCCTTTGAAAGGAGCGCGGAACTTAGTGTCGAGATTTTCTGCGGTCAAGTCAAAAAGTTGAGATTATTGCCGATATTTAGGCTTTATATTCGTTCAAAAATTCCTTCCTGAAACCGGCAAAACGACCTGCCTCAATTGCCTCTCTGATACGGCGCATCAAATCCTGAAAATAAGCAATATTGTGCCAACTTAGAATCATCGCCCCCAAAAGTTCTCCACTCCGAATTAGGTGATGCACATAGGCTTTAGAATAATCTTGCGATGCCGAACAATCGATCATTTTTGCGAGCGGCGAATTGTCTTCAGAAAACCTTGCATTCTTTATGTTATAGGGCCCTCTGTCAGTCCACACCTGCCCGTGCCGACCTGACCTTGTCGGAATGACACAATCAAACATGTCAATTCCGCGATAAACCGCTTCGACAAGGTCAATGGGTTTGCCCACCCCCATCAGATATCTCGGGCGTGATTTAGGTAAGTGTGGAGTTGTAAAATCTAATGTCTCACACATAGCTTCATGCCCTTCTCCGACCGCGAGGCCGCCAATAGCAAATCCTCCAAATCCGCCGTTTTCTGTCTCGGCAATACTTGCTTCTGCACTACGCTTCCTAAGCTCAGGGTATGTAGACCCTTGAATGATAGCAAAAAGGGTTTGATCTGGTCGATCACCAAACGCTTTTAGAGATCTCTTTCCCCAACGCAGGGAAAGCTCCATTGAGGACTCCGCGCGTTCGAAAGAAGATGGAAACTCCGTACATTCATCGAGTTGCATTGATATATCAGCGCCTAGTAGATCGGCCTGAATCTCAATCGACCGTTCCGGCGAAAGCATGTGTTTGGATCCATCAATGTGACTTTGAAATGTCACGCCTTCTTCTGTCATTTTGCGAAGTTTTGACAATGACCAGACTTGAAACCCGCCTGAATCTGTCAGCATCGGGCCTTTCCAACCCGAAAACTGATGAAGGCCGCCGAGAGCCTGAATACGCTCGGCTCCAGGCCTTAACATGAGGTGGTAGGTGTTCCCCAAGATAATATCAGAACCCGCGGATTGCACCTGATCCATATAGACCCCTTTAACTGTGGCAGCGGTACCGACTGGCATAAATGCTGGTGTCCGAATTTTGCCGCGGGGTGTTTCAAGCACACCGGTTCTGGCATGACCATCTGTGCTAAAAATACTAAAAGGGAAATGCGTCACTATTCTTTTCTCCAGATAAGTGAAGAGTCGCCATAGGAGTAAAACCGATAACCGCTCATTATCGCATGTCGATATGCTGTCTGCATTTGTTCAGTTCCCGCAAATGCGCACACCAACATGAATAATGTTGACCTTGGTAAATGGAAATTAGTCATCATTCCATCGACCAATTTGAACTTGTAACCCGGCGTTATAAAAATATCGGTTTCTTTCGACTGTGGCTTCAAGCGGCCCTCGATAGTAGAACTTTCCAGTGCTCTGAGCGAAGTCGTACCGACGGCGATGACCCGGCGACCCTCATTTTTAGCCTTATTGATACGATCTGCGGTTTCTGCTTTAATGGAGTACCATTCGCTATGCATGATATGATTTGCGATGTCGTCCGCTGTAACAGGCAAAAAAGTCCCAGCCCCGACGTGCAGTAAAACTTTTTCAAATTGAACGCCGCGTCGGCGTAGGGATTGGATTAAATCCGGCGTAAAATGCAGTCCAGCAGTCGGCGCTGCCACTGAACCTTTTTCGGTCGCGTAAACCGTTTGATAGTCTTCTCGATCGCGCTCATCCACCTCCCGTTGACGGCCAATATAGGGTGGTAGCGGGGGTTGACCAATCTCATCGAATGACTGCATTAATTCGCTGCCGCTTCGATTAAATTGAAGTAAAATATCGCCGCGATCCCTCTTCTGAGTAACGATTGCGGTAAGCCCGTTCCCAAAATCAAGTATATCGTTTTCTCTGACCCGTTTGGCCGGCTTGATGAAAACACGCCAACTCTGATCATCTACTTTTTTATGTAAATTCAACGATAGCGTAACGTCTCCCCCGCCACCTATCGGTCTAGCCGGCCTTTTTGCTTTTAAGGCCGACGGAAAAACCTTCGTTTCGTTTATGACTAAGACATCGCCGGGTTTAAAAATTTCGGCTAGATCAAACACATGCTGATCAGTGAAACAACCGCTTGGTTGAATATGTAATAAACGAGCGTGATCCCGCGGCGAAGCTGGACGTAAAGCTATCGCCTCATCTGGCAAGGTAAAATCAAATAGATCGACTCTCATGGCCGCGCTTCTATCTCGGGGCCACCGAGAATCAAGTCTGCATTTATTGAACTGATGCTTTTACGATCTTCCCAGGATAACGCGGCGGCTCTCCTTTCGGAAGCGCATCGACAAGTTCCATTCCGCTTTCAACCACACCCCAAACAGAATATTGGCCGTCCAAAAATCCAGCGTCATCAAAGCAAATAAAGAATTGCGAGCTGGCTGAATTGGGGTTTTGAGCCCGAGCCATAGAGCAAACACCTCTAACGTGGGGTTCCTTAGAAAACTCGGCCGGAATTTTGGTGTCTGCACCGCCCATTCCTGTCCCATCAGGACAGCCACCTTGAGCCATGAAACCGTCGATTACACGATGAAATGTCAGTCCATCATAAAAACCCTCGCCAACTAATCTCGTAATTTGGGCACAATGTGCCGGCGCAAGATCAGGTCGCAATTTAATCGTAATATCACCAGTTTCACCGGATTGAGTATCAACTGAGAGGATGAGTTTATCAGCCATTTTTATTCCTTATGGTTTAAGCCGCGTGGGTATCTCAACGTCGCATATATCTTTATATGTGCCGTCCGCATTCTTATATTTCTTCAAATATGCTTTGAAAGCGGGACTATCTGTCTTCATGATTTGAACGTTTACTCTATCAGACTCCGGCAGATCAGCCGCTATCCGCACTCTTTTCATTTGATCTGGGACAAAATTGTCGTCATCGCTTTTTGAACCAACTTTTATCTTTGTGAGGTTCTCGCGGCCATAAACAGTCGATCCCCAAATAGAGTATTCGGCATCTAAATGAGGTGCAATGGCTCGCATAAGAAAAAACTGGCTGTTTGCACTATTTGGATCACTCGTTCTGGCCATGGATGTTACACCCTTGCAGTGTAATCCATAGGCTTTGACTTTGCCGTCTTTTGTTAAAATACTTTGTCCTATAGGCTCGGTCGCAAGCGGAAGCGCCTTATAAAACCCGACATCGATATTGCCAGCTTTGGGATTGCGTAAATCCTTGGGGCGCATCGAGAATAATGTAACCGGCAGGTCATCCCCGCGTCGAAATGAAAATTCGGCCTCGATATCGGGCAAATGAGAATCGCCAGTACCGTCGCCCTTGGGGTCGCCCGTTTGGTTCATAAAGTCTTCGATGACCCGGTGGAAATTGATCAAATCATAAAACGACTCTCGGGTTAACGTTTTGATACGCTCCACGTGAATCGGAGCAACTTCCGGATATAGCTCAACGATCATCCGTCCGTGATCGGTATCAATATAAAGCGCATTTTCTGGATCAAGATCTCGCCAGGCATTATCGGGTGCAACGATACCGGAAGACGATGTTGTTACGATCTTTTCGATCTTGTTGGCAACATCGTTCTGGGGGCTTGTTTCCGAACTTTCAGCCGCGCAAGCGACACTGGTCAAAGCCGCAATACTTACAGCCGTAATCAAAAAAATTTTTATCATGTATATCTGTCCTTTAGACGCCGCTCGACCTCGGGAGTCACAAACTGAGAAACATCGCCGCCCAGCCTTGCGATCTCCTTAACAAGCCGCGATGCAATTGTCTGATATTGTGGGTCGGCCATAAGGAATACAGTTTCTATATCCGGGTTGAGTCGATCATTCATTCCAGCCATCTGGAATTCATATTCGAAATCCGAAACAGCCCTAAGACCGCGAACTATCATAGACGCGCCGCATTTTTCAACAAAATGTATCAGTAAGCCTTCAAAAGGTTTGATTTCTACGTCAATCCGTTCGCGAAACGGTTTAACAACATATTCAACCATTTCGACGCGCTCATCCAAAGAAAATAAGGGGTTCTTATCCCGATTGATAGCCACCCCAATAACGAGTTTGTCGCACAACCGGCTTGCCCGCTTCATGATATCCAAATGCCCAAGGGTCATAGGATCGAATGTTCCAGGATACAGTGCGACGCGATTAGCCATAACGACTTATAGCGATCGTTATCCGCTTCGCAATAATAGATTTTTTCAAAAAAAAAAGCCGCCTCGAAAGGCGACTTTTTAAAGGATTTCTGTTCGCTTTAATTACAAGCGTACATGTAGTTACCGCATGTCTTCATGAAGTGAACAACAGAACCGTTCGCACTCTGGATGCGGAAGGCCTGACGATCACGGTCAGAAGATGGTAGTACTGAGTAATTATAGTGGTGCTCTTTACCAAGACCTAGAAGTCCGCGAGTTCCGACAGGTAGAACCTCTTCGGAGAACATGTAGGACTGAGCATCAGCAAAGCCATTTGTGTAACCCATCGACTTGAACAGGTAGTTCAAATAAGCCTTGTCCGTTGCACTTGACGCATAACGTCCTTGCAGCTTCTCAAAGAACTGATTTGGCGTCAGACCGTGCGAGTCGCCGAACTCAGGCATTGTACCGAGGCGAGACATCTGCTTCGGCGTCGAAGAAACAGGTACGTTAAAGATTGCAACGTTAGACGCGCCGCAATTGTTGAATTGCGCAACAGGCTGAACCTGTGGTGGGCAGAATGCAACATCAGATACTACAGAGTTGTCCCAACATGTGTAGCTTGGTGTCTCGACGATCACGCGCTCGACCGGACAAGCATTTAGGTCGGTAACAACTGTTACACCGTCAGAACATGTGTATGTGGTTGGCTGAACAACTGGGCGCTCCGGACAATTTGCGATGTCCGTAACAACTGTTGAATTATCCCAGCATGTGTATGTTGGTACCGGAGCCGGTGTTTCAACAACTGGCGGAGGAGGAGGTGGCGGTGGCGGAGGTGTATCGCCGCCGAAACGGTAACGAAGACCCGAAACCAGCGTGTGCGCGCCTACATCAACCTTAGTCAGGTGCTCAAATGGTCTCAAACCAGAGCGAACGTTGAAAGCGCCCGGATTGAAGTGAGCGTTATCGAACTCAAGCGCATTGGCTTGCATGTAAGAATAATTCGTGTCCCAGAACAGATTGTTTGCCAATTCGACGCCCGCACCGGCCAAAAGCTGCCATCCGAAGACTGTATCCGTGTCCTTTAGAGAGCAAGCGCCGTTTAGTGCGCCCAAACAAGCCGGATTGTCAATAAGGCCCGTCAGAGTTCCGCTCGTCCCGACGGTATCGTGGGCTTGAGCAGACATTGAGCCCTGAACCAAACCAAGACCAGCGCCAACGTAAGGAATAATATTGAAACCGTCGTCATCATAGTCGCGATCACCTTCGAAATCATAAATTAAGTTCGCCATGGCTGTGTTTGTACGAAGCTTGGCGAAGCTGTTTACGTTTTGATCGATTTTGCCCATGTCCGTGAACATAGAGTCAACGTCTAGCTCAATACGGAAATTATCGAATGAGCTATCGTGACCGAAATCGTAACCAATACCAACCGAACCGGCGGACCCACCTTCACTTTCGATGTCGCCGACGAAGATATCGTCGTCAAAATCTATATCTGTGTGTGTTCCGTACCCCGCATTGGCACGAAGATACCAGCCGCTACCATCATCGTTATGGTCGTTGGCTAGAGCCGGTGAAGCTAGCAAAACTGCTGAACTCGCGGCTAAAATAAGAAATTTTTTCATAATAAACCCCAGTTTGAAATCCTTTACGTTAGTGAATCAGAAGTTTTACTTCCCGTCAACCTTATAAATCAGAAGATTTATGAACATAACCCAAACGGCAGTAAAGTACATGCGTTAATAAAAAATGTGTGCCTAAAATACAACATTTAAATGTATCGATGAGCCCAGGCAGCCAAAACATGAGCAATATAGGACGCATCGTTACTATTTTTAAGCAAGAGATGATCCGCGCCGTCGAGAGACACAAAGCTCTTCGGATGTTTCGCCTTGCTATAAATATGGGCGGCATTATTTATTCCAACAACGACATCCTGCGGCGAATGAAAAATCATGAGCGCACGATCTAGGTCCTGAATCTCCGACGCAATGTCATGATTCCCGATATCGTCTAGGAATTGCTCTTTTATAACAAAAGGACGCCCGCCCAATAGAACCTTGGCATGCCCCTCTTCTTCGATTTCTTCAATCTGATCTGCGAACTGATGGATAATATGCGTCGTATCGCAGGGAGAGCCGATGGTTGCGACAGCTTTACATTCTGGAATTTCGTCAGCGACTTTTAGAGCTGCCGTTCCTCCAAAACTGTGCCCGATCAGAACGCAGGGAGCCTTATAGTTTTTTCTCAAAAAATTGGAAGCTTGACGTAAGTCTTCGCAATTGGATGAAAAATTCGTATCTGAGAAATTTCCGCTCGATTCGCCTAAACCCGTAAAATCAAAACGCATCATTCCATAACCATCTTTAACAAGGGTACTTGAGATTGTGCGCACAGGCTTGAGATCTTTGCCGATTGAAAACCCGTGCGCAAACAAAACCCAACTTTTCAGGGGCACATCACTCTCTGGCCAATCAAGCTTCGCCGAAAGCGTGTCTCCAAAAGCGCCGCGAAAAGTGACTTTCTTGCTTGGCATTTTTCATCCTCCATCGATCAGTTTATCCGGCGACACTGAAAATACAATCCAAAGCTTTCTCAATTGACTGACTTGCTCCGCACAATATCACATGCAATAGGCGACTTATGAATCAAATCGTGGATATATCCCCGTCGAGCCTCTTTGAGCGTGCGCCCGACAGCGTGAGCTTCAAGAAACTTCGCAAACGGCTCGTACGTCAGGCTCAAGATGTGATTGATTCATTTGGCCTCATCGACCGCCACGCCATTAAAACCGGCCAAAGAAAGAGACCGAAATGGCTGGTATGCCTTTCAGGCGGTAAAGATAGTTATGGGTTGCTCGCGGTTTTGTTGGACTTGCAATGGCAAGGCGCCCTCCCCATTGATTTGCTTGCCTGTAATCTTGACCAAGGGCAGCCGGGCTTTCCCAAACATATATTGCCAAATTGGCTCGAAGAAATCGGTGTTCCGTTTCGCATTGAAACACAAGACACCTACTCGATCGTCACCGAAAAAGTCCCGGCAAATAAAACCTATTGCGCTTTATGTTCGCGCCTTCGCCGTGGTATATTATATAGAATAGCCCGCGAAGAGGGATGCGACGCAATTATATTAGGTCATCACCGTGACGACGCCCTAGAAACCTTTATGATGAACCTCATCCACGGCGGACGTCTCGCCGCCATGCCGCCAAAACTTCTCAATGATCAAGGTGACGTCTTTGTTTATAGGCCCCTGATTAATAGCGCCGAAGCGGACCTGCAAAAATTTGCGGATGCAATGACCTTTCCAATTATTCCATGCAATCTCTGCGGCTCCCAAGACGGGTTGCAACGTCAAGCCATGAAAAAAATGCTCGACGATTGGGAAGCTCGAAAACCCGGAACGCGCCAAGTTATAGCGAAGGCCCTGACAACAGTTCGCCCTAGTCACTTACACGATCCAAAAATATTTGATTTTAAAGCACTGGCTCGGGGCATGGCGGGAGAGACCGATGATGGCGTGCCGTTCTAGAATTATTTGTTTTTCTCGAGATTGAAAATCAAAGCCATTAGCCCCTGATGATCGACTGTATTAATTCAGTCATCCATAACGCCTTCAAACTCATTATTTTTTGTTTGAATGGCGCGAGTGACGGGACTCGAACCCGCGGCCTCCGGCGTGACAGGCCGGCGCTCTAACCAACTGAGCTACACCCGCTTTTCAGCTTGAACGGCGGTTTAGCGTCGCCGCCGCTTATCGTCAATGTGAAAATGGAAGAAATCGACAAAAAATTGTCTGTGTTTGAGTTGACGTGGAAGTTGACAGTAAGTGCCCATCACCATAGCTAGTCGTCAATCTAGAAGGGCCAATGCCATGAAGGGCACAAAGTTCGATTTTTATGGTCGAAATCTTAAGAGCAAAATGCGATTATTTCTCGAAAAACCGAGCTTTATCGGCTTTTACCTCGATCGCGCTCGGAAATACTCAGACCTAAAACAGTTTCCGCTGATTATCGTTAGTTATCCTAAGTCCGGGAGGACTTGGCTCCAAAAACTCATCATCGAGGCCGTTAAACTGGAGCACGGTATAGTTGAGAATATTTCGGATATATCGCAACTCTCCAACTTTGTTGAACTGCCCAATATTCTATCAACTCACGCAGGGTCGAGTTGGGAGGAACGGGTCACTAATGAGAACCAAATAAAAAAGAATGATTGGGACCGCTACAAACATGCAAAAGTCCTGTTTTTATATCGCGACCCAAGAGATGTTTTAGTCAGTCAATTTTATCATATTCGCCACCGAACAGGATATTCGAATTTTGACAAGCGCTTTATGGTTGGGAACAAAAACGTTGGATTGCTGAAGATAATCAACTTTATGAATAAATGGAGAGCTTTTTCAAAGCGCAACCCGGACGCGGTACTAGAACTTTCCTATGAGGAGATGAAGGCCGATGCCAAGACCTCACTCGTCAAGCTGTTAAAATTCTGGAATATATCTGTTTTCGACAATAATATTGACCAAGCGATAGAGAACTGTAGCCTGGAAAATATGCGTAAAAAGGAAACTGCAAACTCCGAAAGCCCTTGGACAACGACCAAAGAAAAATCCAACGCCAATGCATTCCATTCGCGCAAAGGGGTCGTTGGTGAGTATAAAGAGTTCTTTGAGGCAGAAGAAATCACCGCCATAAACACAATGATTTCTGATGAATTAGATATTGCGTTTGGATATTAAAAAATGGCCCAGACAATTTCAACAGTGACACCCGTTTATAATGGTTCCAAATATCTCGCTGGTTTGATCGATGCTTTGAGCGTATTACGCGATGATCTAAAGTCTGCTGACGCGGCGCTCGAACTCGGAGAAAGTATTTTTGTCGTCGATGACGCAATTGACGACTCAGAAACGCTCTTACGTTCAATAAGTGCGACCAAAGACTGGGTCAAAGTTGTGACACTCTCTCGAAATTATGGGCAACACCCCGCCACGATCGCGGGAATGCTGCATAGCTCTGGCGACTGGATCATCACCCTGGACGAAGACTTACAGCATCATCCCAAATACATATTGTCCATGCTTGAAAAGGCAGCCAAGAGCGAAGCGGATGTCTGTTACGCAAATTCTGCCGACAGGGTCCATAATTCCTTCGTTAAAGATAACCTTGCCCGTTTATTCAAGTCGATCATGGCTCGGATACTCAACAATCCTCATACGCAGAAGTTCAATAGTTTCAGAGCCATACGAGGCGATATAGCCCGCGGGGCAAGTTCAATATGCCGTCACGAAACCTATCTCGATATTGCGCTCAGCTGGTTTACGAAAAGAATTGTAACGCAGAATGTCTTATTGATTGATGATCGAAACCTAAACTCAGAAGAAAGCGGGTACTCGTTTATGGGGCTTGTCCGCCACGCAAAACGCATGGTTATGAGCTCAAAAATCAAGTTCTTACGGCTTGCGATACCTTTCGGAATTGTTGCTTTTCTGACAAGCATCGTATTGTCAATTTATGCATTGGCATCCGCAGCGCTTAACTACGAAGCCGTGGTCCATAAAGGCTGGGCCTCCACGATTTTGGTTGTTTTACTTCTAGGCGGGATAACAATATTACTCGTTAGCATTCTTCTCGAGAGCATTGGGGATTTGATGCTGAGCTCAAACGGTAAACCAACATTTTTTGTCGTTGATCGCTCCAAAGACGCCGAGTTGAAACTCGCACTTAGCAAGCTTGATTATGAATCTATTGATTCGGAATAATCACGCCGTCATTATTATCGGTCTGGGGCTGGTTGGCAGTGCCATTTTCGAAGAGCTCAGAAAACGATATAATTGTACCGCTCGTAAGAAACTCGACTGGAGCTCAATCGATCACTGCTCAGACGTCATCAACGAAATTTTTAATGACGATTTGCCAAACGAAATAGATCGTCTGGATATCATTTGGAGCGCCGGAAAAACCGGTTTTTTAGCAACCGAGAATGATATCGCAGTGGACCTCGATTTATTCGAAAAGTTCAATGCCCTTCTCAGAGATTCGGCTTCTCAACACCCCAAGACACTTAAGGTTCGTTATATCCTCATCAGCTCTGCTGGCGGGCTATTTGAGGGCCAGACAAATGTCGGGGGAGATTCCAATCCAAATCCTCGCCGACCCTATGGCAAACTTAAACTTCAACAAGAAGCGTATGTTAAGATAGCCAAGTGGATTGATACCCCTGTATGTCTGCGCCTAAGCTCGGTTTATACCGTTTCAAATCTTTCTTCGCGCATGGGACTTATTCCAACCATTGTTAGTCGTGCTATCCGGCAAAATTTTGTGACAATTTTTGGAACTGAAATGACATTACGCGACTATGTTCTTGACGAGGACATCGGACGATATGTTTCTGAGAATATCGACAAGCCGATGCCGGAAGAAGCCTTCATCATTGATGGGAAGCCCTATTCCATATTGGAAATTAAAGGCATTATAGAACACATAATTGGGAAAAAGGTCTACTTACAATATTCATTGCAAACAACAAATGCATCGAATATCTCCTTTTCTCCGAATATTAATGCGCGAGGTCTAAATCCTTCAAACTTGAGGACTAACCTTCGCGTTCTATACAAAAATTTATTGACGGGCCATCAAGCATGAAAAAAGAATACTACAAAGATTATTTTCATCATGAGCGGAATCATTGGTTTTTCAAGGCCCGCAACAAAATCATAACGGATCACATTCGGGAGCTAATCAAGGCTTCGGATCATCAAGGGCCGCTTAAGATCTTAAATGTGGGGGTCGCAACAGGACATACCTCGGTCTTGTTAAAAGAATTCGGAAGTGTTTCTTCAGTGGAGTATGATGAAGATTGCTATGATTTCATCAAAGAGACTGTTCCAGATATTGGCCTAAAAATCGGTACGATTTTAGACCTCGACTATGAGGATAATAGTTTTGATCTGGTATGTGCTTTTGATGTAATCGAGCACGTTGAAGAAGACAGTCTCGCTGTTTCAGAGCTCAAAAGGGTGTGCAAGGAGTCAGGAAATGTCGTTGTGACGGTTCCAGCTTTTATGTCTCTATGGTCACACCACGATGTTATCAACCACCACATCAAACGTTACAAGAAAACCGAATTTCAAAATCTATTTAAAGACGACCAAAATATTCAATATTCAAGCTATTTCAATTTCTGGCTATTTCCACCCGTATTGATTTTCAGAAAGCTCAATAACCTACTGAATATAACTTCAAACGTCGCAAAAGACGATGAGGTCAGCTCTGATTTAACCGTCATGAGTAAAGAAGGATTTCTCTCGAATATGATCTACAAACTATTCGCTTCAGAAAGCCGCCGAGTCAAAAAGTTCAAATCATTTCCGTTCGGAGTCTCAATCATTACAAGCTGGAAAAAGCCAGCTTAAATTAGAGAAAATGGTGGGCGGTAACGGGTTCGAACCGCTGACCCTCTCGGTGTAAACGAGATGCTCTACCAGCTGAGCTAACCGCCCTGACTAAAGCTAGTCAAAATCGAGCGCCTTAATGCGCCGAACGCCCGCCCACGTCAAGTTTTTCTCCCAAAATAATTCCAGACAATGCAGCTTCATCGCTGGCTGTCCACTGAATGGCCTTAGGCTTACGTATCAGGGCCTCCTTTAGGACGTCATCAACCGTGGCGACCGGTATAATTTCCAAGGCCTTTTTGACATTCTCAGGGATATCAGCGAGGTCCTTTTCGTTATCGATTGGGATCAAGACTTTGGTTACGCCGCCCCTTATGGCGGCCAATAACTTCTCTTTTAGCCCGCCAATAGGAAGTACGCGGCCCCGAAGCGTAATTTCACCTGTCATCGCCACCTCTTTGCGGACGGGAATATCTGTCAACACTGAAACCATAGCGGTAATCATAGCTACCCCTGCAGATGGTCCGTCTTTGGGTGTCGCACCTTCTGGTACATGCACGTGAATGTCAGTACTTTGGAACTGGCGGGGACTAATTCCAAGCTGAGGTGCTCGGGATTGCACGAAGGAATTTGCCGCAGAGATTGACTCTTTCATGACGTCCTTGAGGTTGCCCGTTATTGTCATCTTCCCTTTGCCAGACATGGAAACGGCCTCAATCGTCAAAATGTCACCGCCGGCCTCCGTCCAGGCCAAGCCCGTAACAATACCAATTTGATCATTTTTGTCAGTTTGCCCAAATCGAAATTTCTGGACTCCCAAATACTCACCAAGATTTTTGACAGTAATCGATACAGATTTCTTATCTCCAGCCACAATGTGCTTGATTGATTTGCGGCCGAGTTTGGCGATTTCGCGTTTTAGACTACGAACGCCAGCTTCACGGGTATAGTAACGGATCATGTCTCGCAACGCGCCTTCGCTGAGTTTAAATTCACCCTTGCGAAGACCATGGTCAGCCAGCATTTCGGGAACCAAATGTCGGGTCGCGATCTCAACTTTCTCATCTTCTGTGTATCCGGGTATCCGAATGATTTCCATGCGATCCAGAAGCGGTTGGGACATATTCAGCGAGTTGGCCGTTGTGATAAATAAAACATCAGATAGGTCGTAGTCGACATCCAGATAATGGTCACTGAATGTATCATTTTGTTCAGGGTCCAAGACCTCCAACAATGCTGCTGACGGGTCCCCTCTGAAATCGGATCCCATTTTGTCGATCTCATCCAACAAGAACATTGGATTGTTATATTTGGCCTTTTTCATTGATTGTATAATTCGCCCAGGCATTGAACCAATGTAAGTTCGGCGATGCCCTCTGATCTCTGACTCATCGCGAACGCCACCAAGTGAAACACGAACAAATTCACGACCTGTCGCATTGGCAATCGAGCGGCCAAGGGAGGTTTTACCAACACCTGGCGGGCCGACAAGACACAAAATTGGTCCTTTAATTTTCTTGGTGCGGGCCTGAACAGCTAAATGCTCAACGATGCGCTCTTTGACTTTATCGAGACCATAATGATCATCGTCCAGTATCTTCTGAGCCTTGTCCAAATCAGAACGCAATCTCTTGCGCTTTCCCCATGGCACAGAAAGCAACCAGTCAATATAGTTTCTAGACACGTTTGACTCAGCCGACATTGGGCTCATTTGCTTGAGCTTTTTAAGCTCCGCCTGAACTTTTTCTTTGGCTTCTTTCGAGAACTTGGTCTTGTCAATTTTGTCTTGCAACTCGGCAATTTCGTCCGGGCCGTCATTCCCTAGCTCAGTCTGAATAGCTTTGATTTGCTCATTCAAATAATACTCACGCTGGGTCTTTTCCATTTGGCGTTTAACCCGGCCGCGAATTTTCTTTTCTACTTTAAGAACGCTTAACTCAGCGTCGATCAGCGCCATGATCTGCTCAAGTCGATCTGATACATCTGAAAGCTCAAGTAATTTCTGTTTCTCTTTTATATTTGCGTTCAAGTGAACAGCGATAACGTCGCAAACTTTGGATGGCGACTCAATGTCAGCGACCGACGAAATTACTTCGTCTGCAATTTTCTTATTGAGCTTGGCATATCGCGCAAATTCATCCCTGACTGCATTTGCCAACGCTTCCATTGGCGCGTCTTGGTGAGACGAGTCGCTTAGCTCAACGGTTTCCGCTTCCAAGAATTCTTCATTATCTAAGAACTTTTCTGCAGTCGCTCGAGCCTGGCCCTCAACGAGAACTCGAACGGTTCCGTCGGGAAGCTTTAAAAGCTGTAGAATTTTGGCAATACACCCGATATGGTGAATATCGCCCGCGGATGGTTCATCAGTATCCGCTTCTTTTTGCGTTAAAAGAAAAATGCGTTTTTCAAGGCGCATAACCTCTTCGAGTGCTTTGATTGATTTTTCGCGCCCAACAAATAGCGGAACTACCATATGCGGGAAAACGACAATGTCTCGTAAAGGCAATACGGGAAGTGTTTTAGATTCTGTCATTTCGAATTATCGTCTTTCAAGGCTTCTTTATCTATTAGAACAAGGTGGTGCCTTGTTCTATTTAATCAAGCACCCAAAGCAAAATAATTTCAGAAAAAACAGTTTCTAATTCGCGATCAGATCAACCGCGAATTGACCCTTAAGACGCTTTTTCAGACTTCTTTTTGCGCTCTGCGTAGATTAATAGGGGTGTAGCCGTGCCATTCACAACTTCGCCATTGATTACGACTTCCTGGACGCCTTCATAGGTCGGCAAATCATACATGGTATCAAGCAAAATACCTTCCATAATTGACCGCAATCCTCGAGCCCCAGTCTTACGCATAATCGCTTTCTTGGCGATTTCACTCAAGGCCTCATCCGAGAAGCTTAACTGTACGTCTTCCATTTTAAAGAGCGTTTGATATTGCTTGACCAGTGCGTTTTTCGGCTCCGTCAAAATTTTGATCAACGCCTCTTCATCGAGGTCTTCCAGAGTTGCGATAACTGGTAAACGACCAATAAATTCAGGGATTAACCCAAAACGTAATAAATCATCAGGCTCTACATCTCGCAATATCGTTCCGACACGGCGTTCATCTACGTTTTTGATCTTAGCGCCAAACCCGATTGAGGAACCCTCGTCCCGGTTTGAAATAACTTTGTCTAGCCCCGCAAACGCGCCGCCTACGACGAATAATATATTTGTCGTATCGACCTGTAGGAATTCTTGTTGTGGGTGCTTGCGTCCACCCTGCGGCGGAACTGATGCGACAGTCCCTTCCATAATTTTCAAGAGCGCTTGTTGCACCCCCTCGCCCGAAACGTCTCGGGTTATAGACGGGTTGTCGGACTTACGACTGATCTTATCGACCTCATCAATATAGACGATGCCGCGCTGCGCACGTTCGACATTATAGTCCGCGGATTGCAACAGCTTAAGAATTATGTTTTCGACATCTTCACCGACATACCCGGCCTCTGTCAGAGTAGTTGCATCGGCCATCGTGAAAGGCACGTCAAGAATTCGCGCGAGTGTCTGAGCCAGTAAAGTTTTACCACACCCTGTTGGACCAATCAGCAATATATTGGATTTGGCCAGTTCGACTTCAGGGTCTGACGTCGCGTGGTTCAGGCGCTTGTAATGGTTATGAACAGCAACAGATAGAACGCGTTTCGCAAAGGCTTGACCAATCACATAATCATCAAGAATTTCGCAAATTTCCTGCGGCGTTGGAACACCTTCATGAGCTTTGGAAACCGCGCCTTTGCCCTCTTCCCGAATAATATCCATGCAAAGCTCTACGCACTCGTCACAGATAAAAACCGTTGGTCCTGCAATTAGCTTACGGACTTCATGCTGACTTTTGCCGCAAAAAGAGCAGTAGAGAGTGTTTTTTGAGTCGCTATTATTCTTACTCATCCGGCATCACCTAAAAACTTGTTGTCGTTAGCTTTACTCAACCTTTTCGGCTTTTCAACTAATTCCATTAGAAATTTTATGACATATTCGTTACGTTTACATTACTTTTCGGGCTATCGAACACCTTTTTTGGATATTCGGCAGCCCGAATGTATTGCTCAACAAGCTAGCTAGCTTCGTCTCTATGTGAGTAAACATGATCGACGAGACCGAATTTTTTGGCCTCATCCGCAGTCATGAAATGATCACGATCTAGTGTTTTTTCAACCATCGCGTATTTCTGCCCTGTATGCTTTACATAGATTTCATTGAGGCGTTTTTTCATAGCTAAAATATCTTTAGCATGACGCTCGATATCTGATGCTTGCCCTCTAAACCCACCTGACGGCTGATGGACCATAATCCTGGCGTTTGGCAAAGCGATTCTCATCCCCTCTTCCCCCGCACACAAGAGTAAAGACCCCATAGACGCGGCCTGACCAATACAAACTGTCGAGATCGGACATTTTACATATTGCATGGTATCATAGATAGCCATGCCAGATGTAACGACGCCACCCGGCGAGTTGATATACATCGCAATTTCTTTCTTTGGATTTTCAGACTCAAGAAAAAGAAGCTGAGCTGATATAGACGCGGCCATATTATCCTCGACCATCCCATTTAAAAAGATGATACGATCCCTCAGGAGCCGTGAAAATACATCGTAGCCTCGGATGTTATCCGTTGCCCGTTCAAAAACTGTTGGAACAATAAAGTCAGTTAAAACGTCATCTGGGTGCTGCATATCTTTATCCTAATCTAAGCGAATCGTTAGTAACAATCTTTCAAGAAAACATTACTCCAATATTGACGCTAAACCGTTAAATTCAAGAGCTGAAAAAAAATAAACCCGAGACAATGATGCCTCGGGTCAAAAATTCAATGATTTAGCTTATCTTTATAAGAGCTCGTCTTCCTTGAATAGTTCAGCTTTCTTCACTTTCTTTTCGGTCACTTTGGCCTTCTCGATGATGAGATCAACAACCTTTTCTTCATATATAGGAGCTCTTAGCTGGGCGATCGCTTGAGGGTTCTTTTGATAGAACTCGATGACCTGCTGCTCTTGGCCCGGATATTGGCGGGCTTCATTGATCATCGCTCCCTGTATCTCGTCATTCGTAACATTGACCTCGGCTTTCTGACCCATCTCCGCCAGAACAAGCCCAAGCCGCACGCGACGTTCCGCTATTTTCCGATAATCTTTTTCAAGTTGCTTGTCTGATTTTTTGGCATCTTCTTCATCGAGATTTCCTGCCTCTTTCTCGGCCTGGACCTGATTCCAAATCGCAGAGAATTCCGCCTCGACCATCCCAGGCGGTAAGTCGAAGCTATGTTTGCCGTCGAGCTCGTCCAAAATCGCACGCTTGAGCTTCATACGGCTCTGAACTCCGTACTCGTTTTCGAGCTGTTCTTTAATGACTTCCTTGAGCTTTTCCAAATTTTCGAACCCAAATTTCTCTGCAAGCGCATCATCCATTTCCGCTTCTTTGGCGCCGCGAACTTCAAGAACTTCGGTTTCAAATACGGCTTCTTTGCCCGCGAGGTTTTCAGCACCGTAATTCTCTGGGAATGTTACCGTAACGTCCAGCTTTTCACCCGCTTTGGTTCCGACCAGTTGATCTTCGAAACCAGGAATGAATGTTCCGGATCCGAGGACAAGCTCATGATCTTCCATCGCGCCGCCATCGAAAGGCTCTCCGTCTATCCGACCGGTGAAATTAATCAAAACCGCATCTTCTTTTTTGGCTTTGGCTGTTTTTGCCTTTTTCTTATAAGTCTTTTGGCCTTTCGCAAGATCACCAATGCGCTCATCTATCGCTGCATCGTCAATTTCACTAATCAATTTCGTAAACTTTAGTTTTTCTGGATCAACAGGTTCAAACTCAGGGATCGTTTCCACTGTCATTTGATATTCAAGGTCAGCTTCGCCCTTTGTCACCTCTTCACCATTGGCCCGCAAATCTATTTTCGGCTGGCCCGCAGGACGAATATTATTGTCATTCATCGCCTGCTGACTGGATTCATTTAAAACGTCTTCAACGACGTCTTTCATAATGGATTGTCCAAACATTTTCCGAATATGGCTCACAGGAACTTTTCCGGGGCGAAAGCCCTTGAGTGATACTTGCGGCTGCATTTCCTTGATTTTGGCTTCTAGCTTCTCGGCCAAGGCTTCTTTTGGCACTGTAACGGAGTAAGTGCGGCTTAGGCCTTTATTTTCGACTTCTTCGATTTGCATTTTCGTCTTCCATACATTCGATGTCCGCTAGCCCAGAGGCTTGAGCATTTTCTGAACATCAGGGTAAAATTTGCGCGCCTTATGTCACGGAGAATTGCGTTAGGCAATATAAGTTCGACAGGAATTATCGCTATTTTTAAACCAAACACTTTCAAAATCGCTTGGAATTTGCTTGTTAGTTGTAAATTTAATTCTGAATCGCCTTATGGATATCAATTTTACAATAGAATCGATCTCGGCACTTCCTGTTTGGATGATCTATTTGACCATTTTCGCTTTCCCATTTGTGCAAGAGGATGCCGCGGTTTTTGGGGCTGCCACCCTCTCTGCTATGGGAAAGGTCAGTCCGGTACCGGCCTTGATCGCTATTTTTTTGGGGCTTTTTTTTAGCGATATCTGGAAATATTGGATCGGCTGGGCGGCCTTACAAAACAAGAAAGGCGAAAATCTATCAAAGCGCGAAAAAGTTTTGGCTTTGAAAGAAAAGGTCGAAAATCACCCTGTTTCGACCATGATGACAGCCCGTTTCGTCCCGTTGACCCGCATTCCGGCCTATATCGCCTGCGGATTTTTTCGGATGAACTATGCGAAATTTTGTATGCTAATTGCCCTAACAGCCATTCTGTACATTTGTATAATTTTCGGTGTGATCCATTGGCTTGGCATTGTTATGGCCGATCAACTGAAGTTTATTTTACCGATTTTGGCGATCATATTTGTTTTATCGGTATATGTTTTTCATCGATACAAAAAAGCTCCAGAAAATCCAAATTAAGCTGTCCAAGGCTCTTACAAAAACTATTCCAAGCCCCAATTCCATTAACCAGTAAGAAATCTAATTTTCTAAAATTAATGGATTGCGGACATTTAGACTTTAAATTTAGACGATTCGCAGGTATGAAACGTTCATCCTCTGTAATTAGAGGTCGGCGGATGCCCGGTTGCCCCACATCGATTGCGGCGTCCGCCACTTATTTTACCGGTTGATAATTCTCATCATGCTTGGCCAGAACTTCTCTCGCCTTTAATTCTGCTAATCCGGTCAACTGACCCGTTACAACAACTCCCTCTCCTTCGGAAAACAGGTCAGGTAACACGCCCTGATAACTCACCACAACCAGTCCCGGTTTAACGGTTTCGCCTTCTTTAGGAAAATCTGATATCGAAAACGTCGTTGTTATTCCATCGTCCTTTTGAACAGATCCAGGAACAACGAGGCCCCCGATTTTAATCTCGTTAGACTCCGGTACAAATCCGTCAGCTACAATTTCTGACGGATCATAGAAAAGTTGTAGATTATCACTCAGCGCCGAAAAAATCAGCCAGCTTCCGATCACAGCCAAAAGTCCAAATCCAGTGATCTGCATCAGGCGACGATTTTGATGGCGAGGTATCATGCGGTCCCGTAGCAATATTTCCCGACAAATCCAAGTTAGCTTAGCAAGGATTGTCGTTTTGACGCGCTTGTATTTGTTGGGATTAAGGTGGATTATGGCCATCATGAATTCGAATTTACAATTCAAATCGCAGCGAAAACCCATTGAAGTTAAATTCAGTGACGTATCTTATTCGCGTGGAGACCGAATATTATTTCAGGGTTTAAACTTTACCGTCAGCTCTGGCGAAATACTGTGGATTCAAGGGGCAAACGGAATCGGAAAAACATCCATTCTTAAGCTGGCGTCCCATCTTGCTCGACCCGATATTGGCAGGGTTCAATGGCAACAAGATAATCAACCTGCCTCGCCAAGAGCATTGGTCAGCTATCAGGGCCATACAGATTCCTTCGAGTCCCGTTTCTCGCCACATGAAGAGATCAGTTTTTGGCAGGAGATATATGGTAGTGAACTCGAAGTTTCCCATATTTTGGACAAGGTTGGTCTTTCCGATCAATCCCAGGTCAAGATCGGTAAACTCTCCGCAGGACAAAAACGCCGCCTGTCTTTTGCGCGTATTCTCATGAGTCAGAGACCCGTTTGGCTTCTCGATGAACCTAAAGCCTCGATCGATAAAGACGGCGAAGACTTGATAGATAAATTCATACAAAACCATGCAGAGAATGACGGTATCGCGATAATCGTATCGCACAGCTTAGCTCATTCAATTGGGAAATATACCAGGCGTCTTGTATTGGAGCCCGCGCAATGAGCGCCGTTCTGTGGCGAGATTTGCAAATCGGCCTACGCAATCCGAGAGGGTGGCTAATGGCCGTAGTCTTTTTTCTTTTGTGCTTAAGCCTGTTTGCCATTGGGCTAAAGGGTCAGGAGTCCTTGATGCAAACTACGGCTCCCACCATCATCTGGCTTGCCCTCATTTTCAGCATTCTTCTTACTTTTGAGAATGTCTTTGAACACGATATACGAAGCGGCGTATTTGAGCAGTTACACTTGTCCGGCGTGTCGTCGATGGCAATCGTATCCAGCAAAATATTGTCTGGATTTTTGATAACAGTTGCCCCCTTGCTGATTGCCATTCCGGTTGCCGGAATTTGGTACCATCTCAGCCTTTTGCAAATCTCGGCCATTATGCTCTCCATTCTTTTAGGCGGACCCGCGATCATTGCTTATGGTGTTATGGCAGGGGCAATACTAGCACGTCAGAAAGGGCTCGGTTTTCTTGCTATCCTGATGACTTTACCCTTTATCGTGCCGGTCTTGATTTTTGCCTTATCCGGGATTGAGTCGTTCCGGATCAGTGGAATATTCAATTCGCAATTTCAGGCATTGATGGGTACCAGTTTAATCGCGCTTGCCTTAAGTATTCCAGCAAGCAGCGCGGCAATTAATACTTATCTGGACTAGATATGATAAACTATCTTGCAAACCCCGATCGATTTCTCAGGTTTAGCCGCTTTGCGATACCCGCTTTTATGGGGCTTTTTGCAATCTCTCTGGTTTTCGGTCTTTGGCAATCTCTACATGTTTCGCCGGCAGATGTGAAACATGGTGAAGCTGTAAGGATAATGTATGTGCATGTCCCGGCGGCCTACCTATCAATGATGGCATATGTAGCTCTTTTTATAGCCAGCGTCGTCAGTTTCGTCTGGCGGCACAGTTTAGCCGATTACGGCGCAAGGTCCTTCGCTCGTATTGGCGCGGTCTTTACCGCCTTGTGCCTCGCAACCGGCTCAATCTGGGGTAAAACCGGTTGGGGCACCTGGTGGGAATGGGACGGACGCATGACATCAGTCCTAGTCCTGTTTTTCATCTATTTAGCCTATTTGTTCATTTGGGGGATGACTGAAGATAAAAAACAAGCTTCGCGGTTTGCGGCCATTTTCGCGATGGTTGGACTAATAAACCTACCCATCATAAAGTTTTCGGTTGATTGGTGGAATAGCCTTCACCAAACGGCAACCATTTCAAAAATCGGCGGAAGTGGTTTGTCGCCTGAAATGTTAAAACCATTTATCGCAATGTGCCTTGCTTACACTTTTTTATTCGCTTGGTTATCTATTGTTCAAGTCCGAGGCGACATCATTCGGGCCAAGGAAAGCAGACGTCGTCCGTCGTCAGCTAGTCAAGTCAAAATCGAGGAACTCTAATGCTGGACTTTGGCAAACATACGGCTTTTGTTTTGAGTGCTTATGGAGTTTCCGGACTCGGAATTTTGGTCCTGATAATTTATAGCTATATGCGAGGTCGAAATGGGAGGCATTGAGTTTCTAGGCGACTCTCCGCTCGAGCGCTTAATGTCTTTAATGTCAAAATTGCGTTCTGAGAACGGATGCCCCTGGGATCGTGAGCAAACATTTTCTACGATAGCCCCCTATACCATTGAAGAGGCCTATGAGGTCAGCGAAGCTATAAATCAAAATGATATGGATTCTCTAAAAGAAGAGCTAGGCGATTTGTTGTTTCAAGTAGTTTTTCACTCCCAAATGGCCGCTGAGAAAAACGCATTTGATCTGGTTCAGGTGTGCGACGGGCTTGTGGAGAAAATGGTTAGACGGCACCCGCATGTATTTCAGGCCCCCGACAACCGAACGGCTGAAGATCAATCCATAGCCTGGGAAGATATTAAGGCCAAAGAGCGAAAACAAAAAACAAATGCGGGATATCTGGATGATGTTCCGCTCGCTCTGCCGGCGTTAACGCGTTCGGAAAAACTTCAAAAAAGAGCCGCTCGTGTGGGTTTTGATTGGCCAAATTTAGACGGCGTATTGGAAAAGATCACTGAAGAAGCTCAAGAAGTTGCAATGGCGGCTGAAAACAAACATCAGGACGCGATAGAAGACGAAATTGGCGACCTGATTTTTGCGGTCACGAATTTAGCTAGAAAGCTAAATGTAGATCCAGAAAAAGCGCTTCGCAGGACAAACAATAAGTTCACGGGGCGCTTTAAACATATTGAGGCAATGGCTAAATCATCCGGGCGTGAGTTGAGTGAAATGAGCCTGGACGAGATGGAAAAATTCTGGTCCGACGCAAAATCACTTTGACCTCAATGGCTATGTCTTATGACTTCGGGATGTCGTGATATAAACTTTCCAATATCGACCTCACTGAGAATGACCTGCATAAGACATTTCCCGGAATCATCCGTTTCTTCTTCGACAACTTGACCGTTCTCATGCAACCACGCTCTTATCTTATAATCGCCAGGCAAAATTTCTACGTTTATGATTTCATCTTTTGACGAAAGATCCGTTTCTATTCCGGACAGTAAGGCTTCTAAACCTGCTCCGGTTAATCCACTAACCATATAGGCCTTTGTCTCATTTTCATGGATCAGACTTGACTGGGCCTTCGAGACGTTAGCCTGATAAGCATCGGTTGAAAGCAAGTCTGCCTTATTCCAGATTTCGATCAAATCCTGACCGTGCTCTGGTCCCGCCCCTATCTGATCCAAAACATCTAAAACGCTGTCTTTACGTTCATCGGACAAAGGATCTGAAACATCTCTGACATGCAAAAGGAGGTCGGCCTCTTTAACTTCCTCCAGGGTTGCCCGAAAAGCAGAGATTAGATCTGTTGGCAGGTCGGAGATAAATCCAACCGTATCAGATAGAATGGCACTTTTCCCCTTGGGAAGCTCGAGAACTCTGTGAGTTGTATCCAATGTTGCAAATAACATATCTTTGGCGAGCACCCCGCCTTCAGTCATTGCATTGAACAGCGTTGACTTCCCCGCATTGGTATATCCGACCAGAGCTACAACACGTTCTGGAGCCCGCTGCCGAGCTTGCCTTTGCAATCTGCGAGTCCGCCGAACTTGTTCCAGCGCGGCTCGCAATTTTGTCATTTTCTCACTCAGCACACGACGATCGGATTCGATTTGGGTTTCACCAGGGCCGGATAGAAATCCCTGTCCCCCGCGTTGTCGTTCCAAATGGGTCCATGTCCTAACCAATCGAGATCTTTCATAGGCTAGCCGCGCGAGTTCCACTTGCAGGCGTCCCTCTTTGGTCGCCGCGCGTAAGCCAAAAATTTCTAAGATCAAACCTGTTCTATCAATAACTTTGACATTCCAAAGGCGTTCTAAATTTCTTTGTTGAATAGGCGATAATGCGCAATTCATGACGAGCATGGTCGCTTTTTGGCTTTTGATCCGATCGGCAATTTCAGAGATTTTACCACCGCCCAAATAATTGGCGACATTGATGTCTCTGATCGGCACAATTTCTGAATAGACGATATCAACGTCCAAGGCGGCCGCGAGACCCACGGCCTCTTCTAGCTCATATTCACCTTGAACAGTTTCGCCTCGACGTCGCTGCTTGGGTTGAAGGACGATACAACGCTCTCTTGGCGTTTCCAGCTCAATCATTCACATGCGCCAAAGAAAGGAACCCTAAGAATTATTCTGCTTCTTCAGCTTCAAACAATTGCACAGGGGCCGATGGCATGATGGTCGAGATTGCGTGCTTATAAACAAGCTGAACCATTCCATCTCGCCGTAGCAACACACAAAAATTATCGAACCACGTGACAACGCCCTGTAACTTTACACCGTTGACGAGAAAAATCGTAAGCGGCGTTTTCGATTTTCTGACCGAATTCAAAAAGGCATCTTGCAAATTTTGTTTTTTTTCGCCCGACATTATTGTCCCCCACTGCGTTCCTTAAAGTTCTTGCCTATAAACGTCTTAATGGCCTGCCAAAGGACAAAGCAAGTCCTGAACTGTATATGGGCAACGGTTTGCTGTATAAAAATCAATAAAATCGATGATCAAGGGTATATTTTTTTTAAGATCGCCACATTCTAGGTGAAATTATAGCAAATGCTGCAAGAACTTCGATTCTGCCGACAAGCATTAATATTGTGGAAATCGCCAGCTGTAAGCCGGTAAATGCGTCGTAACTGTAAGCTGGTATCGTCGCATCCAGAAGAGGCCCCATATTTGCGACGCTTGCCGCACTACTCGCGACCGCCATTTCAAAATCCATATTTGCCGAGGCGAACGCCAATATTCCGCCGGCGAATACTAAGGTATATCCGAAAAAATACATCCAGATTGAGAGAAAGGCGCTATCAGGCAATTGTTGTCGCTTGAAAATCACGGGGACGACACGCGATGGGTGGGTCAAGCGATCCATATCCGTGTCCAAATGCTTAAACAAAAGTAGAATACGAATGAGCTTTAATCCACCTGTTGTTGACAAAGCGGACCCACCGACCAAAGCGATTGCGATCAAAATGACGGGCGGAACCATTTCTATTCCCAATACATGCTGATCATAACCTGTCGATGTTGCGAAAAAAATTGCCTCCGGAATCACCGTCAAGAGGTGATGAAAATCCGTGTAAAATGATCCAATCACAATGAGGAAAGCCGTAATTCCTAATAGTGTTCGGTGCTCAACATTGGATATCATCCTCCATAACTCTGATACGGTTCGATTTTTCGCGGCGTCCCAAAGCACAGAGACATTGAAAGCCCCTAGAAAACAGGACAGGCACAATGCAAACAAACCGACAGAATTGACATAATCATCTAACGGTCCTGATTGCGGCATAAACCCGCCCGTCGAAACCGAACTCAAAGATAAACACAGAGATTCGAAGATAGGTGTCCCTGATAAAAGCAAAGCCACAAAACACACAAATGAGATGACGAAATATATGCCAGCGACGACTCTAGCGACTGATGCAAGGCGCTGGAACAGCTCACCCTTTCTGAAGGTAAACAACAAGGATCGGTGAACACCGGTACCCTTCAGGTTCAAAGCGGCCAAAATAACAACGGCAAATGTTGCGACAACAACACCGCCCAACCACTGAACGCTGCTGCGCCAAACATGCATTGTTCTTGGAAGCTGATCTGCGTCGAGAGTACTCGCACCGGTCGTTGTTAAGGCGGACACGGCCTCAAAATAGGCCACTAAGAATGAAGGTGTAACACCACTGCTCCAATAAGGAAAAGCAATGGCAATTGGAAGGCAAAGCCAAAATACGATCAAAAATGTCAAGGCTTCGGTAAAGGATTCACGGGCTTTTAACAGCCGGGTCGAGACGACGAAAATCAACCCCAAAAGGCCTACCCCGATTGTCGATCCCCCAAATAAATATCCGAGTGAATTTTCTTGAAAGAGAAATCCCGAAATTGAACAAAACAACATCAATAACGAAAGCATCAAAAGGCTATATCCTAGCCAAAGAATTATTCTATTGAATGCCACTTTTTCAATCCGTTAAAAGAAATCTGAACTGACGCGGAATACTTGTTCGACACGCTTAAACGCCGACTTCTCGGCAAGAAGCACAAGTTGGTCCCCCTTCTTAATCGTCAGACTATTATCCAGCGGCATGACATGGCCATCCTGTATAACAGCACCGATGGCAATACCGTCCAGCTTAATGTCGTCTATCTTGCTTCCAATTAAGAGAGAGGTTTCCAGAACCTCGCCTTCGACGACTTCTGCCTGACCATCGGACAATGTATAGACGTCCAAAATTCTACCCCGCCTAACGTGTCGAAGAATAGAAGAAACCGTTGCCGCCCGAGGATCTATAACTTTGTCGATCGGAAGTTCGGAAACAAGTTCCTGAATTGAAGCATCATTAATGAGGCTGACAATCTGGCGAGCCCCAACCTTTTTGGCGAGAACTCCCGCCAATATGTTGGTCTTATCGTCATTTGTCAGACACAAAACCAATTCCGCATCTGGCACGCCAGCCTCTTGCTGAATTTCAGCACTCATCGCGTCACCGTGGAGAACCACAGTCCGCTTTAACATTTCTGCTGAGTGCTCCGCTTTTTTCTTATCGAACTCTATTATTCGGCTTCTGACCCCGCGAATTGATTCAAGTTCCCGAGCCACATAAGTTCCGACATTCCCGCCTCCAAAGATAACGATATGCCGGGCTCGATCTTCGCTTGTTCCAACAATCTCTAATAATCGATTGGCATGCTCTGATTTAACAACGAAAAAAGCGTCATCACCGACATAAAGCGGATCATCTTGCATCGGTACAAATATTTGACCTTCCCTCCTGACCCCTACAATTGAGGCCTGTAACTCAGGGAATAAATCGGGAATCTGCCTTATCGGCGTCGCTACGATTGGGCAGTCTTCCGTGATATGAACACCTAAAAGCTTCACCGCATTGTCGGCAAACGGAACCACATCGAACGCACCGGGCGTGTTAATCCGCCGTAATATCGCTTTACCTATTTCGACTTCGGGCGAGATAATAATATCGATCGGCATATTCTCTCGTGAATAGAGATCATTCCATTCACTCTCGAGGTAGGACTGCGACCTCACACGCGCCACCTTGGTCGGCACATTGAACAGGGAATGAGAAACCTGACAGGCCATCATATTAACCTCATCAGAGTGCGTAACAGCAATCATCATGTCGGCCGATTCTATACCGGCCTGTTTCAAAATATCAGGGTGGGCTCCGTGACCCACGATACCGCGCACGTCTAGCTCTGTCGTGATTTGACGAATGAGCTCAGCCGAAACATCAACGACTGTGACCGTGTTCTCTTCGCTCGCCAGCCTTGAGGCTATTCCATAACCCACTCGACCAGCACCGCAGATGATGACTCTCATGTTTCTAGCTCATCCCCTCGTTTACCCCCCGAAACACCTAAAGACTTTAATTTGCGATGCAAGGCCGAACGTTCCATGCCGACAAAAGCAGCCGTTTTCGAAATGTTTCCACCAAAACGTTCGATTTGAGCCTGTAAATAATCACGCTCAAAACTTTCGCGGGCGTCCCTCAATGGCATCGCGATCATTCGGTCATTTTCCCGAGACTCGCCGTTATGTTTGACCACCGACACCTCGGGCGGCAAGGTATCCAGAGTGAGCGGTTTCATGGGATCTCCAGTGGCCAGAATAAGTAGCCTTTCGACATTGTTTCGCAACTGCCTGACATTTCCTGGCCAGTCATGTGCCTGTAATGCGGCCATCGCATCAGATCCAATTTTGCGCGATGGGAGACCTGTCGACGAAGAAAGCCTATCAATAAAATAATCAACAAGCTCAGGAATATCCTCCCGGCGCTTGGAAAGCGGCGGAGTCTCAAGCGGCATGACATTTAATCGGTGATATAGATCTTCTCTGAAACGACCAAAACGGGCCTCTTTTTCGAGATTTCTTGACGTCGATGTTATCAGACGAATATCAACCTGAACATCTTCGCCGCCGCCTATTCGCTGGAACCGTTGTTCGACAAGAAGGCGCAATAACTTCCCTTGGGTTTCGAGCGGCATATCCGCAACTTCGTCGATATACAGCGTTCCGTTATGGGCTTTTTCGAGCAGCCCGGGGTTTATCGTGTCCTTATCTTCAGAAACAAAACCAAACAGGGCTTCTTCGACGCGCTCCGGTACCATCGACGCTGCGTTGACGGCGACAAAAGGACCGCTATTTCTATCAGATAGCGCATGTATCTGACGCGCGATGAGTTCTTTCCCTGTCCCCGACGGACCCGTTATTAAAACGCGACTATTCGTTGGCGCTATTCGGTCGATTTTACTTCGGAGCTGCATAACAATCGCCGAAGACCCGATGAGTTCAAGATCCGCGGTAGCTTTACCCTTGAGTTCTTCATTCTCACGGCGCAAGCGGGCGTTTTCTAACGCACGCGTCACAGTCACAATAAGTTTCTCGGCCTTGAACGGCTTCACAATATAATCAAACGCGCCTTTTCGAATGGCGGCGACCGCTGTTTCAACAGTTCCGTGACCTGAAATTACAATTACGGGCATGCCCGGATAATCTCTTTTGACTCGATCAAGCAATTCTATTCCATCCATGGAGCTGCCCTCTAACCAGACATCCAAGACAATCAGACCTGGAAGCCTTGTCCTGATGGCCTCTAGCGCTTTCTCACTAGTCCCTGCCTCGCGCGCGGAAAACCCCTCATCCTCCAATATCCCGGCTATCATGGATCGGATATCAGCTTCATCTTCGACTATGAGTACGTCTTGTTTCATGCAGTTTGCACCTTTTCTAAAGCAAGCTTTGAATTCTTTTCGAGGAGTTCTAGATCAGCAGCTGGGAGTACTATTTCAATATAGGCGCCCGCACGACCATCGGGTCGGTCAAACAGGCTAATCGTGCCGTGGTGATCCTCGGTTATGCGTCTGACAATTGCCAGACCAAGCCCCGTTCCCGAATTCCGGGTTGTCACATAGGGCTCTAGTAATCGATGTCGATCTGGGACGGGCCAGCCTTTTCCATTATCGGAAATCCCCAATACAAAATTATCGCCATCGCGACTTAATTGCGAAGTTATCAGACCATCCGGAATGTCAATGCCTGACTCGTCGACACGCGATGAAATCGATTCCGCGGCATTCTTGAGAATATTTGTGAATGCCTGTGATAGTAATCGTTCGTCGCAGGCAATAAGCGACGAGCCAGTATCCAATTTATCGTCAAAAACAAATTTTACGTCCGGAAAAGCGACGCCCTGTGCGAACATCACGCGCTCTAATACATCCCGTAATTCATGCATCTCAAATTCTGGTTCAGGCATGCGGGCAAAACTGGAAAACTCGTCAACCATTTGTTCCAGACTACCGACCTGCCGAATAATGGTGTCTGTACAATTCTCAAATACGTCCTGATCCTTTTTAATTTCCCCCGAATATTTTCTTTTTAACCGTTCTGCTGATAATAAAATCGGCGTCAGTGGATTTTTGATCTCGTGTGCAATTCTACGCGCAACCTCTCGCCACGCCGAATATCTTTGCGCCGCAACAAGACGGGTCATATCGTCGAATGTCAGCACCCAACCCGTATCATTCTCATCGGCGTTATAGCTCGATACGCGTAGGTCAAAGTTTCGAACTCCGTCTTCGGTTTGCAGGTTTATTTGATCTTCTGTGCTGCCGATTACGCTCTCTCTGGCTGTAACAAATGCCGGGGCAAATTCCGGCAATGCCGTCTCTATCGGTTGACCCAGAAGGTCCATGGAATTTTGATCTAGCAAAAGCTCTGCTGAGGCATTCATTAAGGTAATTCTGCCTTCTTGGGATAGTCCTATAACGCCGGCTCTCACACCGGATAAAACAGCTTCCGAAAATTGCCGACGTCTTTCCGACAAATTGTGTTCCCTAACCAAGTCCTCCCGCTGCGTTCCAAGCTGTCGAGTCATGCGGTTAAGCGCGCTGCCGAGATCGGACATCTCCCCCCAATCGCCTTTAACATTAACGCGGGCCTGCAGATTGCCAGCTCTAATTTCTTCCGCAGTTTCGACCATGTGGCCAAGGGGGCGAATTATTCTGTTCGCCAATAATACGCCAAGAGAAATCGCCGCGTACAAAATCAGAAGCGCGGAATTCACCAGAGTCAATAGAAAAGTCGATCGAAAACGTTCCTGATCCTGATTATATTTTTGAAGCGCGACCTCCGCCTCATCAATACCCATAAGACTGGACAAAACTCCAACATTGGGTTTCAAATATCGGCCACCCAAAATGTATAAATTATCATAACCATTTAGCCGATTAATGCCCGTGAGAAAATCGATGTCGTCGCGCGCCAGAAATGCGAATTGATCTTTTTCTTGCACAAGCTCCAAAATATCTTTTGAGGGCATTTGGAAAGAAGCCGAACTCAAAACTCGTGCGTAAACCCTACCCTCTCCGTCAATGACAAAAAGAGCATCCAAATCAAGGCTGCGCGAATATTTTTGAAGATATGCGTTAAAGGAAATTCGGTTGTCGAAAAACTGCCGTCTGGCCTCAAGATAGGCTTTAGCACGTTGAAGCTCTGAGCCTAGCCCTCGATATTCCTCAGACAGATAGTCCGTTAAAAAACTATCGGCGCGACCAAGAGTATCGCGTACATTTTCACCAAAAAGGTCATTGAAGTTTTTTGAAATCAGGGAAATCGAAAACCCGCCAACCAGAATAGCCGGGGTCAAAGCAGCGAGGCTGAATATTAAAACAAACCGGCGATGCAGCAGCGGCGCGGACCGTCGGAACCGCTTTGCAAACAAGATCGTCCACAACCGGTAAGCCAAATATAGTCCCAGCAATAAAACGATAGAAAGATTAAACAGCAAAATCGGGTAAGCTTGAGCGACCCGTTCAGGGTTATTTGATAAGGCATATAAAGTGCCCAAAACGGTCAAGAACAAGGCTGCAAAAAAGAAAACGCCAAAAACAGCAGATTGGATAACCTGCGGAGCGCTTGCGGCACGGTCTGGACTAACGTCTATGTCTCGGGGCTGTTGCGAGGTCGCCATTCGAACCTATTTGTTGCATTTCTGCCACGCTTTTAATCATGTGTTGCAAAAAATCAACTGCCCTTGCATTAATTTCGAGACATTTGGTGTTAATCCAGCTTTGTGCAACAAACCGAGACAGACGAAATCAGGTACACCCAAAGTATCAACTCAATTAATCAATCTCGAGGGCTCGGATTTTAGTCCGGAGCGTGTTCCTGTGTATACCCAGAACATCCGCGGCTTTAGCTTTATTTCCGCCAGTCAATCGCAAGGCTTCTGTAATCAGGGGTTTCTCCACCCATGAAAGCGCGATCTGATAAGGCGTTTGCTCGGCATTTGGGTCGAGCGTCGCTAGTACCTGTCGGCAGGACAATCCAAGCAAATCTTCAAGGCGGGCTGTTTCTTCCTTTTGACGTTCGTGAGGAATGTCTTTTGAAAGTTCATCGGCAACCATATCCAAGGTAATAACATCGTCGGAGTATAATAAAGCCAGACGCCTTACCAGGTTTTCAAGCTCTCTGACATTTCCAGACCATTTGTGGCGTTTCAGCATGTCCAACGCATCAGACTGAAAACGCCGTGTTGCGCCACCAGTTTCCTGCGCCAGAAAATATTCAGCGAGTTCATAAACGTCGTCACCGCGCGATTGCAAATTCGGCAGACGAATTTCGGCGACATTAATACGGAACAAGAGATCATCGCGAAACGTCCCCTTCTTCGTGAGTTCTCGAAGGTTTTTTCGTGTCGCGGATAAAATACGAGGGCGACGGTCAGGCGAAATTTGTTCGCTTTCGGTCATAAACGCCAATAGTCCATCTTGCTGCTCAGTCGAAAGACCTGCAATCTCATCGATATATATGTCACCACCATTGACCTTTTGAAGTGTCAAAGACAGGTTGCTGAAATCTGAATGGCGCAAAAATGGTCGATCTCGTCTTGGGCCTCCGTCATGTAAAAGTTTCGCAACAACATCCTTACCCGTTCCGACAGCGCCGGAAATCAAGACGGGGAGGTTTCCAGACGCAAAACGGGAAATGGCGCGGTAAATCGGCTGCATCGCTGTGCTGCGGCCAATCATGGGGAGCTTGCCGAGTTCTGCACTAATCCTGTTCTTTCGCGGATTTACGCTTTGTCCGGCTCGTGCCACGGCCTGAACAACATCCGTCAGCTCAAAAGGCTTGGGAATATACTCAAACACTTGATGTTGTCCTGACTTGATGGCGGTATTTACGGTATTATTGGCGCTGATAATGATCACGGGGATGTCCGGCCGCGCTTCCATAACGTCAGGCAAAGAGTCAAATACTTCATGACCTCCCATCATGACGTCGGTCAATATTATATCCCCTGTCCCGGCTAGCGCCCATTTTCGGAGCGTTTCCGGATTATCCGTAGCTTTCACGCTATGGCCGGCGCGTGACAAGGCTTTACTCAAAACAAGCCTGATAGAGTCATCATCTTCAGCGAGTAAAACATCATATTTCATGACGGGTTCCTTTGAGACATCGGTAGAAGTATTGAAAAAATTGTTTGTCCGGGTCGCGATTGAACCTCAATCAGTCCGTTATGCGCGGCAACGATCTTGGAGACGAGAGCCAATCCTAATCCTTGGCCCTGAGGCTTGTCCGTTATAAAAGGATGAAAGATCTGATCCCTCAAATGATCCGGAATCCCTGAGCCATTATCGATTACCCGTATTTCGATAGGCAGCCCGGCGCCACTGGCACGATAAGACGTCTCAAGCCGAATTAAAGGGTCATCGGAATCTGGTTTGAATGCTTCTGAAGCATTTTTGATTAAATTCATAATCGCCTGGGTGAGGCTATCTTCGTGACCATACGTCTCGGGAAGAGACGGATCATAATCTTCTGTAAAACTGATATCTGTCGTTAAACCGGACTGAAGCACCTTCCGAGCGTGGCGTAAAATTTCGTGGATATTGATTTTGCTAAACTCGCTCGGCGAGACATCACCGAGCCGTTCCATTCGGTCTGCTAAACGCCGAATTCGATCAATTTCTGACCCGATGAGATCAAGCAAGGATAATCCTTCTTCGCTCTCTAAATCATCTCTTAAAAGCTGTGCCGCGCCATGAATACCGGCCAGCGGGTTTTTGATTTCATGGGCTAAAAGACGCCCAAGTGCAGAGGCCCCGTCACCAAAAACATCATCTTTCTGTGTCTGTCGACCTTGTAATTGAAAACACAGTCCAATTTGATCTGCATGGATAAATGATGAGACATGGCATTTGACCTCGTTTCGCCCCCGCGGCAATACAATTAGGTTGTGCATGTTAACAGGGGTCGCGTAGGACAGTGTCTTTTCAATAATAGATCTAAGTTCAACGCTTTCAAAAAACAGATCGTCGATAGACTTTTGAGATAGTGATTTAAGAGACGACCCAAGCCAAGATTGGCCTGCTTGATTAATCCATGTCATTCTGAATTCACCTGCGGTTATCAAGAGAACAGGCATCGGGATGTCATCAGCGATTTGAAGTATTGGCGTCATGCAACATCAGCCAATTTTGTTTGACCGAAGGTAGCGCCAAGTAGCTGTCTAACCTCATCTGGATCAAGAGATTGGCAAATTTTGGACTTCAAAATATTTCTATCGCGATCCGAAAATTTAAGGGGGCTGTTCTCTACATATCCGGCAAGGTGTTTGCGAGCCATACGTAGGCCTTTACCATCACCGTAAAACTTTAGCGTATCGTTGTAATGGGAGGTGGCAATCTCGAATTTTTCTTTGATAGCAGGCTCTTCTGTTTTGATACCATCAATCGCGGAACGTATAGACAAAATACTCCAAGGCCGTCCCACCAAGCTTCGGCCCAGCATAACGCCATCGCATCCAGATTGCTCTAAAGCCTTTCGCGCATCTGCTTCGGTTGCAATATCACCGTTGACAAAGACAGGGATTTTGACAGCTGATTTAGTCTCCGAGACTGCTATCCAATCCGCGACGCCTTTATAAAATTGACACCGGGTACGGCCATGAACCACAAGAAGCTTCACACCCGCTTTCTCGGCCATCTGAGCGATATCGGGCGCGTTTCGTAAATCATCATCCCATCCTAACCGCATTTTAAGGGTCACTGGTCGTGTTGTTGCGCCAATGACAGCATGAACAATTTCCGCCGCACGGACCGGATCTTTCATTAGGGCGGAACCCGATAAACCTGTTGTTACCTTTCGAGCAGGGCACCCCATATTAATATCAATAATATGCGCCCCCGCACCTTCGGCGAATTCGGCGCCTTTTGCCATCCATTCGGGTTCACGGCCAACAAGCTGAATGACCAGAGGGTCAATATCACCGGCACCGGCCGCCCGCGCCTCTGTCTCTGCGCAGCCTTTGGAAATTGTTTCGCTAGCTACCATTTCTGATACCACAAGGCCCGGGCCAAATTGCTGCAATACCCGCCGAAAGGGCAAATCTGTAACCCCTGACATTGGCGCGGCTAAAACACGCGACGTCAGGCGATAATTGCCAATAGTAATATCCGATGTCATAGTTTATCTCTTTGGCATAGCCATTAGGCTTTGCACAATAATTCATCACGCATTGAAAGGGATTTGTGGTCAAAATAGCACAAATTTTAGTCGCCGCAGGCACTGGCGCACGATTTAGAGGCGACACACCCAAGCAATACTCGGCCTTAGGGGGGAAAACGGTACTGCGGCGAACCCTAGACAACCTTCAAGACGCCCTACCCCAAACACGTGCATTCGTTATTGTCCACGCAGACGGGGATGAATGGCTTAAATCGGCTTTGGACGGCTTTGACGGAGCGATAATAACCGTGCCTGGCGGGGCAACGCGATGTCTGTCTGTTCGCGCCGGGATGGCAACACTGGAAGATTTGGAACCAGACTATGTTTTCATACACGATGCCGCACGGCCATTTGTAAACGCAGGCGTTATGGCGGAGCTTACAGAAACATTGTCGACTAAACAAGCCGCTGTCCCGGTTTTGCCTGTGGTGGATGCGGTCAAAGAATTTAAAGGGGAAGAATTGGGCGCAGATTTGGCCCGAGGAGAAATGAGACGTGTTCAAACGCCTCAAGCATTTCGATATCCTGATATATGGCCGTTCTATCGATCCATGGATGAACGTGCCGATTATGCGGATGATATCGCCGTGGCACGAAAAGCAGGTTTGTCAATCGGTACAGTTGACGGGGATGAAAGAACCTTCAAGATTACATTTCCAGAGGATTTAGATAAAGCGAGACGGCTTTTGGGACGTAACACTTATATTGCCACAGGCGCCGGGTTCGACGTGCACCGTATAGAGCCAGGGAGCTCGCTATGGTTATGCGGCGTGGAGATTAAGGCTGGGTTTTCACTTAAAGGTCACAGTGATGCCGACGTAGGCTTGCATGCCTTAGCTGATGCTATTTACGGCGCATTGGCTGAAGGCGATATCGGCGATCACTTTCCGCCAACCGATCCAAAATGGAAAGGTACAGAATCTTATGTTTTCTTAAGCCACGCCAAAGAAAGAGTTTTGGCCCGGGGCGGTCAGCTGCAACATATTGATGTGACGCTGATATGCGAAAAACCAAAAGTCAAACCGCATCGTCAGGCCATGCGCGAAAGAATTTCAAGCCTTTTGGAATTGCCAATTAACCGCGTCAGCGTAAAAGCAACGACTACGGAAAAACTTGGATTTACCGGTCGCGGCGAAGGCATTGCCGCGCAGGCCAGCGCCACGATTGAATTGACTGATGAAGGATAGCGCTATTCAATCACTTGCGGCTGAGATTATATCAGAAGCCCGTGCTCAAGGCCTTACAATTGCGACAGCGGAAAGCTGTACAGGTGGATGGATAGGCAAAGCGTTGACGGATATTTCCGGCTCTTCAAGAGCCTATAAAGGCAGCCTGATTGCCTATCATAATTCCGTCAAAGAAAACCTATTAGGCGTCCCAAAAGATACAATGATAGAATATGGCGCGGTCAGTGAAGAGGTCGCCAGAGAAATGGCGAAAAATTGTGCTCAGGTTTTTGGTGTGGACATTGCTGTTTCGGTGACCGGAATTGCTGGCCCCAGCGGCGGGTCAAATGAGAAGCCGGTTGGCTTGGTGCATATGGCCATTGCACATGATACTAACGTCAAACATCACCGATATGAATTTAGAGGAACGGGCCGTGAAGATATCCGGCGTGAAGCCGTATTGGCGGCCCTAGAGCTTTTAATGGCTGAAATGAAAGGGTAATTTGATCCGGATATGAAACGGGTCTTGGACTTGATCTTAGCTGATTTTAAGATCCGGGTCTCCGACTTTCTCGCAAGTCTGGCTCGCCTTTTTCACAAACAAATTCATTATGTGATCGCCAGCTTTCCCAAATTTGTCACGCAATAACATATTGAGCGGGAATGCTTTTAAATCTACCGAAACGTAAAAATCGATCATCGTAGATCCGTCAGAAAGTTCTTTAAATTCCCAGCTGTTTTCAAGCGATTTGACAGCGCCTCCGGAACCCGACTTGGTCACGTTTATTGTATTGTTTTGTCGATCGATGGTAACTTTGGACTTAAAAGTTTCTGAAATGAACTTGAAACTAACGGTAGCTTCAGCCTCGAAACTCTCGACATGGTCTGATATCTGCTGCCGGTTCTTGACCCTGAGTGCCGATAACAAATTGATGAATGACGGATATTGTTCAACGTTTGCCACCAGCTCAAGCAAATCTTCTGGACGGTGCATAACCCGTCTTTCCAAGCGCGTCTTAGGCATTATCTCCGCGACCTACGCGCCGCTTGCAACTTTGCGAAGTCTGAGTCTGCGTGATAGCTTGATCGTGTTAACGGTGTTGCAGAAACCAGCAAAAAGCCTTTGGCTTTGGCAATTGTCTCATAGGCTTTGAACTCTTCCGGGGTCACAAATCGATCTATTGGCGCATGCTTTCGAGTTGGCTGCAGATATTGCCCAATTGTCAGAAAATCGATCCCTGCCGAACGCATATCGTCCATGACCTGCATGACTTCTTCCTTGGTTTCTCCAAGACCGACCATGAGGCCAGACTTCGTAAACTGATTAGGATCGCGCTCTTTGACTTTCTCCAGCAAACGTAAGGAGTGGTAATAGCGAGCGCCCGGACGGATCTTGAGATATAGGCGCGGAACTGTCTCGAGATTATGATTGAAAACATCTGGACGCGCATCAATTACGGTCTCTGTTGCGCCATCTTTACGAAGAAAGTCTGGCGTAAGAATTTCAATGGTCGTTTTCGGAGACTGTTCGCGAATAGCATTGATGACATCGACAAAATACTGCGCACCACCATCGGCTAGATCATCGCGATCAACAGATGTGATCACGACATGCGACAATCCCATTTCCTTAACGGCGAATCCTATTTTTCCTGCTTCCTCCTGATCGACGGGCCCAGGAAGTCCCGTTTTTACATTACAGAACGCGCAAGCCCGTGTGCATGTATCGCCCAAGATCATGAAAGTCGCGTGAGACTTCTCCCAGCATTCGCCAATATTCGGGCATGCGGCCTCTTCACATACTGTTACTAATCCTTTGTCATGAACAATCTTGCGCGTCTCCGCATAGCCTTTGGAAGTCGGAGCTTTCACCCTGATCCAGCTTGGCTTCCTGAGCACTTCACTATCCGGGCGATTAGCTTTTTCCGGATGACGGGGTCGCGGCGTCTCTTTAGAACCTGTTTTATCAATCAATACTGTCATGGCCGCTAAATGAGCCCTAAATCTGCCAATTACAATAGTTTTTGGCTCTAAATTTGCGGGAAATTAACCCTCACCTGATATCCCATCGCAAAAAAGTGAATGGTGTTAGCATGTTTTCTAAAGTCACAATACGGGATGGGCACGACAATTTTTTCACGCCCGTGCGCTTACTATTCGCCCTCATGGTACTTGTCGGACATGCTTTCGTGGTTGTTCTCGGCAATCCATCAGATGAGCCAGCCATCTTTTTCCACTACAGACCGAGTTATTTGGCCGTAAACTTATTCTTCATCGCATCGGGCTTTTTGGTGACCAAAAGCATGCTCTATCGGGAAGATACAGTGGAATATGGCGCGGCGCGGACCCTTCGAATATATCCGGCCCTGATTGTTCACGTCTTGTTTGTAATGTTTGTGATTGGTCCCTTCGTGACGAACATGCCATTGCTTGAATTTTTTAAGCATCCCGACTTTTGGACTCAGCCTCTACAGGTTTTAAGCTTTTATCAGACCGATATGTTTTTGCCCGGCGCATTCGAACGAAATCACGAAGCGATCGGATCCGGCGCGCTTTGGACCCTGCGTTATGAAGTTCTGGCCTATATCGGGACTGCAATCGCATTTATGCTTGGGCTTTTGAAACACAAATGGATGTTGATCATGCAGTTTGTGATCTTCGTTATTGCTTGGCCACTTGCCCATTTGACCGGTATTTATGATCAAGTCCCGGCCACTATTCAATCCATCCTAAGGTTTGGTCTGGCCTATGGCCTGGGAGCCGCAATCTATGCGCTGCAGGACAAACTTTCCTTCCATATTCTGGGTGTCTTTATATTGGGACTGATCGCGGGGTTGTTTAATGGTACCGTCTGGTTTGAAATCATCGTCACAATCTGGCTTGGCTATATGGTTTTCTGGATGGCCTATGTGAAAATTCCGGCCCTCAATGGCCTAAAGTCTCTCAGCGATACATCTTACGGAATCTATATATATCACTGGGTAATACTGCAGGCGATTGTCTATTTTATTCCTGGACTAAATCCAGCGCAGCTCATTCTATTGGCTCTACCAATCGTCGTTATTATCTCATATGCGTCTTGGCATCTGATTGAAAAGCCGATGCTTAAGCGCAAGGTTGGAATGTCAAGATGGATCAAAGGTCTATTAGGCAAAGGCCCGGACAAAGCGGTCGCACCAGCAGAATAATTATTCTACGCGGCAATCGAATAGCCGCGTTCCTAACGGCGCATATCTGTTCCGAGTAAGGCTTCGATGACTTGCAAGCGCATGACGTCCCGTAATTCCTGTATCTCGACTTGCTCTATCAGGCTGAAAGCTTCGTCAGACATGCCGTAGCGAGCCATGCCCATAGCGATTCTGCTTCGCGCCGTGTCACGTAGCTCGGGCTGATTAATTTTCAGCGCTGCGCGCTGCGCATCATCAAACAAACCTTTATTGGTCGCATAGTCGGAAAGATCCAGATAAGCACGGTCCTTCAAGTCTTGCTGCCCAATTTGTTCCGCCTGCTCGAAAACTGTATCAATACGAATTTTTGCTGGATCATCTGGACTTACGCGCGGATTTAACGGACGCTTAGCGCTCGATTGTTTCGCCGCTTGCTT
>JAHDDC010000019.1:51216-60257 GCA_020629545.1 Hellea sp.
GGCTTTGGATGAGGATGTTCGAGTTCAGCTAACCGCTTATTTTCTGTTTGTGACGCCCTGTCGGCAGAAGTGTCCTTGGTCTCATTTCCAGCAAGAGTATAAGGATTGGTGTTGAGCTTTTCCTCGGGCTTTTCTGGCTCATCTTTTTCGACATAGCGCCGTAAGATACTCGGTTTTGTTTCGGCTTTTGGGTGTTCTCTCGCAGATTTTTTAGCGGGTTCTGCATTTGCTTTGGCCGTCGCCGCAGGCCTATCGATTTCAATCGATCCCTCAGAATTTGTCGGACTGGTGCTAAAATACACCATTCCGCCGGCCAAAACAGCCGCACAACTTGCTGCAATAAAAGTTTTAATTACCATGCTCTAGGATCCGAGTTCACTTTACCTAAGCATAAACCATGCCAAACTTAAGGCAAAGCTTAACGTGCAGTTAACCCCAATATGTCCCAAAACGGGACAATTTTAGAGCATCATCGTCACAGGGTGTTCCACATAGCGCTTGAAATGCTGTAGCCATTTCGCTCCTAGAGCTCCGTCCACCACCCGGTGATCGCACGTCAATGTAACGGTCATGACAGTCGCAACTGCAAGTGCGCCCTCTTTTACAACCGGGCGCGGTGCGCCAGCGCCGACAGACAAAATCATGCCATGTGGCTCATTAATTATGGATCCAAACTCGCGAATTCCCATCATCCCAAGATTAGAAATGCTAAATGTCCCGCCTTGATATTCTTGCGGTTTAAGCTTTCGCTCTTTTGCCCGAATAATTAAATCATCCATTTCCGAAGAAATTGTCGACAAGCCCTTATTCTGAGCCTGTCTTACAATCGGCGTAATTAACCCGCCTTCTATGGCTACGGCGACGGCCACGTCGGCATTCTTATGGATCGCAATACCGTCCGGAGTATAACTTGCATTGGCTTCAGGTACATGCTTCAGCGCTAAAGCGCTGGCACGAATGAGCATATCATTGACCGAAATTTTTATGCCTTCCGGGACCTGTGCGTTTAGTTCTTTTCGCATAGCGAGTAACGCATCCAGTTCGCAGTCTATGACAAGCGGAAAGTCCGGTACATTGATGTGGCTATCCAGCAATCGTTTAGCGACGACCCTTTGAATATTGTTCATTGGCAGCAGATCATAGCTTCCCGGTTCGACGCCCATCCGAGTCAAATAATCTGCACCGCCGCCAAGGGGCATACCCACATCCCGAGTTTCCACGCTAGGCGTGACAGGAGCTGCGGATTGCGGCGTGGTTGACGCGGCTTTGCTTGCCCCTGCTGATAGCGCGGCTTCTATGTCGGCTTTCACAATTCTTCCATTTGTACCGCTGCCGCTGATTTGCGCCAGATCAAGCCCAGCATTCGCAGCCTTGCGCTTAGCGAGCGGCGAAGCTTTGATACGTTCAGAGCCCGAGGACTTGGCAGCTGGTGTTGTAGGTTCCTTTGGCTGGGGATTGGCTGCAGCAGCTACGGGTTCCGCTTCTGCTTGAGTAGACGGAGCAGTATTGGTTGCGCCGCCAGGCACATATCCATCCAGCGCCGAAGCATCTTCATCTTCTTCGAGCAAGATGGCGATCGGGGCATTGACTTTCACGCCTTCAGATCCCTCTGGAACAAGAATTTTAGCGAGAATGCCTTCTTCGACGGCCTCAACTTCCATTGTCGCTTTGTCAGTTTCGATTTCAGCCAAGACGTCACCAGAGCTGACAGTCTCGCCCTCTTTAATCATCCATTTGGATAGCGTCCCCTCCTCCATGGTTGGAGAAAGTGCGGGCATAAGGATTTCAATCGGCATAATCTAATCCTTGTAGCAAACAGCTTTGGCCGCCGCGACTACTTTTGCAACGCCGGGTAGGCTCAGAGCTTCCAAATTGGCCGCATAAGGCAGCGGAACATCTTCCTGATGGACCCGCGTTGGCGGAGCGTCAAGATAATCGAAGGACTCTGCCGTGACAACAGCAGAAATCTCTGCACCGACACCGTGCTGTCCCCAACCTTCTTCAGCGCAGACAATTCGGTTCGTTTTCTTGACTGAATTTATCACAGTCTCAGTATCGAGGGGGCGTAAAGTCCGTAGATCGATTATTTCCGCGTCAATACCTTCGGCCGCTAGAATATCAGCCGCTTCTAACGAACGACCGACCATCCGCGAATGGGCAACGATCGTAACATCCGAACCTTCGCGGCGGATCTTGGCCTTGCCGATCGGTATGAGAAAATCATCCATATCAGGGACTTCAAATGTTTCCCCATACAATAACTCATGTTCCAAAAACACGACCGGATTCGGATCTCGAATAGCGGCTTTCAGCAAGCCCTTCGCGTCTGCAGAGTCGTAAGGCGCGATAACCTTGAGGCCCGGAACATGCGCATACCAGCTTGAATAATCCTGTGAGTGCTGTGCGCCCACGCGCGAAGCCGCGCCGTTGGGACCCCGAAAAACGATCGGACAGCGCATTTGTCCGCCAGACATATAGAGAGTTTTAGCGGCTGAATTGATAATATGGTCGATAGCCTGCATCGCAAAGTTAAACGTCATAAACTCGACAATAGGCTTTAGTCCTCCCATCGCAGCCCCAACACCTATTCCTGCGAATCCGTGCTCCGTGATTGGCGTATCAACGACCCTTTTTGATCCAAACTCATCCAATAAGCCCCGTGTAACCTTATAAGCCCCCTGATATTCAGCGACCTCTTCGCCCATCACAAAAACATTTGGGTCGCGCCGCATTTCTTCTGCCATTGCGTCTCTAAGAGCGTCGCGAACCGTCAGGTCAATCATCTTAATATTGGTAGGTATAGAGGGCTCCGGCGGAGCTGCCTTTCGAGGCGCCTGGGCTACCGGCTCAGGCGCACTCGCGGGAGCTTCAGCCTGATTTGCCTGAACGGGCGACGGGCTTGCTAGCTGGAGATTATCGAGTGCGCCGGCGTCTTCTCCGTCTTCCAGTAACTGCAAAATGACAGTCCCGACCTTTACGTTCTCAGAGCCTTCGGAGATTAAAATCTTACCAACGATCCCTTCGTCAATAGACTCGACCTCCATGGTAGCTTTGTCAGTTTCAATCTCGGCCAGGACATCCCCTGATGAAACCTGATCGCCGATTTTAACCATCCACTTTGACAGCGTCCCTTCTTCCATGGTCGGAGACAAGGCGGGCATTTGAATATCGATAGGCATTCTTACGCCTCCAGCAATACGTCAGTATAGAGCTCGCTCGGATCAGGCTCCGGTGACTCTAGAGAAAAATCAGCGGCTTCTGACACGATGGCTTTGATGTCCTTGTCGATGGCTTTTAAACTATCGTTATCGGCCCAACCTTCTTTGATTAGGCGCGCTTTAACCGCATCAATCGGATCGCTTTCGCTTCGAACCTCTTTGACTTCGTCTCGAGTTCTATATTTAGCCGGATCCGACATTGAATGGCCGCGATATCGATAGGTCTTCATCTCTAGTATCATGGGACCTTTCCCAGATCTTGCATGGGCTATAGCCTTTTTTCCAGCCTCTCTTACCGCCAATACATCCATGCCGTCGACTTGTACGCCTTCTATTCCAAAGCTGATTCCGCGTTTGTAGAGCTCTGTCTCTGCCGAAGAACGCTCAACCGACGTACCCATCGCATATTGATTGTTCTCAATAATAAAGACGACGGGCAAGTCCCACAGCTCTGCCATATTAAAGGTTTCATAGACTTGCCCCTGATTGGCCGCACCATCACCGAAAAACGCCAAGCTGACCGCGCCATTCTCTAAATATTTGTTAGCAAATCCAAGACCGGCCCCAATTGGAACTTGGGCTCCGACAATTCCATGTCCCCCGTAAAAATTCTTCTCAACTGAAAACATGTGCATCGACCCGCCTTTTCCGCGAGAATATCCCCCAATACGGCCCGTTAATTCGGCCATAACGCCTTTAGGGTCCATGTCACAGGCCAACATATGACCGTGATCTCGGTAGGACGTTATCATCTGGTCTCCGTCCTTCATCGCGTGGCGCATCCCAACAACAACAGCTTCTTGACCAATGTAGAGATGGCAAAAACCTGCAATTTGCCCCATTCCATAAAGCTGTCCGGCCTTTTCTTCGAAACGCCGTATGAGCAGCATGTCTTTGTAATAAGCGGTTAGCTCTTTTTTATTCGTTTTTACTGATTTCGGTTTGGTTTTACTTGCCACAAGCCCTCACTTATTTCGGATGCGAAGCATTTTAACGCAAAGTTAGAATTTTCGAAACGCGAAATAATGATTTTATCGCTTACGGGTCAAGCCAAATCGTAACTTCGTTCGGATGCGAAAGAAATACGCTTTCTCTCGACCTAATATCCAGATAATCCCTGTTTAGATTATCCGCTCGTAAAGACTCGATTTGAAACTCGATCTGCTTTTTTGTCGACCGAAGTTCGCTAAGTTCAGAATTGTAGCGCGCAATATCATTTTCATAATCGACCCAGCTCATTAGGCCCTGAGAACCAGACAAAGCATGAAAAGTCAGATAGATATAAAAAACTCCAATCGCCAATACCGGCCAGGATTTTCGTATGCGCCAAAGCTTCTGCATAACGAATCATGCAGTCCTATGGTTAGTAGATTATTAAATTTGGAAAAATTTGACTGAGAAATCAGCCTAAAGAAATGCCTGAACAGGCGAGAATGTCAGGCCCTGATGACCTGACCGCATTGGGACTAGAAAAGTCCCAAAACTTTCGGATGAGAATTAATTTCAGCGGGCGCGTTATCCGTAATCAAAACGCCGTTTATCTCGAGATGGTTTTTAACCGTTCCGAGCTGCGCTTTACAGTCTTCGTGAGCCAATAACTGACGGACCATAAACCGGGCTAAGTCCGCATCTGTATGGTGTTCACCTGGAATTTGCGGTTGTTCCTGGCAGTTGAACATTTGGCTAGTCATCACTAGCTTTGGGCGAATCTGGTTTGTGCTCGCGCATCCAGTTAAGAGCGCTGCCCACAGGCAGAGACTCGCGGCAGTTTTCACTGTCTGGAACCGATTGAATAGCGTCTTCGGCATGGATTTGGGCCTCCTGAGTTTTTTGACGTCGGGTGAATTGCCTATTTTGTGATATAATAAGCGTGTCTCTCTCTTTGATATCAGCAATGGCTTCATCGCGGATAGTTTCCAGCTTTTCCGTTTCGGCCTGCAAATTCGCAATCTTCCAATATTGCGTCACGATAACAAATCCGCATAGAATGATCAGGTATGACGATCCGCCGCCCAATAGGTTTCGTAAGTATTCACGCAGCAAATTCATCATAAATCATTGTCCAAAAACAGGATGGTCGCTTCACGATTTCTGACCGCTGAAATAACCATTTTATAAAACCGTAAATAGGTAGCTTTAGACTGCCAGACAGCCCAACTTTTAAAATCTGCACGCCCCAGCAAAAGACACCCAGCCGTATCCCGATCAAAATTGCCAACATGGATGAGCACATATCGAAAATCCGGAACGGAAAGGATTTCGATCATGCCTTGATGTATGTTTTGAAACATGCCGCTATATCGATTGTGAAAGCCGCCCTCTTTCCGGATCCCGAGATCGTAACACCCGGAGGGTATACGGGTCTCGCCTGGAATTTTGCGGGAACGATACTCGTCTTCTAATCCATGACATATAAAGCAGTCATTCACATAAACACGCGAAATTGTTACATCCTGATTGCTTCGGATGCGGTCTACCAAAATATTCACGGGCTATTACTTTCGCCGTTTAAACAATGCGAGGACTTCTTTGACGGTGTCAGACGGATTTTGTCTAAAATTCTCCGAGACTTTGAATAGCCCGCCGACCACATTCATCCCGCAAACCCCTAGAAAGAATGCCAAGGCATTTTCCATAGATCCCGTCATAGAGAGATAAGCTGCGGCAGCCGGTGTCAAATATCCCGCGCAAATGGCGCCGCCAATTACAGCCATAAAGCCGGCTTTCGGCGTTAGGTTTGTGATAAAAGCAAGGGACGCAACGCCGCCAATAAGACCAGCGAACACAGTCCCGATCTTAAGCCCCAAAAGGCTCGGGAGTTCAGATTGCATAATGTTCCGAAAAGGTAAGTAAACAGGTTAGATAGAATAAACCAAATAAACCACCGTGCCCGAGGTTATCAGGCACAGACCAATAATATGATGGCGGGTGATGGTTTCTTTGATGAAAAATTTAGCCCCAAATGTTGTAATAATAGGGACCATAGCCGCGCACAGATAAACCTGTGCGATTGTCAGTCCCCTAAGCGCTAAAAAACTGGCAACCGGAATAAGAATAAAAGTTATTCCCGTCAGCCATAAATAAACTTTATCTCCGCCGATTGAATATCGTTTGTACAAAATATGGCCGAGTGCTGTTAAGACCACTCCGGCGATCGCGAAAACCCAATAGGAAATATTGTTCAAATCGAACATTCCATAAGAATATGAGTGTAAGGTATTCGGGTCATGTCATAGCGAATATGCGATTTGACGTTGTCTTCCCCGAAAACTTTTTCGGCCAGTGAGATATATCCCTTGGCATCTCTAACATTTTGTCCCCGGTCTTTTGACAGAAAATATTTTGCGGCCTTGGACTGTTCATCCGTATACACACCATCAAAAGTCAGAACGCGTCCGCCTTTATCCAACGCCTTCTTAGCCGTTTCAAAAAGTGCGATACATTGCTCGTCTTCAAGATGATGCAGCAGACCAAGGGCCATGACGAGATCAAACTTACGGTCACTATCGGCAATCGAATCTGCAGATTCCACAGCAAACTCGCCCTTATCGCCGTGGATTTCTTTGGCTTTGGCGATATATTCGGCGGATAGGTCAACGCCCAGATAGGTGACATCATCCAGATATTCGAGAGCCTGCGCGGGGCCGCAGCCAATATCGAATATTCTCATACCTTTGAACGGGCGAATATACTCATCCCGTATAATTTGATGCTTCCGCTTGGCCCCTAAAACTGTCTGCCAGGTCGCATAAACCATTGGCTGAGAGAGAACCGCCCGAATTCCGCTTTCGATTTGCATGACCGACCTGTTGACTGGATTTTCTACTTCACAGCCCCATAGCAGAGAACATAGTGTCCGCAAATGATTTTAGCACTTTAGATGTGTTCGGCCCATGATACAGCTAGACAATCACAACAGATTTAATAATACGGGCCGTAAGATTAAGGGTTGGACTTCATGACGTCTTCGCAAAATAGCGTTTTAAAGGTTGGGTATTGGCCCCATATTGATGGCCTGCGCGCGCTCGCGGTTATAGCCGTCTTGCTGTTTCACTTCAAAGCGGCCGGCTTTGATGCGGGTTATTTGGGCGTTGACATATTTTTTGTGATCAGCGGCTTTCTGGTCACCCGCCTCATCGTCAAAGATATTGGCGAACATGGAAAAATGCGGTTTGGGCGATTTTTCGCCCGAAGGGTCCGCCGATTATTCCCCACCTTGGCAGCGGTTTGTGTTGCTACGGCGATAGCAGCCTATATTTTACTGGATGCCGAAAAGCTGGCGGCATTTGGAAAATCATTAGCCGCAGCGGTCTTCTCATTGTCCAATATTTTGTTCTGGAGCGAGTCTGGATATTTTGACGCCGGTAGCGAGTCCAAGCCACTTCTTCATACTTGGTCCCTGAGCGTCGAAGAACAATTCTACCTGTTTTGGCCAGCGACACTGGCCCTGGGATATAAGCTGTTCAAAGATAGCGCGCTAAAATACGTAACCATTCTGGCGTTCCTATTGTCAATTGGGCTCATCATGGCCTGGACAATTGGGAGTTTTGATGCCCGCAAACACTCGACAATATTCTACTGGATGCCCTTTAGAGTATTTGAATTTATGCTGGGCGCGTTTTGTATTCTCCTGCTTCCGAAATTTTCAAATTTAAAACCGTCCGGTAGTTTTTTAGTGTCCCTGGGCGGCATTATTTTAATGCTCTTGGAAAAGAGGCGTCTTGCGAAGTATAAGGAATCAATATTCGCGCACTGCCCAAAGAGCGAAGCAAGAAAATATAAATGCAAGTAAGTCACGGATAGTGCTTGCATTTTAGTTTCTATCTAGTTCAGGCCGTTAATTGATGTGAACATCTTTTTGCTTCTCGAGGAAATAGTGCACTAAGCTTTCTTTGCGATGAATTGGGCTCTAAACATCCCTTCGATAGAATTTTTATGTGGTACACGTTGGATCTCTTTTGCTTCAATGAAACCTATAAATGTCATTACTCGCGTTAAAACAGTTGGGCTAACTGCCCAAAAATTTGTCACGTCATTATTGAAACCATGCATATAATAGCAAAGGTTTGGATCTACGTCTGGCTTTTCAAAAATTTGTGTTTCCAAGATAAGGTTTCCACCGGATCGCAAATTGTCGAAACATAACTGGATTGATTTTATTGGATTTGGTAAATGATAAAGAGTTCCGAAATGCACTACTAGGTCGTAATTATTTGGTCGAGAAAACTCTTCGGCATTTCCTATCAAAAATTCACAATTAGAATTCGATACTTTTTTAAAAAAGTTCGCCCTCTCGATATTCTTGTTGGCAAAGTCGATTCCTGTGACATTCATTCCAAACTGTCGCTCACAGTGCATTGAATTGTAACCAACATTACAACCAATATCTAACATTTTTTTCCCGCGTAAACTTGCGAAATCGATCAAATGCCTACTCCGCGAAATTTTTCTTAGTGGGTGCGAATTAAATGGCGTTCTTTTTTTAAACTGATCTGTTGAAACACCGTTTGTAAATTCGACTAAATGCCCCCATGGTTCGAATGATCGTAGCGTTTTAATGAGAACATCCTTGTCGATATCTGTCTCGAGTACAAATTTAAAATCATTGTTCATTTTTACAACCATGTTGATTAAAGTTTGCTGAGCATAATTCAGAATTGAACTCATTATGCAATAGCGTTGCTGCGAATAATTACTTCGATCCTGGGTTAAGGAGATTTATTCTAACTAAGTGATGTTCGTAATCCTCGCTGATACGTTCCCCAGCCAGTTCTGCGTATTCGAGGGACATGTGGTGCGGGTCAAAAAATATGGGCGTGTCTT
>JAHDDC010000067.1 GCA_020629545.1 Hellea sp.
GCCCATGAGTTTGAAAAGGCCAAACGACGGGGGCCAGAGATCAGCATAGACAGTGAGCTGACACTTGCCCAACAAACACAAACTCGGGGGCGCACATGGCTGGACCAACAGTTAAGGGATCACCCAGAGCATAATCCGCATAGCTCGACCTTCAATACGGAGAGTTTTGGGAAAGACTTACAGCAGGCCCGACAAGCCCGGCGGCAGTTTCTGTTTGAGCAGGGCTTCACGCAAAGCACAGATACGCCCGTTACGGACCAACATCTGGATAAGCTGGAAACCATGGACATCCACGACGCGGCTAAAGCCATCACCAAAGAATATGATCTGACGTTTAACAATGACTTCAAATACGGAAGAGTAGAAGGCGAGCTTATGGGCTTCATTGAAAGACCCAGCGGTAAATATGCCGTCATCCAGCGCGCCCGTGAGTTCTCACTCGTGCCCTGGAGCGATGAGCTCTCCCGAAAACGGGGCCGACATATATCCGGTCAGGTCATGGGGCGGGGTATCCGCTGGGAACGCGGACGTGATCGCGGGCTTGGGCGGTGATGTAGCTTTGGTGTTGGTCGATTGGAGAGTTAGGTCTCATTGGTCGGCGGTAAAGTCGCGATGATCCCCATAACGAAAATTAGCTGAGCGACAAAGACGCCCAAAATCTTTGACATTCGGTGAATAGCAAACTTTTAAAATACGTTAGTCAAACAATTCAACAATCGCATCGATTTCTACAGCTGCATCCCTTGGGAGGCTGGGCGCGCCAACCGCAAATCTGGCATGACGTCCCGCGTCACCGAAGACATCCACCATAAGGTCCGAGCAGCCATTGATGATTTGAGGTATTAGAGGCCCGCTGGACTCGGGCATGGCGCATACGAACCCGCCAAGCTTTACGACGCGCTTGATCCGAGTGAGATCATCGTCACAGGCCGCTTTCATTTGCGCAATAAGACGAATGCCGCAACGCCGCGCCGCCTTTTGTCCGGTTTTCAGATCCAGGCCTTCACCCACGCGACCGCTGATCATGGTGCCATCCGCATCGACCGAGGTTTGGCCAGCAATGAATATCTGATTTCCGCTTTGTACATATGACACATAATTGGCAACTGGGGCTGAAGGTGAGGGTAGTTCGATGCCCAGTTCACTTAATCTTTGTTCTATAGAAGACATAATTCTCTCTATTTCGGGGTTATGGTGATTTCGTCGAAGACGACGGTCTCTGCGCCCTTGATGTCGAAGACAAACCGAGCCTCTCGTTGACCGTCAGCGGGTGCTCGGAAATCAAATTCAAAAGCCTGCCAGGCATTTCCGTTTAGGGTCATTGTAGAGACCGGATTGAAAGGCTCTTCATCCAGGGCTTTATAGCGGTTTTTTCGGCGGGGCCGATATTGCGTAAGGCCGCTGATGACGGTGCCGGGACTGGCCTTCACATAACCGCGTACAACCATCATGTCCGCCGGAAAGACCCGCATGAATGTTTTCAGCCCGAAACGGGTTGCTGCTTCTGGATTTTCTGTCGTGACAGCCAGGCCATTTGCGCCTGCATAAGCTATATCACTTTTGCTATAGCTGCCATTGTCGACGAACCAGCTGCGGTCGCGGGCGCTTTGACTGTCAAAGTTTTCAAAGTCGCCCACATAAAGTATGTCCTCATAAGGTCCCGTCCAGCTAGGGGCCACGTCTTTTCCGATGATGCCGTGTCCGCCAGACCGTCCTATGGTGACACCGCGTTCCGCGGAAAGACGCGCAACACGGCTCATGACATACTCTCTGGCATTATTCATGCCGGGCAGAGGTTTGTAGTCACGAACATGGACCGGGACGACTTCAGCTCGGTAAAAATCATCACCATCCATCCAGACATGGACAACGATGGCCCCATGCGTGGAATAAAAGAACTGATCAAAAGCGAAATTTCCTAGAGAGTAAGCGATCAATTTATTTTTGTAGATTTCAAATCCCTGAGCCACATGGGGGTGATGGGCAATGACCACATCAGCGCCTGAATCGATTGCAAGCTTTAAGCGGGTTTCAGTTGTTTCCGTTGGACCTTCGCTGTACTCGCGGCTGCCGTGGTACTGAACCATGTCAATCTGGTTGGAAGCGGCACCGTCGCTCACACTTTGACTGATATTCTCTTCTGATCCATAGGCCGCACCGGCTTTATTGACCTCAGCGACCTGATTAGGTTGAACCCGGCCTTCCCACCCGACATAACCCCAGGCTTTATAGGGCAGGCCTTTCAGATCGCCATGGTAAGGCGCAAGCGCCTGGGCCGCATTCATGCCGGCTCCGGAATATGCGAGGTTAGACTGCGCTAAGGCATCAAGAGTCGTGACCAAGCCTTCGTCGAGATAGTCATAGGTATGATTATTTCCCAAAGAAACATAATCAATACCGGCCCATTCGAGAGCCTCGATAATATCCGGATGGGTGAAAAAGACGACGGATTTAGGCGCAGAATCTGCTGGCTCCTCTTCTGATAAAATCGTTTCCAGATTTATGGCTGAGAAATCCGCGATTTCCATATAAGGCTTAATGCCTGACAGGACGGCTTTCATGTCAGCTAGTCTTGTCTCTGGGTGGATGAGAGTTTTTTCACCCCAATATGGGTCTAGATATCGGCGTCCCATCATCACGTCACCGCCAAAGGTAAGCATACGCCGTTCGGGCTTTTTTTCCACAAGCTCCACTGACGGAATCAGGAGCTGCCCGTCTGCGATCTCAAGCTCATTATGAGAGAAGGTATGAATGGCGTCATAGGCATTCTCTGATGCGTAGCGAAACTGGTAAAACTCGCGGGCCCCCGTCGCAATTTCAAAATTACCATCGGGCCCGGCCTGAAACGATTTTCCGTTTAACGTTACTTCAATAGCGTTGTTACGCTCGGACTGGTCGGCGAAGGCGACTTTACCGGAGATGACGACCTGTTCCTCAAGATTAACATCTGGGAGTGTTGAACAACTGAGCAGTCCTATAGTGGAGCACAGTAAAACTCCCTGAGTGACAGGTTTAAACATTGGTGATCCGTGTGGCTTCGCTGCGGAAAATCTCTTCGTCAAAATCGCCCTGGGATTTAGCAACAAATGTTGTCACGGCCGCATCTCCGCAAATATTCGTGACGGTACGCATCATGTCGAGCAGGCGATCAAAAGGAAATATAAAGGCGATAATCAGCAGGGCCTGTGCTTCTGTCACGCCAAACACCGCCAGAACGGTGGAGGCCAGAAAAAGGCTGGCTGAGGGTATGCCAGCCGTCCCGATGGATGCCATGGCTGCCGTAAAGCCAATCATAAAGAAATTGGCCATGGTGAGCTCGATGCCCAGGGCCTGTGCTGCAAAGGTCGCCACAATTCCAAGATAGATCGCTGTGCCGTCCATATTGATGGTCGCGCCCAGCGGTAATACGGACGAAGCCACAGAAGGTTTGACGCCCAGATTTTTTTCAACACAGGCGATCGTCACGGGTAAAGTAGCGTTAGAGGAGCTGGTGGAAAAGGCCACGCCCATGGCGTCGAGCATGCCGCCATAAAAGCGCTTTAATGGCAGTCCCATTACGATCCGAACGAGACCGCCATAGACAAAAAGCATATGAAGAATACAAGCTAGGTAGAGCGCAAGCGCGAGTTTTGAAAGATTGATAACCAGGCCCATGCCTTGGGTGCCCATAACCCAGGCCATCAAAGCGAAAACACCAATTGGCGCTGTCTCCATGACAATCATCGTCAGCTTTTGCACAACAACTGAAGCTTCTTCAAAAAATCTTGAAACGGATTTAGCTTTTTCGCCCGCCGCTAGGATACCAATACCCAGCATGACCGCGAAAAATATGACCGATAACACATTGGCCGTGGACAAAGCCTCCATTGGATTGGTGGGAATAATCTCAAGGAGTTGGTCTTTAAACGACCGTGATTTTTGAGCAGCGTTCTCCAGTTTTTGAAGGACATCAGATTGTGCGTCCCCAGAGGCACTTGAATAATCTACGCCAGCACCGGGCTTGATCAGGTTTCCGATCAACATGCCAAGTGAGACGGCAAATATGGTCGTGAGGAAATAGAGGCTGACAGCTTTCCCGCCAAGGCTCCCGAGTTTCTTGGGATCTCCCATGGCGATGACACCAGCAACGATCGTGGCAAAGATTAGCGGAATGACCAGCATTTGTATGAGACGCACAAAGGCGTCGCCGAAGGGCTTGATCCAGGTTTCCGCAATGACAGGTCCGGTTTCACCGCCGATTCCGTAATGCAGAACCAGGCCGGCTAAAAGTCCAAGAACAAGGCCAATAAGTACGCGTCCCCAAAGGGGGTATGACATCCATTTACTCCACATGCTCGTTCTCCTTTTCGCACCGGGGCACAAATCTCCCAGGCAGTTCATTTGTCGATTCTTGGTTTTTAATAACAGGAACACCGTTGACGAACAGATGGACCACACCTGCGCTTAATTCTTCTGGATTTTGAAAATCAGCCATGGCCTTAAAACCTAAGGGTTCAATTATGGCAATGTCAGCAAAATAGCCTGTCTTCAGATATCCGCGCTCGCAAAGATTAAATGTATCGGCGACCAGACCGCTGCTTTTGTAGAAAAAGCTCTCAATGGGCATGAGGCCTTCTTTTAGCACGTAATCCTGATATTTCTTGGGATAGCTGGCATATTTTCGCGGATGTCCTGTACTGCCGTCTGAACTTGTCATCACCCAGGGTTGTTGCATGAATGCATGGATGTCGTCCGGGTTCATATTAAACGAAGCGATGCGGGCATCGCCTTTGCGGGCAATTTCAATCGCCATGTCCACGGGTGATAGATTATTGGCTTCAGCAATCTGGCCTAAGGTCTTGTTTTGCCAGTTAAATTTATCCTGTGTGATTAAGACGGCTTCGGGGCCGCCCCGTTTGCGAAGGTTTTCGGTCGTTTCAGTCTTTATACGGGGGAGAACTTCGGGGTCATTAAGCCGCCCCATATAGTCATTCTCTGTGCCAGCTTTTACCCAGCGCGGTATGAGGGCATTGGATATCCGCGTTCCTGAGGCCCGCCACGGATATTGGTCTGCTGTAATATTGAGGCCTTCATGTCGGGCGTTTTCGATCGTCCGGATAATCGGCTCACTTTTACCCCAAACATCCACCCCTAGAGCTTTGATATGGGCGATATTGGCCGGAATATCGGCTTGTCGTGAAATCTCGATGACTTCTGCGACTGCCGCTTCCAAGCCTATATTATAAGTGGCTTCGTCTCGGATATGGCTGTCATATATGCCGCCATGATGGCCTGCGACCTTGGCAAGCTCAATGATCTCAGGCGTTTCCGAAAAACTGCCCGGCGCGTAAAAAAGACCCGTTGAAAGCCCGAGCGCGCCCGCATCCATGTCCTTGGAAATCTGAGATTTCATTTCCTCCAGCTCGGTCGCGCTTGGCGGGCGCTTGTCACCGCCCATTACGGATTTTCGTAAGGCGCCATGACCGATGAAAAAGGCAGTGTTTGTGCCAATCCCGCTCGCTTCCATGGCTTGCGCCTGGGCTTTAATTCCAGGCTCACCAAAACCATCATTGCCATTGACAACCGTTGTAACGCCCTGGAACTGATAGTTCTTGTTGGAACGCAAATCCGCGTTCTTATGTGTCAGTTCATTCAGGCTATGGGTATGGGGGTCGATAAAACCCGGAATGACATAGAGCCCGCTGGCATCAATTCTATGTTTGGCATTTATGTCTTTCGGCGCACCAATATAGGTGATTTCTTCACCTGTTATGGCGACAACATAAGGCTTGGAATCCGTATTATCACCGATAAAAACTTTGCCGTTTTCGATGACATAGTCAGCCTCCAGGGCGGGCTGACACGCCGACAAAAAGCCCAGGCAAAACAGCGGAAATAAACGCCGCATTACTCAAATTCTTTCATCAAAAGCACCATCATTTCTTCGGCAAATACAATGGCCGCATCTGATAAGGCTTTGCGGTTGGTATTATCGCCTACTTCATAGGTTATGGCCGGAATGCCAAAGCGCTCATAGATATAGTTTTTTGATGTAGGTAGGCCGCTATTGGGGCTGGGTTTTCTGGTAAACGGATAAATTTTGTCATCGATCCGCGCATCTACAGCCGTAACCCAGTTATGGGCAAACATGGCTGGTGAAGTCACTTCTTCATCGGTCTGGGTGTAGAGCAGATTGCTGCGCGTGGAATGGAAATCGAGGAAGAAAGCAATTTGCCTTCCGTCTGCCACCAGTCTGTCAATTTCGCCTTTCATGGCTTGTGTTTCAGGTTCGGTAAAAGGCCCCCAGTCTCTGTTTAGGTCCTTGCCACTGAAATTATGACGCCAATAACCGGCATCAACACCGTCCGGGTTTAAAAGCGGGACCGCAATGATGTTAAATCTATCTCTAAACTGTTTCGCCAATTCCGTATCCCCGAAAACGGTTTCCATAAACGGGATCATGGCCAGAGCTCCGGTCAGCTCAGGCGGGTGCTGTCGCCCAACCAAAATGACATAGGGTTTTTCACTATCCGGCGTTTGCAATTTCTTAATCGGGTGACCCTCTTTAGAGGCTCCGATTTGGGAAAGTGTCAAAAATGATATTTGTGACGCTTTCTCCAGCCAGTTGTCATGGGCTTGCGCGGTCAGAATTTCCTGTGCCGATACATAAAAGCCGCGATCGTCCAATGGGAGTATAATCTCGACTTCATCATCGGAATTCTGAATGGTTTTGGAAGAGGGAAGCCAATCCCAAGTCGTACCATCATAACTGATTTTGGGCGGATAACGATGATTTCCATCCCGGTATTTCAACTTTACCCGCAATTGTCCTTCGGCTTTTGGTTTGACATAAAAGCCATACCAGGGACTGTCATTGATAGGCGTGTTTTCGGGCAGACTTTTGACTTGAACACGCTTAGCCCCGATCACATCACAACTATCCAGTTTAGCCGTGGGGTATCCGATGAATATTTTGGCATTTTCGGTTTCGCAAAATTGGCTCCCAAAGGCAGGCTCTAAAGTCTTTGCAACGCCCTTGGGAGCCGTCTGACAGCTGCTTAACGCAACGGCCAGAATGAGAAAAACAAGTGTGACGATATTTTGCATTTTTACTCCGCGGCCAGACGGCTTCGATTGGCACCGCCGATCATTTCCAGGATTTTATTAGCGCTTGCCATAGCGAATGTGTAGCCAAGCGCGCCATGGCCTGCATTGATAAACAGGCCTTTTGTCTTTGTTTCCCCGATAAAAGGAACCCCGCTTGGTGTCATGGGCCTGTATCCGGTCCAGAAATCAGGGTCGGCAGAATAGTCTGCATAATTGGGCCACAGCTCTCTGGCTTTCGCCAGCAACTGATTGCACCGTTTGAGATATGACCCCTCTTTACGATTGGCATCCACATAGGCCGCTATACGGACTTTATCGCCAAGATTGGCAAAAACAATTTTATTGGAGTAGTCCGTCACACTGATTTTTGGTGTTTCCGGTGTCGACGGCAAAGTGAGACTATATCCCTGCATGGGGTAGATATTCGGGATTTCCCCTGAAGCTTCTTTAAGAATAGAGGTCTGGTTGCCGAGACAGGCGACAACCATGTCGCATTTATATTCTGAAAGGTTGGTGCTCATTCCGCGAAGAGAGCCATTTTCATGTACAAGACCTTGAAAATCTTCTTCAAACCGGAATTCAACACCATAAATGTCTTCTGAAAACGCTCTCAAAATGCCGCAGAACTTACTGCAATCAAGGGCCAGATCATCAGGGCTGAAAATGCCGCCCGCTATATCAGAATTCCAACCTTGTAGAGACGGCATAAGTTCCAGACAATCATCTTTCGACAAAGCCATTAGGCTCATACCGGCCTCGCGTTTTAATGCTAATTTAGAGCTTAATTTTTCGAGGGCTTTCTGACTGGAGGTCAAGACAAGTTTACCTTGTCCTGTAATTTGATCCCCTATGGAAAGCTCGTCAACAAGTCGGTCGACGAGTTCTTTGGATTGAACGGCCAGTTCGATATGTTTCGAGAAATTTCGATCAAAATTACGGTGCGTACAATTTCGAAGAAAGTTTAAACCCCAACGGTAGAATTGAGGGTTTAGCGTAAATCCGAATTTGATCGCCGGATCGAGACCTAACAAATATTTGGGAATATCTCTTAGCGTGCCTGGAGAGGCAAAAGGATCGACAAAGGAATAGGAAAGCTGGGCTCCGTTCTTTTCGCTAGTGCCACTGGCTTCTTTTGAACCTTTGTCAAAAACGACGACTTCATGTCCGGCCCGGCTGAGTTGATAGGCGGTCGTAACCCCTATGACTCCAGCACCTAGAACATGAATTTTCATAATTTTCTTAAATTTGGCGTCAGTCGCCAGATACCCTTGCGAGAAATAGAAGAGGGGAGCGGAAGGGGATCCGCTCCCGAGGGCAAGTTAAAAGTCGTGACGAACACTGGCGTGCCAGTAACGACCACGATTGGAATGAAGGCTCACGAAATATCCGCGGGCAAATTCATCCGCAATAGGTGGCTTTTCATCGGTCACATTTCTAACGCCGACGCGGATACGCGTGCTTTCGCCGCCGAATAGACCGTTGTCGAACGTATAGTCAGCCGCAAGATTAACGGTGTCCCAAGCCGGAATTGTGAATTCGTCGAAATCTGCGCCGGTTACCGAGGTATCAAACACATCACCGACCCGACGATAAGAAGCACTTGCACCCCATGGGCCATTATCCCATCTCAGGGAGGCAGAATAACGCCATTCGGGATTGCCATTTTCACGTCTGAGGTCCGCCTGACCAACAACAGAGACTAGGTTGCTAAGGGTTCCAGCTTCTCTTGCATCAGCCAAAAGCTGAGCATCAGGTCCCGGGTTTTGAAAAAATTCCAAAATATGCGCTGCATTTGCTTTAAGTGTCAGATCGCCAATGCCATCGACTTCAAAGTCCAGAACGGCACCAAAATCTATTCCCTCGCTAGTCCGTGTGTCGAGATTCAAGAATGTGTCTTGAACCTCTATTATATCGCCAGCACCAGATGGATCTAATCCAGCCGCTGTAAACACGGCAGCTAAAGCTGGGTCCGGCGTACCTCGCACAACGCCTGGGTTAGAGCTGCCTTGTAATCTTAACAGGTAGTCAAGTGTAATCTGATTTTGGTCCCCAAATATCCCGACAAGATTTTCCTGCTCGATTTTCCACCAATCGACCATGAATGTAAGATTAGACGTTGGCTCAAATGTTCCTCCAAAAGAGAAGTTCTTACTGCTTTCAGGTTCCAAATTTGGTCCACCGCCGCGCACACTTTCGATTGTGAGGTTGTCGCAATCATTATCGCTAGTAAAGTTTGGACCTCCGGCGAGCGCATGACAGACTATCCAGTCTTCCCGACTACTATTCACTCGACGGATGGCCGTCGCGTTAATTTGTTCCAGATTGGGTGCCCGGAAACCCTCGGCATAAGCGCCGCGTAACTGAAATTGTTCGATTGGGAACCATGACGCAGCTATTTTAGGCTTTAACACGCTTCCAACATCCGAATAGTCTTCGGCCCGCGCCGCAAGCTGGATATCAAAGGAATGGGCCAAAGGGAAATCCATCTCAGGGCTGATGACGGGGATAGCCAACTCAACAAAAGCACCGAGAACGTCCCGGTCGCCATTGGTGTCAGGGGTAGGGCTTGACCCCATAACATCTGACAAATTGGTTGTGCCAATGACAGTGTCGTTAAAAACAATTGTACCGTCAAGCCGATCATCGCGGTCATCTTTATAGGATTCGTGACGCCATTCTACGCCTGCGGCAATGCCGACATCTCCGCCGGGGACAGAGAAAATAGACGGGTTTGAGAATTTGGCATCAGCCAAAGTCAACTTAGTCGTTCCGTCGCGTTTTACCTCGACCATGAAATTATCGATGGTTGCTTGGTCGTTGGCAAAGTTGGGATCATTGATATCGGTCTGATTTCCGCCTGCAAATACATTATAGGCTGACGCGGTTGTACCGTTAATCGCTTGTTGGAATAGCGTGTTACTGATGCGATTGGTTCTATCTTTTGTTTTAGCCTCTGAATGAAGAAACGCGGCTTCCCAATCCCAATCACTCATTGTGCCTCTTAGTCCGCCAAGCAATCTAAAGCTATCATTAGTAACATCAATCATTCGAGGACCCGTATCGATAGGACGATAATCCTTAATCCTCAAATCAACGCCCGTCGGATTGTGGAATGCCGTTGCTGATATCCCAATCGGGTTACTTCCGAGCAGCGCAGCGGATTCTCGCTCTTTATAATAATCCGCATGGTAATATGACGCCTCTCCAAAGAACTCCATTCCGTTATCGAGCTCGTGATTCAGAAATGCCATGAGGTTATATCGATCTGTATCTCCGACTATATCTCTATATCCAGCACGGTCTAATCTTAGCGCTGTTGGGACATTTGTGCCATTTCTGATACATGTAGTTGGAGTGATGGCGACTAAGCATCCTCCCAGGGAGGTGGGTTGTACATAAATGTCGTCATCTGTTGTTCCTGGAACATCGGATCCGTCAACTGTCTCCAACTCTGCCCACTGCGTATCGCCGGAACGGTTGAAGAATTGGGAGTCACCTTCATAGATGGTCCCTTCAAAAAATGGCGTCAGATCTTCTGTTGAAGAATTGATAAGGTCGGTGGCCGGCATCCCATTTCTGAGCATGAAATTACCAAAGACGGAGATGTTACTACGTCCGTCGTTGAAACCCTTGCCCCATTTGGCAGTGCCTGAAAATTCGTCAAGCGCCGTCCCTTCGGAAGTACCGTATTTCAGCTGTAACTGCGTGCCAACATAGTCGTCATCCAATACAGTATTAATCACACCGGCAACGGCGTCAGAACCATATACAGCAGACGCACCATCTCGGAGAACCTCGATACGCTTAATCCCCGTTACCGGCATTGCGTTTGAGTTGACAGAAACGACGGGTGTTTGATTTACAGCCTGAGTGCCTGGATGATTTACCATACGACGGCCATTCAGCAGGACTAATGTGTTTCCGTCTCCAACACCACGTAAATTCACCGAACCCACGTCACCACGGGCACCATTTACCCCGGTAAACCTTCCTTCTCTAAAAGTGACATCGCCGATTTGTGGAATTGACGCAAGAAGCTCATCGCCACTGACAGCGCCAGTCGCCTCGATATCTATTTCGCTCAATGAAGTTACTGGTAGAATACCTGCGATGTCGGCACCCTTAATCTGTGTACCGACAGTAATAATTTCGTCTTCTGCAGCTGGTGCATCTGATTGGGCGACCGCTGTATATCCGAATCCAGTCAATACAGTTGACGCTAAAAGTGTTTTAAGAATTGATTTGTGTGCCATCGAATTTCCCCTTTGATGATCGAATTATCATGATGGGGAATCTCAACAAAAAGCAAATTCAAATAAGTTTACAGGGTATAGAAAAAGGCTATAGGTATTAATCTAATAGTAAAAATTATTGGGAAATCGTTTTTTCCACTAAATGCACAAAATCGCGCTTGTATTGAGTTAAATGTTCACCACTCCGCATAATCAAATTGATCTTTATAGGGTCTAAATCTGGAAGATCATGAATGTTCAGTTTGTCACTGTTTCCAGATTTCGCAGTAATCTTGTCAATAATTGCGAGACCAACGCCTTGTGCGGCCAGTCTTTTCGCTAAATGATAAGTCTCAGCAATTATGGGGCCTGACAGCGTGTTTTCAGATTGCTTTTCAAGCGTTAAGTCCAGGAGGAGGCCCAATGGGCTTTTGGGGTTTAATCTGATGACAGGGTAGTCTTTGAGCTCGGTTATTTTCAAAGACGGGGACTTGATATCCAGTCGAGTAGGGGAAACGCAAACAAACCGGGAATATCCAACTGTTGATATTGAAAGACCAGCCGAAGCTGACGCCTCATAGGCCAATCCAAAATCGATCGAGTTATTTAAAAGCAGTTTTTTGATTTCGACAGAATGTTGAGTTTCAACCTCAACCGTAACATCTGGGTTGTTTTTACAAAATTGTGCCAGGATCATTGGACCAATCTCCAATCCAAAAGCGGGCGTCATGGCAATTCGAAGTCGACCTGTCTTTGTTGTTGCCAAGGCAGCGGTATATATTTTCAATTCGTTGAGCTGCTCATATAAAGGCAAAACCTGTTGATATAATAGATCAGCTTTTTCCGTTGGAAATAACCGGCCTTTCTCGCGTTGAAAAAGCAAGAACCCCAGTTGATCCTCGGCGTGTTTCAATATTTTGCTTACGGTCGGTTGTGATACATTAAGTGATCGTGCGGCACCGCTTACTGAGCCCGATAAATAGACCGCATGAAATATTTCAATATGCCTTAAACGCATAAGGTTTTCTATATGGTAAATAAAAGGAATAAAACAGCGGTATTGAAGAATTATCGGTAACCATATCGGCGTGCGAAATTCGAAGGCCCTAAACACACCTCAATTAAAGATACGGATCTTAGGTTCACAATGCCCCCGCAGTACGCATGCGGACAAAATCGCGGAAGCTACTATTCGGCGAAAAATGCAAGACATTATGTGATTAAATTATGGCCTATATAAAAATCGAACTTTGGGTCATATTAAATTAATTCTGCTCACTTAAACGATGCAGTCTATAAAACACTGTGGTAGAGGAATTAAACGGCAGGCGCTGATATTTCCCACACATGAAATCGATAGCGCATGTCGTACCTTTATAGATTTTAGGCACTCAAATCCTGTCCCATATTGAAACAGATTCTTACAAAAACCTGCAAAAAGCCAAATTAAGCTATAAATAAGGGCACTAGGCAGGCCGGTA
>JAHDDC010000068.1 GCA_020629545.1 Hellea sp.
CAATGAATTGCAGGTTAGATTAACTATAAGATTTAAACGAATCTTCTGACTGGCTTGTTAAATGGCTCACAAAATGGGTATGGGCGAATTATGAAACACATATTGTTATTAGCAGCGAGTAGTTTAACCGTTTTTGTCGCCGCCTGCGGAGGCGGCTCCGGATCTACGACTCCCCCTCCCGTTACAGATGGTAGCAGCTCAACCCCTCCAACGACGACCCCCGTCGCCAAAACATGTTTTGGTTCTGACCAGAATTCCGATCTTGAAGCCGCCCTACGAAGCGGCGATGTCAGAGAGATTTCAAATGAAGGCGTGATAATTGACGATATCATTGGCACGGCTGAATGCAGTCGTACCGCATTCAATGACGCCCGTATTAAACTGTTTAATCTGTCTGCCGATGGCAATGTCACGGGCGACAGCCTGACCGCAATCAGCTGGAATCCTACTCATGACGCGGCCCTTTTATTACCTGTTTTTGGTAAGTCAGAAGCCGTCCTTATATCCAACGCATCCTGGCAGGATGGCTATGAGGTCCGAAATGAAAATCTGGCGGTGATCGGGCAAACTGGGGAAACACGACATTTAGCCCTGGGTAGCCATCCTATGCGAAATGTTTTCCGCGATGCGTCCAGCGTTAACGGTCAAATGCAGAGTTTTCTAGAAAACGCATTATCCTGGATTACCAAGCGCGATGATTTGAAAACGCAAGATTTCAATGTTGTGATCGCGCAAATGGCGCAAAGTTTTTACTTCCCTGACCAAAATGCCACTCGGTCATGGCTGGATACGCATTACGGCGGAAGCGTCAGTTATAATGCCCCGAAGACGTGCAACGGCGCTGAGCTTGCCAATTGTCTGACCGGTAGCACCGACCTTTTGATGATTTCGCAGTGGACGGAAAACGAGGCGGACATCGACGCCATAACGGAAGCCGTAGAGACAGCAATCGCCAACGGGATCCCTGTCCTCTACATGCATTATGATGGTGGATTGACGGCTTTAGGAGAGAAACTCTTACCTACTCTTCAATCCGATTATTTAGCCGATAATTATTGGCGGAGACAAAGCCTTGAGAATTATAATTCAGCGCCTGAGTTTGGGAAATTACCTGAAAACATAGAGGCTCTAACCACCATCATGGCTGGTTTTCGTGACAATAGTTTCAATATTGATCTCTCCATTTGTGAAAATAACAGCTGTCCATCCGAGAGTGGATATGATGCCGAATTTTCAGACCCGGTTTCAATATTGCAGCAGCAGATCAATAAGCTCGATCGTTCACAGATCAATATCTTCAACGAAGACGGCCGGCGGTTTGAAAAAGGGTTGGTCCTCCTCGCGGATCACTATCGCCAATCGATTACCTTCCCGATGGATAAGATCACAACGCCGCGCCATGACTTTCTCAAATCGGTTTTTGCAGACTCGGTCGTGCATTTATCAAGAGACATTAATCCGGCGCAATCCGATATGGGAAATTTCTCGCGCTCTGACTTTAGTCACATCACACCGGTCACTAAAACCGTCGAAATGACAGCCCGGCATAGGTACAAAGCCGCCGGGGTTTATGCCCTGCCCGGCCAAACCGTAAGTGTTACCCGCAATGACACATCAGGTGTTGGGACGCATATCAAAGTAAATTTGGTCAGATCCGGTTCCACCCATTTGTTTGATGAAGATGATTATACGCGGCCAAAATATATGACGTCTCAAGATTTGCCCATCGCTCCCGGCGAGACGATAAGTTTCACATCTCCTTATGGCGGGCCGGTTCAAATTCGTTTTGACGATAAAGACCAACAGGTAAACTTCACATTTGAAAATATCGGCGAGCACCCGATTTGGCGGGGGCCGGAGGATGACGGAACTTTTGCGCAAAAATTAAACGCCGGTGATTATGACTGGGCCGAATTGATCACCCCATCTTTTCAGGTTCATTCAAAACTCGATAAAATGCGGACAACGATAGATGGCCCCATATGGCAGGGAGCCGCGGCTATTGGTCAGGCAACAGAAACCCATTTGCATAATTACCCGCACGCCCTAGCCGGATATAAAGGGGAAGGCATTGAGGTTATTGACGAAATCCATGACTTCGCCGCAGATAATGGTTTGGAAATTCATACACTGGATACCGTCAAGCATATGAATGCTGATCAGGCGACATGCGGTTATGGCTGTTCAGGCAATCCCTATGATGCCTATTGGTCGTTTAACCCGCTTGGACATGGCGACATTCATGAACTGGGCCACGGCCTGGAACGGTCACGGTTTCGCTATCAAGGCCAACCCGTTCACGCCACGACCAATCCTTATAGCTATTATTCCAAATGGAAGTATTTTCAGACCACAGGCGATGAGAACAATCTAGGATGTCAAAGCCTACCCTATGAAAGCCTTTTTGATACCCTCCAGGCCAGCCGGAATTCCGCAAACCCATTCCAGTATATGAAAGATCAAAACCTGACAGAATGGAATCAAGGCGCTGCGATCAACATTCAAATCATGATGGCCGCGCAAGATCTGGGCATTTTGGAAGATGGTTGGCATCTATTAGCCCGCCAACACATTATCGAACGTGAGTTTTCTCGGGCCGATGATAATGACGATGCGTGGGCCAATAAAAAAGATGGGTTAGGATTTGGTAGCTTTACCCGTACAGAAGCCAGGGCTCTGTCAAATAATGACTGGAACCTAATTGCTTTGTCCCACGCCTTGCAATTGGACTTAACGGATTATCTTGAAATGTGGGGCTTTGACCTCAGCACTACAGCGAAAACCCATGTCGCGGCCTGGGGTTATGAAAGCCTACCGCTCAATTACTACACCGCAGAGCCCACCGCACATTGCAAAGGGTTCACATCGGACAAACTGCCGGTCGACGGCACCCAATCATGGCCGGCGTCTAAGGGCGTACAAAAAATCCAGTCAAAAATAGAACCGCGAAAACTAGCCTCTGATCACGTCTGCTCTCATGACGCTGCGCAGAAAGATCACTAGGCTACTGGCACCGCTTCCAGCTGCGACCCTCTTATAGCGACAACAGCTTCTCATCTCCGCGGCTTAGTTTGGGCGATTTTAGTACTCTCGCCTAATTTCTGCTCCAAGGGAAAAAGCGAACATTAGTGTTTCATATACTCTCGTGCTATCTCAAGGGCTCAATACGACTAGCTGTGAGAGGTATTATCATTTCAAAGAATAGCTTAAAAACGGATCTACTGAACAAATATATTAGCGCTAGCTCACCGTATATTGACAAATTGACTTACGATTTAGATAAAAGAGAGGTTGTAATTGTTTTAGTCAAAAAAAAATATAATTCGACCTCTGTGATGCGACTGATATTCACGGATGTGCTTAGTTTTGCTGAAGAGATGTTTGAAGATGCATTCGAACAAAACTATATGGATTCCATCAGGGGGATGCATCATGGTTTCAGATGACGTTTACTGTGTGAACACAGAAAAACGGGAGCTTTTACTGAAAGTAGGATCGGAGCCAATTGGTGAGCATATCCCATTATCAACATGATACCTTTTAAGTAAGTCACTCCTAATGGCACTTTATGGCACTTTTCGGGAAACTATCAGTGTCATTGAGTGTCCTATTCTGAGCGTTGTAAGCCGCTCAGTTTTTTCAGAATAAGTACTAAACCGAAAGTTTCTTCTCGATCATCCAGACGCGGTCTTTACCGAAATACATATCATCGCCGAGATAAAATGTTGGCAGGCCAAATGCGCCGCGATCGACGACAGCTTGAGTCGCATCCATGAGTTTCTGCTTTATCGCTGGGTCTTGTGTGGCCGCGACCAACTTCTCGCCGTCAATCCCTGCGTCGTTCAGAACCTTAGCCAACACTTCCGGATCACTAATATCAAGACTATCTTCCCACATGGCCTTGAAGACCGGGCCGACAAATTGCTCATGGACACCGGCCTCAACAGCAGCCGTTGCGGCCCGCATAGCCAGTAATGTGTTGACCGGAAAATGTCGGTTAAACCGAAATTTGGACAGTTTGTGATCCGTCACAAAGCGCTGAATTTCGAGCCGCATGTAATCCATCTTAGGCGGGCAATTGGCGTGGGCTTGCCAAGGCGGCATATTATTCGTCGCTTTGAAAATTCCTCCAATGAGTACTGGTTTTTCGTTAAGCGTCAGGTCAATGCGGCTTTGCATTTGCTTAAAAGCCTCGCGGGCCAAATAGGCGTTTGGGCTGCCAAAATCATAATATAAATCAAGGCTTGTCATTCGTGTCTCCTACCAGGTTTCTTTATAGGGCCGCAGGTCGATTTCAAAAGTCCAGGCATTGCGCGGCTGACGGTAAAGGTGGACGTAGTTCTGGGCAATATGATCCGGCGACAGAATGGCATCTTCGTCGCGCATTTGATCCACCGTCGGCACATTTTCGCGAATGAAGACACTATCGATCATTCCGTCGACGATCACATGAGCGACATGAATATTTTTCGGACCCAGTTCTCGTGCGCAGGATTGTGCGAGAGCCCGAAGCCCGTGCTTGGCGCTGGCAAAGGCCGAGAACCCGCTTGCGCCGCGCATGGAAGCCGTGGCGCCGGTGAAGATCATTGTTCCCTTACCGCGCGCTTCCATAAAAGGCGCCACATTATGAGCCATGAGAAAGCCAGCATAGGTTCCCATTTCCCAGACCTTGCGAAAGATCCGCGGCGTGGTATCCGCAATAGAAAATTTGACATTCGCCCCGATATTAAAAACGGCCACATCAATGGGTCCAATATCTGACTCAATCTCCTCGACCAGCGCTTTGACGGCATCCGGATCCCTCGCATCACAGCCAATGGCCGTCGCTTTACCGCCAACCTGACGAATAATTTCGGCAGACGCTTCGGTTTTCTCAATATTCCGGGGCCGGCGCACAAGGATGGCATGAAGACCTTCTGCCGCAAAAGCCCGTGCAATAGCGGATCCCGTATCACCTCCGGCGCCGATAACCAGACAAACCTTATCTGCGCTCATTAAATCGTCCTTTCGTGATCTAGGTCACACGCGGGTTTGGAGAAAACAGATATGAACATGGTTATTCCCCTCCAACTCTCGGGCGCCTCGGCGCTCGTTTTTTTGGGCTTATAGCAGATATGCAACTTTATTCATAGTTTTCTGAAGCCTAGATTGTTATAGGCTCTTATGACTATTTCTCATTCAATTGGTTATCGCCAGGTCGCAGATATGATCCAAGCCGGGCAAACGGCCGTGATACCTGATAGCTGGCGCCAAGGCCGAACTGCCTATGGCGGTATTACTGCAGGCCTTTGCTTAGCCGCCGCACAGCGTGACTTTCCGGGCCTGCCCCCGCTTCGGACCATGCAAACAACTTTTGTAGGACCCGTACCAACATCACCGATTTTTGAAACCCAGCGCCTCCGCCAGGGGAAAAATGTAACGTCAATTTCCGTGACGGCCCGCGGCGAAGATGGCGTTTGCGCGACGGCCGTTTGTATGTTTGGAGCCCCGCGCAAATCCGTTATCGCGCAAACTTTGGATGCGCCGTCATTGCCTGACCCCGACAATTGTGAGGCTTTCGTTCCAGAGCAGGCCAAGCCATTTGTTCCAGTATTTTTTCATCAATTTGATACGCGTTTGATTGAGGGCGCGCCGCCCATGACCGGGGCCAAACGCGCCTATAACCGATGTTGGTCACGTCACAAGGACGTCACCTCAAGAACTGAAATGGACGCGTTTATTGTACTGGGCGATGTTCTGCCGCCGGCGGCCGCACCGACCTTTAAAAAAATGGGTCCCATCAGTTCCATGAATTGGCAGATGAATATTCTTGTTGATGACATCAACAGTCAGGATGGCTGGTATCAGGTTGAGGTCAATCAAACCGCAGCCAAAGACGGTTATTCTTCTCAGCCCATGCGGTTTTGGGATCGGGGCGGCCGGCTCGTTGCCGAAGGATTTCAATCCGTTTCTATTTTTGTATGAAAAGGCCCGCAGTAAGCGGGCCCCAAATTAATTCTGCGAAGGGACAGAATTGGTTTGTTTTCGTCGATTACTCGTCTTCGAGAATTTCCTGAGCTTCGGCGAGGGCTTTGCGCGCCGCTTCGATTTTCTTGCGCGCCTTGCGATCCAGCGTACCCGTATCGATATCATCAAGCATAGAGCCCGCCATCGACACCATCATTTCGGGCTGAGCAGAGCCCGGGAAGTGATTGCCTTTAAGGCTTTTGATAATCATCTTGGAGTGACCGTTTTTGATCATATCCATTTCTTTTTCACCTTCAAAGACAAAGACGTTCTTACCCTGCATGTCTTTGAAAGCTTCGATATCGAAATCCTCACCATCGCCAAGCTTCTTCATAAAGATCTGCATGTCCTTGTGATCGCCTTTGGCAAACTCTTTAAAATCAAAATCGACGTCGCCGTTTTCGCCGAGCTTCTTCATGAAAATCTGAATGCTTTCGGGATCTCCAGTCGCAAAATTTTTAAAGACGTGTTCGGTATCCCCTGATTCACCCATTTTTTTGATCTTCATTCTCATCTTTCCGCCAGCCATGTGATCGCTATGCGGCATGACAATCTCATCGGCGTCAATCAGCGTTTTGTTGCCGAGTTCATCGATTTCATAGGCCGTGGTCACACCATTTTCTGTCGTAATCTCGATGTGTTTGGAAACTGAAGTTCCATTGTCATTTGTCACCCATTTCATCACTTTTTTGTCGACTGAATGGTCGCTGGACATAGTCGTTGGCGGGGCCGGCGGCGTGGGCGATTGCTGGGCCTCGGCCCGGTCATAAGACGCTGTCGCTAGAATAGCGGCCAGAGCCAGTGTGCTGACGGCAAGGCGTAGGCTCAATCGGTTGGCTGGGGAAGTGTTGATAATCATAAGTCTCTCCTTAAGAGGGTTGTGAATGGTGAGCCCCACGGGAATGGGACGCTCGGAAAATCCGGCAAGTCGGGCGCTTCGCACCAGCTTTGCGGCATGGATAAGGGTTTCGGCATAGGCTGATTTAACCTGCGGGCTGGGCCCAAGAATTGAAAGGACAGTGGCGTCACAAGCGGCTTCCTGATCAGCGCGAAAGGCTTGGTGTGCCCAGCGCATAAGCGGGTTCGGCCAGTTTAGCGCTTTGAATAGAATAGCGGCGCTGGTGGCCCAAATATCACCGCGGCTGATATGAGCCAGCTCATGGGCCAGTGCATATTTTTGTTGAGCGTCAGAATAATCGGTCTCGAAATTGGATGGCAGAATAATGACGGGACGAAAAAGGCCGGTTACCATAGGTCCCATAATCGGCCCTTGAGATTCAGTTGAAATTCGGATCTCAGGTAGGCGGGTCAAGGAAAGCTCTGCCATTAGGCCAGAGGCTTTCGTTAAAATCGGTTCAGTCACTAATCGGCTTTGCGCATGCATCTCTTGCCGAAAAGTCAAATGACGCCGGATCTGCCAGATTAAAATCAATGCACCGCCTGCCATCCAAATCCAGACAAATATCGACATATCCATATAAGCCGGTTCCACAGACACAGTAGACATCTCAACGGCCCATTCACCCCTCGGGACGAAAGGCGGAGCTGGCGATGCAAGGACGGCAGGCTTGGCCGGCAGAATAATAGACGGCATGAATAGCCGAATAAGCGGAAGTGACCACAACGCATAGGCCGTTTTGGCGCCTAAATGCCGGGCGACCGGCTTGCGAACTAAGAGAACAAAAAGGATCAAAAGCGCAACCGATAGACCGGTCGTCATCGCCCAATCCATGATACCCTCGATATCCAATGCCCCGCTCATGACTTTAGCGCCTTTAAGAGCGCCTCGAGCTCAGCGATATCATCGGCGCTGAGGCCTTCGCCTTCTGCTAAATGGGCTACTAGCGGCGCCGCTCGGCCTCCAAATAAACGGTTGGTCAAACGTCTTGCCGCTTTACGGGCATAATCTTTTTGTGAAATTAAAGGTGCATAGAGATAACGCCGCCCATCTTGTTGTGTCGACACAACATCCTTTTCAACAAGGCGCGATAAGAGCGTTTTGACGGTCCGGATATTCCAGGATTTTTCTGCCAAATGTTTGGCGACATCTGTCGCGGCTAGTGGACTTTTGGCCCAAAGAACATCCATGACATCCAGTTCGGCCTGGGAAATGCGTTTCATATCTATCTCTTACTGACTACAGGCGTAGTCCTAAACATGGACTACACTTGTGGTCAAATTAAAAAGATGTAATTGAAACACGAGGCTCGGCGGAATAACCGCCGGATCAAAGGTATATTACGCGCAAAAGCGTTTTACTATGTGCCTTTTAGGCTAGCTGCATAAGGCATGCCGTTAAAAATCGGGTCGAGATATTTCTTACGATTCCCGCGCGATTCCCATCCCGAGACATTTTTTATACAAAATCTAGCGATTTCAGGAGCCTGGCCATTTCGTTTGCGGCGAGCTTCGGCACGTTCAAAGGCGCGAATGTCTGAAAAACTCGTTGCCGCGCCAGCGGCGCACTTCGACAGAACATCTTGCGGTGTTGTATTACGAACCTGCGCAAATTCGGCCCGGTTATAGGCCTTATAGGCGACGCGAACAGACGAACCTGACAGATATTTGACAAATACCATACGGCGATATTCAGGATTGTCCGACGGACCACTTTCCAGAAACAGGACCGGGCTCATATCACTTGATTGGGCCATTGCCGGCGTAGACATGGCGCTGACGCCCAGAAAAACTGACAATGCGATAACAGATTGTTTCAACACGATAAATTCCTCCAAAAGAGCGCCCCAGTTGACGCGCGAGCTTATAATGCAAGAATTAAGCCTGTGCACCTATCAATGACAGTTAAATTGGAGTCATGTTCACTAGACCATTGAAGTGTTTACAGATCGACCCAACATAATTCGTCCGATTAGTTCATAGGTTGGAGCCGCGGTCATTATATGCTGTGTCATAGCGTGAGCGTCGCGGAATTGCCGCTGGAGGTCATGATTCTCAAACAAGGCGGCGCCCCCGCCAAGATTATAGGCGGATTGACAAATGGCTGCACTGACCCTGACGCCATGTGTACTGGCCAAACGCAGATCGGCCCGGGCCTCCACTGGGATTTCAGCGTTGTTTACGGTCACGCTAGATTGGGCAATATCCCAAACCCGCCGAGACTCGGCCATTATATAGCTATGGGCGGCGCGCCAGGACGCTTCTATTTCGGCTATCTTGACCTGGGCGGATGCTTTATCGGAAAAATTTTTACCCCCCATAAGCTTCTTGGTCCGAGCAAATTCGGTCGCACTGTCAATTGCTGCGCGACTATTTCCCAGCGCAACTGCGCAAATTCCAAGGGATAGCAGTCCGAACACAGGAAATTTATATAAAGCGCCTTTCTCTCTTGGCTGGTCCGTTTGAAGCGAGACAGAGCGGGATTTCGGGACGAGGCAATCTTTGACTTCAAAATCTCCGGATCCGGTCCCCTTAAGGCCCATGACATGCCAATTATCGTGAAGAATTACATCACTGTTTGGAAACAACATCATCCGGGTCTCTGGCGTGCCGTCGGCGTGACGGCGCATCTCCCCATCTTCCCAGATTGTGCAACCTCCAGCAAGCCAGCTGCAATTGGCACTGCCAGAGCCCCAGGCCCATCGCCCGGATACTTTGTAATGATCACCGTCAAGCACGGCCTTGCCTATTGGGGCGAACACCCCGCCCGTTATAACATCAGGATTTCCGAATATATTCTGGGCGATATCCGCAGGAAGGTAGGCGGCCGTGATCGCATTGGTGGACGCAATCATAGCGCACCAACCAGCTGCGGCATTCGCCTCTGCAATTCGCGCCAGCGCCAGAACAAAGTTTTCAGGGCTAAGCTCCGGCCCGCCCAAAGATTTAGGGGTTAAGAGCGAAAAAGCGCCCGTCCCGGCCAGAGTCTGCGCCAGATCTAGCGGCATCCTCCGCGTACGCTCCATCTCAGCTGCTCTGGTTTTAAGCTCCTCTGAGACATCATCAATTTGGCTTAAGATATTGTCGATCATAGGACTATATAGTCAGAAAATATCCGCTTTCAAAACAATCCCTTGTGACAGTCCTAAAGTTATACGCTAAGACAGTATTATGATTTGGGTTCTTCTTATACTCACAGCGCTGTGCATCGTTTTTTCGCTGTTTGCCCCTTTATGGGTTCAAGGCGAAGCTAATGTTTCTCGGCCTTTTGTCGGCGGGTTGGCCGCCTTATCCATAAGCGCAATTATCGGCCTTTATGCTTTAAACGGCCGGCCGGAACTCAGTAGCATTGCGCCGAATGCGGATACGGCGCGCGATAATTCACCAGGCAATCCGCAAGACGCGGCAGCTTTGGTAGCGAGCCTTAAAAACAGACTTGTAGAGACGGCTTCCGTTGATCCTGAAGGCTGGCACCTTTTAGCCCGCAGTCAGATGAAAGTCGCACAATATGAGGAAGCCGTAGCCTCTTATAAGAAATTAGTCGAAATCGCACCCGATAACGCCGCCTTTGCTGCCGAATTTGAACAAGCCCAAGCCTTTATCACCCGCCAACAAATCGCGAGCGAAACCACCCCAGCCGAACAACAAGCTATGATCCAGAACATGGTCAGCGGCCTTGCAGAACGTCTCTATAGTGACGGCGGAACGCCTGAAGAATGGGCCCGCCTGCTCCGTGCACGAGAGGTTTTAGGTCAAACAGAAGCGCGCACAAAGGACATTGATCGTATTAAAGCTATATTTAAAGAACAGCCAGATGTGCTTGAGACCCTTTTAGAAAAGGACTGATTTTTTGAATTTTAAGAATCCGATTGTATCCGCATTTTTGATGGTGAGTCTGTTCGCATGCGAGTCGACTGAGCTTTATGATGAGGAACCCATCATTCGCTAAAATGCAACCTGAAAAGAGCTCATCGCTACGGTATTTACGTCGGAGAAACGTATGCGGAACAAATTAAATCCCAAATTAACGCCAACGATTTGCCACCAAATATTGCCACTTTACCCCGAAAATGCTTTCCTTATCGAAAGCTTCAAATCCACAAAAACCTCACTTACTAATGCAGAGGGTAGTTTTTGATTATCAATAGTCGCTTTCAATAATATGCGGCTAGCCATGAAAGCCCTGTATCCATATGTGAAGTTGGTTGCAATTTGTGTCTTAATTGCCTGCCAAGCCCCAGCCCAGGTTACACCTCAATGGGGATTCCGGCCGGATTCGAAAAGCCCTCAAAATACTTCCCGGTCTTGCAAAAGCAATACCGCCAAAAGCAAAGGAAGCGCCGAGAAACTAACTCCTGAGGAGCAAAAACGGCGCTTATTGATATGGCTAGAGAGCTTGAATGCGATGAGAGCGGTGAAGCATTTAAGCAATGCTGAAAAAAATTAAGCGGTAGGGTCTCTTGCTGCCTCCCACATCCAGCTTTGCAGATATGGTTTTGCTGCGACTTCTATGACAACTCCAGAATCTATTGGAGTTGGCGCTCAGGCTGGAGAGAAAAGCATATCGGTTTCAACCATTGGCTTTGACACTACTTTATCATCGTCCATTATAGTAAAGAACGGTGTTTCGTCAGGCTCGGGCTTTTCATCCCTGTGAATTTCACCACGTTTAGGCATCTTTAAGTCATCCAAGAGAGTTAATCCTATTGTCTATATCTAATTCATTTAAAACCGTTCCACGTGCTCCATTGCGTAAATACAAAACTTCAAGAGAGTACTCCCAACCCTATTTTTTTATTTATCAATGGAACACATTGGAAACCGTCACTGTGAATAGGTGACGGCTCAAGAATAGCGGCCTTACCACCTTCATCTTTATAAGTTAGCTTATGATTCATTATCGGGTGAAATTGCCAAAAGTTTTTCAACTGTCTTTGGACGTGACGCTTTATCTCGTGCTTGTTCTTCACACGGCTAGAGATATAGTCGGTATCCGCATTGCGCGCGTTGAAGCAAGCTGGCTTTCATAAGTTAGTCGAAATTCCATTGCATCCTCAAAGTCGTCAATTGGGTGCGTCCTGAATATGATAGAATTGTCATAATCAGTCATCTATCTACCCTAATTTTGATTGGGTACGCATAGTACAATAATAGGTTATTTTTCTATATTAGGCATTGAGGAATATCAACAATTAGATAGGCATATTAAGGCGAATATTAGGACGCGAAATATTGATCTATGATTTTTTACTTAAATATCAATAACTTATAGATTATCCGTGGAGGTGAGGATGGGATTCGAACCCACGTTAGGCTATTAACCTAAACACGCTTTCCAAGCGTGCGCCTTAAACCACTCGGCCACCTCACCTTACCAGGCATATCCCCCGATGGTTTATTCCCGGGGTTTAAGACAAGCGCACGCTCATCTTAGAGCTTGCGAGCCTGTGGCTCGCGGGCGGTGCGCCTTAAACCACTCGGCCACCTCACCTTACCAGGCATATCCCC
>JAHDDC010000069.1:0-8837 GCA_020629545.1 Hellea sp.
CCAGGGATGGCGATACCAAAAACCGCTGCCTTACCGCTTGGCCATACCCCAACACATTTACCTATCATTGATAGCGGAGCGCGTTCTATCGAGCTTTCCTAAAAAAAGCAATAAGCTAAGAATGTTTTTGTGACTTTATTTTTATCACGATTATAAATTTCAAGAATCTGGGAATTTTTTTTCGACTGAAGAAAATTTATCGATAAACGAGAAATGTCTTTGCATCCGTTCGAAAATCGTGTTTCAAATACGTTTGCACTTATTAGAGGTCTGTATGCGTCAGTTTTTAATCACAGTCTTAGGGGTCATCGTCGGGCTTGGAATTTGCTTTTTCTTGTTCTTCATTCTTTTATTTGGAATGGCTGCAGCTGTTGGATCTTCAAGCAAACCCACCGTCGCAACCGACACAGTTTTATCGCTAGACCTGAGAGCCGGCATCCGTGACCATTCGGCTGGCGATTCGATTTTTGGACCAACACCGCTTTCCGTTGTCGACATCGTCCAAACATTGAACGCTGCGAAGTCAGATTCAAAAATCAAAGGCTTGTTAATTCGCGCCAATGGTTATGGAATGGCACCTGCCAGCGCCGAAGAAATTAGACTCGCCATAAAAGACTTCCAAACGAGCGGAAAATTCGTTGTCGCCCACTCTCAAGGATTTGAGGGCACTGCGTTTATGGCCTATCATGCCGTCTCAGCCGCTGATGAGATTTGGCAACAAGATACAACGGGCTTTGCCGTCTCTGGTATCAGATCTGAAACACCATTTTACGGCGGCGTTGCTGAAAAATATGATGCCAAAGTCCAAATGGAACAGTTCTACGAATATAAAAATGCGGCTAACGTTTATAAAGAGAAGGGCTTCACAGAAGCACACCGAGAGTCAACGACCAGCATGCTGACCTCTCTTTACAACACAGCCATTTCCCAAATTGCCGTTGACCGAGAACTTGGCGAAGAGAAAGTCCGATCGCTATTCAAAGCGTCGCCCCATAGCGCTGAAAGCGCTCTAGAAGCCGGCTTGATTGACAAACTCGGGCATTTTGTTGACGCGCAGGATTACGTCAAAGAAAAAACCGGTAACGAAAAAGCCAAGTTTAAAAGCCTGCAAGCCTATAGCGAATCTGTCACTAAATCCGGAGCCACGATTGCTTTTATTGGCGGGCAAGGACCCGTTGTAATGGGTAACTCTAGCGATGGATCCAGCCCATTTAATCAGAATGTCTCTATGGGCGGAGACACCATTTCAAAAGCATTTGAGGCAGCCGCTAAAGATGACAAAGTCAAAGCCATAGTTTTTAGGGTGAGCACTCCGGGCGGATCAGCCACCGCGTCCGATCAAATTTTAAACTCAGTCAATCGCGCTCAGGAAGCCGGTAAACCCGTGATAATAAGTATGGGCCAATATGCAGCTTCCGGCGGGTATTACGTTTCAGCCAATGCAGACAAAATCGTTGCATTGCCATCGACCATAACAGGTTCAATCGGCGTCCTGGGCGGAAAAATTGCCCTTCGCGATACTTACGCAAAAATCGGCTATAACGTTGAAGCCATAGATATTGGCGGGGAATATGTTGGCGCTTATTCTTCGGATGAGCCATTTACCCAGGCACAGCAAGCCGCCTATCGCTCTCAAATGGAAGACATCTATAACGACTTCACATCAAAGGTCGCGGAAGGCCGGGATATACCACTTGATCGCGTTCGTGAAATCGCCAAAGGGCGGGTCTGGACCGGCGAACAAGCAAAGACGCGAGGCCTGGTAGATGAGTTAGGCGGACTACGCAAAGCTATAGAAGTTGCTAAGGCCGCGGCGGAAATTGACGAAGACAAAAATGTTAAGCTCAAAATATTCCCGCGCCCCAAAACAACACAGCAACAATTGGAAGAATTGTTTGGCCAATCGGTTCAGGCGCAAAATGATCTGGCCACGCTCCGCGAAATCGTCGACATGCCGGAAGTCCAGTCACTACTGGAGCTCCGGGCCAGACTCGAAGACAATCAAGAACTCCGGGCCGAAATTCCCGAGATTAAGTAACTGAGCAAAATTAGCGATTATGTCGGCCGTAAATTCTATCTTAATTGTGGGTGGCGGAACAGCTGGGTGGCTGACGGCCGCATATTTGTCTCAGGAACTCGGATCTTATCGTGAAGACGGAGTGGAAATAACTCTGGTAGAATCTTCGGATATACCTTCTATTGGGGTTGGAGAGGGCACCTTCCCATCGATTAAGAGAACTCTTGAAATTATTGGGATAAAGGAACAAGATTTTATCCGCGGTGCGGAAGCCACATTTAAACAGGCCATACAGTTTACTGATTGGTGTGATAATCAAGGCCCCGCTCAAAAAACCTATTTCCATCTATTTGATCCCCCTAGAAAGTTAAACGGGAACATAGATATTGCTCCGTATTGGTTGATGGATAAATCCCCTAACAAGCCACCATTTGCTAAAGTCGTTTCTCCTCAGCAGGATGTGTGTGAGACTTACCGCGGGCCCAAATTACGGTCCGACAATGATTATTTCGGCCGATTAAATTATGCGTACCATTTGGATGCTGGAAAATTTGTTTCAATGCTTAAAGAACGTGCGAAGTTTGCGAGGGTCGAGCATGTCATTGGTACAGTTCAGCATGTCAATTGTAACGACGAAGGCGAGTTGACCTCTGTGGATCTTAAACAAGGGCAAAATCTTAAAGCTGATTTTTTCATCGATTGTACGGGTTTTAGTAGTTTGCTCATCGGCCAAAAACTGGGCGCGAAGTATAAATGTGTAAAAGATGTCCTCTTCGTAGATAGAGCGATAGCCGTACAAGTTCCTTACGCAACCCCTGAAACAGAAATTCCATGTGCAACAATAAGTACAGCCCACGCTCACGGATGGACCTGGGATATTGGTTTACACACACGGAGGGGGATCGGGTATGTTTATTCATCTCAACATACAGATGAAGACTTCGCTGAAAGCACACTTCGCAACTATATAAACGACAAATCCGCTAGCCACTCGGTTAGACATATTAAGATGAGAACGGGTTACAGACCTAATCCTTGGCAGAAAAATTGTGTGGCTATCGGGCTAAGCGGGGGATTTCTCGAACCACTCGAGGCGACTGGCATATCTTTGACAGAGGCCTCGATTAAGTTATTAGCGGATTATTTTCCAAGATCAGGAAACACAGAATTAGCGCGTCTAAAGTTTAATCGAGTGATGAGTCGATATTATGAACAAGCCGTCAATTTCATTAAGATGCATTACTGTTTATCCGATAGAAAAGACACTGCATTTTGGACAGACAATAGAGATCCGGATACAATTCCCAAGGAATTACAGACCCTTCTAGAGTTCTGGAAATTCAATTATCCCAGAGATACAGATTTTGAGGAATGGCAAAAAACTTTCGACCAAGAAAGTTACCTTTATGTGTTGCTCGGTATGAACACATGCCCTGACTTAAGTATGAATGCGTCAGCTTATCCTTTTGAAAAATACGCTGATACCCATTTCACCGCAATTCAGAAATTGATTAAAACCGCTGTTTCGACACTTCCCTCACATCGTCAACTTATTAATCAATATATAGCGTAAACTTACGTCGCGCTGTTTTTAATTCAAGCAATCTTCCAAGACTTGCCAAAAAAAAAAACGGGCCCGAAGGCCCGTCATAATTCACGTCTAGCCTCTGACTAGAACTTTTTATCGATACCGATGTAGAAGAAACGACCCAAAGTACTGTAGGTACCAATCGCTGAGTTCTCAGTCGGATTGAAGAAGTCGTCTGTGTACTTATACAGTGGAGCATCTTTATCAAAGATATTATCGACGCCGGCACTTAGCTGAAGGTCATTGGCGAACTCATAGCGCACGTTGACATCATGGTAGAAGAAATCTGGAATAAAGTAAGCGTCCAGAATTTCGTCTGTTACCACAGCTGGGTCTAGACCGTAGCCACCATTTGGTACGTCTGGATCAAGAGATGTGTAATAATCGAACACGCCTTGACGATCCAAACCGCCATTGATGATACCGTTACGCTTAATAGCGGAGAGATAACGAGTCGTCCAAGTGCCTCTGAAATTGTCATTAGACCAAGACAAAGACGCGTTTACACGCCAATCGTTTGAACAAGATGCCGTGAACCCGAAACACTGACCAGCGAAGTCTGAGAAGAATCCGTCTTCATCTGTGTCACCGCGCTCAAGAGTATGTGTACCTTGAACATTCAGCCCCATGTCGCCACCAAAAGCTTCAGTTGAACCGCGGAAAGAGAAGTCAATACCTTCAGATGAAGTTTCTTCGCCTGGCTGCGTATTCGTGAATGAAGTGTTTACGCGTAGAATGTCGCCACCGAATGCACGTTGCACCTGACTACATGCCTGTGCATCACCCGTTAGGTAGCAATTATTGATTGTTGCTTGCGTACCAGTTGTAGTGATTGAATCTTTGATGGTGATGTCGAAGTAATCGACAGCTGCTTCAAAGTTGTAGTCATTCAGGAAACCACTAGACGGACGATAAACGGCACCTAGAGTGATCGTTTTACCACGCTCTGGGTCCAACTCAGTTCCAACAATTCTTGCACCTGTCGTAAAGGACAAGACTTGGTTACTGTCTTGAGTGATAGTTCCTGGGGTAATTCCCTCTGTTGCACAAATTCCGGCGGCAGTAGCAGCGGCTACGTCAGCTGGATCGAACGAGAAACAAGGGTCATCATAAACCGGGAAACCACCTGCACCACCGCTAAACAGTTCGCCAAGACCTGGCGTTCTAAATGATGTTGCAACACCACCGCGGAAACGAAGGTCCTCGATAGGCGACCAAGCCAAGCTAAGTCGATATGTGTCACCGGCTTCAAAGGTGTCGTAATCTGAAATACGATATGCACCATTGAAGGTTAGCTCTTCCATGAACGGCTTATCAGCGACTAGCGGCACTTCGATTTCTCCGAAGAAATCCCACGCTTTCAGTTGGCCATCTGTGGATTGCGCTGGGTTACCAGACGAAATTCCGTTTGCAATCGCAGCATCAATGTCTTGCGAACCTTGCAGTGAACGACGCTCGACACCAATAACGGCACCGACATCACCAGCTGGGAGTGTCATCAAAGAATTGGAAACAGTAAAGGAAGCAACGCGTCCCTCTGATGCGAACTTATCGACTGTATTCAAGCGAATATAATCTGCAGCTTCGGTTGTGATAGAATTCGGTCCGAACAGGTTCAAAGGCACACAACCCAAAGATCTTGCGATCGGATCTGCACATCGATAATTATCACCATTGACAGTTACAGTACCTGCACCCGAGACAGCTGTTTGCTCCAAATTAAGTGCATTTTGCACCCGCAGCATGTCAATCAAGTTACCGTTTTTATCAGTTACCTGGTTGAAGTCGCCAGTCCATGCAGCTTCCCATGAGGCACCGCTTAGGAACGGGATATCCATATCGTCGCCAACGGTCCCTTTTAGGGCCAACGTGGTACGGATAGTGTCGGATTCCTGATCAAACAAACGCGGACCAACATCAAGCATACGCTTACGGTAAGTGATGTCTGAACCGACAACGTTATAAGGGTTGTTCCCAGGAATAATCAAACCGTAGGTAAACTGAGCGCCTGCGCCCAACGGAACCGGAGCCAAGTCCTGCTTCGAAGTTCTTTTGTTGTACATCAACTCCATTTCAGCAGTAATACTGTCGGTGATGTCATAATTAGCAGACGTGAAAGTCGTGAAAGCAGTATTCGGCGTACGCAAATAGTTCAAAGGATTGAAGTTATAAGCGTCACCTGTGAAGAAACTAAATCCACGGAACGTACCATCGGCGTCAACAGTTCCACTCGGACCTGACGCTGTTGGCCCAAGCCAAAAACGGCCTTGCGGCGTAAATGAGGATCCTGAACAAGAATTCAAAGGATCTTGTGTCGCGTCGGCGAAAGGACCGCCAAACGAATTAACCCAAAGAGCTGTCCCCGGGTCCAAGCGTGGACAATTAGAGATATCGCGATCAGACTGATATACGCCTTCGGTCGCTGTGTAAGAAATTGTAGCCTGAGCTGATCCACGATCCATCGCAACACCAAACGTTGCGCCAATATTATATTGCTCTCCGTCGCCGCGCTCAGAAGTCGCTGCACGCGCTGTCAGATCAATACCTTCAAAGTCTTTTGTCGTAATGATGTTCAAAACCCCGGAAACGGCGTCAGCACCGTAAACGGCCGCGGCACCATCTTTAAGGACTTCGATCCGGTCTACGGCTGCTTGCGGGAAAATTGCCAAATCAACCAGGTTGTTGATACCTGACCCTACTGGAGAAACGCGTCGGCCATTCATCAGAACGAGAAGACGATCGGCGCCCAATCCGCGTAAGTTGATGGTTTGCAGTCCGCCTGAACCGTTGTTGACGTTCGTACCGTCACCGGAGAACGAAACGGATGGCAGTTCTTCGAGGAAGTCGCCCAGTGTGCTTTTAGCAGCAATGTCGATATCTTCTTTAGCTAGAACGTTAACAGGTCCAACAGCGGTGTAGTTATCTTGTCTAACAATCCGCGAACCCGTAACGACGATTTCGTCGTCTTCGTCTTCTTCGAAATCTTGAGCGCTTGCTCCAGTCGACAGCCCTGCCGACATAGCACCGACCAACATGGTCGATTGTATCAAAAACTTTTTAATTTGTGAATTCACAATTAAACCCCTTCAATGGTTGTCTGCACCAGAATATCCAGTGCTCTTAATTTGTGTTCGATTTGACTTTAGGCAACCTAACTCAAAACGGACTCGGCCCGAGCAAACGCACCGACTGACGCTCTTTATGACGATTTTGTAACCAATCTCAAGAGTGTTAATCTATTTTTACAATAAGCGACGCGCGTTTTTTCCTAAACCGTTGCATTTTTGCAACCCTGAAACCAGAATTGGCTATCTTAACGGCTTATTGGAAAAATATTTCTAACTACCTCACTTATTTAGAATTATTTTTCTTTAAAACGGCATATATGAAAATATTTCCTAAAGCAAATTTTTTCAAGATTTCCGCTAAAATAAATAGCTCATCTTGTGCCAGATTGCCGTCAATTTTATCTGCTTGTAACCTATCGGCGATAGTGACGAGCGCACTACTCTCAACTTGATCACTGAAGCGCCTTCAGCAAAAAATCTACCGAGTCGTCTTAGCGACCGCTTTCTTGACTAAGCCCCATTCAACCTCACAAATTTGTCAGAAAATGAAACTGGACTCTGTCCAACAGGCTATTTACGCCCTTCTCAAGAACGCAAGAATCGAAAAGGCCGCCATATGGCCGCGGCACGCCCTGGCTTTCAATGAAAACCTGAAGGCCGTTGACATCCTCGCTAAGCAATTCGAAAGTGGGGTATTGTGAAAGAAAGGTTTAAATCGCAATGGGAATACCGTTTATCAAAGCGTTCGATTTTGAATACGGCACATGCCAATCCATTAGCCCTCTGATCGACCGTGTTGTTGCCAATAATCCCGGCCCGTTCACCTTCACTGGCACCGGCGTTTATATAATAGGCGATAAAAACGTCGCCGTCATAGATCCAGGCCCAAATACCCCCGAGCATCGAGAGGCCCTTGATCGAGCGCTTGACGGACGGCGGGTGACCCATGTTCTTGTCACACATCATCACGTCGATCATTCCCCGCTTGCAGCCCCCCTTGCCCAAGACCATGGATGTTTGGTTTATGGATATGGCCTACAGGCCAAGGCTCCAGAAGGCGGCGAAGTCAGATTGGAAGCCGGTGATGATATCGGCTTTAAACCCGACATAGAGATCTGTAACGGTCTTAAGATCAATGGCGACGGCTGGACAATCGAGGCTATTCACACACCGGGACATACTTCTAACCATATGTGTTATGCGTTACATGAAGAAAATGTTTTGTTTTCCGGCGACCACATAATGGGCTGGTCGACAAGTGTCGTTAGTCCGCCCGATGGTCACATGGGAGATTATCTGCATAGCCTTGAAACGATCCTAGCCCGGCGTTTTGATCGCATTATCCCAACACATGGCGCTATCATCGAGGATCCTCGACCCTTTGTTCAAGCTTATATAGACCACCGACTAAACCGCGAGGCCCAAATTTGTGAGGCCCTAAAGTCCGGTTTATCGTCCATTTCTGATATTGTTCTTAGGCTCTATAAAGATATTGATAAACGGCTCTATCCGGCAGCGGGACACAGCGTATTAGCCCACCTCATACACCTTAGGGAAACTGGGCGCGTCGATGCGGATGGACCTGATAGTCTGAAGGCCCATTATAAAATGATAGGCTAGTGCCCTTTCACACCGCAAAATGCCATTGCGGATCCGTGTCGCTCGAATTCGAAGCGCCTAGCTCCCTGCCTGTGACGATTTGCAATTGCTCGATCTGTGCGGCTACGGCCTATCAACATGTTTTCGTATCGCAAGATAAAGCCAAAATTTCGGGTCAGAAAAATCTAAGCCTATACACATTTGGCAGCCAGGCTGCGCGGCATTACTTTTGCAAACATTGCGGGATCAAACCGTTTTATATCCCCAGATCCCATCCTCAAAGCTATTCGGTCAATTTGCGATGTATTGTCGGCGCAACGTTGACGGTAGCAAAATACATCGAATTTGACGGTCAGAATTGGGCCAAGAATATTAATAGTCTGCGAAAACAAACCTAACCCATGGGCGTATCCGTGATTAAAATATGCTTCGGATGATCCGAAAAACGATCAAGCCATGCCTGCACATTTGGAAAAGACGAAAGATCAAACCCGCCATCTCCGGCCACATGAGTGTAGGCATAGAGCGCGATATCAGCAATGGTCGGCCCTGATCCGACAAACCA
>JAHDDC010000069.1:8937-12402 GCA_020629545.1 Hellea sp.
GAGTGTAGGCATAGAGCGCGATATCAGCAATGGTCGGCCCTGATCCGACAAACCAGCTCTGTCTGGCAAGGTGCAGATCCATGATCCCAAGCGCGTCATTGCCTTTTGCCATCAGCTTTCCAAGCTCCCCCTCTCTCGCCTCCATAGCATACATCCGAATGAACCGCGCCACCGCGATTGAAGGTTCGTGTTTATATTGCTCGAAAAACATCCATTGCAAAACTTTTGCCCGGTCAAAATGGTTAAGGGGCCAATAGGGCGTGTCCTGAGCCAGAAAAAACAAGATTGCATTACTCTCGGCAATCCGCCTACCATCAGATAACTCGAGTAGCGGAATCTGACCGACTGGGTTTTTAGCCTTATAATCTTCCGATTGGGTTTCCCCTTTATGAATATCTAACCGAACATGGTCATAGCTCATGCCCAGATAGCTAAGCATGAGCCTGACTTTGTAAGAATTCCCTGATGGAAGATAATCGTATAACTTCACGACTACACCCTGGTTCTAAATTACAGTTTATCCGCCTAGCGGATCTTCACCATATTTATTGGGGCCGACGGTTCCTCTTATGCAGAACCAAATAATCATGCCAAGGCTAGCCAAAATTCCGATAAGCGGGATAATGCCGACAATAACGAATACAAGATAGAGCCACCCGGTCTGATTCAAATCATGGAAACGTCTTACGGCAAGGGCAATATTTGGAATCAACACCGCTAACATAAAAAGCAATACTATTCCGCCAATGATACTGGCCCCGGCAGGTAACGCCCCGCCGCCATCAATTGCCCCGTCAATAGCTTCAAACCCGCCGCCAAGTATAATAAATAGCGTGCCGAAAATTATATAAGCCAACAATTGAAATAAGACGACCCACCAATATTCAGCCCGCGCTGAACGTCCCTGAAAATCAGTATACCGACGAAAAAACATTTTCACCGCATCAACAAAACCAATCATTTATCCCTCCCGTTAGTTTTCCGGACAAGTCTATTGCGAATTGGATGACAACGCAATGATCATACAGAAGGTCCGCCAAATCTCAACGACCAAGCCTCAACATCTGTTTCTTCTATCTTATGGAACAACATATCGGGTGGCCGTATTTCAAGACCGTGCGGCAATGCATCGACAAGATCCTTGATCCCAGAATAATCGCCAAAATTCCATGTCCGGTTCTCTTGAGGTATTCCCAGCGCATCGAGAATTTTCTCAGCCGCATCCGGAATAATAGGCTGTGCGATAATGCCAAATAGAGCCGCGAGATTAAGGCCATATCGAACCCCAATTGCCGCTTTGTCAACATCAGTTTTATAGGCACTCCACGGCGCGGCCTGCGTAAGATAATCATTGCCCGCAGCCCAAATGGCTCGCGTCTCGGCCATAGCTTTGCGGAACTCGCGGGTTTCATAGAATTCGATCATAGCCGGAATACGGGTCTCTAGCTCGGAGATCAACGCAGCTTCGGCTTTTCCCGGCTCGCCGCCACTTGGAAGTTTGCCGTCAAACTTGCTGACCGTATATTTGGTAATCCGATTAACAAAATTACCCAGAACATTGGCAAGGTCCGAATTGATTCCAGCGCGAAATTCTTCCCATGTAAACGCCGCGTCATCACTTTCAGGTGCATTAGCCATAAGATGCCAACGCCAATAATCAGACGGTGCTATTTCGATGGCCTGATCCATAAATACGCCGCGTTTGTTACTGGTTGAAAACTTGCCCCCATACCAAGTCACCCAATTAAAAGCCTTAAGGCTATCAACCAGTTTCCAAGGCTCGCCCGACCCAATGATAGTTGTGGGAAATGACAGCGTATGGAAGGCTACATTATCCTTGCCCATAAACTGCACATAATGAACATCATCGGCGCCTTTATCCGTCCGCCACCAACTCTCCCAATTGCCGCCTGTTTCAGTGGCCCAATCTTGCGTCGCAGCGATATATTCGATCGGCGCATCAAACCAAACATAAAAAACTTTGTTTTCAAATCCCTTGCGGCGATTTCCGGTTTTGTCAGTAACGGGAATACCCCATTTCAAATCGCGTGTGATCGCCCGATCCAGAAGGCCTTCATCAAGCCACTTATAAGCGATGGATGTCGCCAAGGGTGGCCAGCCTTCGGCCTTATCCACCCAAGCCCGCAGCCTATCCGACATGGCTGATTGTTTAAGATATAGATGATTGGTTTCTCGAACTTCCACATCGTGGGATCCAGATACAGATGAATAGGGATTGATTAATTCAACCGGGTCTAAAAGCTTCCCGCAATTATCACATTGATCGCCGCGCGCCTTTTCAAAATCACAATTTGGGCACGTTCCCTCGACATATCTATCAGGTAAAAAGCGGCCATCAGCGTTAGAGTAAACCTGCTTCGACACACGCTCTTCGATCAAACCATTGTCTTCTAAAATCTGCGCAAAATGCTGGGTCAATTCATGATTGGACGGGGCGCTTGAACGCCCAAAATAATCATAAGACATTTTGAAATTCGCACCGGCCTGTTTTTGGGCGTCGTGCATCTTATCACAATATTCCGAGACGCTTATGCCGGCCTCCTGCGCAGCAAGTTCCGCCGGGGTGCCATGCTCATCCGTCGCGCAAATATAGAGTACGTCATGGCCCAGAAGGCGCATCGCGCGAGCATAGACATCGGCCGGCAACATCGACCCTGCCAAATTGCCCAAATGTTTGACGCCGTTTATGTAAGGCAAAGCCGATGTAATCAGAATGCGGGCCATTAGAATTTCCTGAAATATTTGGCAGGGTTCTAGCGCGAGGGAAAACTGATGCAAGCGAATTCGAAGTTCACAATTGCCCTTAACGCTCGCAAATAGTCACCAACTATAGAAGCACCGCTAAATTTGATAAGGTATTACATGAATAAATTCTCGGGGAGAGACAAAAACCAAAATTCGTTGGAACAAAAACCATTGGAATAGTATTGTTTGCAGTGGCGTTTTGGTCATTCAGGTCCATTTGGTTAGGGCCTCTGTTTAGCGAAACCTAGGTGGCCGCTCAGGGTATGACAAAGGAAATGGCCGAAGCCAATATGGAAGCTATCGAGCCCCATGATGTTCGTATAGGGGCTTTTATCAGCTTACTTGGACGAACGGCCAATCATTTATTTTGCAACTTGCAGGAGCCACATGGCTCTGAACCTGCGCCAAAATCAGCGCCATCTTTGCGACCTTAATCGTTTTACCCATTCTGGCCTGTGCGGTTCTCTATGAAGGATATCCCCTCAAAGGGCTTGCACTGGATTTTGGATATATAGTCCTTGGCTTTGTTATATGCTCTATGGCCCTTAGATTATTCCGTGAAGAGGACGCCGCCGCCTAAGCCAACGCGTTTATATTTTTTTTACCCCGCAAGAGTAGATTTTCGCTTGCAATATGGCGCGCGCTTTTGTAATTGCGCGCTCTATTCTATCAGTGCCCCTATAGCTCAGCTGGTAGAGC
>JAHDDC010000070.1 GCA_020629545.1 Hellea sp.
GGCGTTCTTAATTGATCCGGGTATCGCGTCGAACGCGGACCGCTCGAATGAAAATCTCGACAGCGCTACAATGACCCCTGCAGGTTTTCTGGAAGAGCTAACGGCTCATACGGCTATTTAAATCAGAACGGACTTGACCGGGGAACCAAAATTTCGGCGGTTCCTCGGGCTCCCGTTTGAAGATGCAAATCTTGTCAGCACTCACCACTCTTAAATTTTTTAACTAGGACCAGAGATCTGCCGAATAGCACATATGTAAAGCTCGACGCCTATTAGAATAAAATTTCTGGTTCGACCATCGTCATGTACAATGACAGAAATTTCGGGCATGGTCTTTCCATGAAAAATTTTCAATACATTATGACGAGTTCGATGACGCTGCTATTTTTGTCTCTAATGGGATGCGGTGCTGCAACGGATAAAGAGAACCAAGCCAAAGAGACGTTACGCCCCGCTGATATCAGCATTAAGACTGTCAAAGATATTCCGTTTCAACCTTTAAACCCGGCCCGTGGTGACGCCAGCCCGCAGGCCAGAGTGCTCTGGGGTGATATTACGGCCGATATGCCATCGGGCATGATTTTGAAATTTGCCGATGGATTTTCATCGCCGCCCCATATTCATAATATCACCTATCGGGGCGTTGTCATTCAGGGCGCGCTCCATAATGATGACCCGGATGCGGCAAAGATGTGGATGGGGCCCGGTTCCTATTGGACCCAACCGGCGGGCGAAAACCATATCACTGCGGCAAAACCGGGTGCTGAGGCCGTGTCATTTCTCGAAATTTTTCAAGGCCCTTATCTTGTTCAGCCGCCATCTGAGGCCTTTGATAATGGTGAGCTTCCTATCAATCTTGAATATGGGAACATGGTGTGGCTCGGTGAGGATGAAACAGACCGTATAACAGGACCGGGAGAACTGACCTATCTGTGGGGAGACCCCTCCGCCAGGAACCCATATGGCACAATGTTGAAAATGACCGCAGGCAACAAGGCAGCGATTGTTGCAAAAGGAGAAGATTTGCGTGCTGTGATTATTTCCGGTAAATTGTCTTTGGTATCGCCCGGCAGTACAAACATGACCGATTTCGAAACAGGCACCCTTATTGATTACCAAACTCAGGGACAAGGCGTATTTGAATGCGTATCGGCAAATGATTGTCTTTTATACGTTCGGGCCGTCGGACCTTACAGGGTAAATTCAAGATGATAGATTTTATACTGAAGTCGAGATACCAAACCACAAGCCGTTAATCATATCCTGTTGGGGTTTTGCAAAATCCGCAAATTTTGGAGTCCGGTGATATGTCTCGTCCACAGTTTTCGCAGATAATTGAGTCATTTCGGCCCTCGTAATAAACAAGATCCGGATTTTGTTCTGGCGGTAACGGCTCACCGGGTGGACGAGGTTGAAGGGTTCCACGTCTTGAAAAACGGGTTATCGATGCAATAAACAAGATAGTCCCTGCGAGTAAAACCGTAATGAGATTAGACACGATGATTGGGAAAATTCCAAGCATAAGACCATAAACAAGCCACATCGCAACACCCAGTACAAACATAGAATACATTAAAATAGAAATACCGCCCGTGCGTCGGGTTCGTATAACCATAACGGCCTGCGGCACGAATGAGAGCGTCGTCAAACTTGCGGCTATGTAACCGATAATTTCTGCTGTTGTGTTTACCATTGGTTTCTCCATTTACTCCCGGATAAGTTCTTAGAACCATTTCAACCTTCGGAAGATGAAAACTTGAATAATCGTGATCGCGAGCATAAATACACATGTTATGAAAAACGCGGTCGGTTCATCGACACCGGGGATGCCGCCAACATTCATCCCAAATAAACCCGTCAGAAAACCCAGAGGCAAAAATATCGCGGCTATAAGCGACAATACATAAGTATTGCGGTTTAGCTTCTCACCAAGCTGAGTGGAAATTTCGTCTTTTACGATTTGGGCGCGTTCGCGAATAGCATCCAATTCCTCAACGGACCGAACTGTACGATTGTAACTCTCATGCAATGAGCGCCGGTCTATATCAGATAGCCATTTTTGCTCTGAAGATTTCAGCTGAAACAACGTTTCTCTCTGTGGCGCCAAATATCGACGCAGCTTAATGGCCGACATGCGAATATCTGACAATTCTTTACGCAGGGCGGATGGATCATTGTCTTCAACGAGACGGCGTTCCGTGTCGTCCATCATATCGTCAAGGGTCGCAACCACTTGATCAGATCGCTTCGAAAGTTTGGCGGCCAAACGACCTACAAATTCGCCTGTGGTTTTGCAGCCTTCACCCCTCCTGATTTCTTCAGCGATCGTATCTACGGCATGATTTCCCCGACGCTGAAGTGAAATGATCCGGCTTTGGTCCGCATAAAGCCGGACGCCGACCATATCGTCCTGCTCTCCGTCATCACCGACAGCCCTTAGAAACAGCAAAATACCCGAACCGATTTCTGTCAGCCGAGGCCGGGTCTCTTCTGCCACCAAAGCCGGTACCACAAATGGATCAAGAAAACCAAGTTCAGAGTTTAACCAGTCTCGGGCCTTTGAATCCTCGGCATCCAGGTGGACCCATGCTAACGCGTCATCTCTTAACCCTTCCAATATATTTTCGGGGAGCTCAACGGCCCAGTTATTGTCCTTTTGGGCGAAAGCATTAAGAATAAAACTCATATAGGTTTTTTATCCCAGTTTTTGATTGTCACATCAGATTGAGGGTATGGTATAGAGATGTTGTTTGCTTGGAAGCTTCGCCAGATTTCCCGGTAGACAAAACTCTTAGGCTCCAAGCGACCGCTCACGACATCATCAACCCAAAAATAGAGCAGGAAATTGATCGAACTGTCTCCGAAATCCGTTACAAAACAAGCAGGCTCTGGGTTTTTTGAACATCTGGGGTGTTTTTTTGCAGCTTCAATCATCAGCTGGTGCGCCAGGTCAACGTCAGATTCATAGCCTATTCCAACTCGAATTTCAGCACGTCCCTGTTCATTGGAAAAAGTCCAGTTCGTCACCCGGTTTGTTATGAAGTCCTCATTGGGGATCATCACTTCTTTACCGTCGAATGTTTCAATCAGAGTATATCTGGCGCCCATTCTTTTGACGATCCCCTGCTCTCCAACTGTGAGTTCTACGAGGTCGCCCTCCTCCATGGACTGTTCAAATAACAGAATGATACCGCTGATAAAATTTGATGTAATTTTTTGAAGACCGAAACCCAGACCGATACCAATCGCACCACTCAAAAGTGCGAGCGAACTCATATCAATTCCAAGTGTATTTAAACACACGATCCCCGCAATAGCGAAAATAGCGAGCTTTAACATTGATGTAATTAAGCTTCGTGTGCTGACCTTGATACTATCCAAACTGCCAACAGATCTTTGCGCCCAAACCGCGATCAGACTGGCCACCCAGAATACCGCGATCACCGTTATTAAGCCATTTAATATCTCATAAGCTGAAAAGCTTCGCGCTCCTAAGCTCAAGGTCAAATTTTCATGACTTAACCACATCCGCACGGAGTTGAAATATGACGTATTTTGAAATGCAAAATAGGCAATCAATAATAGCGCAATTATCCAGCGCATCCAGCCCGATTCTGTTTTAAATAAAGCGCTAAAAAATGCAGTGATGGATTTTCGAAACATTTTTATATCCCTCTTGGTTTCGAAATATTTTATATATTAGACTCGCTGACCGGCAGGCCTCAATACAATTTCATTGACGCTAACGGATTGCGGCTGCTCCAATGCATAAAGAACCGCGTCGCCGACAGCTTCTGGCTCCAGTAACCCAAATCCTCTTAACCCCTTCCCCCCAGAAATAATTATTTGATCGGAGATAGCGCGGGGCGCGTCGGATTTTATGCCGCCAGGATAGATGGTTGTCACACGGATTTGTTCGTCCGTTAATTCCTGTCTCAGGCTTTCATTAAAGGCCTTAATGGCGGCTTCAGTGGCTGAATACACAGCTGCGGAGCGCATGCTTTTGTTCGCTAATATCCCTGATATATTGACAATATGACCGCCACCTCTCTCAACCATTTCTGGCAAAATCTCATATGTTGCCCAAATATGGCTTCGAAAATTAATATCTATCATTTTATCCAAAAAACGCGCATCCATATCTTTAAAATTTGAGAGTTCCACAAAACCCGAATTATTCACGAAAACATCAATCTTCCCAAACCGCTCGATCGTCGCTTTAACTAACAGGCGTATGCTCTCAACATATACAACATCGGTCAAATGATAATCTGCGATACCATCCAATTTCGGCAATAATTGTAGTAATTTTTCTTCACGTTTTGACGCCAACATTAATTGATATCCGTTAGCGCTTAAAACTTTTGCGATTCCAGGACCGGCCCCCGTAGAGGCACCTGTAATTAGAGCCGTTTTCATTCTTTGTTCTCCAAGCTAAAAAATCTGGCCCCTGCCCACTCACGGGGCGCGTTTAGTGGGTCAGGGGCCAGCTGGAGAGGGCTCCAGATTCCGTAAGTCTTACATCGATTATTTCTCAGACTCTCAATAAACTAAAGTCACGATTGAGCGGCCCATTAAAAGCAGGTTTATCACCGCCAGAAGCGTTATTCCAAAATAAAGACGTCCACGGCCAGAAATCGATAAAACCTCGCGTTTATCGAAACCTAAAAATACAAGAGCTCTGTCAAAGTTTGCGATCATGATCTGGGACTCTGATTTCTGATTTTTTGAAGGCTTTGGAAATCTGCATAGTAGGACCAGACCGTGTTACAGATTTGCGCGGTAGCTCGGTTCTCAATGAGTAAGAGCCAGATAGACGACTCCTCTACGTTTAACGGCATCATTATCTTGTTTCGCTCCATGGCCTGCAAGGAAACCGCGCGGGTCTCAGCCTCGGAAGGGCTATTCGCAGGAAGGTCTATGTCGCTCAAATACCTCAAAATTACTTCGATGGCGGGCGAAATTTTTATCTGCTGGGTTCTCACGGTTTGTCCTAACTCTTTACGCACAGCTATGCTTGACGACCCCGCTAGCGATGTCACAGGTTTTTCTCAATAAAGGAAACTGCACAGTGTAGTTTTCATATTCGTGCGTATCGGCGGCCATCTGACCCGAAATCTGGATTTCAATGAAATCTAATTCAGACTTGGGATGGAATTTTGTGTGGCGGAGATGAGGTAGTTCTACCGCATATTTTTCAGCGGCAAACAAACTGAAGCAAACCCACACCGCGAATCCAAAAAGTGCGAATATCAAAACGCTGATATGGTACCATTGAACGAGCTTGAAGAATTGAAACAGAAGGAGTGCGGTTGGCATCAAAATCATGCCAGTAAACATCACAGAGATAAATCGTTTTAAGCTGCGATTGGCCACGCTTCCCACTCCGGTTCAGTAATCCAATCGTTTTTTTGTGACTGCTCATTAAAATAAGACCAGATCGCGTGACAAGTTTGGTAATCTGCCCGCTTATGTATGAGTAGCACGCAAACACTGTATTGCTCGACGTTCAGAGGTTCAAATATCTCACATTCCCCCATCGCCCTATAACACCCGGCACGCGACTTTTGCTCCGAGAGGGCTGGTTGAATAACAGGAATATCCCGCAGGTGGTTCATGATTTCAGTGACAACCGGAAAGACCGGGTTATCTATAAACATATTCTATCTCTCTATATTTGAACAAAAATGAACACAAAAAGCAAATTTAGTCAAAAATTTCAATGTGTTAGATAGATCAAAAACATAGGTGAGATATCATGATATTTAGTTGAAACTGAAAACAGGTCATTGGCTATCAGTCAATTATGTTTGATTTTGAGGACAAAAAAAACTTGCATATAAGGTTAAATAAATTTTAAGCCGACTACTGAATCAATGATGTAGTTTCATTTGCATTCTGTTTATTGAAATGGTCGAACGCTATGGCATCAAAACCGATTAGAATAGAGGGGTTGGCGACTCGAGGTGAAGGGAGCCTCAGATATGAACCCGTTAAGTTCGTAGACACGACATTTCAGAACTATGCCGAAAAAATTTCGTCCGATTATGATGAAATCATCAAAGGAATTGTGCTGCCGGCTCTGGATTCAGGCGGAGAGCTAAAACTTCGGGATCTTCGCGTACTTACAAGCATATACTTTTTCGAAGTTCCAATAACACCCGCTCAAGTCGCTGAAATTTTACGTTACGACCCCGCCACTGTTTCTCGTTCGATCAAGAAACTCGAAGATCAGGGATTTGTCACCCGGTCTGATAATGGACAGGATAAACGCAGTGTCCGCTTACATCTAACGGAAAGCGGTGCGGAGCTCGGACACGACTACACTGAGGCCATCGACCAAACATTCTCTCAGTTAGAGGATGGCTTGCTTTATGGATTATCCGCTGACGAAAAGGCCACCTTTTTGAAAGTCATGGTGAAAATAAGCCGACGCGCTGAAGCCATGAAAATCCTAGCGAACGTTTGATCCACCCCGGTATAATTCTGGTAGAATAGCTTTATATTTTTAGCCCTAACGTCAAAATCCAGACGCACAAAATAGATTAAAGAATAAACTCCTTGACAATAATATTTAGATATGTAATATATTCGTATATAAACATTATATATGGAATTAAAAACACAACATATCAAAAACGATACAGTCCGTCAGGATGCGTTTCTCGCCTCTTTAAGAGAGATCATTCATGCTGCGGACAAGCATTCCCGTACGGTCGTGAAGACATTTGGTCTTTCGTCCGCGCACATTGTGGTTCTGCGCGCCATTAAAACTCTCGATGAAGGGACGACGCGCCAACTTTCCAAAAATGTGAGCCTTTCGCAAGCGACGGTAACAATTCTTCTAAATAAGCTTGAAGCCCTTAACTTGATTGAGCGCCAAAGGAGCGTAAGCGATAGACGCATCGTTCATTCTAAGCTGACAAAGGCCGGCAAAGCTCTGCTACGGAAGTCACCGCCGCCTTTGCCTCCGCACTTTGTCAGGGCTTTCGAGGCGCTAACTGAGACCCGGCAAAACGAAATTCTCGCGGCCTTCTTTGATGTCGCGCAAATGATGGGCCTTGATGACTACGTCAAGGCTCCCGCAAGCATAGCCAACGGATCAGCTTTCTAGAGCCCTATCCGGCCCTTGCACCCCACTCCCTCTGGGATTTTTCACAAATCTACATGCGCTGCTCGAGCGCGATCAATCGAATGAAAGGAATACAACATGACAGTTGTCAAAATGAAAAAACGTCACGAAATGAAACATTTAGACACGGATGTGACCTACCAACAAAGGCTAAGTCTGGCTGAGAAACTAAGTACAATATTGGCTTCGACCTATGTACTTTATCACAAGACCCAAGCCGTCCACTGGAACGTAACCGGTCCAATGTTTGTATCGGTACATAATCTGACCGAGAAGCAATACGAGGACTTAGCAGAGGCGGTAGATGATATCGCTGAGCGTATCCGTGCCTTGGGCGCGTTCGTGCCGATTGGTTTGGCACTCTATGCGAAGAACAGCATCGTGAATGATACGATCGATGCCAAGAATACGATGGCGGCCCTTATGCAGCTCGCGGACGACCACATGGACGTTGCAAATGAAATGCGGGGCCTCGTCGAAATCGCAGAGAAGGCCAATGATGTTTACTCTGCTGACCTCTTAACCGCTCGAATTGGTTTTCACGAGGAAGCGGCTTGGATGCTGAAGGCATCTGTCGGATAATGACAGATCATACCCTAAATACTCATCCAAAGACCGAAAAAGGAACGAAAATGAAGATTACCAAAACAGACAAAATCCGCCAAGGTCGGCGGGTGAAACATATGCCCTGGATTCTTGGTGCCTCGCTGGCCGGGGCAATTCTTGCCGTCACTCTGACAGGAATGGCTGTCGCTATGACGGCGTAGGCACCACGACTACAACTGCCAAGGCTTAAAGATACAAGCCTGATCAACAACAAATTTGAAAGGATAAATGCATGACAAAATCAAACAAAATATTTACGGCAATGACAGCAATGGTTTTTATCAGTGGAGCCTCTGCTGCCACCGACTTAAACTCAGCCATGGAGGAGAGCAATCAGTCTCCAGCGCAAGACGCAAAGTCCTATGATACGGTCGACGAACTCTTACAGTCCAATGGTGACCTCCGCCCCACAAAGAACAACGCCGTTCCCATGACATATGGTTACGAGAGGTCTAAATCTGCGCTCATTCGTCAGGATAGCGACAATCAGATTGCTGACAATGCAATTGTGGTGCCTGCTTTAAATTCGGAAGCCATCACCACCGTTGCCTGTCCAGTCGGGACTTCGGCACAACCCAATATGACCTGCCTTGTTACGGGTAACTTTAAGCTCGATCAGATGCCTTAGGCAAATACTCACCTCGCTCCCCAGCTGGGGGCGGGGCTCTATGACGAGGTAGTCCTTATATCAGAATTTCAGCGTCACTAATCAGATCCATATCGGAGCTCCGACGACTTTTGACCCAGAAACGTAATTTAAACTGCTAAACTGCGCAAAATGGTCTCCGAGAAGATTAAAAGAACCTGACGGACAGAAAAACACAAAGTTTTTAACGATGGTCCCAAAATCTACTCACAAAACTCATCCTAGGATAGACTCGACAGCGGTTGATACACCGGTTGAGATCCCAAGGGTTGTTAATATTCCGGACAGATCTACACCGTCCAGTTTTCCCTTTCGCGCTGCATTCAAAACAAACACGCCACTAGCAGCAAATGCGGATCCAACTAGGTTATCTGATATATCCGTTAGAATACCTTGATTTTTAAGATCATATAGTCGCTCTGTTACTTCTTGTTGCAGCCAAGCATTGCTAAACCCAGAACAACCGACCCCATCTATCCCTTGGAAAATTGCGGCCGTTTCTTCGGTTACAAGAATGTCTATCTCTGGATAGGACTCCAAATGATTATACACTGCTAATGGCGAGGCGGTTGCTTTCAATTGAACTTCCTTGATGAGCCCATTATCTAGATAGTACTCAATATCAGCACCAGGATAATTTAGGTTTTCTTTTAGTTGTACAATCTGACCGGGTAAGCGGTTTTGTTCAGCTTGCTGAAACAACATTTCGTGAAAAATGCCCTTAACATTCGCCGTCATACCAGTGAGCCCCTCAGGGTTTAGTCCTTTCAAATAATCAGACAACTCTTCAACCGACGCATGATTAAGGTCAGATTTAGATCTTCTGAGCGCATCAAGAACTAGACCCTGCTCATATGTTAGTTTTTCGAATTGTTTGTTCAAAAGTACCCATATAGTTGTCAGAGTAGCAACTGATGCTGTCGATCGGGAAAGGTTTTTTCGGTTCTCCAATTTTGACTTTGAGAAATACCTTAGTCTAGATTTGATTTTGTTGACGAAACTCTGACCTTGTTTAACTTTCATTTTCCGCTGGAGCCTATCTAGCTCCCAAAAATGTTTGGCCAATTTACGATAATAGCCGGGTTTTAAAGTCGATCTAAACGAAGGAACAAATCCTTTTTTCTGAAGATCAAGCAAAGACTGTAATTGATTGAGATAGGGGACGAGACCGTCACGCGCATATACAATGAGCTCCGGTTCGGATAAAATTGTCTTGCCATCCTCCAAATAAGCCTCAACGGGGCGAAGTAGCTTTTCTGATAGAAACAAAACCTCCTTCTCAAATTGACTTAAATCGTCAATTGTTCGGGGTTTCCCGAATATTCTAGCTTTAATAACTTTCGTCCCAGCCAAACCACCTGCAACTCCAGCTAAAGGCAACATAACAGCACCAGCTGCCATCCCTCCACCAACGAGCCCCCCAATCCATGCTAATGTAGCGCTTGTTTGCGCCGCACCCGATAGCGTGGCAATTGCGGTACCGTTCCCAGCAGTACCAATAGTAGAAACCAAGCCAAATATGGCCCCGGAGGTCATAACGCCCGTCGTTTTCGCAATTGCTATATTTGCAGCTAATCGGCTTTTCTTAAAATCCTTCGGTCGACTTTGAACGATTGCCGCCATGATACCCGACAAGGCCTTCTCTATCCTACCGAGTTGTTCAGCCTGTTTGCTTCTCGCTTTGTTGTAATCATTGGACATCAAAACGGATTGCTCCCGCTTGCCCAGGCCAATCGGAGAGTGACATCATTTAAAAACTGCTTTTCACTCATGACTCCACGCGGTGATCCTTTACCGAGGAGATAGGCACTGAATGCCTCAAAGGCCTCAAACCAGGCATGATCTTTGGAAAAGGACTGGACAATCATGAAGGCTAAAGGCGCGTTAAACCGGCGCGCTTCAATCACTGCCGCCGCAGTTCTATGAAATAGCTGATAGCGTAAATGGCCGGGCGGAGGAAAAGAGGCACCAATGAGCTCACAAATGGCCTCGAGAATGGGCGGGCGATTATCACCGCCTTGATTTAGCCATTGCTCAACCGTCGGACCAAACGTTTCATCGACTTTAGCCTCGACAGCCAACACAGCCAACTTGCCATCCAAACGCACAAGTGCGAACACATCACACTGACTTTGCCCCCGCCCTTTGGGCATTTGGACCTTGTGCTCTGGAATAGCCAGTAACAATTCTGGCGCGCGCTCAAATAGATTATTAATTTCATGCGGCAATCCTTTTGCCATTTGCCAGCTATAGGCCGTCGCCATAGCTGATCGTCCGGGCTTCCAATGCAGGTCAGGGTCTCCCAGCAAGGGCTTCCAGTCTTCGGGCTTTTTCGCGGGGATGTAAATCTTCGTCATTTTTATCTCTTTCGGATATCACACCCGGCGCCGTCATGATCGCTGAGCCGTCTCCCATCAACAATGTTGTTCCATCCAAAAACCGATATCGCTTCCAGATCTGAACTTAATGCAATATGGTCAATGCCTGGACGTTCAAGACCATCGATAGTACCTTTTGTGACAATATCAAAAGGCGCAAAACAGGATTGAAGGGCTTTCGCTGCCGTCTTGTTTCCGTATTTTACATGCGGAATGCGTTGATTGAAATCACCCACTATAATCACCGGCTCATTATACACCCGAATTATGTCCGGCAAATAATTGAGAAACTCAATATGTGATTGCCAAGGCTTTTTCTTGAGCGTTTTATTTCGCACATTGGCCATATGCCATGGAATGCAGATACAAACGATACGTATAGGACCGAGCGGCGTGTCTGCTAGCGCTGACACAAAGCGATGGCCTGGTAAATTTGAGTGACGAGTTTGATCGATATCCCTTAAGGGAAACTTTGACCAGATGCCGACTTTTCTTTCATTTTCCTCAAAATACTGGCCCGGATGAGTCCCAAAAACCGTAAACCCGTCCCGAGTTGTAAAATCAGTTCGTGTTTCGGTCAAAAACATGAGATCAGGGCGAAGATTGAACAGATGTTCAACGGCTAAGGCCCCTCGACCAATGCCCGGTTTTTGACGCTCTAAATTCCAGGTAATTATTCTGATAAATTCCTCAATTCTTTGAGACAGGTCCGCATATTACACCGTCGCACTCATGCGCTTATGAGGCAGGATAATCAGATCTCCGTTCTCTATTTCATAAAGCGTTTGACCCCTCGAAACCGCGCTTATCGTCATTTTTTCGTCTGCGTGAGAAATCAAAAGCTTGAGCATTTTGATTTGTTGCTCCGGGTTTGTCATACGCGCCAGGTGTCCGGCGTCAACACTAATGTCCCAGATTTAGGTCTGGGCTAAGAGAGACTTTTGGCTCATCTTTAATCTCATGGAGAGAAAGATGAGAAGAAGTAAACAATCTGATGGCGAACGGATCGTCAAAGATATCAAACGTAAAACACGCAGGCAGTATTCTGCTGAAGAGAAGATCCGCATCGTGCTGGACGGTCTGCGCGGTGAAGACAGTGTTGCTGAGTTGTGCCGCCGCGAAGGAATATCCCAGGGCATATATTATAAATGGTCAAAGGACTTTCTGGAGGCCGGCAAGAAGCGCCTTGCTGGTGATATTGTCCGCCAAGCCAACTCAGCTGAGGTCAAAGAGCTTCGATCTGAAGCTCGTGAGCTTAAGGAGTGCCTGGCTGAGCTGACCCTTGAGAACCGTCTGCTCAAAAAAAGCATGATCGGGGATGGGGAGGATATCGAATGAGGTATCCAGCCTCCGAGAAGCTAGAGATCATCCGTTTGGTGGAGCGCTCGTCGCGCCCTGCCAAATGGACCTTGGATAAGCTCGGCGTTAATCGCCGCACCTTTTATCGTTGGTATGACCGTTACCAGCATTACGGAGAAGACGGTCTTGTTG
>JAHDDC010000071.1 GCA_020629545.1 Hellea sp.
CCCTCTTTCCAGGTTGAAAACCTGGCGTCCTAACCGATAGACGAAGGGACCGCACGTTTACGACGAAGGGCCATATATATGCGCTTTGCTATGCTTTCAAGTGGGTTTTTACCAAAACTCACATATTTTTTACGACTGACAAATCTGTGACTTGCAGATCAATCCGTTGCCGCCCATTCCAACTGTCCTGTTTAATTCGACCGGCGACGTGAATTCTAGGTTTTTGAGGATCGAGCAGAATGTCTGCCATCCCCGTTTCTTCGGCGCTGAAACAAATAGCAGATATGCGGCTACCATCGTTGTCAACGAAACTACACCTGACATGTCCCCCGCGAAGGCGCTCTGCATAGGCTATCCTTAGATTTGCAAAGGCAAATACAGGGACAGGGTTATTCGCGCCAAATGGTCCAACACGATCAATCAATCTGACCAACTCAGAAGAGATGGCCGAGACGGATAACAGTCCATCGACCTTATAAGTCGAAGAATTGCGCGCGGATATGACGTCCTCTCGAAGATCGTCCTGAATAAATTGTTCAAATTTTTCAATGTTTTGTGCCAATATCGTGAGCCCGCCAGCCATTGCGTGTCCGCCGCCAGATATCAGAAGCCCCTGCTCTTTTGCTTTCTTGATGGACGCCCCAAGGTTTACCCCCTTAATCGATCGACCCGATCCCTTGGCTAGCCCGTCCTCATCTATTCCTATAACTATCACGGGTAGTCCAAGGCGATCTTTTAGGCGTCCAGCTACAATTCCAATAATTCCGGCATGCCACCCCTCCATCGATGTCACAATGACATTACCGTTCTGAAGGTTGTCTTTTTCATTCACGCTTTCATTGGCTTCGAACAATATTTTCTCTTGAAGGCGTTTACGCTCTTTATTCACACGGTCGAGCTCTGCGGCAAAACCATAGGCCTCTTGCGTGTTTTCAGTACTGAGCATGCGAGCACCCATATCAGCCTGCCCGATTCGACCTCCAGCATTAATCCGTGGCCCTAAAACAAATCCGGCGTGATAGGTTGTAAAAGGCCCGGCGACTTGAGATACGTCAGCCAAAGCCGCGATTCCGGGATTGTAAACACCTGAAAGAACTTTCAGCCCTTGCCTGACAATAGCACGGTTTAAGCTTGTCAGCGGAACCACATCACATATCGTTCCCAGAGCCGTTAATCCGAGCATATTAACAAGGTTTGGGACATCCTCATACCCTCGCCGTCGAAGCTCCCGATTTAGCCCCGCCAAGACCATAAATGTCACGCCTGCCGCTGCAAGAAAGCCCAATTCTGATTTGTCATCTGGACGATTGGGATTAACCAGAGCGCGACAAGGCGGGAATTTATGATCCATGAGATGATGATCTATGACGATGATTTCCAGTCCCAAATATTCGGCGGATGTAAGCGCCGAATAGGCCGCAGCTCCGCAATCTACTGTGATGACAAGCTCCGCACCCCGGCTCTTCAGAGCCTCAAATGCTTGTTCTGACGGACCATATCCTTCACGAATTCGGTCCGGGACATATAAGTCAAATTCTTGTCCCAGGCCACGTCCCCACCTGATCAACTGTGCGGCGGACGTTGCGCCGTCGACATCATAATCCGCGAAAATCGCGATGTTTTTCTTGGCCTCGACAGCATCTATGATGGCTTTGACGGCTTTATCCATGTCCCCAAGGGTTGAGGGATCGGGCATGAAATTCATGATTTTGGGATCCAGATAATCCTGTGCCGCCCCCGCATCTATCCCCCGGCCAACCAGTAATCGAGATGTCAGATGGTCAAGTCCTAATTGGTTTTGGAGGCTTTCAATTGCCCCGTCATCTTGGGCACGATAAGCCCAACGTCTTCCGCGGAAGGAATTATCGACATCTAATACGGATGATAAAGGCACCCATGTCACCTATACTGATCGAGGGCCCTGTTCCAGATAAGAACGAATATTTCGTGCAGCTTGACGAATTCTTTGCTCATTCTCAACCAAAGCGATTCTGACATAGCCATCCCCGTTTTCACCAAACCCAATGCCAGGCGACACAGCGGCGCTCGCATGCACCATTAATTGTTTAGAAAATTCAAGCGATCCGAGATGAGCAAACTTTTCAGGAAGTGGGGCCCATACAAACATTGACGCATCTGGACTGGGAATTTCCCAACCGGCCCTCCCAAATGCCTCGACCATAACATCGCGACGATTGCGATAGGTCTCACGAGCATGATCGACGCATTCCTGCGGGCCATCCAAGGCTGCACATGCGGCGACCTGGATCGGCGTAAATGCGCCGTAATCAAGATAAGATTTTACTCTGGCCAATGCGGCTATTAGGTGCGGCGATCCGACGGCAAAACCCATCCGCCAACCCGCCATAGAGTAGGTTTTAGACAGAGAAATTGTTTCAACGGCAACATCTTTTGCACCAGGCACTTGAAAAATCGATGGTGGTTTCTCACCAAAATAAATCTCCGAATAAGCGAGGTCAGACAGAACAATAATGTTATTTGCTTTGGCTATAGCGACGATTTCCTCATAGAAACCAATCTCCGCCGTATGACCTGTCGGGTTTGATGGAAAACAAACCACAATCGCCATTGGCGGCTTCTCGGCACTCGCAAGAGCGTCTTTAACGCCCGCCAAATATTCATCTGCTGTAATCGCGGGAATGGCTTGAATTTTCGCACCAGCGATAACAAAACCATAGGCGTGCAGAGGGTAAGATGGATCAGGTGCGTAAATTATATCGCCCGGCGCCGTAATAGCCTGCGCAAGATTCGCAAATCCCTCTTTTGATCCGATCGTCGCAACAATTTCTGTTTCCGGATCCAGGCTCACATCAAAACGTCTTTGATAATAGCGTGCACAGGCCTGACGAAGCCCCATAATGCCCCGTGAAACCGAATAACCCGTGGTTCGCGGCTTCTGAACGGTCTCAATCAATTTGTCGATGACATGCTGAGGAGTTGGTAGATCAGGATTTCCAAATCCAAAGTCGATAATATCTTGCCCCTCTTTCCGGAGTTTTGCCTTCAATTTATTGACTTCGGCGAACACATAGGGAGGCAGCCGCTTAATGCGATAAAATTCGGTATTTATGCTCATCAAAAAGCTCTTTTATATTTAGAACTCAACAGGGTCGTCGAGTTTGTATTCTTTGACTTTAGACTTTAGCGCATTGATTTGTTGTTGTATTTCTTCGTCGGTTAGAGGGTCTGTACCGGGGGGCACCTCAAAATTATCGCGTTTGGAAATCAGCTCTGATGCCGCTTTGTCCCAGGCTGAAGCGCTCCGAAGGTTTGTGGCTTCAGGCGGCGCATCAGCTGGATCAGGATACGCACTGGAAGAGCCAGAGGCCTCACGAAATTCAGGTAAATTGACGAAATCAGGAACCTTTACCGTTGAGCATGCCGATAAAATTGACCCGCTGAGGACCAGAAGAAATATTTTGGACTTAATATTCACGATAGTTTCTTTCCTAAACACACGCAATATGGGCTAATTTGCAAGCATGGTCACCCAAAAAATTCACGGAAATACGGCTAAATGCTTCAAACCCAGGGTTTCATCCCAGCCTCTAACCAAATTGTAATTTTGAATCGCCTGTCCCGCCGACCCCTTAGTCAAATTGTCTATGACTCCTATTATAATAACCCGCCCAGGTATTCGGTCTTTAAATATCCCCATCACGAATCGATTACTACCTCTTATGTGACGCGTTTGAGGAACGCTTTCGACGATATGTGCGAAAGGCTCTGTCGCATATCTGCCTTCATATTCGGATTTGACCTGCTCAAATGTCACGCCTTTCGCGAGATTGACATAGGTCGTTGTAATCATACCTCTGTTCATAGGGATGAGATGCGGCGTAAAAGATACGACGACGTCTTGACCCGAAATTCGGCCTAAAACCTGATCAATTTCCGGCGCGTGCCTGTGGCTGGCCACACCATAGGCATGGGCTCCATCCGAGACTTCTGAGAATATTAGGCCCTCCTTGGCTTTGCGCCCTGCCCCTGTTACGCCGGACTTAGCATCGATGATGATAGATGAGAGGTCGAACATTCCTGCCTCAACTCCCGGCAAAAGCGACAGAAGACTACATGTCGGATAACATCCAGGACAGGCAACAAGGTCTGCTCCTCTTAAATCATTTCTGGCATACTCTGTCAGACCGTAAACCGCGTTCTGCAAAAGGCTGGGAAATCCGTGAGGCCGCCCATAAGTACTCGCATACAGATCTGGATCTTTAATGCGAAAATCCGCTGACAAATCGATTATGCAATCAACCTTATCCTTGATCTGCGCGATAGTTTCTTGACTGGCGCCATGAGGTAAGCAGGCAAATACAGCATCGATATCACTCCATTCTACATCTTCCCATTTTTGGATCGGTGGTAAGTCATAACCGGTAAAATTTGGATATGTCGCTTCAAGCGCCTGTCCTGCTCGTGAGTATCCTGTCAACGCCTTGAGTTCCAAATTTGGATGCCCCATGACCAAACGAATAGACTCCGCGCCAGTGTATCCGGACGCGCCCAAAATAGCGATTTTAGTTTTAGCTGACATTGTCGCCTCTAAAGCTAGACATTAAAAAAGGCGCTTCGAAATCGAAGCGCCTGAACAACATATACAATTTTGTTTGTCGTATTCTTAACGCTTAGAGAACTGAAAGCTCTTACGGGCTTTCGCCTTACCGTATTTCTTACGCTCGACCACCCGTGAGTCGCGGGTCAGGAACCCAGCAGCTTTGAGCGGTTTACGCAGAGCCGGCTCATAATAGGTCAGCGCCTTAGAAATACCGTGCTTTACAGCGCCGGCCTGTCCAGACAAACCACCACCCTTAACCGTAGCAACAACATCATATTGGTCTAAGCGCTCAGAAACCTCAAAAGGCTGCCGAATGATTAATCTCAGTACAGGGCGCGCAAAATAAGTCTCTTGGTCGCGACCATTGACGGTAATCTTACCGCTTCCAGGTTTAACCCATACACGGGCTATTGAATTTTTCCGTTTACCAGTTGCGTAAGATCGGCCGTGCTCGTCTATCTTAGGATCCGGCAAGGATACGGGATCAACACTGGCTCCACTTGCGTCTCCACCAGCAGCTCCGCCTTCCATGACAGATTTCAAGTCTTCAAGAGTATTTGTATCAGCCATGATTAATTCTCTTTCGTATTCTTAGAGCTCATTGACTTAAAGTCGATGACTTCTGGCTTCTGAGCTTCATGTTTATGTTCACTGCCCGCATATATTTTCAAATTTGAAAGCTGCTGACGCGCGAGCGGGCTTTCCTTTGGCAGCATACGCTGAACGGCTTTCTTTAAAACGCGCTCTGGGAAACGGCCATCCAGGATCTTGTCCGCAGTCCGCTCCTTCAGGCCTCCAGGATATCCGGTATGCCAGTAATAGACTTTGTCATTACGTTTCTTGCCTGTGAAAACGACTTTCTCGGCATTAATAACAACGACATTGTCACCGCAATCAATATGCGGCGTATAATCCGGGCGATGCTTGCCCCGTAAGCGCATGGCGATAAAAGTAGCTAGACGTCCGACAACGACGCCTTCAGCGTCAATCAGAATCCACTTCTTGTCGACTTCTGCGGTCTTCAAAAATTTGGTTTGTTTCATTTTGGCCTCTATATACGGAAATACGATCCGTTGGTTATGGCCGCGCCTTTAGCATAGAACAGCAAGGTGTCAATAATATTGTTTGCAACCCCTGCCGATTTAACCAATAAATACAATAAGATAAGTTTGCGGTATTATTTTACCGCATAAATCATGTGATTTGCAGTAGTCAAAAACCATAAAGCCCGTATGAGCCCGATATGCGCTGTTTAAAAAGTTTTGTAGTCATTTCTATATTGGTGTCGGGATGTAGGGTTGAGAGCGGGAATTCCCCTTCCCCTGATATTGTCGCCAATAGCGAAACAATCGAGTTGATTGCAACATCACAGATTCTCCCACCTGAAAAGATTGTGAGAGCCAGTATAGCCCCTAAACCTGGCTTTATGGCGTCTTTGGGACATATTCTTTTGTTGTCTGGTACCGGAACGGTATATTCGTCAAATACGGGATTTGGTACGATTACAAAGGTGGCAAAAGGGGAGTTTACGGATATTCTTGGGCTTAATTTTGGTGATGGGCCTAGCATATTTCTGACCCTGGACAAATCTGGTTTAATCAAAGCATTCGCTGAGAACAACGAGGAAGGATTTGATCCGATAAATATCTCGGCAGAGGATTTAAATGCCGATGCGTTTTGTCAATCAGAGACCACTCCAGAGAACCAACTTCAACTCTTATCATCTGGCACTCTTCGAAAACTCAACATTGATTTGAAATCCAAATTGTTGGAGTTCACCACTATATCAGAGACAAAAGTCGACGAAGTTATCCGTTGTTTTGAGAATGACAAAGGACATGTGTTCGGATCTAACAATAATGGGCATTTCCAGCCCTTAGGTAATGAAGATCAGACATTTCCTGGGAACATTACGCAAATATCGACTATTGGCGAAGCGCTAAACATCCTTCAAGACGTAGACGGGAATCTTTACGCGCAAACCGCGGATCGAAATGCACCAATTCATATTAAAGCCGGGTTTAGTATTCCGGGCGTTGACAGAGCAGATTGGACATTAAGTACAAACTCGCCGATGGGGAATACTTTTATGGGCGGATTGACGCTGATTGCGAACTCAAAAGACAATCGTATTGCTATGATCTCAAATGATTATATCCGAAAAACAATCGCCGGTAAGGATGACGTCACCCGGAATGATTCACCATCGGATTAGAAGCCAAGTCGGGCGCTTCTCCAGACGTTCACAGCAGACAAGAAAACAAACACGGCTAGAAACTGATGAGCCAGAGCAAGGTTTAGCGGCGCCGCATTCAAAAGTGTCCAAACTCCCAAACCCGTTTGCAAACCCAATAGTACTAGCAACATGCTCGTTTTACGACGTAATTTTGGGATAGATTTCACCCGGAAAAAATAAAGGATCGCCAAAATCAAAATAATGTAAGCCAAGGTTCGGTGATTAAACTGAATTGTCGCTATGTTTTCGGTGAAGTTTTTCCAATATGGCTCCATCGCGCCATAGCCCGAGGGAATGAAATCACCGTCCATCATCGGCCAACTATTATAGGCTTTTCCCGCATGTGTCCCGGCAACAAACGCACCGAAAATGATCTGAAGAAAGACGAAAAACGAAAGCAAAAATGCGTGAAATGGGTTGGCAGGAATGTCTGATTGGAAACTCCACCCCTCACGTTGATCTTTTAGCGTCCAGTAGAGAAAACCTAGAATGACGAACGCCATTCCCAAATGAGTTGCCAAACGATATTGGCTTACATCGACACGGTCATTCACAAGTCCGCTGGCGACCATCCACCAACCTATTCCACCTTGAACTCCTATGAGTATCAGTATGACAAAAAAACGAAATGATTTTCCCGTAGGCAATTGCTTTGAAATAAAAAAATAAAGTAGCGGGACTGCGTAAGCTAAACCAATAATTCTACCGAGTTGTCGGTGAGCCCATTCCATAAAGAATATAAAACGGAACCCCTCCAGGTCCATATCTGAATGCTCTACTGCAAACTCCGGTATTTGTTTGTATTTTTCAAACTCTGCCGCCCATTCTGCGGCGGACAAAGGCGGAATCGCGCCGGTAATTGGTTTCCATTCTGTAATGGAAAGTCCCGAATTGGTTAGCCGAGTCGCGCCTCCCAATATAATCATGGCAATAACCAGAAAAACCATAATCAGCAGCCACCGGGAGACAGCTTTTGAGCGCCGTATGGACGAATAATTCGTCATAAATTCCTCAGACTAAACCTGCGAATTGAATGGTCGGAGTGATAGGATTTGAACCTACGACCTCTCGTCCCCCAGACGAGTGCGCTACCGGACTGCGCCACACTCCGTGACCATCAATTACGGACGAGGATGTATAGTCAAAATGGGATATACTATCAACGACATTAGGTGCGCTCTACTGACGCCCATCTTTAAAAACATCCCATTGTCTTCGTAAATCTAACAGCCTCGTCAGGGCTAACTCTAAATCTTTTCGCTCTGATTCTGAAAGACCTGTTGGCATCGGATCGATACTGTGAATTTTTCCAACAAGCCTACCCGCCAATGGCTCCTTCGGCAGACTGACTTCCTCTATGGCAGCCTCGGGCATAGACGTATCAACCGCCTCGACCGGATTGTCTAAAAACTCTTCAGCGTGTTGGGTCTCGTGCGGAAAAAATGATTCATCCTCAAATTCTTGCGCGGCCAGCTCGCGGCCGGGCTCATGCTCCATAGTGATCTTGGAACCACCAGCTTTGATGCGATCAGGCACCAAATCTGTGTCTTTGACATCTTTCTGAATCGCAGCTTTTTGAATTGAACGTCCTAACTCTACCACACGATTAGCGCCTTTAACGCGAATGAGCTTCTGAACATCCTTTATAGGATGCCGTTCATCATGAAGTAGAATTTTGATCCCACGCAGAAACTCTATATCTTCAGGACGGTAAAATCTTCGACCGCCACCTCTTTTTATCGGTTTGAAATTTGGGAATTTGGACTCCCAAAACCGCAAGACATGGGGCTGTAAGTCAAGCTCTTCTGCCGCTTCACTGATTGTTCTGAATGCACGCGTCGTTTTAGATTGCATGCTAGACTCTAACGCTTACTAAGGGCCGTATCTACCCTTTCGCGCATGACTTGCGAAGGCTTGAAGGTTAGGACGCGGCGCGAGGTAATCGGGACTTCTTCACCTGTTTTTGGATTTCGTCCGATACGTTCTTTTTTATCACGAAGAGTGAAAGTTCCGAACCCGGCGATTTTGACGCTTTCGCCCCGTATCAGGGCATCAATAATGTGATCTATGACAGACTCGACCAAAGCCGCACTTTCTGTTCGCGACAATCCTATTTCTTTATACAAGGCTTCTGCAAGATCTGCCCTAGTAACGGTACCCGTACTCATCATTACTCCCCTACTGCCAAAGCTATAGCCGCAATTACGCATATAATTCAATAGGTAAACACGGGTTCCTGATCGATTAAGCCCGTAAAAAGCCGTTTAGAACCGTAAAAGCGTTGCACCCCAGGTAAAGCCACCGCCAAAGGCTTCAAGCATAACGAGGTCTCCGCGTTTAATTCGTCCGTCTTTTACCGCAGTATCAAAAGCCAACGGCACGGACGCAGCTGATGTGTTTGCGTGTTTAGCAACGGTCGAAATAACCTGCTCTTTTCGAAGCGAAAGCTTTTTGCCAACGCCATCTAGAATTCGCTGGTTCGCTTGGTGCGGAACAAACCAATCAATCTCATTGGGCTCCAACCCCGCCGAATTTGCACATTCCTTCATTGCGATTGCAATATCTTTGACTGCATGCCGGAAAACCTGATTCCCAATCATACGAACATGTCCAACGGTTTGCGTACGGGACGGCCCGCCATCAACATAAAGTAAATCACAATATCTTCCATCGGACCGGATGAAATTATTTATGATGCCAGACTCTGTTGTTTTTTGTTTCTGTAAGACCATAGCGCCAGCACCATCGCCAAACAACACACACGTAGAGCGATCATTCCAGTCTAATATTCTCGAAAAGGTTTCTGCGCCAATCACAAGCGCGTGTTCATAAGGCCCGCTTTTGAGCATAGAGTCGGCAATATGAATTCCATATATGAAGCCGCTACAGACCGCCTGAACATCAAACGCGGCGCCGTGCCTGATACCCAACTTTTCTTGAATGATACTCGCTGTCGAGGGAAAGGTGAGATCTGGGGTCGTTGTCGCGACAACAATAAGATCAATTTTCGACTTATCTATGCCTGCGTTAGAAATTGCTTTCTCAGCGGCCCGAGCACCAAGATCGGAAGTAAACTCCCCTTCGGACGCAATATGACGTTGTTCGATCCCGCTGCGTTCTCTAATCCACGCATCTGAAGTATCAACTGTTTGTGCTAATTCGTCATTTGTCACAACCCGGCCTGGCAGATCGCTCCCAACTCCAAGAATTACGGAACGATATTCGGTCATACTATGAATCCGATATTGTCATCTTCATCGTGAAGTGCATTAAGCGTCCGCTCCAATTCGCTCAGAAAATCGCTTTCTGCCAACTCAACACCGATGCCGACTGCGTTGGCAAAACCGATTGCGTCAGTTCCGCCGTGACTTTTAATGACCACACCTTTGAGACCGAGGAAAACGGCTCCATTAGCCCGCCTCGGATCCAACCTTTGTTGCAGCTTTCTAAAACCAGCGACATTTAAAAATGTTGTGAATTTTGACCATGGAGAAGCTTGAAGTGACTCTCGAAGGAACTTACGCACAAGCTTTGCTGTACCTTCGGCAGTCTTGAGCGCAATATTCCCCGTAAATCCATCCGTCACGACAACGTCGACATCCCCAAATGAAATGTCATTGCCTTCAACATAACCTATATAATTAATTCCTAGTTCACTATTTGACAGCCTTTCATGAGCGGCTTTGATAACAGCATTACCCTTCAGTTCTTCGGTCCCAACATTAAGCAGACCAACGCTCGGTCTATCTTTGTGGAACAGCGCGCGATAATAAGCTTCGCCCATTACGGCAAATTCAGTGAGCTGTGCAGCATCACACTCGACATTAGCCCCCATATCTAAAACAACGCACATACCATCTTTTTGAGGCCATACAGCCGCGAGTGCTGGACGCTGGACACCGGTTTTGGTTCTCAACTGTAATTTTGAGATCGCCATTAATGCGCCAGTATTCCCAGCCGAAACGGCAACAGAGGCGGTCTTGGCCTTAACCGCTTCGACCGTATTCCACATGCTGGAACCTTTACCGCGCCGTAAAGCGTGAGACGGTTTCATGTCCATATCAATCTCAAGTTCGGTATGCTGAACCGTTGATCGAGCAGATGTCATGGGTGCCTTTGCTAATAACTCAGCCAGCAATTCTTGGTTTCCATGAATAAGGAACTGAACATCGTGCTCAGCACCTTCCGTTTTTAGGTAATACTCTAGTCCGTCAATCACAATGTCCGGCGCATTATCGCCGCCCATTGCGTCTATAGACATTATAAATGATTGACTCATATACAAATTATCTCGTTTTTCGCGACATGCTATAGAGCAATCGTCGAAGCCTGCCTATAGCCGAAAAGCAATTAAGTGAATTTGGGAAAATCGAAAGTTAAGGCAGTTAACTCCTTAATTCCCAGTGCTGACACATGATTATGTAGGGACAACACATAATTCCTCAAGCGAGATTGAAACTCCAGATGACTTTCACCCGTTATTCCGTTGCTTAAATGCTTATCGAGTGCCTCTTTATCAGAAAAATTCTCAGAATAGCCCTTAAGCCGTTTGTAAAACATACCAACCATTGGCTTTATCCGATGCTTGATCCCCGTGTCTGTTAAACCCTCCTCACGCAAAGCTACGTTAAAATCGTCGACCATAACATCAAAGAGTGATTGGGAAAGCAAACGTCCGTCTTCACCAAGATTGCTCAGCCTTTCCATCAAGACCGATAGGTGCAAAGTAAGGGCCTCTATGCGACCATCGTAATTATCAGGCAATCGACCGTCTCCGAAAAGTTCAGGGTTTCGGCTATGTCCCATTAAGACAGAATAAATTTGACGCGCGTCGCTCTCAGCGGAGTTCTTTGATCCAAAGATACGTTGTAGCAACCCCATTTCTGTCTCCGATTTAATGTACAAGACCACTTGCATGATGACCCCGCATTGGCTAGTCCAAACGCATCTGATTTGCCAGTGATAAAATTTATGAAAAAACTAACTGTTAAATTTTTGGCCGTTTCGATTTTGGGTGTAATCTTAACCGGTTGCAATCCGACGCTACGAACTCACGGCTATATACCAACCAAAGACAAGCCCCAAGAAGTCCAAGAAGGAACAGACACTAAAGCAAGTGTGCTCGCTCGCTTAGGAAACCCTTCTGTAAAAGGTACGTTTGATGAAGATTTAGAAACCGACACTTGGTACTATATGTCGGCTGTTCGGCAGAGGTTCGCCTATTTGCGTCCCCTCATCGAAGAGAGAACCATTACAGCCGTCACTTTTAATGAAGATGGACAGGTTCTGAAAGTCGCTGAATATGGAATCGAAGACGGTCAGTATGTGAATTACGTTGATCGCAAGACACCAACGCGTGGACGCGAGATTTCTGTTCTTGAACAAATCTTTGGATCTTTAGGGCGTTTGCCAACCGACAGAATTGG
>JAHDDC010000072.1 GCA_020629545.1 Hellea sp.
GGCGCGCGGCGCGGCGGCACGTTAACGCCCCGAAGTTGCGAGTGACGTACCTGCAGATCGGCAATGACCTCGCCTCCGGATTTTCGGAAATTGTCAGCGCGGATATCGCCGCCCATTTCCGCCAGTGTTTCAAACAGTCCCGTTCGGGTCGGATTCATCATGACGTTTTCAATACGAATATCGGACCCTGGGACTATCAATGCGGCAACGACAGCAAAAGCCGCGGAGGAAGGATCACCAGGAACATTTATTCGCGTCCCGATCAAATCGACCGGTCCGTCAATGCTAACGATCTGGCCATCGTCTTTTGGCCTGACGTTAACCGTTGCGCCAAAAGCTCGAAGCATGTTTTCCGTATGATCCCGTGACAATTTGGTTTCCCGAACTATCGTTGTACCTGCTGTCCGGAGACCCGCCAGCAATATGGCAGACTTAACCTGGGCCGAGGCCTGAGGCGGCGTAAAATCGAAGGCTTTTAGATTTCCGGTTGATGTGATCCGTGCCGGAAGCATGTCATCTTGTTGGGCAGACGCTTCGGCGCCCATCTGACGAAGGGGCTCAAGCACGCGGCCCATGGGCCGAGAACGCAAAGATTCATCACCCGTAAATTCAGCGGATAGTTCGTAAGCCGCCGCAGCGCCCATAATCAAACGCACGCCCGTTCCCGCATTACCGCAATCCACCTGACCTTTGGGGGTTTTGAAACCCGATCGGCCGACGCCTTTGACCGTCCAGCTACCATCATCATTTTCTCGGATATCGGCACCAAAGGCGCGCATCGCCCCAATTGTCGATAGGATATCTTCACCACGCAATAGGCCCGTCACATGGGTATCGCCCTCGGCAATCGCACCTAAAATCATGGCCCGGTGCGAGATCGATTTATCGCCCGGTGCGCGAATGACACCTGTCAGCGCATTCGAAGGATTTGCAGTTGCCCCATTATGCATAATTTTGCTACTTATTATTTGTCAGTTGACTCTGTAAATCGAAACGCTAAGACGCGAACGAAGTCGTCTCGCTTAACCGGATTGATGCTACAAAACAAGTCCCGGCGTAAGTGAAGTACAGAAGAAATGTGCATTATAGGAAAAGAGAATGGCAAAAGTCGATTTGGGTGAAAAAAGAGTTTGCCCTGAATGTTCCTCGAAGTTTTATGATCTGGCCAAACGGCCTGCCGTATGCCCGAAATGTGGGTTTAGCTATAATCCGGATGAAATCGAAGTCACAGCGCCTATTCCCGTCGCCAATATCAAACCTGAGAACGAAAATACCGATGCGGATGCTGAAGATCAGGACGAAGAAGAAGAAATGGACGAAGAAGAAGCCGAAACCCGCGAGCTTGAACTCGACGGCGATGACGCAGCAATTATCGGTGGTGCGACCGATGGTGACGATGATGGTGTTCAGCCTGACTTCAACTCATTTGACCCGGACGAAGACGAGGACGAGGATGCCGCATTGGTCGATGATGACGATGACGAGTTACCACCGGGCACTGAAGACGACGATGCAGAAGAAGTCGAAATTTAATCTGTAATCGGTTCATTTAGACTTGAATATCGTGCGGGGCCGAATTAGGTTCCGCAGACTTTTGACAGGCCAGCCACCAGGGCCTGCCACGTTTACAGCCCAGGGTTTTCTCCTAGGCGCGCCGTAAACGCCCGAAATGGAAAGGGGCCATAGCTCAGCTGGTAGAGCGCTTCGCTGGCAGCGAAGAGGTCAGGGGTTCGACTCCCCTTGGCTCCACCATTTGGATTCTCTCACACAGCAGAACCAAGCCCATTCGAATACGCCGCACAACACTTAGAATATGGTTGACGCCGCTATAGTTCTTCTGTTCTATAAGTTTATGCTCAGATCAGAACTTGTTGATAATATCCACCAAGACAATCCCTACCTCACGCGGGATGAAGCCGAACGCGTTGTGGCCGTCATCTTGGAATCCGTTATTCAGACGCTGGAGAAAGGTGCGCGGGTAGAGCTGCGAGGTTTTGGAGCATTTTCCGCGCGTCACAGAGCGGCGCGCAAGGGCCGCAATCCCCGCACTGGCGAGTCTGTTATGGTTCCCGAAAAGCATGTGCCATTTTTTCGGGCGGGGAAAGAGCTAAAGGCCCGCGTTGATAGCGGCCGAAAATAGTAAATTTTAACCCCTGCTTAACCATATTGACCGAGACCCGATTCGCGTGCGAGATAATCGCCGTTAACTGAAAAGGGAGTAACACAATGGGGATGATTTCAGAATTTAAAGAATTCGCAATGAACGGCAGCATGATGGATATGGCTGTTGGGATCATCATGGGCGGAGCATTTGGAACCTTAATCAAGTCATTGATTGATGATGTGATTATGCCAGTCGCTGGACATTTTTCTGGTGGCGTTGATTTCGGTGACAAGAAAATTGTTCTGTCCGAGGCAGTCGACGGCGTCGGCGGGTCGGCCATCAATTATGGCTTGTTCATTAACGCTCTTATCGCGTTTTTAATCCTGGCATGGGTTTTATTCATGATGATCAAGGGTATGAACAAAGCTAAAAAGGCCAAGGCTGAAGAGCCAGAAGCGCCGCCAGCCAATGAAGTTCTACTGGCTGAAATTCGTGATTTGCTAAAGAAGTAAATTACAAAAGCTATTGAAAAGCCCGGCTTTATGCCGGGTTTTTTTATGCGTATTTTTCACCCAGATATACGCGGCGAACATCTTTGTTCGCTCTGATTTCTTCAGGTGTGCCTTCAAACAGGGCTTCGCCTTGGAACAGGATTGAAGCCCGGTCCACAATATCCAAAGTTTCGCGAACGCGGTGATCCGTAATCAAAATTCCTATTCCGCGTTTTTTAAGATAAAGAATCAATTCTGAGATATCGGCAATCGCAATCGGATCGATTCCCGTAAAGGGTTCATCCAAAAGAATGAAGCTGGGGCGTGAAGCTAGGGCTCGCGCGATTTCGACGCGGCGACGTTCCCCGCCTGATAAAGCCATAGCCGGACTTTTCTTAATATGACCGATGTTAAGCTCATCCAATAGAGCCTCAACATTGTCATTCCATTTTGAGCGGTCCTTTTCCGACAGCTGCACTACGGCTTTGATATTCTCTTCTACCGACAGTCCCCGAAAGATAGATTGTTCCTGCGGCAAATACCCAACACCAAGACGTGCGCGCTGATACATGGGCAGGCTGGTTATATCTTCGCCGTCCAAAGTAATCGAACCTTGATCAGCCTCTATCAAGCCCATGATCATATAGAAACTTGTCGTTTTCCCGGCCCCGTTTGGCCCCATCAACGCGACGACTTCACCGCGATTAACGCTCAGCGTAATATCTCGCACGACTTGGCGACCACGGTATGATTTGCCGATATTATTCGCGGAAAGGCCCTCTTGGGACCCATTAACATGCAAGTCTGCACTGGCCATTTGGTATCTCTTATGGGGCTGTTGAAGAACCCGTATTCTTGATTAAAATATTGACGCGGCCCTTACGTCCGCAGCGTCTGCCTTTACATGATCCGACAACCTTAGCTTCATTCGTTGAAAGCTGATATACTAACTTATCACCCGTCACGACATTATCTTCACCCTGAAGCAAAATAACATTGCCGGTTACCGTAAAACTATCGGACTCGCGGACATAGACGCCTTTATCTCCGCGCACTTCTTGATCAGGCGTTATGTAATAAAAATTACCTGTTGCGTCTATGCGCCGAATATCTTCCAAGGCATCGCTGCCGCCGCCTTCTCCGGAGTATATCTTCATGACATCGCTGAGGATACGCACTTCCTCCTGGCGTACATCAACCTGCCCTCTCAAGATCGTCAAACCTTGCTCATAAACTGCGCTGTCGGCAGCGATATCCGTAGGCGCATTTGAATTTCGTGCAAACTGAGCATGCGCCGCCGCAGGAATACTGGTCGCTAAAACGCCTAAAAAAGCGGCTCTTTTTATAACACTCAGATTTAACATGGCTTTTCCACCCGTCTACTTTTCGATTCGAATTTTTACACGTCCCGAATTACAATTGTCACCCACACATGTCTCGCCGAACCTTACACGTTCATTGACTAGATCGTAAACCATTTTATCACCCCTAAGTTTCGATCCATTGGGCTGAACCACGAAGACATCCCCGGTAACGAGGATTTGTTCATTAGATCGCGTGTATGTCCCCTGATTGCCCGATACATTGTTCTCAGGTGTGATATATTTGAAATTTCCGGTCGCGACTATTTTAGTTATCGCACCCAAGGATAAAGCACTCTGGGATTCTCCTGCTTTTGCGCGAAAGATCTTCATGTGATCTGACCGAATAGTGGCGTCGCCCTGCCGGACGTCCACATTCCCCTCAAGGATCGTCAAATTTCCTTTATAGGTGGCTTTCTCAGCTTTAATCTGAATAGGTGAGTCTTTATCTCCAAAAGAGAGCTGGGCAGAGGCCGGCACCGCGAACACTAAGCAAAACAACACACACAAGATCGGAATTAGGCGTTTCATTTCTCTGGCTCCAAGACGGCGCTCATTTGGTTTTTAAAGACAAAAGTCTTGTAGTTATCCAGAATTTCATAAGCGTTGCCATTCACTGTACCAAAAGGTCCAACACAACTAATCGGTTCATCACCCTCGATGGTTTTGGTTTTTGTATAGATGCGAGCATGAGTGGTATCACAATCATATCCGTCATCTGTATTCAAATCGACGTCTGATCGTAGGTTCAGTATTTTATTGATATTGTCGTAAGTCCCCGTTTCGGCGATCACGAGAGATTTCTTTGCGCCCTCTTCCCTAAAAAACTCAAGCACCGGATTGATTAAGCTCACTGTGGTTTCATCTGCTGTCGTACGAATAGCCTCTTTGGCGGTCAGATAAAATGGCAGACCGTCTTCTGTTCGGCCGCTATAACGCGGGTTCACCATTTTTACGGACTCACTCGGATTGTCTTCAAAATCGCTAGCAGTACCGCGTTGCGTAAACTCCCAGACAAGCGCTGCGACGAGAAGCATAGCGAGCATGATAAGGCATAAACGAATAAATCTTATTCGACTCGAATGTTTTCGAGCGGCCTCAAGCGTTAGCGTTCGGCGCGGCTCCCAAAGCCCCAAAGCCTCGCTGGCCTGATGTGTTGCTGGCGCGTTCATTTTGTTTGTATAGGTGATTTCGCGGTAAAATGCGATCTAAAAACTAAGGACATGAAGAGTTATTAACTTAGTTTTGACGGCGCATTGAATGGGAAAATATATCGATGTCTTCCCATCCCTTTAGATCAAGTTCAGCCCGCGTCGGTAGAAAATTATAACACGCTTCTGCCATCTCCATTCGGCCCTCGCGCAATAAGCGTCCGGTTAAAACCGTCTTTAATTTATGCAAATGCAAAACATCTGAGGCAGCATAAGCCAGTTGCGCTTCGGATAATTCTTCACTTGCCCAATCCGAGCTCTGTTGTTGTTTTGACAAATCGATCCCCAACAATTCCCGGCACAGATCTTTCAGACCGTGACGGTCAGTATATGTCCGAACAAGACCGGATGCGATTTTCGTGCAAAAAACAGGGGTGCAGTCAATGCCCAAATCGCGTTTCAATATGGCGACATCGAATCTGGCGAAATGAAATATTTTGGTGACCTTCGGATTTGACAACAGTGCTTTGAGATTGGGGCAGTCAAAACTTTCTCTGTCAACCTGAACAATATGTGCATCATCATCGCCAGCAGATAATTGTACCAAGCACAACTTATCTCGTATGAGTGATAAACCCTGCGTCTCTGTATCCACAGCAACGCTATTGCCGAAATCAATATCGGCCGGAAGATCTTTCTTGTGGAAATATACAGTCATGCGGACGCTTTCTTTTTCCCGAACCCTAACCTTTTTAGAATATGATAACAATGCCCGATTTTCGGCGGAACGGTTCGAGTATTGTGATAGACATTCAAAATGAATTTGTCTGATTCTCAAATGTTCGAAATTTTTCAAAAACGAGACATTTCGTTTTCGGGAAGATTTTTTATGGCTGTGAAAACCACTGGGATTTTCTGTCGTCCCGGATGCCCGGCACGAACACCAAAAATGATCAATGTAGTTTTTTTCGAAAATGCCAGTTTAGCTTTGTCGGCCGGATACCGGCCCTGTAAACGATGCCATCCCACCAAGCTGCCCGGCGAAGCAAGTTCTTTAGTCCGTCAACTGATCAATTTGGTTGAAGACCATCCTGAACGGAAATGGCAAGAACAAGATTTGGTAAAAATAGGTATAGATCCATCCACAGCCCGTCGGCATTTTAAGCAACGCTTTGGAATGACGTTCTCGACCTATGTGCGTCAGCGCAATCTTGGACGCGCTCAAAAGCATTTGAATAAAGGAGAAAGTGTTATCAATGCGCAGCTAAGTGCAGGATTTGAAAGCCCTAGTGGTTTTAGGGCGGCTTATGCCAAAACGTTCGGCGCTCCGCCAAAGCATAAAGGCGGCGCGCCTCTCTATGTCGCCTGGATGGATACGCCCGTCGGCCCAATGATAACAATTTGTAGCGATTCTCAGATTTACCTCGCAGAATTTACGGTCCGAAAAAATTTGGAAGGACAATTTAAGAAGCTTTCCAAAACCTATCAAAGGCCCATTTTACCGGGCCAAACTCAGATAACACATTTGGCCGAAAATCAAATTCAGGACTATTTTGCAGGTCATCTCAAGTCTTTCGATTTACCGATTGCGACAACGGGCACGCCGTTTCAGGATCAGGTTTGGAGCGTATTACAAACTATTCCCTACGGGGAAAGCTGGTCATATTCAAAACTGGCGAAAACCATTGGGAACGAAAAAGCTGTAAGGGCTGTAGCCAGTTCCAATGCGCGCAATGGTCTAGCGATTATAATACCCTGTCATCGGGTCATTAGCAAAGATGGAGGACTGGGTGGATATGCAGGCGGCCTAACACGAAAACAATGGCTACTGGATCATGAAGCTCGTTTTTCGTAATCCCAAAACAGCGCTGCAGCTCCGATAAGCGCAGCCATCGGATTGGCTAACAGATGAATAGGAATATCTTGCATATAGTCACTTCGCTTTCCGCGCTTTAAAAACCGAGCCATAGCATCCTCGTTTTTAAAAAAGTCGATCATGCGTTCACTAACACCGCCCGCCAGAACAACACCTCCGCGCGCGCCACCGGAAAGAGCCATATCGCCAACAGCGCCCATTACTGCGGCGGCTCTGATCTCGCAAACTTCAAGACAAATCTGATCCCCTTGCTTTGCCTTTTCTCGGATAACCGCCGGGGACAAAGCCTCATAGTTTTCTCCATGACGCTTACACACGGCCTCATGAACATCAGGCAGGCCGCTTCCAGATGCCACTTTTTCTAACGTGACAAATCCAGATTTTGATCTGAGGTTTTTCAGAAGTTCAAGCTCTCGATCAGTTTGCGGCGAATAAGCTTGATGCCCCCCTTCGGTTGTCATGACATGCCAACCATCTGAAACTGGCAAGAGATATCCAACACCAAAGCCCGTCCCTGGCCCAGCCACTAAAATTGCGGAATCTTTGAGTGGGTTTCCGCCTTTTAAAAGCAATAAATCATTTTCTGATAATTCAGGGATACATCGCGTCATGGCCGCAAAATCATTCACGATAATGGCTTTAGAGAATCCAAATTGCGCTTGAAGTTTTTCACCGTCAATAGACCAGTCGCGGTTGGTAAGCTTTGCAGCATTGTCGGCCACAGGGCCTGCAACAGAAAAAATCGCCTGTTTAGGTCGAGACCCTCCAAATTTACCCAGATAATCTGAAAGCGCCCCTTCAAATGTCGGATAATCGTCACCTTGAAACTTTTCGAAGTGAAGAATACTCCATCCGCCGCCAGGCTTGGCCTTTGCAAAACCAAAACGGGCATTCGTTCCCCCAATATCTGCGACTAATATATCTTCGTCCATCATCTCACTTTATGGGTCAAAGCGCTCTATTTAGAGAGTTTGCCGGAAAAAGACAATGAAATAATGACAGCGCTGTCAGTACAGGTGGGCTTTTATAAATAGACCATTAATTGGCAAAATATGCGGCGCTTTTGAGCTCACTTCCGAGGACATTGATACGGATATAAGATTCTTGTTTTTCGATTATACTTAATTCCCTCAGAAGATATGCCTCTGTTCGAATCTGCTCCATAAGATCAAGCAATCGGCATTTATAATCGTCAGAGAAAGTTGTCTGACCTATTTTACCAAGTTCAATTTCAACCTTGCGGGTATAACTAAGCCAACCTCGAATATCGTTTTCCATATGCGCCCCATATATTCAAACGTTCACAACCCTACCGCTCTTAGATCAAATGCGAAAGTTTTTCGTGACCTGAGTCACGCTTTGGAGAATTTCGATTCCATTCCTCGTATAGGCGCATCGACATTGATACTAATTCTATCGACATAGTTTGGTTGTCTTTAATTAAGCCTGTTTTTCAGCCTACAGATTTAACTTTTTGGAAACACTAGTTAATAAATTGGAATTAACACTTGTTCACTATTCGCTTGATCTTACCAAAAAGATTGGCGGGAATATGAGAAAGTTTATCTCAAAAAAGACGTTACTTAACGACTACGTAAAAAACACAAGCGGCCAGTTCGCTTTGTGGATAGCGGTACTTGGGCTTCCAATGGCTTATAGCGCTGGCATGGTCCTAGACATGGAGAATAGGAATCGACATGCCAATTCCCTCAAATCAGCCCTGGACGCAGCCGCACTGGCATCGGTCATTCCAGATAACTTAACGGATGTCAGTCGTGCTAATTATGCGCGCGAGGTGTTTCACAAAAATTATGATAATCCGGAAAGTATGCCGCTGACGGTCAATGTTGAAGCGTCGCGAGAAGAAGTACGTGTTGAAGCCCGGCTGGAGGTTCCCTCACTGCTCGGAGGTTTACGCAGCAGTGACAATAAAAATCTGAAGATTAAAGAAGATTCTCGCGCTCTATTAACGAAGTCTGACACCGTGTGTGTATTGGCACTGGATGAGGTCGGGCAAGGCGCGCTGGAGTTTTCTGACAATTCAGTCTTTAGTGCTCCATCTTGCTCAGTGCAGGTTAATTCGCGTCATAATCATGCTCTGATTTCTGACACTTTGACACCACCACGAGCACGCAATTTTTGTTCATCGGGCGGAGTGATTGGCACTTTTGATCCGCGCGTGAAGACAAATTGCTCGCGCATTGAGGATCCCTATAAAGATCTGGTAATCCCGCCCGCGGCGAGTTCTTGTGATCAACGAAAACAAGTCGTGGTCAGAGGCAATAATGGTCGAGGGCAAGGGCGAGCATTTCTGAATTCTCAATTGGCCGCGACGCCGGATGGAGAAACCATTATTCCTGATTTCGCTACGCTTTCTCCCGGCATTTATTGTAAAGGTTTGGTGATAAACGGCGCAAATGTTAATCTCGAACCAGGCGTCTATCATGTTTGGGGAGATTTACATTTTACACAAAATTCTGGAGTTCGTGGTGACGGAGTCACTTTCATTCTCAAAGGCGAAAACAACCGCTTGCTGATCGATGAGGGCGCACAGGTTTGGCTGAAAGCGCCAAGCGAGGGCCGAACAGCGGGTCTCGTATTCTGGCAAAAATATTTGAATCTGCGAAATTATGTGAACGGCATTGTTCCAAAGGACCCTAAAAAACAGGTAGCGACAAGCGAAATTAATTCCGGCGGCGGCCTACATATTGTGGGTACAGCCTACCTTCCTAACCACGAGCTTGTTATCACCAGTAGCAATCCGGTTTCCTCCCAATCTCCGGCTACTTCGTTTATTGCTTATCGTATTAAATTTGCGGGTAAAACAAACATGAACGTAGCTGTCGATCATGTTGCCGCCGGGCTACCGCCGATAAAGCCTTACACAGATGACGGCGCAAGATTGGTTGAGTAACAAAAGATATTGGTAATTCTCTTTCTATTGCTCTCGCCATCAGAGGGGGCTAGGACAGTTCGTTCTAAATAAGATAGAATGAGAAAATTATGTCCCTGCCAAAAACTTATCTCCAAATGTTGTCGACCGTTACCGAGGATGGTGAACTTCGACTTGAGCTCGTTGAAAAAGAGATGCCGACGCCCAAGCCGGATCAGATTATTCTAAAAGTAGAAGCGACGCCTATAAACCCATCTGATCATGGGGTTATGTTTGGGTGGACAGATATGTCAAAAGCCAGCTCATCCGGATCAGGAAACAGTACCGTCCTTAGCGCGCCTGTGTCATCCCATGGAATGAAGGTCATGAAAGGCCGCCTCGGGCAAGCCCTACCGGTCGGAAATGAGGGGGCAGGAACCGTTGTGGCGGCCGGCGATAGCGACTATGCCCAGAGCTTGTTAGGCAAAAAAATTGCGGCGATGGGGGGAGGTATGTATGGCCAGTATCGAGCTGTAAATGCCATGATGTGCTTGCCACTTAAAGAGGAACACTCGGCCAAAGACGGGGCCTCCTGTTTTGTTAATCCGTTGACGGCTTTATGTTTTCTGGAAACCATGCGCCTTGAAGGCCATTCGGCTATTGTACATACAGCAGCGGCATCGAATCTTGGACAAATGCTAAACCGGATTTGCCAAGCCGACGATGTTGATATCGTCAACATTGTCAGGCGTCAGGAACAGGTCGATCTGCTCAAAAGCATGGGGGCTAAATATATCGTCAATAGCAGTGACGACAGTTTCATGGCTGATTTAACAGACGCAATTCATACGACAGGCGCAACCCTCGGATTTGATGCGACTGGCGGGGGTAAATTGGCATCTGATATATTAATGGCGATGGAGGGCGCGGCTGCGAGGACGCCCGGTGCCTATTCAATTTACGGATCAGTCGCTCATAAACAGGTTTATCTGTACGGCGGATTAGATACATCACCGACTTTGTTGACACGCGGATATGGTATGGCTTGGGGCGTTGGCGGTTGGTTGCTGCCAAACTTCCTGGCTAAAGCCGGTATGGATGTAGCCGCGCGGCTACGAACACGTGTGGCTGATGAACTGACGACTACATTCGCCAGCCATTACACCGATGAAATATCACTCGCCGAGGCCCTCGATGCGGATGTGATGATGCGCTATAACGCCAAGAAAACCGGTGAAAAATTCCTGATCCGTCCTAATGGCTAATTAAAATCGTTTGGCGGCGCGGATCCCCACAATGTCCACGCCGTCATTATCTTTGTCATCTAATAATGTGGCATGAGACAAATGCTCAAAATAAATTTCGCCAGCCCATTCATCTGTTACGCGGTAGCCTAATGACAATTGTGGTTTAAATAACACTCGGGAACCAAATTCGATTTCGGTATCAAATCGATCAAACGTCTCGCGAAATGACGGTCCTCTCTGAAAATTGATATCCAAAGTACCATTGTGAACTGCAAGACCTAAGCTGAAATCCATATAGAGTTTCTGGCTCAATTCTTGACGCCATAATAGACCTGCTGACCCGTAAGAGGTCTTTCCTTCTAAATTTATAAGGGCTCCAAGATAGGGCTGAGGGGATAACGCCCATTTCAAAAACTTGGGCTCATCAAATATAACATCCGCGTTTATCGCGATACTGTTTTCGTCCGCAAAACCTAATGCCCAGCCCACTCCAATAATTTCCTCATCAAAATCGCTGATCCCGGCTTTAATTTCTGCAATCTGTGCATTCGCAAAATTTGCACTCAAAAGAGCTGCTCCAAAAAAGAGCATCAACGCCTTAAACCATCTGAGCATATTTATTCCTCTTCCCGGGGTTTTGGTACAAACCCCTATGTTACGGTTAGGTGACAAGAAAATTGATTATCCGCAATTTTTGATAAACAACGCCCAAAACAATTACCTAGTTTCACGCAGCTTAGACCACCTCTGTAGACGTTCTTTGATT
>JAHDDC010000073.1 GCA_020629545.1 Hellea sp.
TTGGAGCTCATTATTCCGTAAAAATCCGCATTGTTCGGCGGCTTAGATGAGGCGATTTTAAGCCGCTCGCGTAACGACTATTTCTAGTCGAGCAGACAAAAATTCCTCCTAAGCGTAATGCCTTTTTTGGACCTTCGCTTCACTATAGATGTCCTCTAAATAAAAAACGCTTTTCGATTGTCGATTTAACAAAATTCCTGCTCAATTGTTCCTTAATTAGTACTCGCTACTGTTGGCCTCGTTTTGAGAGGTTGGGTTTATGACATTGAAAATTGAACGAGTGGCAGATGGAGTATACTGCGCGAGCGATCCTTCAAAAGAATGGTTCTTATCGACTGGCAAAGGTCGACCGCCGAAGATCGGGGTTTGTAGTGACGATGTCTTTTTCTGCTATAACGATCAAGGCTTTCTGGAGATTTATAGCCACTCCGCGCAATCCCGTATTTCCAATACTTTCGTGGGCCATAGTCACAGGTCCTCGGGTACAGCAAGGCCATTAGATAATTGGATAGAGCCATCTCCTGATAATCGTCACTTATTGATTTTCCAAGATAGTAATGAACCATTTGCCCGGAAATTGTCGGTTGTCGATGTTATTGATGGCCAGATTGTGGCCTTTCACGACAATTTACCTGCTGGATCAGTTTGGGATAGCAGAATTGATACTCACGGCAATATTATTACGTCAGTCAGGGGCGTCTATAAGGGTGACGTCCCTACAAGACAAACATTGGATAAAGGCGGTGAAATTAAAGTTGGACTGATGAAAGTACATCCTCAAAAGGGAATGACTGATTTAGAAGTTATATCAGCGCCTGATTTTGGAGAGTTTTCGGCGCCAAGCAAAACCGGCCGTTTCTGGCTGCGCGGAGACCCCACAACTATTCCAATGCAAACCTTCAAAATACCGGTTCAGAAACGCAAACTATTTGGCAAAAAAACCGAAGACAAAACCTATTTCGGATCAACCGTTCAGTTATGGCAGTCATTTCCGCTAAAGTTTATTCGCACCGCTACGATCAATTGGTGTGAGCGGTCCATGATGCCTGATTCAGGAAGGCAAGGATCAACGGCCAGAAAACGTGAGAAACTAGGGTTGCAGCCAGTACACGGAGAAATGTTTGAAAGGCTTTCCTTGTTGTTAAGTAACTCCGGCCTAGGTCCACTTGAAACACTATCCCATGACGTGATTGAAAATAATTTTCAGGACGTTTGGAATGAGGTCGAAGATTATACATACCCTTGTCCAATAATTAGTTATTCAGGACGTTACAAAAATGAATTAACGCATTATCGCAATTTTCACTGGGTTGGAGACGAAGGTTTTTATAACGATACGTCTTTCGTTCATGTTGATGGCGAAACATCTCCGAAGTTGTTTGTTGCTGATGCGTTAAAAGACCCAGAGCGGCCCCCAATTGGTCAAAATCTAAAAAAACAGAACGTAAATTATCTGCCTGACGGCACAATAAGAATAAACATTTATGACTCTGATGATTTTGTGACAATAGATCCGCGCAATATAGAACTCGATTTACCTATCAGGCAAATCAAAGAAAATGAAGTAATTGCGCGAGGCAAGTTGGATAAAACAAAAAAAGATGATCGTGCAGAGAGAGCCAAAAAATTCCTTGAAGAGAGAATGACTTTCACAGTGCCTGTGGAATCACTTCAGTCAAAGGATTGCATCGCCGCTATAGCACATTTAACGGACCAGTTGAGCGATGATCTTGCCGCTCGTGCATTTGAAAAAAGAATCAAGGTTGTTTTCAAACATGGCCGGAAAAATATTGGCGAAGACGCATTTTTCGAGCATGTTCAGAAAAATTGTCCAGAAGCAGTTCCTGCCCTTAAAGCATTGATCAGAAAGCACAATGAAGTCACCAGTGAGTGGGACCACTTATATTCCTATAAGTCAGATGGGCGGGAATTTCTGGGTTCCGCAGCCCGCGCGCTTGGCATTCTTGATCCAAGTTCCATGACTGAAATGCGTTTATTTGCCGAACGCATTGATTCCAGCCACCAGTATGACTTTTGCAGGGAAACGCTACCCGCAATAATTAAAGCCCACGGCCTCACAAAAGACGTAATGGGGCTATTAATCTGGGTCATACTTTTTCGAAGTGGAAACGCCGTTTCTCCCGAAGTCATTTGGACTGATTTCGGCCTTCGCGATGCGTTGAAATCCCAGTTGTCGTTCGAGGACGCTGTCGCGTTTTTTAGAGAAGTTTTGGCATCCGAGACTGATCTTTCCCTGGACGAATTGGCGGCAGGTGATTTCATGGGTTCCGTAGTCGAATGCCTGACGGAACAAAATGACCCTTGGACCAAAAAGTTTTTTCAAGCCATTTGACTGTAATTTGGATCAATGATCTATGGTTACAATATGAAGCTACCTTAATTGGATTTGAGGGAAAGCGCATGGGAATAAGAAAAGTGAATGATAGATGAGATCAAAACAACTCTTGACCGGACTTAAATGTATTCTGTTATTAGTGTCCTGCGGTGTACCTTCTGAGGTCGGAAAAACCTGGAATCAGAAGATGTCCGTAACCGTAGAAATCGATGGTAAAACCTATTCGGGATCGGGCGTGCAGACATTGCGAATGAATTACCGGCCTCACAATGGAGCTTTGTCATCGAGAATGGCTCTTAATACCAAATCACGTTCCGAAGCCGTGAGTATTCATTTGGGTGAACATGGTTACTTATATGCGCTTTGGCCATATGACACTCCGGCACGGTTTGCGACGTCTTATAGAACAGAATTTTATGGTAAGCCCAAGCAGGTTGAAGGTGAGGACACACCCAAGAATCGCGCCCGAACATACATGAAGTATCTGGACGCCCTGAGCCGTCCCGGAAACCAGCTAGAGCTTTATCCATCACAAAATCCCAAATTCCCGGTACTGATGACATTTGAAGACATCTCGGACCCGACAACAGTTCGAAAATTCCATGTCGATGGCACAAGACATATTAAAGAACATCACAATTCAAAAGCGTTCGAGATCTTTTATGGGCCAGGGGCACGTGTCGTTTCAGTCGTTGTGGAGAACACATCCGATCCGGAAACAAGCGGAGTTTTAAACTCAATTTTAGGCGATCACTTTTTTGAAGAATGGCACCGCGAAGCTCATGGCAGGCAGCCCGATGGAAAATGCTGGGACGATGGATTCGCGAAACGAAACGCACTTTATTGTTCCATGGGAAAAGGACGGTTTTTTAGACAAAGTTTAAAGCATAAGTAGGGTTTATACGTTCTCCTTAGCTCACTAGGCACACGTTGATAACAATCGAGGAAACGTGTTATCTAATGGTGACCGTCCGAGCACCCAACTTATTCTCCTTCTTCATAGTTGGCCTAGTGGGCACATTTTTGTCAGAAACCTGCCAAATCGAAGAACATTCATAGAACTTTTCGCTGGACAGCTTTAACCCTCCTAAGTTCTCAACGGGATATCGGATACTAACACATAATCATTAGGTCTCTCGAACCCACTCCCCTCAAGGACCATCTCAATTGCTTCTTTGATTTCATATGGGTGGCCATAGGGTCAGTCCTTACGATCATGTCCATTAAATTAAGTGGACACGATCACCCAGCCAGAAATCCCTTACAAGGTGGGGTTCCCCAAACGCTTACATTTGAGGTAAGCAACGAGCGTCCTTTTTTGGGCGTTTTAAGCCACCCGGCTATTGTTCGTTCAGACCCACCCCCCCTTTAGATTGCTCATTCTAATCAGGCCGTGTATGAAGACCCTACATAAGAGGGTAACGACATGGAACAGATGCAGGGATTAGACGCGGCTTTTGTCGCTTTGGAGCAACCCAATGCACCGGTGCATATCGGATCGATCATCGTTTATGATCCGTCCACGGCGCCGGACGGCTTTGTTCGCTTTAAGGATATTCTGGGTTTTATTGAAAACCGCCTACAGCTGTCAAAAACCCTCCGTCAAAAAATGGTCAAAGTGCCGTTTGGCGTGGATTATCCCTATTGGGTGCAGGATGCGGATTTTGATCTGGAATATCATGTCCGTCACGTCGCTTTGCCCAAGCCCGGTGACTGGCGTCAGCTCTGTATTCTGGCGTCGCGGATTTTTGCCCGTCCGCTGGATCTGACCCGTCCGCCCTGGGAGATCACCGTGATCGAAGGTCTGGATAATATTCCCGGCTTCCCCAAAGGCTCATATGCCATGCTCTCCAAAGTCCACCATTCGGCCATTGACGGCGTCTCCGGCGTGGATTTGATGATGGCGACCCATACGCTGACACCGGATGTGACGCCGCTGGCCACGCCGGACCCATGGCGCCCGGAAGCCAATCCAAGCCAGGTTGAGACCTTTATACGCGGCTCCTTAAAAAGCATGACCCTGCCTTGGCGACAGCTCAACGCCACACGCAAATTGATGCCCGGCATGTTCCGCGCTGCCAAAGGTTTCCTCAAGCGAGACTTTGACGCCAAAGCCATTTTACAAACGCCCAAGACCCGCTTTAACGGCTCGCTGTCGCCGCACCGCATGTACGGGGCCGAGAGCTTTAAATTCGGCGATATCAAAGCCATCCGCTCTCTCGCCGACGGCGCCAAGCTCAATGATGTCATGCTCTCCATCACAGGCGGAGCCATGCGGCTTTACCTGCAGGGCAAAGAAGAACTGCCCAATAGTTCCGTCACGGCCATGGCGCCCATCTCTGTGCGCGATGAGAGTGAGAAAAACGCTATGGGCAATCAAGTGGCCGCCATGTTTGTGCCGCTGGGCTCTCATATTGATAATGCCCATGAGCGCATGAAATATGTGCTCGAGGAGACCACCAAGGCCAAAGGCTTGACCGACGCGCTAGGTGCGCGCCAGACGGCGGAAATGGCCAAGCTGGCCCCGGCCTTTGCCATGAATGTGGGCGCCGATCTGTTCTACCGCTTTAAGCTGGCCGATGTGTCCAAACCCTTTATGAATACGGTCGTCACCAATGTGCCCGGCCCGCGTATTCCGATCTATTCGGCCGGCGCGAAAGTTGTCGGCGTGTTCGGCATGATGTGCCTGACGGATAATATGCGCCTCGGCCATATCGTGCACTCTTACATGGATGATGTGACCCTCTCCTTTACGGCTTGTCGCGAGGCGATCCCGGATCCGGACTTTTACGGCGAATGTATCCGAAAAAGTTTCGAGGATCACATGCAGGCGGTGAAAGTTTCGGAAACAAGACGCGCCGCGCAAGCGACCACCAAAACGGCGCCCGCTAAGAAGCCGGCACCGAAAAAGACCAAAGCCAAGCCGACGACCACAGAAAAATCTGTCACCGGCTCCAGCAAAACGATTAATTAGCCCAAACAATTATCAGAAAGCTCGTATGTCTGCCCCAAAATCGACCGCGCGCAGCGGGAAATATAAACACCGCGCGCCTAATCCTATCTGGACTCTGACCGAAGGCCGCTGGGTTTTTGAAGCCGCGCAGTTTTACGCGCTGCGCCCGCTTTTAAAGCGCCTGCCCAAAGGTGATGGTCATCCGGTGATTGTTTTCCCTGGTTTTATGGCCAGCAAATTATCGACGGCGCCTCTCCGTAAACTCCTCAAGGATCTGGGCTACACCTCCTATGATTGGGGGCTGGGCCGCAATCTGCGCTTCAACGACGAGGTTGAGGCGAAAATGCTCGAGCTCTTAAAATCCACTTTTGAAAAACACGGCCAGAAAGTCTCACTCATTGGCTGGAGTCTGGGCGGGGTGTTTGTGCGTGAGATTGCCAAGATTTATCCGCAATATGTGCGCGGCGTCATCACACTCGGCAGCCCGATCACCGGCCCGCGCCATGCGGCCCGCGCCCGGCCTTTGTTTGAATATCTCAACGGCAAGCCGTCACCGGAAACGGCTGAGCGCCTTAAACAGCTACATGTGCCGCCGCCTGTGCCGTCTACGTCTATTTATTCCCGCTCAGACGGTATTGTGCACTGGCACGGCTCCGTCCAGGACGATGTGGACCAGGCCGAAAACATCGAAGTCTACGGCTCCCATTTGGGCATGGGCGTGAATGTCTCGATTATGTATATCATCGCCGACCGCCTGACGCAGGCCGAAGAGAGTTGGACGCCCTTTGACCGCAGCGGCCTAAAACGCTTTCTGTTCAAAGCCCCAAGACACTTTCAACGCGAACTCGGCGATTTCTATTAGGGTTTGAGTTTGCAACCTAAATCTTTGGTTTAGGCTCTTACGAAAGACTATCCCGCCGCACCTTCCATAGCGCGCTGAATAAAATCGCGACGTGAAAACCGGGGCTGATTAGGTACACGCTTAAATCCCGATGAATATGGATTCGTAATCCCCGCGGGCCGTTCGACAAAGCGCTCCTCGTAATAATCGACCAGCCGATCCCTGGTTTTTGTAATCAATCGCGCCTCATACATTTTACCAACACTTGTATTGCTGACCCGATATGACGTATTCGAGCCTTCGGCAAAAAAGAGTGTTGGCTCTCGCAAATCCAATGCTGTCTGGATCGAGTCGGGCAGGTCCTTACAAATCGGGATTTTGATCTTGGACGACATCATCTTTCCGGATGAATGTGTGTGGCAAAACTCCGTTCGGCGATAATGCCGATAGGCGGCGGCCAGTCTTTCCGCTTCGGTTTTGGGATAGGTCCCAATTCGATATTGACGTTTGATGAAGGCAATATCGTCGTCAGAAAAATTACCGACGGTCACGAATTTGCGAGGCATATTACCCACTAGATTAACCCGCTCAATCGCGGCCAGTTGTTCTGCCCGTTGATCCGCTTTTTGGTCCGCCCGAATATGTTGGGCCTTTATCAAGAGGAATGGGAATAATATGATAACTATCCCCAATAGAAGGGTTTGTAATTTCCGGCGCGGTCGTTTTGATTTTGCACCGGAGGAAATGGTGCGGATCCCAATTGATAAAAACCCCAAATAATAAAGCAACATCAATAACAGGACCGGAAAAACCAAAATCCAAAACATCAAATTGTCCATGATCGCGACCCTCCTCCATTTAGGCTAAGCGATCAGGTTTAAAAATAAATAAACCGCAGGTCGCAAACAAAGAAACCGAATTGTTATATTAAACCAGGGCTCTCTGATCGTACCGGGTCAAAGCGCTTTTTGTTCAAAGCCCCGAGACATTTTTAACGCGAATCGGGCGATTTTTATAAGAGTCAAAAAAGACGCTCTGTTCTATCATCAGCGCTGCCCCCTCCGACCTCCCCCGGTTCCCGGCCTGGGCGGGGGAGGTGCTGGAGCACAAGCGTAAGCGGAGGGGGTAGGGTCTACAGGACTGAGCTGCATGATCCTATCAAACCTTAGACTCGCGTGAGACAATGAACTGGTTTCTGGTATATTTTCGCACTGTGGAAACATAAAAACCCGCCCATTTTTCCAACGTGGAAAATTTTTCCACGTTGGAAATCGGCTATTCTGGCCAATCCACGTGAAACATTGCAGTGTTTTTTGACCAAAAATCAGCCCAAAAATGGACTGAAAATGAGCGCAAATTTTTCTAAAAATAGCTCGCGGAAATGTCGTAGAGATCGGCCATGACCGACTCGGTTGTGGGCCAGCGGCCGGCGCCTTTGCCCCGGATTTTATAGACATCGCCATCGTCAAAATGGAAGACGGCATGGGCTTCCTCGGCCCGGGCCTGGGCGATGAAATTATTCAGCGACAGATCTTTGAGCTCGAGTTTGGCTTCGATTCCTGCCTCGGTTTTGGTCACTTTGGAGACCCGTTTGATGGCGCCTTTAATGGTCTCAGGCGCTTCGAAATTCTCGATCGTATCGCGAGGGATATCGTCCAGTGTGATCTCTTTGCCAAAGCCCAGCAGCGACACTAATCGGATCTTGGCCCCCGCATCTGCGCCCCCAACATCAGAGCTCGGGTCCGCTTCGGCATAGCCTTTGTCCTGAGCGATCTTGAGGGCCTCATCATAGGAAAGCCCGGCGCTGATCTCGTCGAGCATAAAGTTGGTCGTCCCGTTCAGGAGCGCCTCAACCCGGGTGATACGACCAGCCTCGCGGATACACATTTCCAGGACCGGCATGCCGCCGCCGGCCGCGCTGGAGAACTGTAAAATGCGGTTATTGGCCTTGGCGTGATCCAGCAGCGCCTGTCCGCCAGCGGCGATGGCCTGCTTATTGGCCGAAACCACATGCACGCCGCGGGCCAGCATGTCTTTGGTATATTCGAGCGGCGGTTCGATAGGCCCGGAGACGTCCACAAAGATGTCCGGCTTGGCCTCCACAAGATCTTGATAATCGGTGGTCAGCTCGTGATCCTTATAGCCCTGATCGAGATATTTCTGCTTGTCCCGGATCATGATTTTGACCATTTCAAAGCGCTCCGGATTGGCTTTGATCCGCCGGTAAACACCGCCGCCGACACTGCCGCAGCCCATCATGGCGACACGCAATTTGGTCGGTTTGGGCGACGCGCCCGTGTCCCCGGTTTCTGAGCCGATCTTGGTGTAGCGCGGTATGCCCGGCATGCCGATTTCAAATTCGAGACTGTTTTCTCGGGCAAAATCAAGGGCTTTGGGCGAGACCAGGACCTCGGCTTTTTCGCTGGCCTCATCCCAGGAAATACGGTCATAGCGTTGCGGATTGCCACCCTGGGCGTAAGGATCGGAGGTATAAACCCCGTCCACATCCTTAAGCAGGAGCGCGGGCACACCCAGACGCTGGGCCACATAGAGGGCCGTATAGTCAGCTCCGCCATCGCCCAGCAGAGACGGGCGGTCATTCTCGCCAATGGCCACATAGCCGGGCATGACGACGATATCGTGATTTTTCAGATCTTCTTGGAGCTGTTTGACATCCAGATCGACGAGCTCGGCTTCGGTGTTGGGGCCCTTGGCTTTGAGGCCCAGATCGCGGGCCTGACGCACAAAGGCCGGTGCCCCGATGCGCTCGAGCGCTAACGCCAGAAGAGCGGCGGATTTGCGCTCCCCTAATTGAATAAGTTCCGGCAGGTTTTTGGCCACTCCCTCAGGCCCAATACGACGGGCTTCGGCCAGCAAGACATCGGTCTGATCCCCTTGCGCAGACGTCACAGCGACCACATTTTTGCCCTGACGGTAGTGGCGATAAATCTCGGACGCGGCCTGGGTATAGTCCTCAAGGGATTTCAAAACCGAGTGTCCGAAGTTCAGAACAATAACAGGAACGGGCATAATCGTCTTTCTTTAGCCAAGTATTTGTTACGCGCCCGCAAGCGAAGGAGCAAATCAGCGCATTATTTATTGAGCGCGGTCACTAAAAGGAATGCACAGGCGAGTCAATTTGTTTGTCGGGTAAATTGACTTTAAACCGCCCGCGGAATATGAGGTCAGGAATAGATGGGGGAATTCAAATGAAGTTAACAAAACTATCAGGTGTGCTCATATTGACGGCGGTTACCTTGTCCGGTTGTAACACTGTTCAGACTGCCAGCGATGTTTTACCATATCCTAGGGCTCAAGTTAAAGAGGCCGTTATCAACGCCATGAGTGTATATGACTATGACGTTTACGGGGTCACCAAAACACGCATTTCAGGTGATGAGAACAATAAATACGCCATGTTCAACGCCGCGGCCTCTCCTCGTGTTCATGTAGATATGCTCAAGGTCGACGATGACAATACAAAAGTCCGCATTGAATTTACTAAAAGCAAAGAAATATTGATCAACACCACTGACAAAAGCACCCACTCCAAAATGATGGCGACAATTAAAAAATATCTGGCCAAGCATTTCGGTGGTGAGGCGTCGCTTAGCACCACTAAAACAACTCGCAGTGATGAATGGGAATAAACACCTCAATATAAGCTGCGACGACACTGCTATAGCCGAGGGGCCTTAGGGCCCCTATATTGTTTCCATGAGTCACTCTGCGGATATTGCCATAATTGGGGCTGGCCTGGTGGGCCTGACAGCGGCCCTGGCTTGTGCACATAAGAATTCAACCGTTCTGTTAATGGATGCTCAGGACCCAGCCGATCATTTGGACCGATCTTTTGATGGCAGAGCATCGGCCATCGCCGCCAGTTCCTGGCGTATGTTTGAGCACCTGGGGGTAGCGAAACGTCTTGAGGGACATGTTCAGCCGATCACGGATATTCTCATTTCTGATGGAGAGGTCGGAGGGTATATTTCTCCGCTGACTCTGCATTTTGACAGCGAAGAAGCCGGCGGCGGCCCCATGGGCTATATGGTTGAAAACCGCCTTTTACGAAAGGCCCTGATCGAGGCGGCTCGACAATCAGAGAATATTACCTTTGTGGCGCCCGTTACAGTTTCCGCATTTGAGGAGACGACCAATAAGGTCTCTGTAGAATTTGATGGGGAGCGATCTTTTGCTTCAGTTTTGATCGCAGCTGACGGCCGCAATAGCTGGTGTCGCAAGCAGGCGGGGATCACCGTTTCGAACACCCCCTATAAGCAAAAAGCTATCGTTACGACAGTCGCCCATGAGAAGCCCCATGACGGGGTGGCTCATGAATTGTTTTTACCCAATGGCCCCTTTGCCATTCTCCCACTGACTGAGCATCGGTCGTCGATTGTGTGGACGGATAGTCCAGCTGCGGTCGATGCGGCCATGGCCTTACCAGAGCCCGCATTTGCCGCAGAGCTCGCCCGTCGTTTTGGTGATCTCTATGGTGAGGTCGGGCCTTGTGCGCCGCGATGGGCTTATCCGCTTTCGCTGCAAATGGCCGAACAATATGTTAAAGGCCGAATAGCCCTCATTGGCGATGCGGCGCATGCGATCCATCCTATTGCTGGACAGGGATTGAACATGGGATTGCGAGATGCGGCGGCTCTGGCAGATGTGGTTGAAGAGGCTCGGGCCAACGGGCTGGACCTAATGCTTCAACTCTCAGATCTGGAGATCTGGCGAAACTTCGATAATCGGATATTAGCGGCTTCCACCGATGTCTTCAATCGCCTGTTTTCCAACAATATCGCGCCTATCAAACATGCTCGACGACTGGGGCTTGGCCTGATGGATAAGATTAAACCGGCTCAAAGCTTTTTTATCCGGGAAGCGGCTGGTTTACATGGGGAGCTGCCGAGTTTATTGCGATAAACACACTGGAGCGCTATGATAATTAGAAACAAAGTCATTTTGTTGTTGGTTTCATTTTTGATCACATCCTGTGATACACTGGATGTTGTTAAGAAAACTTCGGTATATCCCAATACTGATAATTTATTCGTCTGCGCTAGAGAAGCTATTGACGCAAACGACCTGTACCAAGTTGACCCCTTAACCGTGCGATATGGTGTGGGTTTCGACGTCTCAAATATGAATAATATGAGCTTTAGTCTCGTATTGAAGAACAAGCGTAAAAAATCTGAAGCTTACCCGTCTGAAGCAGATGTTCTAACTATGACGTCCTTACAAGGCCCAGCACAACGAATGTATTGTGAGGCCGCGGAAACCTATAAGGCATTCATGCAGGACGTTGACAATATTATTCAGCAACATTGCGGTGTTAAATCCATCGACTCAGATTTTGAGATCAACTGCAAGTCATAACCTCCATCAGGGTTTAATTCATTATGATTGCGCCAAAGAAGGATTCAAAACACGGCATTCCACTTGCCCATTTTTATAAATGCCTAATTCATCTGCGCTTTGTATTTTT
>JAHDDC010000074.1 GCA_020629545.1 Hellea sp.
CGCCTCTCCGCTCATCCCCGTGAAAACGGGGATCTGAACAGGTTTTAGAACACGGCCTCATCTGATCTCGAAGTTCCCCATCTCTAATCCAACAGGTTCAGATCCCCAATCCAGTTGGGGATGAGCGGGTTGTGGGGGCGGACAGACAGCATTCCAATGGATGATCGACTTGTGCTATTAATTGATCAATTTGCATCTACCCCATCGGGTCAAGAGGAAACTATCTTCACCACCGGCCCATGCAAATCCAGAGTGATAGAAACTCATGTCTCCATCTTCACTTTCATGAACGGTCTTATGAAAACTAACAAACGCTTGGCCTTGAAGTGCCGAAAATTCAATTCCATTTCCAACATATGGGCTATGTAAAACGCTGTTATCTGTATGCCAATCTGTTGGTTCCCGATCTAAGCCTGAATAAGGTAGCTCGATCATTCGGTATTTTGATCTATTTTTCTCATCGCGGCCTACACGTAACTTAAACTTCCATGCCAGTGAACTGTCATGAAAAGCTTTTGGCTGACCAGAGCCTTCCATATGGCTGCTCGCGACTCCAGCATGCTCAGTCATAGTGCAAATGTAATCGCCGGTTATGTCTTGAGGAGCGACCCTGTCGTCATCCTCAAAAACAGGGACTGCCTCTAGATGTCCGCTTTCAAATGGATAGCTTTGCTCGGCAATCGTTACGCTATTTGAACTTGGGGTCCATTTAAGTGTGATTGGTTGGCTGTTCGGCGGCCCCTCAGATAGGCATGTAGCGCTTGCGTATAGAACCATTTTATCATCGTAGCTAAGGGCACAAAAATTTAATGTGTTGTTTATCTTTGGATCGAGTTCACCGATGATATAAAAGGCTAAGGGCATCTCATGCAGATCACCCTTTGAAACAAACATAATCGCAACGACAGGTTCTTCACCTTCATATATCATTTCTTCAGTGTGGGCTGTATATATTGAAACCAGAAAGCCAGTCGATCTGATGCGTTTATGAAAACTGTAAGTTGACATCAAATATGGGGTAAGTTCGGTAACCTTTTTCCCAATACGTAGAGGCGTATTGAACTTGTATTGAATATCTTTCACCTGGGCTTTATTCTTATCCAAGTCCGGGGCCGTAATTTTGGGATCATTGGTACTATTCACACTCGGCGCCTGCCGAGCTTCACAGCCCCCTAAGAGAAGAGACAGTGTAAGAAGGGTTAGCGCAAACAATTTGAACATGTTTTATCGTCTCGATTGAGCCTATTGGTCTTTTAGAATATTGGTAGGGTTGCGGCAAATATTGGCATTTTTATGTTCGCAATCAAAAATTTGAAAATCATGGAGCGGCTTCTTCGGGCATTTCAAGCCGCGCACTTTACCGTTTAGGGTTAGACTTGGAACTATTCACAACTATCCGTTTTAGGGTTAAACGCTAGGTCCTGTTCAGCACAAATGATGTTTCCATTATCCAGACGTATCTCTTCAACAGATCTACATTCATAAGGCCAACCTACAGCACGGCCATCGGGACAAATTATCGCGTCAGCGCGCGGCGTCGGGCATAGTTCTGGTTTTGCTTGAATACTTCCATCGAAACAAGTCGTCGATTGAGGGGTGTCCAAAACCGGTTTTACCAATTCTGATTTTTGCGTCGCACACCCTACGAGGAGAAAAACCACCAGCATTGCGTAACCGAATTTCATGATTGTCTGATATATCGGCCTTTAATATCTGGCAAGCACCGCCGCATTATCCGTTGGCTGACGCGAGTACCGACTTTGGGCGATTTAGGGCAAGCCCCCAACCAACTCTGACTCAAAAGACACCCAACCCTTTCCGCCTCTCCGCTCATCCCCGTGAAAACGGGGATCTGAACAGGTCTCAGAACACGGCCGCATCTCTTCTCGAAGTTCCCCATCTCTAATCCAACATGTTCAGATCCCCAATCGAGTTGGGGATGAGCGGATGGTGGTGGTGCACCAGTATCATTTCGAATAGACCATCGTTCCAAAGAAGCGTGACCCGTCATGGTAACCAACGCTTACTCGCAAGCGTCTTATGGGGGGCGATTTTAGTATGTCGTACTGAGCAATTAGCTCATCATTTAGAAGTCGTTTAAAGGAAGAAAGTCTGCAATTGTGATGGGATCTGTGACTTAATTATCTGGCGTTGCATTGAAGCCGTCTACCAAGCCATCAAGAATGGTTTCACCATAGGTGAAAAAAAATACAGCAAGAATACAAAGTAATATTCCAGTTATTATTTTCCGGTTCTTACTTTTATCCGCCATAAGTTTCCTCACAAGTGTCATGCTTCATACCTTGTTTAGGTTCTTTCCTTGAGTCAACCCTATGGATTTAGCGGTCCTCGGATAAGCAACCTTTTTGAGCGCCCTAAGTCGCCACTAAGTCCAAAATACACGCCAATGTCGTGAAGCCAATCCGCAGAGCCTTAGTCTTGATTGTCCTCAGTCGCTGGTTCGGGGGAGTTCTCAGTATTGTCTGACGCTTCTGGTTCAAGAGGCATTACATCTTTGGCGACCAGCCGCATCAAGGCCTCTGTTTTGACCTGATCGACAACCGGGGCCAGCTTATCCAGTCCGCTATCCGAGCTGCCGATTGCAATTTCTTCAAAGGTTACAATTGATCCGCCGTCCGAATGGGGCGCAATTGTGATGGTCCAGACATCGCGAACGGCCATCGCTTGTAGGGGCCCAAAGGGCGCGTCGAGGCGAAGCTGCTCTTCATCTTTGATATATAAAACGCGGCCGTGAATGACCGACCCTTCGCCCCATTCTTCTTTCCACAATCCGTCGACCTTAAGATCAAGGCTCATATTCTGAACATTTCCAGAATAGGAATGGTGCCACCACAAAGGCGGCGAAATCAGTTTTTTCCACAAATCTTCAGGGGGTAGCTCACTGACGGCTTCTTGCTTTAAAGAAAAATGATCCGCTCCAGATTTGAGGACTTCGGCATTTGATAGGTTTACGCCGCCCAATGCAATTAACGCGGCGATCAGTTTTCTAAGCATAATTGGCTCCACAATAGCCGATCCAGATAAAACAAACCCGCTCAACAGAAGATGAACGGGTTAAATTTTTTCATTTATTCTTTTTAAGGTTTAGCTGTTTTGCTCAGCATCAGCGGCGCGGCGCATCATTTCCTCGCGAAACATGCCAGCAAAGTCCGGCGGCTCAAGCATAATGGGCGGGAATCCACCGCTTTGTGTCATATCTGCCATGATCTGACGGGCAAATGGGAAGAGAAGGCGCGGACACTCAATCATAATCAAAGGCTGAATCTCATCAGCGTTGACATTTTGAAAGGCGAAAAGTCCAGAATATTCAAGCTCTGCGATAAAGGCGACTTGATCTTCGCGGCGCGCATCGGCCTTTAAGATCAATGAAACCTCAACGGCGTCGTCCGTCATCATTTGGCGGGCAATTTCGATGCTGATATTAATGGCGGGCTGGCTTTGGTCCGCGCGCAAGGAATCCGGAGCATTTGGATTTTCAAAGCTTTGATCCTTGGTGTATTGCGCTAATACTTGAAGCATTGGCCCTGGTTGGCCGTTTGGGGTCACGGCCTCTTCAGCAGGTTTTTCTTCTTTTTTCTTCTTGGCCATTGGGCCACTCCTATTAATCTGTTGCACTGTGCGAGCGGTCAGCTAACATAGCCTGTCTGTCCGGGCAACTAGTCAATCCAGAATACATGCTCTATAAAATACAAAACTTATAAAGGCATTTCATATGTATGAAGTCATTCTTTACGCGGCTATAGCGACCATAATTTGTGCCATGCTATATTCAGTATTAGGAAAATCGGTTGGGCAGGGCCCGGAAAACCCGGTAGATATCGATAAGTTTTTGTCCAAAGAGCCAGATGTGAAGCCGGCGATGATTGATCCGGTGGAAGAATCTGGGGATTTTCCCGATATTGCCAAAATCCGAAATTATGATTCCAGCTTCTCAGTCAGATCATTTGTTGATCAGGCGCAAGGCGCCTATTCTATGATCCTGGAAGGGTTTGCAGATGGTGATCGCGAGTTTTTAGGAGAGCTCCTGACCGATAGCGTTTATAAGGTCTACGAAGCGGCCATTACGCAAAGAGAAGTCGATAATCTGACACAAATCACGGACCTGGCCCGATTGATAAGCGCCGAAATTGTGGATGTGTCCTGCACGGGATCAGATGCGCGCATATCTGTTAAATTCGATGCTGAGCTGACATCTGCCCTTAAAGACGCAGACGGCAATGTCGTCCAAGGCGATCTTAACCTGATTTCCCGAAGTCAAGAAGTCTGGTCATTTGAGCGGAATATGCAAAGCCAAAGCCCGAATTGGTTATTAGGGGATGTCGCGCCCGCGACTGGCTCCGCGCCTGAGGCCGACCCGACGCCTGATACGATATAATCATGAGAAAATTTGCTGTCTTACTGGGGCTGGGCGCGCTGGGCGTAACCGCCTGTACGACGACGCCTGCGCCTGCTCCGTCTCCGGCGCCTGCGCCCGTAGTAACCTCGCCGCCAGCCGAACAACCAAACCCTTCCGGGCAAGGGCAGCCATCCGGCGAAACACAGGCGGGCCAGAATTCGGATCCTGTCAATAATCCGGGACCATCCGCGGGCTCGCCAGCCCTACCGCCGGTTAGCGACCCCGTAGCGAGTGCGCCCATTGCAGCATCGGACATTAGTGATGCTTTCAAATCTGTCAGAGGCTGGGGTATCGGCGATTATTCCAGCGCTCTGAGCTCGTTTCAAAGAAGCTGCGGCAAGATTAGTTTAAAAAACCCTGATGATTTATTATCGAAAAAACTACCGAAATATGGCCGCGTTGGCGACTGGCTTGCGGCCTGCGCGGTCGCTCAAGCGACCCCAATCATCGATAATGATACATCTCGCCGGTTTTTTGAAAGCGAATTTTTACCCCTTTCGCTCATGGATGACAGTTCGGCCAAGGGCATTATAACCGGTTATTACCAGCCTGAGATTACAGCGCGCCGCACAAAAGACTCGGTCTATTCAGAGCCCATCTTATCGGTTCCGGCCGATCCGGCTGCGCTTAAATGGTCACGCGACAAGATGAACGAAACGGTCGCAACGCCGCTGGGTTATGGGCGTCCGATTGATGTGTTTTTCATGCAAGTTCAGGGCTCCGGCGTGATGGTGTTTGAGGACGGTCAGAAAGTCCGCGCCGCCTATGCCGAAAATAACGGCAAGCCATACACTTCGATTGGGGGGGTTCTGATCTCGCGCGGTATCTTGACGAAAGACCAATCCTCGAAACAAAAAATCGAAGATTGGATGATTAAGGCGGGCCCTGAAAAGGCGCGCGCGCTTATGAATGAAAACAAACGTTATATTTTCTTCAAGCCAGAAGTCATTCGGCCAGGTGAAGGCCCCAAAGGGGCTATGCAGGTACCGCTCACGGCCATGGCGTCAATTGCGGTTGATCCATCGATTTATCCCTATGGCGTGCCCATCTGGCTGGAAACTCAAATTCCGCAGGCGGCAGGTGACTATAAAGGTACCGCTCAACAATTATTGGTCGTGACGCAAGATACGGGCAAAGCCATTCGCGGCGAGCACCGCGCCGATCTATATTTCGGATCTGGTGATGACGCCGGTGACAAGGCTGGAGTTATGAAGCACCCCGCACATTGGTTGATTTTATTACCCTTCCACCTGGCTTTAGAGTTGGCATCATCCTCATAAGCCCTTAAGGCGAGGACATGTCACAGGCGAGCGCACAGAACTGGAAGGGACCGCTAACCGTTTTTGCGGGCGGCGTCTGCATTGGTTTTGCGCCGGTTGGATTACGGCTGGGGCTCGATGATTTGGGTCCCCAGGCGATTGCGTTTTGGCGGTATCTTTTTGCGCTGCCTATCCTGCTAGTCTTGGTCTTTGCGATCAATAAACGTCGACCGGCAAGGCCTAATATATTAGTTATTTTAGCGGGAATATTTTTCGCCCTCGATATTGCCCTTTGGCACTGGGGCCTTTCGATTACAACAGTCGCCAATGCGACATTCCTGGTCAGTCTTGGTAATCTCGGCGTCGGCTTCCTGGCGTGGATCGTGATGAGAGAGCGTCCGGCCCCGTTATGGTTTTTGGCCATTCTGGTAGCGATCATCGGGGCGGCAGGCCTATCTCTTGGTGGCGGCGAGACAGGAAAGGGCGTCTTGCGCGGAGACTTGCTGGCGCTAGCGGCGGCCTGCCTTGTGTCCGCTTATATGCTCTGCTCGAAACTTGCCCGAAAATCTTTATCCGGGATTGAAACGATATTTTGGCTGACACTCGTTGAACTTTGCGTTGGAGCATTTTGCGTAAAACTTGCCGGGGAGAATTTCATGCCAAGCACCCCATCTGGTTTTATCGTTCCTCTATTTTTGGCCATCGTCGTTCAGGTCGCAGGTCAGGGCTTGATCATTACAGGCCTTGGAAACACGCCGGCATCTATAGCCGGTGTTCTGGTTGTGGTGCAGCCGGTAATAGCGGCGGCAATTGCCTGGTCTTTATTCGATGAGCCCTTGACCATGATCCAGCTGGGCGGCGGTTTACTGATCTTACTCGCGATCTGGCTGTCTCAAATACAGCGCCCGAAACCCGCTGCGATCCCAGCAGATTAGACTTGATTAAACCGGACTTCAAACCGGGTCCCGGATTCACTACTGTCAACCAGATTAAGGTCCCCGCCTTGGCTTTGTGCCAGCTCTTTTGAAATGGTGAGACCGAGTCCGGTCCGTCCTCGCCCTGATGACCCGGCAAAGGGTGTAAACAGATTGGCTTTGGCCTTTTCTGGGAGACCGGGACCATTATCACTAATCATTGCAAAGGCCAGTCCCTGATCGGCTCGCGACGACAGCGTGATTTTCGCGTGGGGCGTATTGGCCAGGGCTTGACCCGCATTCCGCATGATATTTTGCAAAATTCTATATGTGTGATCCGCGTCTGCTTTTACCGATATTTGGCGATCGATCTGATTGTCAAACGCAACGGTTTTAAAGGCAGCCAAAGTGTCTTTGGCGGCCTCATCCGCAATATCGCGAAGCGATAAAGGTTCAAGCCGGATATCTTCGTCGCCGTCCTGACCATATTCCAAAACATCGCTCGCAATACGGACGCCGCGATCAACCGCGCGGACAAGTCGCTCGCCCATTTTAGCAACGCGCGCATCTTTATCCATAGCCAGGCGATCGGAAACAAGCTGGGCTGATGTCAACACATTGCGAAGGTCATGATTGATCTTAGAGACCGCAAGCCCAAGGTCGGCCAAACGCCGGCGCTGTTCAAAAGACGTTTTCACGCCATCTTTCATATCAACGAAACTGCGCTCAAGGTCACCAATTTCGTCGCGCCGCCGACTGGGCGCACTCGCTTGTTCAGAGGCCGTTGGATCTTTGTGAAATTCGGCGACGTCATGGGCCAGTTTTCGGATAGGCCGAATGATCAAAAAGGCCAGAACGCTATAGAGTAAAACGCCCGTCATAATGGCAATTAAAATCGAAAGGCCCAAAATATTATGGCAATATCTCTCCATGGCCTGCTGTAAGGCTGCTTTTGGAATCAAATATTCAAGAGAGTCAAACTCGCCCGATGGAGGATCTGCCAAGACACGAAAATAGCCCTCTTTCGCGCTAAAGGCTGCAAGGGTTCCCGGGAGATCAAGGCCCGATGCGCCGCCGCGCAAATCGATGATTTCAAATTCTGTTATATCAGGCGGCGTGCCGAGGACGAGCTGGCTTTGACCTTCAATTTCAGTGGTAACCACAGAAATGCCAGTATCGTCCATAAACTCATCGGCGAGCATGTTGCGGTTATAACTCTCCGGAACGCCGGTCAATGCTAGGGCCAGGTGACTCGCGCTTTCGGCGCGCTCTCGAAGCCAGTCTTTTCGGAAGGTCGCAGCCGATGGAAAAAAGATGACAGCTTCGGCGATCAGTACAAAGACAATCGTTAGAATTAGCAATTTGCCGGACAGGCGGGATATGAAATTTGGACTCATTGGCATTGGGTTTAAACAAATCTTTCATTTTAGGAAACAGCAATGCTCGAGATCTGTTCAAGTCTTCGTTACCAGATCTAATGCGGACTCTCTTGATTTGACTCTTGTTTCAAAATCATAGATTGCAAGTTTATGGGCTCTGTCGTTTCTACTGATGAAATAAACCGCTTTTTCCAAGAGACATTTCTGGGACCGGATGGTTTGTGTCCTGTGGTGACAGTGATGGAAAAAGATAAGGCGGTTATTCGCCTGCAGGCCGACCCGACAATGTTGCGGCCGGGCGGATTTATCTCAGGACCGGTCCAAATGGCGCTCGCTGATCAGGCCGCCTATGCGGCGATTTTCACCCGGGCCGGGATAACGCCTATGGCTTTGACATCCAATTTGACCATAGACTTTCTCCGGCCCTGCCAAGGGCAGGCGGTCCTCGCCGAAGCGCGTATAGCCAAAATGGGGAAGTTGTTGGCCGTGATTAATGTCGACATCAGGCCAGAGGGTCAGGACAAAATTTCCAGCCAGTCCGTTGTCACCTATGTTTTGCCGTCGCAAGTAAAGTGAACCAATTAATATTGTTCACCGTATAAACGACAGCAACGGGGCGCTTATAAATTACGTCTCACGAAAGTTTACTATGATTTGGCGCAATATTTTCATCATGGCCGCTTGTCTCATTTTTGCGCCTTTAGCCTCGGCACAAAACGGCAAAGACCAAACCCGTCGTCCCGGCCCTCCGGCTGACGATCGTGGTTGGAGTCTTTATCTGGGCGGCGGGGCGTTTTCTGCGCCGACCTATTCAGGTTCTGACTCACATAGCGTTTCCATCGTGCCGTTTATCAGGATTACAAAAGGCGACCAGATTTTTGCGTCTGTTCAGGAAGGTGCCGGTCTGGCCGCCATAAACGCTAACGGATTTCGAGCCGGACCTTTGGCTCAGCTTGACTTTGGGCGGGACGAAACTGGAAACAGCCCGTTTCAAATATCGGGTGATAATTCCGACGATTTGATCGGCATGGGAAAAATTGATTTTACAATACTTCTTGGCGGGTTTGCGGAATATGAAATTGCCGAGGATTTGACGGTCAAAGGGAAAATTGGTCAGGCTGTGAGTAGCCATGATGGTCTTAAGGGACAAGTTAGTCTGGACTATAGCCCGCGAATTTTGGGCATAGGTCCGCCGCTCTTTGTGAATGTGGGCCCATCCTTAAAATTCGGAGACCAAAAATATATGCAGGCTTATTACGGCGTGACTTCGGCTCAATCAGCCGCTTCCGGTTTGACAGAATCTCGCGCCAATGGCGGCATAGAATCTATAGGTTTAGGCGGCAGTGTTCTCATGCCATTATCCTACACCGCAGGCCTGACAGTCTTTGGCAGCTATGACCGGCTCCTGGAAGACGCCGCGGATTCGCCGCTTGTCCGCGAGCGCGGAAGCCGTAACCAATTGTTTGGCGGGGCGGCTATCGCTTATAAATTCTAGGCTGTTTGAAACTTGGACGGCCTGCCACGCTCAATTCGGCTGATGATGAATGTAAATAGTACAAACATAACCAGCATGGATATACCGGCCGCGCTGGATGGCGGCTGAGCGGCCATATCAAATGTTCCGTTCTTGACCTGAATTCCCTGATGCACAATCGCTGCAAAATGTACCAAGACCATAAACAGATAGAGAGCCCATAGCCCGTAATCATACTTTTTGTTCTTGGCGATCGTCAGCTTTTGCCACCAAGCAAAGGCTAGAAACAAAAGTCCAGCCTCCAGCGCAAAGGCAATCCAAGGTAAGTCCCAAAGCGCAAAGCCGAGAAGCAAATCTCCGCCCGGATAGAGCGGAAGGTCAGGGCGGTGCACAATCAGATCAAGGAGCCAATGGGAAAAGGCGAGCATGGCAATCACCCAGAACCCGCGCATACCGGATTGAGGCCTAAGCGCCTTAAAAATACCGCCCGCAATCAAGGCGATCACAATCGATGTTACCAAAGAATGTGACCAGTTAATATCAAATATGGGTTTGCCATCCGCGTTTAAGACCATGCCCTCGATCCCAAACATAACCAAGAACCCGCAGACAATATCCATAGCCTGAACCGCGAGGAAAGCTTCCCAAAGCTTGACGATAGGTTTGCCATGACCGCGCTGCGTATCCCAAACGGCCGGGCCGTAATGACCGATAAACATAAGCTCTCCCCCTACATTCTAGGGTTATTATGCGGCGAAAAAAGTGAGTTGTCTATAAGGGCGATACCCGGCCTCGAGACAAAAAGGTTGGGCTGAAGGTCCAACACGGAAACCATTGGGAGTCGTTTTCACATGAAAAATCTCATTGAAAAGTTGCAACTGAAAAACTAGTTTAATTTATGTTTTTCAGATCTCTGTTCATGATGTTTTTCAGCCTTGTTTTTGTCAGACAAGCCTATGCAAACTGCCCCTATGAGATTGGACAGACTGTTTCGCCCATTCCCGCTGAGAAAGCATATGAACGTCTCAGCGCTTTCGAGATGATTAAAAGCGAATATGAAACAATGGAAGAATTTGAGAGTCGAAAACAGTCGGTTTTAACTTCAGTGACACCTTTGTTGATTGCCGGTCTAAGTGTTCCAAAAGGCTTCATCGAATATGACGCAGAAAATAGGCGATTAGTCGTCGGGGAGAGCTTCGCTAGTCCGATATCCCTTGAAGCCGAAGTTTCAAAACGTTTGAGGCCAAAATCAAGAGCAATTGATGCGAATAGCACCATTGCCTATGATATTAACCCTATGAATGGTAGCGCTCTTAAGTATCTCATTTTTGTCAACCATGTCGAACGTAATGTCAGGCGTACAGCTTGGATCATGGATGAAAATTTTCCCGATCTTGATTATCCAGAAATTATACACGAGCTCGTATATCTTTATGTGAATCCCGCTACTGCAAAAGCCATTAGAGACGACTTAAGAGTAGCTTTTTATGTGACCCCATCAACACCCTTCATATATTATCACAGCCCTTATGTTTCCGATCCAAGAAAGCGTGGATATAAATACAAAATAATTTTTTCAGATATTCACTGTGCGATGATTACGGATTCGAATGGCACTGTTCTCAAAACGATCAATCCCAATCGATCGGGTGTCGCGATGACGAATCCGGCACCGTTTTCGCAACCGTTAGAGCCGTTCTTAAACCGGCCGGTGGTTGTTGAACCAGCGTCCAATCCGGTTGCAGCTGTCGAACAGATGCCTAACCCTGTTGCAGAAACCCTTCCTGCACAACAATCGGTTGCAGATGCTCCTCGGCCATCGACCCCTATTCCGGCACCGATTGAAATGGAAATCCCGGAACCGAGGGTTAAGCCCGTTCCGCCCCCGGAAGCCTTAGCCAAATGCAAAGCCAAAAAGCCCGACAAATTTTGCACGGCGGGTCATTTTTGAACCTGCCGAACATGGTTCGCGGACAGAACACAACCTAATGAAACTTGGTCCAGAAGCCTGCCAGTTTTTGTGTTTTTGAACTAAACAGGG
>JAHDDC010000075.1 GCA_020629545.1 Hellea sp.
CTCGACCGGCCCCGTGATCATACCATTTGTTGATAATCGTATCGACCTTGAAAGAGGGTGTTTTTTCGAGCTCACGAATTGGGCTTATATACCAAAGCTCTCTGCCGTTTTGGCGCACCTGGATTGGCAAGTGATCTTGAGAGGCTAGGTATTTATCCAGGGGAATGTTACGCGCTTGGTCGCTACGCATAATTTAATTGGTTAGGAATTACCTTGTTTTGATAAATCTATACCGACGCTGTCGAAATGCCTATCTACAATACTTTGGTACAGAAAAGTGAGCGCGCTTTCAGCGGATATTCCGTGTTCAGCCAATATTGCTTCGGCCTCTTCTTTCAGTTCTTTGTCAATGGACACGTTGAGGGGAACAAGATCTGTCATGGTGATTGTTCTAAACGTTTTTGTAATCTATTGGTTTACGCTTCGGATGATAAACGCGCAGGATGTAGAGAATATCTCCTCGTACCAGGTAGGGGATTTTATATCCGTACTTTGGTGTTATGCGCTCTCGAACATCATCTCTAGGTGTTATTCTACCGGCAAGCAGGTTTTCTGGAATAGATAGGATCGTTGTTTCGATATCGGCCAGAACGTTTTTTAGGCCATCATATGATCTATTTGAGAGAAATAGTCTCACTTCCTCAAGGTCCTGAAGCGCGAGATCCGATAGTTCAATCTTCATATTATCAGATTAACGAGATAATTTTGATTGAGACAAAGGCTTTTCAGCATCTGTTCCCCAAGTACTGGTCCACTTTTGCACGGCTTCGAAATCATGAGTAGGGCGCGTGTCGATAGATTCGACCGCTTCGTTGAGTTCAGCCAGGTAAGCCGAACGCTCCGACATATAAGCTGCAATGGCTTCTTTCACGATGAATGAGCGTGAACGCTTAGTCATTGAGGCGTAGGAGTCTACATCATTTTTGAGCTGCTCAGGAAGTCTCACGGAAAATGTTGTATCAGGCATGTTCATAGTCCACTGGTTATATAATACATATGAACACATTGTATTCTTTTTGCAAAAAAGTCAAAATTTTAGTTCTAGGTATTGATCCAAGCCATTACCGCTTTGAGTCGTCGATAGTCCATAAAGCGTAAGCTCTGTTTTTCTCAGGGCTTGGTGTTGCACCAAACGTTGGCGGTGTTGTCGCTGTGATGTTTGCACAAGTTGTAAAGGGCAGAAATTATTTTAACATTGCGTTTCTGCAAACGGTTTCAGGTTTCATCTTCAATCCGTCTGATAAATTCCGAGGCCGACAATTCCAAGGCCCGACTGAGCTGAAAAACCGTAGTGATGGTTGGCTGTCGGATATCACGCTCCAACATGGAAATATACTGGACCGCCAGGCCGGCGCGTTCGGCCAGTTCCTCCTGGGTGAGCTTCAGAGCTCTTCTTTGCGCCTTAAGAACTTTGGCACAGCGGGCCCGAACGGGTGTGGTATGGGTCGTTTTCATTGCCCAATACCATAGTTTTAGTCAATAAACCCGCGCCAACAACTATAGTATCAGTTTTTGTTTGAAATGATTATAATACCATAGTATTAGTCGTGCGTGATTGGCGTGTTTTATAAAAGGAGCCGCTATGGGCGAGTCTAAATTATTGGAGAAAATAAAGCGTAAGATCCATCAAGAATGGAAAGTTGATGACCCGGAGTCGCGCTTCCATGTTGAGTTGGATGTATTTATGAGCGGCCAAAAATTTATTGATTTTGGAACCATCCGCTTAAGAGACGTCTATCCACTCCTTCAGGCCCGGTTGTTATTTGTGAGATTTACAGAAATAAATCGGGAGATCTTTGAATATGTAGAGCTGCATCCGGATTTCAGAAAGGCATGTGAGCTTTACAGCCGACCCTCGAATTTTATTCCGAGAGATGAGATGTTTGATGATTACGAACAACCTTTTGATCCTGCCGAGTTTCCAGCATTGGTTGATAGGGTAGAATTTGATCCGGATGACCCCAGAGGCGAGGATGTCTTTTTGTTTTCAGAGAAGAAGTTGAAGGAAGAGCTCAAAAGCCGGAAACGCGATTGGCTGATTTACCGGACGCCTTATCGGCCAGATAATCCCGAGTGGCTGGATGCAGAAATCTGAGGGATTTATGCGGCCAGAGACGGCTGTTCTCAGGATAGAAATTGATTTCAAATAGTCGCGCCGATTTGTAGGAGCGTTGTTAATGCGTCGCCGCGGGCGTAATGCCCAGCCAACGTGCAACAATTGCCTTTGCCATCACCTGATGGTATATCTTGCCTCAAAAGGAGACGTTAAAGTGACAGGTATAATTTCATCAATATTATTCGCGATATTCATTCTCGGCGGCGCGATGCTTGCTTTATTGAATGCTTAACTTCGTTTATTCTTCATAGTTGTATCTTACCGGCTCCTCTTTAGAAGGGCCTTTTTTCATTACCCCGCAATTCCCCTCTATTTTCGCCATTATTTGGGACCGCACCTGCGGTAGACCCAATTGGATCTATTCTAAGGGCTTTGACCTTTGGCTCAAATGGGGCCACTAATGGTTGGAGCTCAGTTGATGATCATAGGTAAATAATTGGTGATTTCTGCGCCCAGGGAAGGGCGGTCACACCCACGCTTCTATCAAATATCATAAATTATCATCCGATCGCTTCGCTTCCTGGACATTGGGCGAATGGCTTGCAGATACAGACCGGATCTCACAGGCGTTTTTTCTCAAGATGTTTTTTAAGCCGGCCACGTCAGAGAGCGGGCAGGGCCCTTCAAGCAAAAACCCGTTTCCCCTCCTGCGGGGGACCCACCAGTTTTGGCTTGATCTCTGACGTCTCTGTCCGGCCTTTTTTTAAAACATCGAAAAAACTAAGGAGATCGATATGAGCAAGAAATTCTACAACGTCTGTGTCGCAGAAGAGAACGGCGATAGCACTTATTTTCAGCGCGTGGGTGTTGCCTTCCCGAGCAAGAAAGGCTCCAAATCTTTCATGACCATCAAGCTGACCGCTGTGCCGGTCAACGGCGAGCTGGTCTTGTTTGAGCCAAAGGCCAAAGAAGAATAGCTAATCCAACAGGGTCGCCTTCGGGCGGCCCATTTTTTTTGCTCAAATATTCACTGCCAAACCCAATGCCGAATATAAGCGTACAAATAGATATGTTTGCTTTTTGGGCGGAATGCTTTTTACGGAGGATTTACTCAAGGATGATAATATCGGAGTGGATTACGGAGCATGAAAAAACGGTGCCACCCCAAAATTCGGCACCGTTCTCTTCGTCGAGCCTCTGACAACACCAACCCTTTACTGATATTGGCCACAGAATTCAAACGATTTATCGTCATTGGAACTCGAACTCTGGAACCCGAATAGCAAAGAACATTTATCCCTGTAGCCAGAGCTCACTTCAAATTTATTAAAAGGCTGAGGGAATAAGACTCAATATGGCGTGACCCTTTGGCTAACCGCTCAATCTCTTCGTTAAAACAGTGAGTCAGTTAGAATGGCCCCAGTAGCTTCAGTGAAAAATTTATCTTCAAGTCATTTGGCTGGCGCCAAACTAACCGGTACTGCGTAACTGCCTGTTCTCCAATTCGCTTTGTGCGCGCAAATTAAAATTTGGAGCGCCGCAATACTACAAAGCTCATAGGCTCATACGGTGACTTCGCTTCCGTCCTCGTGCGCTTTTGATTTTCTTAACGCCTGTTACAGGCTAAAAATCAAAGAGAGTCCTCGTGACTGCGCGTATGGGGATAGGGGACTGGGGAACCTGTGTACCGGTCTCGTCTGGCTCGACCGGGTTTTGTGTCGATATGGATCTCCGGATTGATAAAGTTCCCACTGTCCCGTCCTGGCCGCTTTAGATGCGGCCGCTGGATATCTGACGTTATCCTCGCGCGGACTATCGGGTAATTTAATACCCGTCGCCTTCCGCCATATTTAAAAGGGTGCGGAGCGCGTCGTCAGAGGGCGCCTCAGACAGGACTACTCCACATTCACCAGGAGGATGTGAGTTGCCAGGCAGCACAATTACCTCCGTCATTCCAATCCATAATCTTGCTGAGCGAAGGCCGGGCTACGCCCTTCAAGGTCAAACCCGTTGCCCCTCCTTCGGGGGACCCACCAGTTTGACCTTGACCTTCACTCTGTTCGCAAGATTGAGCGGATCTTCATTCCTACGGGAATTGCGCGCCGGCTGCCCCACATCACCGGTAAACGCGGAATAGTTCGTCGAGTTGCCCCTCTGATGACGACGCGCTCCGCGACTTTATATTGCTCCAGGCTCCCCGCCAAACCCGAAGCCGTGACCTGCGGTCACACGATCTTTCAGATCTTAAGGGTTCCGGCATGGGCCGGAACGCATAAAGATAAATACTCTCACAAGTTTCGAGCATTTAACTTTTTTAGATATTTTAGCACCGCAGTCGCGGACTAAAATATCATGGACATACATGCACCCCCCTACGGGGGCGCTTTTTGTTTAAAAACAAAGAGTTAAGGCGCGGCGCTGTGACGCCACCCTGACCCGTTACTGGCGTCACCATGACGCCTCTCAAATAAATCAATAACTTAGCGAGCGGCACTGTGACGCCATTTAAGGACAACAGACCCTTGACGGACGGCTTTTATTGCCTCTAATAGCTATTAACGGAACGCTGATAGTTTCCCATAGATGACCCACTTTAATAGGGATTAACGGACGGAAATCGGCGAGAGTTTACCGTCTACATTCAGTCCCTGTTTCTTGGTTTATATGGCGCGATCCGGAGTAGTCGCGACTAAAGAAAAATCTTCGATAAACTCATTCTATTAAAACCTCGCAATAAGTTCTCTTTCTACTTTTTTTGCTTGTAAGCCTGAAATTGATTGTTTAACCCGTAGTTGTTATGGGGAAATGTGGGAGGCGTTAGTGGCGTTGATTCAATACATCGTTCGAGTATTTGGTGGTTTTTTAACCTGGATCTGGGCAGTTTTTTTTCTGACCTCAGCGCTATTATTTGCTCATGCGCAGGCGTTCGCGCAGCCAGCTCCTCCCTTTGCTGATGCGGGAATTGATCGAACCATTACGCAGGGCACGTCCATTACTTTGGACGGATCAAATTCCCATTCTCAAGAATTTCAAGCCTTGTCATATGTTTGGGAAATCACTTCATTTCCTGATGGCTCTGTTGCGGCGTTAGCTGACCACACAAGTCCCCATCCGGTTCTGACCACAGATATCCTGGGTGACTATGAAGTAACGCTGACGATTTCGGACGGTTCAGGTTTAACTGCAACTGATATCGTTGTCTTATCGAGCGAAAATTCCGCTCCGATTGCTGATGCTGGGGTCGACCAGTCCGTTAGTTTGGGCGAAATCGTTACCCTCGATCCGGAATTTACAATCGATCCTGATGGCGACAGATTAGAGGCTTTCTGGAGGTTTGTCAGTAAACCAGAAGGTTCAATTGCGGCACTCGAAACGGATTTAGGGGGTCGTTGGACTTTTTCAGCTGACCTGGCCGGGATTTATGAGGTAGAGCTGACGGCAACCGATCCGTTCGGACTTACTTCCTCTGATATTGTGACGATCAAGGCTGGCCTGTCCGGTTATGATGGGAATATTGAACCCGAAGCAGACGCCGGACTTAATGGTCTATTTGCTCCCGGAGACAGCATAAGTCTGGACGGAAGCGGCTCAACGGACGCCAATGGCGATATGCTCACCTATTTTTGGAGTATCGCGCACAAACCAGAAAATTCTAATTTAATTATCGAGGCGCCTGAAGCTGTTCGACAGAACATCATTTTGGATCAAGCCGGGACCTATATATTCCAGCTGAGTGTCATCGACGTTTATGGAGATGTCGCCATAGATACAGTTGTATTCTCTTCAGATCCATTATTTGTAAAGGCCTTGTCAGGGGGACCAGTGAGTGGTGCGGATGGTCCCATTTCAGATATGCAGGGCTCCGTTGACGGCAGCGGATCCATGGATGCGTCCGGAACATCTAGTTCGGTCGATTATATGTGGTCCGTATTGGGTCTGTCACCGGGTGAGAATATTGTCGATTTGCCGGGCAGTGTTCAGTCAAACATTCAGTTCCCGGAAGAGCGCCCCGGTTTGCTTGAAACTGAAACTGCAATCCAATCCATCGAGCTTTTAGAGGATTATAACGCCATTACGTTTTCCGACCTGAACACCCAGTCAGCGATTGCCGGCAAGGTTTTGGTCGGCGAAGATCTGCTCGGAGGGGAATCGGTTTTTGAAAACGAAAACCTTTCCGAAACGACTGCTGAGGTCGTGGGCCACGTAAAAGGAAACACCAAATCATTCCTAGGTGGTGGCAGTCTAAGAGTGAAAGGAAAGGTTCAAGGCAAAACGGAATTTCCAGAGGGCGGCGGTATTATCGCTGATCCATCTCTTGAGATTGACAGCACGCAACTGACACTCACCGCCTTTTCTGCGGAGTTAGCAGAGCTTGAAGAGAATAGTTTAGTTTCAATATCGGCCGGGACAGCCATACTGGAGCCCGTCGTCGATTCTTATGGGGTTGCCATCTTTAACATAGATGATGGCCAGGGCTTTTTTAATAACGCCTCTTTGTCCACAATTGAGCTGGCGAACGATGATGCATCGACGATTATAATCAATGTCAGCGGTCAAAATATAGTCTTTGGCAAAGGGGACTTTTTTGGGCTTATCCAGGAGAATGAGGTCAGCTCAAAAATTATCTGGAATTTCCACGAAGCGACCAATTTGCAGATCCATCGGGATTTTGAAGGTCATGTTCTGGCGCCTTTTGCGAATGTCCATGTTAAAGAACGATTGGACGGAACCGTTATAGCGGACCGTTTGTTACATCAGGGAGATCTAAATCTACCTGGCTTTACAGGTGAAGGAATCGTCCCCGTGCCTGTTCCGCCCACAGAATATGCGGTCGTTCAGTTAAAGGTCACAGACACTGCCTTTCCAGGATTGCCGCCGTCTTACAGTACAACGGTTTTAACCACGGGCAATCTACGTCCCGTCGCGAACATCACCCGTTCCGGTGGCCCTGATCCCCTACGGCGTCATGTTAATATTTCACTGGATGGGTCAACCTCGTTTGACGGAAATAATGATACGCTGACCTATTCCTGGTCAGTGTTATCGCAACCGGTTGGAAGTGCAGCGACATTATATGCGACCAATACCGCAAACGCCAATATTACACCTGACCTTCCCGGGACGTATATTTATCAGTTGATCGTTTCAGACGGTAAGCTCAATTCCTGGCCGACGACGGTCATTTTTGACGTGATTAACGTGGCGCCTGTTGCCGAGGCCGGAGAGGATATTTCCGGGTTTGTCACCGATGAAATTCTGCTGGATGCCTCTGCCTCCTCGGATGAAGACAATGATGAGCTGACTTACCTTTGGGTGTTTACTCAGAAGCCTGCTGGCAGCAATGCCGTCCTCGTAGACGCGGATACGGCCACGCCGAGTTTTCAACCTGATGAAAAGGGCGATTATGTTTTGTCATTGACGGTCAATGACGGGTTTGAAGACAGTGAGACCGATAGTCTGACAGTCTCGATTGTTAATCGAGCCCCTATCGCGCAAATCACAGGTGAAGCCGATGGAATGATCGGCAGCATCTACATGGCTGATGGCAGCACATCCAGCGATCCAGATGGCGATCAACTCACCTATCAGTGGTCGCTTCAGGCGCCGACAGGGTCAAGCGCCGGATTAACAACACCAGCTTCCTCTATGTCCGGTTTTACTCCTGATCTTGGCGGTCAATATGTTTTGTCTTTGATCGTTTCAGACGGGGATTTAAGTTCAGAGCCGGTGAGTCTCACAATAAGTGTGGATGACACGAATAGTCCGCCGGTCATTGAAGCGATTGCCGATCAAACCGTGAAAGTCGGCGATAGTGTCAGCTTTCAGCTTATGGCCACAGATCCGGACAGCGACCAGCTAACATACCAGGTGTCGCCGCAACCTCTACCCGCGGGCGCCAGTTATGATTTCAATACCCAAATGTTCATGTTCCGACCGATTTCGGAAAACCCCTCCACGTTTACGGTCAATTTCAGTGCCTCCGATGGAGAGTTCACGGTTCAGGAATCCGTCACGTTTACGGTCGTCAATGAAGCGACCACGAGCACTGAATATACCGGGCGAGTTGTCGATGCGGCAACTGGAGAGCCGCTGACCGGCATCGTTGTCGTCGTCGGGAGCCAGATGGCTATAACTGATCCAAATGGTGTGTTTACGCTATCGAACCTCGAACCTGGGACGAATTCCGTTTGGATAAAATCCATGGACGGGAGCGAGCTTTCTGCGGATGGTGCGCCTTTTGCGCCCACATCAATCTCGGTCGATTTGATCGAGAATGTCAGCAATGTTGCAGTGCCTGATATCGGCCTCTATCCAGTGTCCAGCTCTGTGGGTGTCAACCCGGATGGCGTGACGCTACTGACTGATCCGGTTTTGGGCGTTTCTATTGAAATTCCGCAGGGCGGCATCGCTGAGCCTTTTGACGGTGAGATCACGATTACAGGGCTGAGCCCCGAACAGGCTAATCAATTGCCTGACAATGTTGCGCCTTGTGAGCTCTTCTCTGTTGGACCAAAAGATTTTCAGGCCATCACGCCCGTTACGATTACGGCCCAGAATGTGGATGAACTGCCTCCCGGGACAAGAGTCGATCTTTGGGTCTTCAATGGTGAGCAATTTGCCATTGGGGGCAGCGGCGAAGTCTCTGCCGACGGTGCGGTCATTGTTGCGACTTTATCAGGCCTTGAAGGCGGACAGATGTTTGCCTTTGCGCCTCGCGCGGACCGCGTTGATATCGCGCCAGATCAACCTCGCGATACTTACGTCCCAAGCCTTCTGGGTGAGGGGAACTTCTCGACGGGTCTTTATATACCGGGATATTATTCAAACGGGCAGGACAGAGCTCTAAACTTTATTTATAATTCAACGGCCGCTGCGCCGTCGCCTCTGATCAATACAAATGTGACATTTGGTGAGAGCATTGCGCCGTCCTTCTCTGCGACCGTTGAGGTCGGTGGTGTATCATTTCAGACGACCAATGACGTTTCGACGGCCAGCGGTTCGGGTGGTCGGGGCGCGATTGAACCGGGTGATACAGTGCGTTTTGCGGCGCAGCTGGATGCTACAAATCTCTCAACGGGTCTCAACAGCTATAACTTCATCGCCACAAGTCAGTATAAATGTTCACGCGTATCCCAAACCGTTTCGGGTGAGGTCTTTATCGACAATCAGATTGAAAGCCCGTTTGGCCGGGGCTGGTCGTTGGCAGAGCTTAGCCGCCTATATCCGCAAGTTGATGGTTCCGTTGTTATTCGCGAAGGCAATGGCACGCTGAAAAATTTCGAAGCCGGGACCGATTTTTCCACGCTGGGTGACCCGGTGCAATTGCCGTTGACCGGCCCTCAATACGGCGTCGTCCGTGATCTCGATAATGATGGAGACAATGACATCATCTGGATTACAGCTGAACTGGCCGGAATTCAGATTTATGAGAATCGAGGAGACAGCAATTTTGTCGATCTGGGAATCCTGGAGGCGGGCGTTGCCACCAATGTCCCTGAGGTCGGGTCCTTCGTTCCGGATATTTCCGCAATAGATACAGGGGACTTCGATAATGATGGTCGACTGGATATTGTTGCCGCTTCGCAAAAATCAGACCGTCTCTGGATTTTTTATGGAGAGGGCGTAGGGATCGGATTTACGGACGCCCAACCTATCGACAATTTTGACTATAGAAGTGTGACCGTTGGTGATTTTAACAATGACGGCATAGACGACATCGCGGGTGGCGGTCTGGTTCGGTCCATTGCCTATTATGGGTCAACAGATCGCAATCTGACAGAGCTGGATTTCACCTCAAATGTCTTTGCACCACTTGAGCTAATTTCCGTAGATTTCAATCAAGACGGATTTGATGATGTCATTGCGCGTCGTCGCACCGGTATCACAATATGGGTCGGGGCTGCAGACGGTATCATGCGGCGTCGCCAATCTCTTTCCGCAACATTAAGCTCGTTTTTAGGCGACGGACTGGAATTCATTGACGTGACCAATGATGGCCGCGAGGACATTGTGGTCGCCGCAGACACGAACGGCATTGCTATTTTCGAGCAGCAAGCAGACAACACTTTTGTATTCCTCACCTATGTGGCTCCGCCGGCAGGTATCCTTACCCGAATTCGGGAATTATCGGTGTCTGATCTGAATAATGATGGTCTGCAGGATATTTTAATCGCGGCCCAATCTCATATCACAACCTATCTTAATGACCCCGATGGATTGCTGGAAGCACCGGAGAGTATTGCGACCGGGTTTAACACGGCCAGCCCGCGTCTTGCAGATTTCAATAATGATAACAGCCTGGATATCGTAACCGACTCCCAGTCCACGGATGAGCTGTTTGTTTTCTTCTCTGATCCGCTGCAGTCCTCAGTCTTATTTGATCCCTTGGGCGATTATACGGAGCTTGTTCGCAATGATGACGGCTCTTACTCGCGTCGATTCAATAGCGGCATCGTCTGGAATTACAATGCCGAAGGCCTGCAGACGTCTATCGTTGACGCCAATGGCAATGTCACAAATTATGAATATGATGATGACGGACGGTTGATCCTGGTCACCGACCCGGTCGGGTTGCAAACGTCATTCACCTATAATGCCGCCGGCCTGCTGACCCAGATCACTTATCCTGACGGCCGAACCTCCGAATGGACCTATAATGATCGCGGCGAGCTGATCAGCCATAAAGACGTCAATGGCGATATCACGGCCACTTCTTATGACGCGGCCGGCCGGATTACAGCCATCACGGATCCGCGAGACCTGACCACGCAATATGGGTATGATAGTGCTGGACGCCTGTCCTCAACAACCCTGGCCGATGGGACAGAACTCACCCTGCAGATCGCCCGCTCTCTGGGCTTGCCAGAGGAAGACGGCGGCAATTATGTAGCTGGCTCCGGGGCTGTGACCACTTACACAGATGGGCGCGGCAATGAGACCCTGGTCGAGACCAATGACTTCGGCTCTATCATCCGTGAAGTGGATGCCATTGGGCGCGAAAGTATTTATGAGCGCGATCCCGATAATAATGTCATCGCCGCCATCACACCAAGCAGTGTCACCGACTCCGGCCTGTTCAGAGCGGAATATGATTATAACGCAGATGGCCTGGTCACGGCAAAACGCGAAGCCGTAGGCGAATGGGCCGAGCGTGAAATGTTCTATGAATATGCCATCATCTTTAAGGCTGACGGCGAAACTATCCGTAATAAAATTTCCCGGATGGTGGATTATGACGGCTTTGCGTCCAGCTACACCTATGATCTTTTCGGCAATCGCCTAACAGAAACCGACCCGCTCGGCGGCGTTATCGAAATGACCTATGATGAGCGCGGCCTGCCGGAAACCATGCGCGACAAAAACGGCAATCTGACCGAATATCTCTATGATAATA
>JAHDDC010000020.1:0-11361 GCA_020629545.1 Hellea sp.
CTGAACATGTCGCGGCACACCCCAAACCCCTCGGCCCCAAATCCAACAGGTTCAGATCCCCACCTTCCCACGCGGTGTCCGGCGGGGATGAGCGGAGGGTGGAGGCGGGCGGTTGTTATCTTATCAGATTGCGGTTCTTGCCAAACGACTTGAACTTAATTCCCGCGCGGTTCGTTCCCCACCAGTGTATGCACGATCTAATTCATGCAGGTCAGGGAAAGGCGTAAAGTCTGCCGTGTGTCATGAAAGTTTTTAGGGACGGGATAAAAACAATGCCTGCCTATCGTGAGGGGGGGCTGCGGCGGCTCGCCTGGTCCGAATTTTAAGATTAACTTATCATCTCCACAGCCAAGCCAAATGCCTTTATCGCGCTTATAGATATTTTCGAGATTTTCGTCCCAAACAAAAAGAAAAGGTGAGCAATCGAGCCAGTCCACAGAGCCCGCAATGAAGATGTCGGCCATGTCAAAGCTCGTGCCAAGCGGATTGGTCAGTTGGCGCTCTGACCCTTCTGTCATCTCAAAGTCAAATTCGATTTCCTGAATGTCAATGAGGCTGTCCGGATCCGGTGGTTTGATGGTTCTCCAGGTAAGCATGCCAATAGACTTACACGCGGGCTTATAGGCCCTCAACCGGAAATTTCCGCTAAGCGGTTGAAAGCCAGCCGACCTGTCGCCACCCCGCTTTAACTGGATCCCTGCCTTCGCAGGGATGAGCGGCGTTTAAGAACGCGAAAATGCTTCCCCATTACCCATGTGAAAAACGATCCTTTGAAGAGATGTTATGAATCGCTAAAAAAGGCGCGTATATAAGGACGGGACAAGCTGGACAATCATAAGACCATTTATGAAAATAAGTTTCAAAACAGTACAACAATTTCTGGCTCTGGCTGTTCTAGTTACCCTGGGGCTTTCTTGGCTTTTTGATGGGCCTTTAACCCGTCAGCTAACGCCGACATTATTGGCATTGCTGGCTGGCTCCGCTATTTTGGTATTACTATTTAGGCGATGAGTTTCCGGTAAAAGCACAATCCTTAAATTGCGTATGCACGGAGTGCACGCATATCATGCTCCGATCCCGTTCTTCTCATCTGTGCAAATTCTGCGCGAAGCGAAGAGTTGGCATTTGAACGTTTTTAATTTACAGACAGTTTGATATCCCACTATTTATGCGGTGAACGTCATTCTAAAACGTCTCTTAATAGCCTTGCTTAGTCTCGTTATTTTTTATCCAGCTCACGCGCAAACACAACCCAATTCAAAGTTTGATGTTGACGTTAAAATTGTAACAAAACGAAAATTTAATACGAAGCGCTCTCTTTTAAAGAAAATGAAAACCAGCGGATATTGCTGTATGATCCTCGATATTGATGAGACCGGAAACCCTAAAAATATTTCCTCGCCTTATTGCACACATCAAATCCTTGAGACTGCTGCCATTAAGAGAATTTCTAATCTTCGGTTTAAGCCGGCGACAAGTGGCGGAAACCCAATCACACGATATAACAAAGAACTTAGAATTGGCTTCAACAAATTTCACAATAAGAGGCCAGTTCCCGGCCCGAACGGGTATATGAGTCCGATAGACCGTGAATCCACTATTCCACCCCGCCCTAAGAATAAGTCAAAAAGAGAACAATGGCTGAGAAAATATTTTGATAATAATAAAACTTGTCTTGCGCTTGTGAGTTAGTTGATCCGAACAAATTGCGGTTCTTGCCACACGACTTGGATCTAATTCCCGCGCGGTTCCTAGCCAATTCTTCTCGCGCAGTGTCCGGCAGGGATGAGTCGGTGTCCTATCACAATATTGTTTACTGCATTTCCGCACCGTCATCGCCATAAGGCATTATGACCGATTATATCACGATCCCTAAAACCCCGCAAACGCCGGAACTGCGCGTGCCGTATTGGATCGACGCGCAGGGCAAGGAACGCGGCCCTTTGACCCTGGCGGAGCTAGGGGACGGCTATAAAATCATTTTTTGTTTCAAGGCCGAGTGTCCGGGCTGCCATGCGCGCGGCTTTCCGATTATGAAAAAACTGGTCGATAATCTGTCCGGTAAAGGGTTTGGCTTTGCGGTCATCCATACGGCTTTTGATGATGACCCGCGCAATTCACAGGACCGCATTGCCGAGATGCAGACGAAATATGATCTGCCTGTGCCCTTTGGCCATGACCCGAAAGTGGGCGATCAATATCCTAGTTTCATGACCGATTACCGCACACGCGGAACGCCATATTTCGTCATCATCAATCCGGATGGCTCTCTGGCCTTTGCTGATTTCTCACTGGATGCGGATCGGCTTATAGGGGCTGTCACCGCGGCAGAACAGGACCGGCGCGATTAAGCCATTCGAACAGGCGCGCAAAGCTCTCCCTTGCGGCACGGGGTTTTCGCGGCGGACTTGTAAGTTTATTCACGCGCCCATATTTTACGCGGCTGATCTAATTCAAGCCCAAGAGCCGCTATGCCTGAAACCGATGACCGGTCTGTTCCGGAGACCGAAAATGATATCTCGCCCTCACACATCAACCCCCATGCGCAACCGCTCGCATCCCTGCCGGAGCGCCCCGCCGCCACCCAGATGGACCGAGACTTATCTTTGATGATGAATGCGGTTGGCCTTTGGGGGACTTTATATGCGGAGCTGGGCGGGAATGATCCTCGCGCGGCCAATGATAGGGGTGGTTCCTATGCCACGGCTGGCTCGGGCCTGTCTGATCCGCCCGATATGCCGGATTGTTATCGGCGCGATCTTGACCCCATAGAGAGGGCGTGCCGGTTACAACTTTTCATATGGCGCGATAAATTGACGGTGACCGAGGCGGCGCGGCAGCTCGGGCGCTCGCGGGCCTATGTGCGTAATCATTTGCGGCTCTTGCGTATGCCCATTGCCGTGCAGGACCATGTGCAGGCCGGGCGCCTGTCCGAGGGCCATGCCCGCGCCATCGCCAAAATGCGTGATCCGGAAGCTATGGCCGATTTGATTATTCGCCGGCAGCTCTCGGTACGGGCCGCCGAAACCCTGGCCCGGCGTCTGCGCTATATCGGGCCGGATGGAGAGCTGCTGCGAGAGACGGCTATTCCCGACACGGCCCTCTACGAAAACCTGATCGAGCATAAGCTGAACATGAAAGTGGAGGTCAAGGACCGGGCCGGCCGCGGGAAAGTTGTGGTCCATTATAACTCACCGGACGAAGCCTTGGAGGTTTTCAGCCGGCTCACAACGGACGATGACGGCTAGGGGCGTTGGCGCATAAAACATTTGACATAAGTGATCGTAAGCGGGGTTTGTTTCGTATCGGATATTATGGAAACAAATTTTATCTTGAAGGCCTAGGCGCCTATGCGTGTTGCGATCATTGGGGCCGGAATGGCGGGGCTGTCTTGCGGTCATGAGCTCAGGCGGGCCGGACATGACGTTGTCATCTTTGAAAAAAGCCGGGGTATTGGAGGCCGAATAGCGACGCGGCGTACGCCCGAAGATCTGCGGTTTGATCACGGCGCGCAGTTCTTCACCGTGCAGTCCAAACGCTTTCGTCAATTTCTGGCCGGGGGCGCGAAGAAATGGCCGGCCGTGGGCGCATTTGATCAGAGCCGGGACTGGTTTATCGGAACGCCGGATATCAAATCGTTCTTACGCCCCATTGCCAAAAATCTAAACATTCAGCTGAGCACGCCGATCGAACAGATCAACCGCCAATCGGATCGGTGGAGCCTCAAGGGCGGAGAGGATAATCATCCAGATTTTGACGTTGTTGTCGTCACGGCGCCCGCCGCGCAAACATCCGCTCTCACATCATTTTCCAAACGCATGCAAGACGATATTGCCGGGGTCAAAATGGATCCCTGCTGGACCCTGATGCTGGCATTTAGTGACCCGGTTGAAACGTCATTCGATGTTGCGAAATCGGCACATGATACAATCGATTGGATGGCGCGAAATAGTAGTAAATGGGGCCGCCCGGAACGGCCCGATTGCTGGGTCATTCATGCCTCGGCGCAGTGGAGCGCTGCGCATATTGAAAGCAATCGGGACGCAGTCCTGCGCGCGCTATTGCCCATTATTCTACCGGAGCTGGGGAAGCGCGAAGATGATCTGATCTATTTTTCCGCTCATCGATGGCGCTATGCCAATGTCGCCAAACCCATTGGAAAGTCCTTTATTGCCGACGAAACCGGGAGCGTGTTCGCCGCCGGTGACTGGTGCGCCGGTAGCTGTGTTGAAGACGCATTTACGAGCGGTTATGACCTTGCGGCGCATATCACCTCAACTTTCTCGGCATAGTGATCCCGCAATGACCAGGCTGCATTTAATCATGGGCGATCAGCTCAGCCACAATGTTTCCAGCCTTAACGGCTTTGACAGCGCACATGACACAGTTTTGATGTGCGAGGTAAGGTCCGAAGCGACATCGGTCAAACATCACAAAAAGAAGATTGCGTTTTTATTCTCGGCCATGCGCCATTTTGCAGCCGAGCTCGAAGATAAAGGCTTTACGGTCCGCTATATTCAATATGATGATCCCGACAATGGGGGCAGTTTCTTGTCCGAAATTAAGCGCGCCGTTGAGGCGCTGCCCATTGAGAAAATTGTTGTGACACAGCCCAGTGAATATCGCGTGCAAAAATCGGTAAAGAGCTGGGAGACGCAATTAGGCATTCCCGTAGAGATCAGGCCGGACGACCGGTTTTTATGCCCGGAGGAAACCTTCCGTGACTGGGCCGAGGGGCGAAAGAATCTCCGCATGGAGTTTTTCTACCGCAATATGCGCCGCAAATATGGGATCCTGATGGAAGGCGACCAACCCGTGGGCGGCAAATGGAATTATGACGCCGACAATCGGAAACCGCCCAAATCCGGCCTTCAGATACCGCCGCCATTTATGGTCAAGCCTGATGCTATTACGGTCAATGTGATGGCGCTCGTGGCCCGGGCGTTTCCATCACATTTTGGGACGCTGGACTCCTTTCATTTTGCTGTGACCCGGGATCAGGCCCTTAAAGTTTTGGACCATTTCGTGACGTATAGACTGCCTGTGTTTGGGGATTATCAGGACGCCATGATCGAAGGCGAACCGTGGATGTATCACTCCCATCTGAGCTTTTATTTGAACTGCGGGCTTTTGGAGCCTTTGGAATGTGTCAGGGCCGCTGAAAACGCCTATCATAGCGGACATGCGCCTTTAAACGCGGCTGAAGGGTTCATCCGCCAGATAATCGGATGGCGGGAATATGTGCGCGGAATCTATGCGCTCAAAATGCCAGGCTATGTCACGGAGAATTTTCTGGAGGCCAAGCGCCCGCTGCCTGACTTTTACTGGACGGCTGAAACCTCGATGAACTGCTTGAAACAATGCGTGGTGGAAACCCGTGACAATGCCTATGCCCATCATATTCAGCGGCTGATGGTCCTTGGAAATTTCGCGCTTTTGGCCGGTATCCATCCTGACCATGTCAATGCGTGGTTTTTAATTGTTTATGCCGACGCATTTGAATGGGTCGAACTGCCGAATGTGTCAGGAATGGTCCTGTTTGCCGATGGCGGTTATCTGGCCAGCAAGCCTTATGCAGCGGGCGGAGCCTATATTAACCGTATGAGCAATTACTGCAAAAGCTGTCGCTATAAGGTCAAAGAAAAATCCGGTGAAGATGCCTGTCCGTTTAATTATCTTTACTGGGATTTTCTGGCGCGAAACCGGGACAAAATCGGCAATAATCACCGGCTGGGCATGATCTATCGCAGCTATGATAAAATGAGCCCCGAACGAAAACGAGAGATTCAGACGGACTCCGAAAAATTCCTCGACCACTTGAAACCTGCCGCATCAGAGTGGGTGAAAGACGATGCGTAAGAAACGCGATCTGCCCACAAAAACATGTCCCGTTTGCGACCGGCCTTTTACCAGGCGAAAAAAATGGGAAAAAGTGTGGGATGATGTCAGATATTGTTCAAAAAGATGCAGAGGCCAGCGCTCGTAACCCGCTTATCCCCGCCAAACCCCTAAATCCGCTCATCCCCGTGAAAACGGGGATCTGAACAGGGTAGAGATTTAGACCAAGAGGCTCGGCGAAAACCGCAGCCTGTTCAGATCCCCAATCAAGTTGGGGATGAGCGGGCGGTAGGAGTGCGCAGGGTGGTTTTATGAATGCTGGAGGTGATAGTTCGTAAAAGACCCCGGGGCCATCAGCCCATGATTTCCGCAGCCGTTTTCGCGAAATGCTGGCCGATCGTTCTAAATTTTTCTTCCAGCGGTGACGTGCTGCGCCAAATCAGACTGATCTGTCTCTGGGCCAAAGGATGGTCAATCGGACGGACAATTAAATCCGGATCACGCTTGGCCTCGGATATCGCATAGAGGCTTGGAAAGACGCCAATACCCACACCCATATAAGCCATTTGCCGAATCGCATCCAGACTTGTGCCTTCATAAGCATTGCGCGTGATAGCGCCTGCCTGGGCTGCAAGCGACTGGACAACCACAGCAAATTTATGACCATATCCAAGGGTCATTAATTCGCGGCCTTTTAGATCTGATAATGGCAAGCTATCCCGACTATTCGCGAGGGGATCGTCTGGTGCTACGCAAATATAAATGTTTTCCATGACCAATGGCATTGACGTCGTGCCCGGATGATCCTCGGGTGTTGAGATGATGAGATCCAGCACACCCGACTGTAGATCGGAGTGCAGGTCAATTGTGCGCTCTTCACGAACTTCCAGTTTCAGGTCGGGATAAGCCGTATGTAATGCTCTTGCGGCCTGAGGCAAAAGATAAGGGCCAACGGTTGGCAAAGTCCCCAAACGCACGATCCCGGCAAGACTGCCCTCGACATCTTTGGCGAGGACTTGAAGCGCCTGAACTTGATTTAATATAATCCTAGCCCGCGAGACAAATGCTTTACCAAAAGGCGTAAGCGTTGCACCGGTTCGGCTGCGCTCCAAGAGCGTGGTGCCAAGATAATTTTCCATATCCTTAAGCTGTGCAGACAAGCTGGGTTGACTGACATTTGTGCGCAGAGCGGCTTCACTGATCGTTCCGGTTTCAGCCACAGCGACGAGATATTGCATTTGACGAAGAGTTGGCCGCATATCTTATATATAGTTAAAACCTATATATAATCAAGTTATTATATATTTTATTCTTGGTCTTTCTATCCCTATCTAAGGCTCACAACAAAGGAGAAAGACAATGTTTCGTGCAATTCAAACAGCTTACATGACCGAGTCCATCGACAATATTCTTGCGAAATGGGGATCCGCTCGAGAGGCTCAGAGTGCGAATGTAAAATCAAAAAAGCCAGTTACTGAGGCCAAAGGCGCCGAGCTTGACGCGATAGGACGCCTGCGCCGCCGAAGACGCAATCGCCGCTATACGGGCTTCGGAATCGCGGGATCCGCCCCTCTGAAAACCGGTTGGGCATAAAGACAATTTAAGAAAGGAGCACAGCATGACCCTCGATATCACGGATAACTATTCCCCTGTCATAGACCGTGAAGATAGCCCTCCCTCCCAGGGTGGTGCTGTGCTTCCCTCTCACTTTCAAAAAATTAAGGAGAATTACGATGAATACTTTGAGAAACAGCGTTGGGAAGATGAAGGCGGAGCTGACTTTACTGGGCCTGATAGCCTTTCTAGCCGGTATGGCGTGATCGACGAAAACCCTATTATCAAAATGGTCGACCACGCATTTGAGCAGCTCGACGAAGAAGCTACATTTGAAGACGCCGTTGCAACCGTCTCCATGGCGATGGATCACGCAGAGGAATGTAGGAAACATGTTCGAGACCTCGTGAGATATGCGATAGATCGGCTTGCCTCTTTTAGAAGCCCCGCCGATCCTCCTCATCCCGGCGCGTTGGAGCTCGTCAAACGACGACAAAAATTGGCACTATAAATCGGTAAAATAAATTTACGACGTGCCCAACCTCTTGGTTGGGTTTTCTTTTTGGAGACATACAAAATGCCTAGAATTGTTACTAAAGTTCAGGACTTCTTGCGCCTCGAAACGGCGGCAGGTCTTATCTTAATGGTTGTCGCGGCGATGGCCTTGATCGCGAACAACTCGGCGATGAGCGCTGCTTATTCGTCATTTCTGAATATGCCCGTCGAAGTTAAGTTCGGTGGATTTGAAATCGCTAAACCGCTTTTACTATGGATAAATGATGGACTGATGGCGATTTTCTTCTTCCTCGTCGGGCTGGAGATCAAAAGCGAGGTTTTGGAGGGCGAACTGTCATCTTTTGACAAGGCAGCTCTGCCTCTATTTGCAGCCATAGGCGGCATTTTGTTTCCGGCCTTGATATTTGTCGGGATAAATCTCGGCAGTCCCGTTAACCTGGATGGGTGGGCGATACCCGCTGCGACGGACATCGCCTTTGCCTTAGGGGTCTTGGCTCTTGCCGGACCGCGAGTTCCAGTATCGCTTAAGGTCTTATTACTGGCGGTCGCCATTATCGATGACCTTGCGGCGATTGTGATTATTGCCCTGTTTTATACGGATAATCTCTCGCTAACAGCCCTGAGTTGGGGATTAGTGGGTGTGGCCGGATTAATCGCCTTGAACCGCATGCGCGTCATGAAGATTACGCCCTATGCCATCATCGGACTATTTGTCTGGGCCTGCGTATTAAAATCCGGCGTTCACGCCACGCTGGCGGGAGTCATTGCGGCCTTTGCCATTCCGCTCAATCATACAGATCCAGAGCGAAGCTCACCGCTGCATAAGGCCGAACACAATCTCCACATATGGGTCGCTTATTTGATCCTGCCGCTTTTCGCCTTTGCCAATGCGGGAGTATCTTTGCAAGGCATCAGCCTGTCCGATGTCATTGCACCTCTACCCCTGGGTATTGCGTTAGGACTGTTTGTCGGAAAACAATTGGGTGTTTTCTCAATGGCGGCTCTAGCCATAAAACTCGGATGGGCTCGTTTGCCGGAGGGTGCAAACCTTCTGCATCTTTACGGTGTGGCCTGTTTGACAGGGGTTGGCTTTACCATGAGCCTGTTTATCGGAACTCTGGCTTTTGACACAGAGGCGATGCTCAATTCTGTTCGGCTTGGTGTGCTGATGGGGTCGTTGGCCTCTGGTTTAGCGGGCTTTGCGGTGATTAAATATGCATGCCGCACAGAAAGCCTCAAACGGCCCGCTATCCACAGAGATATGGTTGAAGCCTAAGTCATCGTATCTTACAGTCTGAGTTGATATAATATTTGATTTTAGAGGAATTCATGGCCGGTAAGCTCAAGAAAAATCTCAACCTGTTTGACGTCTATGCCATGTCAACGGGCGCTATGTTCAGCTCAGGGCTGTTTCTATTGCCTGGCATTGCCGCAGGCTATACGGGCGATAGTGTTTATCTGGCCTATCTATTAGCCGGATTCCTGATCCTGCCGGCCATGTATTGTATGGCCGAGCTCTCGACAGCCATGCCCAAGGCTGGCGGGACTTATTATTTCCTCGACCGGGCCATGGGGCCGCTCATGGGGACAATCGGAGGCCTGGGATCATGGGTCGCTGTTGTCTTCAAAAGTGCCTTTGCGCTTGTGGGTATGGGGGCCTATCTGGGAATTTACCTTGATATGCCCTTTACGCTGCTGGCTATAATTTTGACGGTGGCTTTTGGGGCTATTAATATTTTTGGCGCCAAGGAGACGACCTTATTACAGCGTATATTGGTTGCGGCGCTCGTGGTCATTCTGGTGGCATTTATCATATTTGGATTATCACAAGCCAATGGCGCTTCGACCTTTTTTCCCAATGCCGATAAAGGTCCATTTTTCGCCAAGGGTCTGGTTGGATTCGTATCCACGATTGGGCTTGTCTTCGTCTCTTATGCTGGACTGACCAAAGTCGCCAGCGTGGCCGAAGAGGTTGAAAACCCCGATGTCAATATTCCCCTCGGCATGACCTTATCGCTGATTACGGCGACTGTGATTTATACGCTGGGGACATTGATCCTGATTAACACACTCGAAGCGGCCGCGCTCAAACAAAGCCTGACACCTGTGGCTGATGCTGGCCGGGTATTTCTGAATTGGGTGCCTTTGGATTTGGGCGTCATCCTGATTGTGGTGGCTGCGATCGCCGCTTTCGCCTCCACGGGTAATGCGGGCATTATGTCGGCCTCGCGCTATCCTTATGCCATGGCCAAGGACAAGCTGATCCCGCAAACATTGTCTGAACTCGGACGATATGGAACCCCGACGAAATCCGTCATCCTCACCGTTATTGCCATGATTGCCGTTTTGTTGATTTTTAATGTTGAAGGCGTCGCCAAACTGGCTAGTGCTTTTCAGCTCCTATTGTTTGGCCTGATCTGTGTCGCAGTGATTGTCATGCGGGAAAGCCGTATCGACAGCTATAAACCCGGTTTCAAAGCGCCCTTTTATCCCTGGCTTCAGATTGCGGGTATTATGATCGCATTCTGGTTGATCATCGAAATGGGTATTCTGGCCATCGCCTTTACGGGCATGGTCGTGATCGGCTGCGTGCTCTGGTATCACTTCTATGCCTCCGGTAATCTGGAGCGCCGCGGAGCTATCTTTCATATTCACCAGAGACTGGGCCAGCAAAAATATGAAGGGCTTGAGCGGGAATTAATGACCATTATTCACGACCGGACACAGGCCCAAAACCTGTCCTATGAGGGCGTCGTGGCCCGCAGCGCCATTTTGGATATGCGTTACGGCAAATATGATAGCGATCACTTGAACGAACTTTTGGGGGAGGCGGCCAAAAACCGTTTTGCCGATGATGACGGCGAAGATCTGGATTTTGACGCCATATTCCGTCATGACTGGCGGCATAGACCTATTGGACCGGGTGTATATCTGGCCCTGAAAACTGAACCGGCCGTGCCAAATCCGGAACTGATCGTCTGTCGGTTTGGCCCGCAAGCCAAGCTTGGCATTGATAATATCGAAGATGCACACACTCTGCTTTTCCTGGTCTCCCCGCAAAAACCTGTGGGTCTGGACTTGCGGATCGCCGGACACTTGGCCGAAGTCGTCCAAAGTGATAATTTCCTGGATCGCTGGCTTATCGCCAAGGACGAAAAAGCCTTGAATGAAATCCTCATGCGGGACGATCACTTCTATCATGGCCCGGCCGAGAAAATATCGCATCTCAGAGATCAGATCGGGAAACCCGTCGGAGAACTCGAGCTTCCCGCATCCTGCCTGCTCGCCATGATCGAACGGGACGGAGATTTGATTATCGCCAAGCCCGACGTCATTCTCATGGCCGGGGACGATATCTCGATCATCGGCGAACCCGACGATATTGCGAAACTTATATAGGGACACGCTCATCCCCAACTCGATTGGGGATCTGAACATGTTGTGGTTCTCGCC
>JAHDDC010000020.1:11461-23574 GCA_020629545.1 Hellea sp.
TTGGGGATCTGAACATGTTGTGGTTCTCGCCAAGCCCTGTTTGGTTTTGCTTTATGTAAACATCAAAATCAGGACGATAAAGATAATCGCCCAGATCACGCAACCATTGGATTTTTGGCGTTTTCGGGGTTTGATATTGGGTTCACGGAGCCCGGCGCGCACTTCGATCCATTGCCTTTGACGGAAGGTTTTGCGGCTGACCCGACCTTTTTCCCAGCCCATATCTTCAAAAATAAAGGCGACGACCCCGGCGCGAAGGGGCGGGTTCTTTAGGGGTTTGGGCCGGCTTAGATATTTGTCCCGATATCCAAACAGGCGCAAAATCTCCCGGTGGAGTTTCTTTGAGAAACGCTCTTGGCCCATCGCGTCAATGCGTTTGAGATCAAAGAAGAGATTGTCCCAGTGTTCAATCTCTTGGCGCCGGCCTTTATGACGGATCAATTTGGTCATGTCCTGAGTCAGATCTTTTTCACTGACGTTCCTGTTGTCCCGGGACGCACTGGCCGACCTGGTCTCTTGCGCATTAGAATCTGTGACGGTCTGGCTGGCCGGTTCAGTCTCAGACTTGGCCTTAGACAGGCGGTCTTCACGTGCCTCTTCAGCCTGATTTTTCTTGAAAATATCAGAGGTCGAAAGTGAAATGTCGTCTTTATCGGCTTCGTCAGTCATGGGGCTTTATAGCGAAGTTTAAGGATTTTGTTGAGCCTAAACTCTATCACATAAAAACCCAAACTCATACCCAACCCCGTTCAGTTTCCCGCCTTAATATTCATCCAGCTTCTGGGCTATATAGTCACTTTTGGGGTCATTGATTTTTACGACAGGATATTGACCACATGCATCTTGTAGTTGGTCAGCCAGGTCAGGCTTTACGACTGGAACCGCTCCGGTATAATACCGCATCTTTTCGCCGACACGCGTAATGTAATCTGGGCCATTATAGATTATGATATACCCATCTTGATCTAAGCCTAGATTGGAACTCTCTGGAAAGAGGATTAGCGCCCCTTTTTCTTTAAAAAAGAAACATCCATTGCGAAGCTGAATGGTTCCGGTTTGGCTTGCGAAAACAACTTCTTCGCCTTCGGTATTATCCCGAAGAAATAGCTTAATGTGAGACGATATTCTGGGGTCAATGATTTCATGCGACGGACGGCGCTCTAGGAATGTGAATTCAATATCAGGGTCATTGCGGTACGTCTCAAGATTTGGAAGGCCGAAAAATTTATCTTCATAAGCTCCTGTTGAAATTTCAACCACGCCTTTCATCATATTAATTTGTCCGCTCGGGTTAATCACGTCTAACGCAAAAACCTTTCCGTCTGGCGCGAGAACATTCCAGATCTCTTTTTCTTTCGCTTCCAAAAAGGATCGCATATGGCGTTGTATCCCGGATTCAAAAATAGGATTTGATGTATATCGAGCGAGTGTCTGCTGGGGGTCTCGTTTGAATGAAAACAGGTGGCGGAACTCCGGTTCCCATTCATATCTGAATTCAGTGAAATTATCCGGCTCTTTTTCCCTTAAAATATCGCGGAGCTTCTGCGCCTCTTCTTTAAATTGGTAATACTCCGCAGGCGGTTTAAAAGACGAGGAGTCCTTTCTACTCTCAAGTTCTTCACGTTGCTGTTGTGTGAGTTTGGAATGCGGAGCCGATATAACGGTCGCATATCCATTGTCGGACAGATGATAGTTTTGACCCGGAACCTTTGTGACGCAAGCTGTCAATGTCAGCGTTATCAAAGACAGACATAGGGGAACTTTTGCCGATGTTTGCATAGTTTGCAATCTTAGCGAGAGGGATTAATATGTCAAATCTCATACCCTGCGCACTCCCAACCTGCCCGCTCATCCCCAACTGGATTGGGGATCTGAACAGATGGCGGTTCTCGCCGAACCTATTGGTCCTAACGCCCGATACTGTTCAGATCTATCGCTGTTTTTGTTTGGCGACCCAGGCGAAATGCCGGGCCAAATCCGGGTCGGCTTTGATGGCGTCCAGGGTTGTCAGCGTTTTGGCCAGTGTCATTTCATCATAAAAATCATGGATACCATTATGACAAAGCCGGCAGATAAGAATGCCGGCTTGCAGGTCTTGCCGGGAATTTTTTTCTTAAAGAAATTCCGGCTGTCAACCTTTTTGGGAATCAGGTGATGAAACGTCAGCGCTACCTGGCGCTGACATAAGGGGCAGGATGTATTGCGCTCGGCCTCGGCTCTAGTCACGCAGGAGCTCGTTGACCCCCGTTTTGGAGCGGGTCTTGGCATCGACGATTTTGACAATCACCGCACAGGCCAGGCTATGGCTGCCATCTTTTGACGGGAGCGATCCGGGCACCACAACGGAATAGGCCGGAACTTCGCCATAGGTGATTTCGCCGGTCAGGCGGTTATAAATCTTGGTCGATTGGGACAGGAATACACCCATGGCCAGAACCGCGCCTTCGCGGACGATCACGCCCTCGGCTACTTCTGATCGCGCGCCGATAAAGCAGTTATCCTCAATGATCACCGGATTGGCTTGAAGCGGCTCTAATACGCCGCCAATGCCGACACCGCCCGAGAGGTGACAATTCTTGCCGATCTGTGCGCAGGAGCCGACCGTTGTCCAGGTATCAACCATTGTGCCCTCATCCACATAGGCGCCAATATTGACATAGGACGGCATCAGCACAGCATTGGGCGCGACATAGGCGCCCCGGCGCACGCCGGATGTTGGCACGGCGCGAAACCCAGCGGCGGAAAATTCGGCCTCGCCCCAGCCTTCAAATTTGGACGGAACTTTGTCCCACCAATTTCCAGATGCCGGACCGCCCGACATGATTTTATTGGCATGGATCCGAAAGCCCATCAGCACAGCTTTTTTCAGCCATTGATGGACGATCCAGTCGCCATTACCGTCCTTTGAGGCGACGCGTCGCTCTCCGCTATCCAATGACATAATGGCGCTCTCAATCGCGTCGCGGCGCTCACCTTTGGTATCAGGGGACAGGCTGGCTCTATCTTCCCAGGCTGCATCGATAATATTGGATAGCTCTGAACTTGGCATTTTTGGCTCCTATAAATCAGCGCGAGACCATAGGGCGGGGCGCGCCGCTGTCAACGCAAAAGACGACCGCCGCGGAAATGTAAACTTGTTGTTCGGTTTTTAGTCCGTAAATAGGAGTATGAACAATCAATGTCCTGGATGCGGCGGGCTTTTTGAACACACAAACGGTCCTGTACATGACTATATGCTCTCTTCTGCAGCGTGCTGGGAGTATTACGGCCACATACTTGCCCGGGAATATCAAAACCCAAAATTATTCAAGAGTTCGCACCGTTTTACCGTTGATGCCTATGCGCTACAGCATCCCGGACCTCTGGATGACCGCAGGGCCTTTCAATCCGTCCGAATACATTTTATTTCCCTGCACCTTATCTTTGCCTATCGTAAGACGCATTTAGACGCGAGAAACGCTTTAAAAATTTTATCTGGCCAATCATTTGATCCATTGCCTGGGAGACCTCTGGGGTTCAAGATTACGGTTAAGGATATTTTCGAATCTGACTCAACACTTCACGAGGTGGAAATAGAAAAATGGGCCAGATGCGCTTATGAAGGCTGGTCCGTTTTGAAACCATATGCGGAAGATGTCATAAAAAAATCAGAATTACTGTAAATGTTTTGTAACCCGCTCCGCTCATCCCCGCCAAACCCCCAAATCCGCTCATCCCCGTGAAAACGGGGATCTGAAAAGGCTTCAGAAACAGCCGCATTTCATCTCCAAGTTCCGTCTCAAACACAACTTCTTCACGAAAAATAAAGCCCAAAGCCTTATGCTTGAACACAATAAGCGTGGGGTGACGAGTGGAAATCGTGATTTTTATTCTAAAACCGATTTTGTATCTGGTTTTTATGGGGATCAGTTATTTCGCATTGGATTGGATGCGAACTGCCTACAACAAAATAAAAACACCCGGATATGGGCGCGAACTTTCGGCCGAACAATATTCTAAAATTCAAAGTAAAGCGCGAGTTATTTGGGATGACGTGTTAGAAACGGAATATCCTGATCAATACAAGATATTTGGAAATAACACGCTCGTATTTATTGTCTCAACGGCAATAACGGTAGGCTTATATTGGCTATTATATCAAATACTCCGCCACAAGATATTAGACCGAATTCCTGAAACCTCTGACTACGTTTTTGCGCGCACAGATTTTTCCTTTGCGGGCGTGTTAGCGGTGCCGGCAGGCCTTATGATAGCGACGGTCATTTACATCATTGTTGCGAAAAGAAATCCATTGTTTAAGCGGTTTCTGGTTTACCAATTAGGATGGGGCCAGCTCATTCCAGGCGAGCGAACATCTTTGGATATTTGTGAAGATATCCTGCATTTACACTATCGCAACGAGATAGACATAAATGCTCAGGGCGGAGACGTAGAAGACATCGTCACAAAAATATTTAACCGGCCTAATAAAAAGGTTTTTGGTCTCGCGGCTTTTTTTGTCGCCATTTTTGTTATCTTCTTCCGGTTTGATCTTTACTGGTATGAATGGCAAGCGGATGGAAAATTTGTAAAGAACCCCTATCTGTCAACAACAGAAGTTTCCTTTGAAGTTTCGGACATCACTCAAATTGAAAGATCCTGCCGGATAACAAGTGGAAAGAAAACAAAAGCGCATTTTGAATACGCAATCATAGGGCCAAATGGCACTAAATTCGACTTAGGGCATGAGCCTTGGACCCGGGTCAAACCCATAGCAGATTTTGCGCGAACCAAACCCGCTCTCTACCAATCTGATGTGACTATCTTAAAGGCCCCTGCCGTTCATGGCGAGCCTGAAACCATGGAAACGTGCATTAAATATCTAACCCACCGATATGACAGGCAAACCGCCATGATGTTGTCTGAAATCTATGAAACAGCTGTCCCGATTGGCGGGATAATGGGCTCGGCTTCGTATTCTCCTCCAAATGAATTAAAGCTCAGAGGCCCAATTAAAATTTCATCAAAATAACTGGAATATATTTGAGGTGCGCACCCAATCCGGTCTGACGCAAAAAAAACACTCAAACCCGGACTTATGTATCAAACGCAGGAACATTTAAAACGCCGATGTGATACAGTCTTTTCATGTCACAATTCGCCGTAAATGCCCTGATTGATAAACGCGCCAGATTATCCAGCGACCTGATTGAAGCTCGCAAATCTGTAACAGACTTACAAGCCGATATAAAAGGGAAAGCGGTTGAGGCCGCATCAGATACGCTTGAAGAAGCAAAGAAAACAACTATTGCCGCGCAAGATACAGTTGAAGTAACGCGTGACATCGGACACGCACAATCGCGAGCGTATGTAACTTTCAAGTCGGCAAAATTCACCGTCTACAAGACGAAGAAATTTAAGGCATCTAACGGGCTTTTTAAGCTTTCTGGAAGCGCTGTTGTTGAAAACTTAGGGCAAACGCCCGCAACTAACATTTCTTACGTCATGAAGGCGACCATTTCGAAGCACAACGCCAAACGGAACAAAACGGAGCATGGGTTAAGAACTAACTTTTCGACTCAATCTGTAAGCATTGGTTTTTTGCAACCGCAAAAAAACACTGACAAATCTAACTCTGTGATTTGGCACGATTTCAAAAACCGAATGAAGGCAACCGAGGTTGAGATCGAGCCAAACGTAAGCGGACTACTTCTAAGATCTAGAGCAATCTAAACATTAATCTAAATCGCAGCGCATGAGACGTTTGGCAGCATGTAAAGCGGCCGCAGAAAATTGTAACAAACCGCATGGATTTTAAACTCAGCAAAAAGACAGTCATGAGTCGCGGCTTTCGAATGCGCTGCCCGAATTGTAATGCGGCGCCTTTATTTCGCGCCTATCTGAAACCCGTGGAAGCTTGCACATCTTGCGCGCAGCCCTGGAGCGAGGTTCGCGCTGATGACGGCCCGGCTTGGGCGACCATGCTAGTCGTGCTGCATGTGCTGGCGCCGGTTTTTCATCTCCTGGTCTTTCGGACGGAGCTACCAGGCTGGGCACCTTATACTATTCTGTGCGGGCTCGGGCTGGGGCTCAGCCTTTTATTATTGCCAAGATTTAAAGGCCTGTTTATCGGGTTGATCTGGGCAACCGGCGCCCCGACCAGCTAGGCCGCGCCCGGCCGCCATTTATTCCGCGACCTCAATTCGCTCATCCCCCACTGGATCGGGGTTCTGACATATCGCGGTTCCGGCCGAACCTCAGGGTTTTATTTTAGCTCTGTCCGTCCCTGCTTTCCCGCGACGGGCTCTTGCACTTTTTCCGGATAACGGCTTTAAGCCTGCTATGCCTAGTACGTCCGCTTTTGATACCGCTATTAATCCCGTCACATTGGCGCAGGAATTGATCCGGAAACCTTCAGTGACGCCGCTGGATGCGGGTGCGCTGGATGTGCTGGAGCAATATCTGACGCCTTTGGGGTTTGTGTGTACGCGCTATCCGTTTGGCTCGGGCGAGGATAAAGTGGACAATCTCTATGCCCGGCTGGGCCGTGCGTCCCCGAATTTTTGCTATGCTGGTCATACGGATGTAGTGCCGGTCGGCGAGGCCGGAAAATGGGACAAGCCGCCTTTTGCCGCCGAGATAGAAAACGGCGTTTTGTGGGGGCGCGGCGCGGCCGATATGAAAGGATCAATCGCGGCGTTCATGGCCGCCGTGATCAATTTGCTCGAAAGCGGCTGGACACCCAGCGGCTCGATCAGCTTTCTGATCACAGGGGACGAAGAGGGCCCGGCCGTGAACGGGACGGATAAGCTCTTAAAAGCCATCACCGAGGCCGGTGAAATTATAGACCATTGTCTGGTCGGAGAGCCGACTAACCCAGACGCGCTCGGCGATATGATCAAAAACGGACGGCGCGGATCGCTCAATGCCAAGCTGGTGGTGCGCGGCAAACAGGGCCATGTTGCCTATCCGCACCGGGCGAGCAACCCCGTGCCGGTTCTGATCCGCCTGCTAACAGCGCTACAGGCGCGTCATCTGGATAGCGGCAATGATTTCTTTCAGCCGTCCAATCTGGAGGTCACATCAATTGATGTCGGAAATGCCGCCCATAATGTAATCGCCGAGACGGCGCGAGCCCAGTTTAACATCCGCTTTAATACCGAGCATAAGGGCGATGATCTCAAGGCCTGGATTCGCAAGGAAGTCGCGGCGATCGAAAAAGACTTTGACGGCGAGATCGAGGCCGATCTACGGGTCACTGGCGAAGCCTTTTTAACCACGCCATGTAATTTTACCGACCTTGTGCAAGACGCGGTCACCACAGTCACAGGCCGTAAGCCCGAGCTTTCCACGTCGGGCGGTACATCCGATGCGCGCTATATCACCCATTACGCCCCGGTCGTGGAGTTCGGTCTAGTCGGCGCGACGATCCATCAGGTCAATGAACGGGTAGATGTCGCCGATATTCACACGTTGACGGAGATTTATTCGGAAATGTTGCGGAGCTATTTTTCGTGAATCTGGCGGTGCTGTTTTCCGGCTGTCTGAAAGTCCTTGGTCTGAACCCGTCATGGCCGGAACATTTTGATGTGTCCCCCAGAGGATTTCAGCACAGTTTTATAGCGCTGTTTTTATCAATTCCCCTATTTTACATCTGCGCGGCAGCGGTTTTGAAACAGCGTGAATTATTGTCCGGCGAGGCGCAAGCCTTTCCGGCCGCAGCCTTTTTTATCATTATTCTGATCTATGGTTTCATGTTCCCCGTAAGCGCCTTTATTTTGTCGAGCCTGTTTAACAAAACCGAAAACTTCAACGCCTGGGTCGTCGTGCGGCACTGGTCCTTGTTTTTTGCGGCTCTGATCGTGGCCGCTTTATTTGCCCTGACCCTGGCGGGTATCCTTCCCTTTATGATGGTCAATTCAGTCGCCTTTTTTATCTATATGTGCACGCTTTTAATGGATATCAGAATAGCCCAGAAAGTCGCCGGGTTTGAAATTGGCGCGGCTATTCTCGCGGGCTGTATCACGACGGCATCGGGGCTTTTGGCAATTCTGATTGGCATATCGATTTTAAATTAGGAGCCTATAATGCATATGGATTTTTCGCCAGAAGCCCCGCGCTGCGCCGAAATCAGTTTTGATGAATTTTTGAAAGTCGATATCCGGATCGGGACTATTCTGACCGTGGATGATTTCCCCAAAGCCCGCAAACCGTCCTATCAAATGAGCATTGATTTCGGGCCGGTGATTGGGGTCAAAAAGTCCTCAGCCCAGATTACACATCATTACAGCAAAGCCGATCTGATCGGGAGGCAGGTCGCGGCGGTGATAAACTTCCCGGTCCGCCAGATCGCCAATTTTTTCTCCGAAGTCCTGACCCTCGGTTTTGCCGATGAAAATGGTCACATCGTCCTCATTGATGTCGGTCAGCCCGTCCCCAATGGCTCGCGCATGGCATGAGAATTTAACCCGGCTCAACCCGAGTTATGGCTCATCAGATGTTAAGACGATGCGGTAGCGGGCCTGACCTGACTTAAGCCGGGCGATCGCCGCGTTTATATCGGACATGGCGAAACTTTCTATTTCCGGCGTGATATTATGGCGAGCGCAAAATTCGAGCATTTTCATCAGGGTCGCCGGAGAGCCTGTATCGGATCCATAAATGGATTTCTGACCGGCTATCAATGATCCCGCCCGCACGGACATGGGCTCATGAGGAATACCAACCTGTACAAGCCGTCCCTTCGGAGCCAAAGCTGCGATATAATTGTGCCAGGGCAAATTCACATTCACGGTCGATATCACCATGTCAAACTGCCCGCGCAGGGCCTTGATGGCCTCTTTATCGCGGGAGTTGACGACGTGATGGGCGCCAAGCTCCAGAAGTGAATCTGTCTTGTCGATCGTGCTTGTGAAGGCTGTAACGTCACAGCCCCAGGCCCGGCCAAACTTCAAGGCTAAATGCCCAAGCCCGCCTATGCCAATGACGGCGAGGCGATCCGTCGGTTTAAGACCAAGTTCATAAATCGGGGAGAAAACCGTAATCCCGCCGCAAAATAACGGCCCGGCGGTTTTGGGATCAAGTCCATCAGGCAAAGGCAGGGCCCACATCGCCTGCGCGCGCACTTTGTTGGCGAACCCGCCATGCCGCCCGGCAATGGTCGGACGAATGGACTGGCAATGATGCTGATCTCCGCCCGTGCAGGTTTGGCAATGGGCGCAGCTCTGGGATATCCAGCCCAGACCCACCACCTGTCCAATGTCCAAATGCGTAACCGCTTCGCCTCGCTTGGATATGCGTCCGGTCACTTCGTGTCCGCCAACCAGCGGAAAGCGCGAAATACCCCAGGCATTGTCCAGCATAGAAATATCGGAATGACACAGGCCGCTGGCGATCACATCAATCTCCACATGATCTGGCGCCAGTGGGCCGGGGTCATAGGTAAAAGGCTCCAGCGTCCCGCCCGGTTCCATGGCTGCATAGGCCTTAATATTATCCATAGTCCCTCGCTTTCTACGCTGTTCTAAGCGAGTTTGATCGTCAGTCAAAGAAGAAGATGAAAAGAGGCTTTATGGGCTTAACCACCACCTCTCATCCCCAACTGGATTGGGGAAAAACGAGTGTATAGGGAGGATTGGTAGCGGGCATTATGTCCTTGGCCGAAACCAATCGACAATCATCCAGATCGCAAAGAGCCCTGCCAGAATGTAAAACACCAAATTCAGAATTCTAAGTCCAGTCAACAAGCCGTGCCGAGCCGATAAAAACAAACTATCGGGATCTGTCACCAAGTATAAACACAAAAGACCAAATCCTGTCAGGACAGTACATAAGGCCCAAAACTTTCTGCGGCGCGTCCATAGCAAGGCGGTTATCTTAACGACCCCCAGCGTCACCAAAATCAGGACTAAAGCCGCCTCCAACCCCGATGGCATATTATAGTCGACAGGCAAGGCGGTAGCGATAAGACCGGGCATAGGAAACTATAAGATGAACGCGGCGTCAGAGCAAGATTGCATGTTGACGGAGGCGCGGGCGTAATCTGCGGTGGCTGACGATGCTTATTTTAATTGATAAATCGTATTGTGGTTACGGTGCCGGGGGACGGACAGCCCGGGGGCAAAGATAAAATTCCCGGATTGTTGACCAAACATGTCGCGGGGCAGATTTAGGGTTTTGTCCACGTAAAAGGTTTCTTGAAAAATAAAGTCATAAGGGTTTTCGCGAAACCGCCGATAGTGATCATGGCCTGATACGGGACTACCCAACCTGTCATTTTCGACCCAATCGGCAATCTCCAGAAAGCTGACAAAACGCAAATTTCCGGCCTCTACCTGTTTCGCAACCAAAGGCACTAGGCGGTTTTTGCGCTTGCCCATACGCTCATAAACCCACTCGGCCTGTTGACGCTTAAAGCTGGCCTCGCTGATGGGGTGTCGCCGTTGTTTGAGCTGCATCAGGATGAGTTGGCTGTCATTGATTTTATCTTTAGCAGCGTGACGCATTAGTTTTTCAAACCGTTTCATATCAGGCTTTCCGCCAATCCCCATATATTCCATAATCGCCAGATTATAGGCCGCGTGGTAACTCTGGCTCGAGTTCTTGACATAGCCCCGGTCAGGAGCCCGCCACCGAAATCCATCCTTGCGAATCTGAAGAATGTGTTTGTGCTTGGCGTCCGTCGCGACAGCTTTTCCATACCAGTACCGAGCCTGTTGAAAGTCTTGCGGCAAGCCTCTCTCGCCCTGTCGATAGAGATAGGCCAGTAAGCTGGCGGCGGAAGCTCTGGGGTTTTCCGGGTGTTCAGCGGCGCGGGCCAACCACTGCGCGAAATCAGGTTGGTCAAAGAATTTTCCGCGAAGCTCTTGCGCGTAAGAGGCCCCGCCTTGTGCAGCTATATCGGCATATTTTAGCGCTTCAGCGTCATCGCTGTTCTTCATCTTGCTGGCCAATATATAGGCCGCATCGCGGTCCCCCGCATCGGCCGCGGCGCGCAAATATTTGTCCTTATCGCGGGAGTCAGGATGAGAGGATTTTGTCGTCAAGTGAACCGCCAGCGCGCCGGGAGCCATCGGATCTCCTGCCTCTGCGGCCTGACGGAAAAATTCTTTTCCGGTCTTGTAACAGGTTTTGCGAGACGAACAGGCCAGGTCGAACAGGCCCCGATTATAGGCCGATGCGGCGTGCCCCTTGCGGGCCAAATCTTCAAAGACCGGCATAAATTTTTGACCCGCAGCTTTCCAGTTGCTGCCATCGCTATCATTGTCATAACGCATGATGTGGTATTGCAAAGCTGCCATATTATTCGCCGCTGTCAGATCGCCGCCAGCGGCGGAGAATGAATAAAGTCTCGCGGCAATTTTATATTGGCCGCTTTCCGCCATTTTATAGGCCAGTTCGTCGCGAATATTTTTACCGGCATCGCCTGTTAAGAAGACGAAAACTACGCCCAGCACGGCAATGATTCCAATGAAAGTATAAAGTAAGCGTCCCATGTTTATGGGCCTAACAGATAGCGTTTAAATTGAGATTAACGGAAGGTAATGCAAATGAACAGGATATTGGGTGAGATGGCGGTCGGACGATCTCCTAGATTCAAGGCTTTAGTTCGGTACCGCACGCATTAGAATAAAGGCAAATATGATTTCGACTAGACCACCTAGAAATGCGCCGGATTCTATGGGCAGGTTTTTCGCATAGACGAGATAACCTGCAAGCGCGAGAAGTCCGCCGAGAAGCCAATAGGTTTTCATCCCATAAAGCGTCGCAAATGTCAGATAGCGTCCGCCAATAATGAACAGCATGGCCGGGAAAAACCAGAGCGGCTCCTGCAAATAGAGTGCGGCGGAGACGGCAATGCCGAGCAGCATCATAAACGTTGTCTCAAGGCCCAATGGGGCCAGGGGATTTGACTTATCATGTTGGGCCGAGCGTCCCAGCATCCGGGTAATGACTGTACTGACCGGATAGATAAACATTCCTCCGATCAAAAAGGCGATAATGGCCTTGTCCTGCTCCCATAATAGTAGCAAGCTGCCAGCCAGCAACCAGACCAAACCTGACGTTAAAGCACCCGGTCCGCCGCCATAATGGGCTCGGCGCATATCCGCCTGCGCGTCAGTAATCGTCATAAA
>JAHDDC010000020.1:23674-54012 GCA_020629545.1 Hellea sp.
ACGCCTAACCGTGCTTGACCTGTCTTGAATTCTCCGTCATAGAACGCGCACTCATCAAGACCGACTGAGGGACAGGCCCTTTGACGTCGGGGCAACCTTGTGATCACACAAAGGTGCCAAATCCTGCGGCCATAGCCGGAAGATGAGAGAGCGAGTATTCGTATCTTTCCTCTCCATCTTCCAAGGCTTTGTCGGGATTGGCATCGTGCGGAGATTATTATGGCGCGTGACGTCAGCTTTGACATTGGGAATACGCCGCTAGAGCGCGGCGGCGTTATTGAAAATGACATCGTCCGCGGACGGCTCTACGGGCCTGACGGCGCGCCGGTGATTATTGTGATGGGCGGGATTTCCGCTGACCGTTACGTCGCTGATGATCCCATACGTGACAAAGGCTGGTGGTCGCCTATGGTGCGCCCTGGCGGGCCCATTGATACAAGCAAATTTCAAGTTCTTGGCTATGATTTTGCACCTGCAAATGAACGGGAGGACCTGCCCAAAGTGATCACGACCCGGGATCAGGCCCGGCGGCTGAAAAAGCTTTGTGATCATTTGAATATTGAAACTGTCGCCGCCATGAAAGGCTCCTCTTATGGCGGGATGACGGCGCTGGCCTTTGCCGAAGAATTCCCGGAGCGCGTTTCAAACCTCATCATCATCGGCGCGTCGCATCGTCCTTATCCCATTGGCGTCGCCTGGCGCGGCATTCAGCGCCGCATGGTGCGGGTTGCCATGGCCGCCGGCGTCCCCAAGGAGGGCTTGAAACTGGCTAGGGAGCTGGCGATGACCACTTACCGAACGGCGGAGGAATTTGCCGACAGATTTGCACTGGATGAGACTTCGACCGAACCGTCCATGTTTGACATTTGTGACTATTTGGGGTCGCGCGGCGATGCTTTCGCCGAACGCATGGATGCCGAGCGGTTCCTATTACTATCCGAGAGCATTGATCTGCACCGCATCACCCCGGAAAATATCACAACGCCTACTCTGTTAATGACCGCTATCTCCGATCAACTTGCGCCGCTGCCAGATATGCGAGAGCTGCGCGACCGTCTGGCCGGGCCGTCCGAGCTTTATACATTTACGTCTTTGTTTGGTCATGACGCTTTCCTTAAGGAATTTGATATGATGGGCCCCAAGCTAGAAGAGTTTTGCGGGAGGTTATTGTGACTTTACTGCCGAATTTCCGCTCATCTCGGAAAACGCCCGTACCCATAATGGCCTGGGCTCCGCTTTGTAGCGGGGTGAGTGAGGTCAGGGAAGAAACATGACCAAAAAATCAGACCAAACGCGCATCGTTCAAGCCGGGATCGGCATGGACCCGTCAACCGGGGCTGTGGCCCCGCCGCTCCATACATCGTCCACTTTTATTTGGCCCGATTGCGAGACCAAGGGACAGTTTGACTATGGCCGAACCAAAAACCCGACCCGAGAGCTTCTCACAAACTCGCTTGTCGAACTGGAGAACGGTAAAGGCGGGGAGATTGTAAACTCCGGCATGGCTGCGATTGATTTGTGTCTGAATCTGCTCAATGCCGAGGATCTGATTATTGCGCCGCATGACTGTTATGGCGGTTCGCACAGACTGTTCACACACAGAGCTTTGCAAAACCGCATCCGCGTTGAATTTGTCGACCAAGGTGATGAGAACGCTCTCCAAGCCGCAATGGCGCTTGGGCCTAAAATGGTATTTATCGAAACGCCGTCCAACCCGCTTATGCGTATTGTCGATATTCAAATGATTGCGGCGATGGCGCGAGAGGTCGGCGCGCTCTCCGTTTGCGATAATACATTTCTGTCACCTGTCCGGCAAAAACCACTCGATCTGGGCTGTGATATTGTTGTCCATTCCAACACAAAATATATCAACGGTCATAGCGATGTAGTCGGCGGCTGCATCATCGCCAATACGGCGGAGCTCGCCGAGCGTCTGAGGTGGTGGGCCAATTGCGCTGGGCTGACGGGCGGCCCTTTCGATGCCTGGCTGACCATTCGCGGCATGCGCACCCTGCCGGCTCGTATGGATATTCAAGAAGACAATGCCCGCGTGATGGCGGCGTTTCTGACCAGCCATGATCAGGTTGATCGGGTCTATTATCCGGGTCTGGCCAATCATCCGCAGGCTCAGATTATCCGCCGTCAACAATCGGGGCCTGGCGCCATGCTCTCTTTTGAAATCAAAGGTGAGCTTTCGACGACCAAAGACTTCCTGTGTCATCTGGAACTCTTTTCGCTGGCTGCCTCGCTTGGCGGGACAGAAAGCCTGATCTGTCAGCCCGCCATAATGACCCATGCTGGCATGGCTCCAGAGGCGCGGCGCAAGGCAGGCATTAAAGACAATCTCATTCGAATCTCTGTGGGTATGGAAAAAATTAACGATCTGATTTCTGATCTGGAAACCGCCTTTGAACGATTAGAATAAGTTTATCAAAATCGCTTTGCGGGCGCAGAAATTATTCGTAATGTTGCGTCATGTCATTTTTGAAAAAGCTATTGGGACGGAAGCGGTCCGGGCCCGCTACATCCGAATTACCCATAGATGCAACGCTCAGGGAACGGGTCATCCACGAATTGAGACAAAATTGTCCGCAGCTTGAGTTCTCGGCAGATGCTGATGATCCGGCCATTATTTGCGCCTCAGACAATAAGGCAGAACTGGCAAGGCTTGATATTACCAATCTCGCGGGCCAGATTCGTGCCTATAATGAAATCGACATTGACGCGTCTGTGTCTCGCTATATCAAAGCTTTTGCCGGCTCCCAAAGCCAGGATGCAATTCTCACCCGCGATAAAGTCTATCCGGCTTTAAGAAGCGCTGACTATATAGAGCAAGTCAAAACGCAAAACCCGGATATATTATCCGCGCCCTTTCATGGCGATCTTCACATCCTTTATATGGCTGACAATCCGGACTCCCTGCAGGCGCTGTCCTTAAGAGATCTGGAGACCGCTACAATTGACGTGCATTCGGCCAAGGCTCTGGGCGAGCTGGCTTTGCAAAATCTGCAAAAACAATTGCCCCGCCTTGTCTGTGACAGTTCGCAACAGGTCATGCATCTTTACTATGTGAGGGATAACCCGCTGCTCACCAGCGGCATGGCCTTATTGCCCGAGTTTTGGCAGATCCTGAAACGTCGCCATGGATCAGAGTTTTTGTTTGCCCTGCCGCGCAAGGATCAGCTCTTTGTCTTCGAGCCCAGCTTCCACAAACAAATGACCGCGGCCAAAATGCTTGTCAACGCCACCTGGGACGATAATTTCAATTTGCTCTCGCCCATGACCTTTAAATGGGTCGATGGTGATATTGAAGTGCTTGGAAAGCTATAGCGAGGCGAAACGCCAAGACACGCCCCGTCAGAAAACCGATATTAGCGATAATATGGTCAGGAATCTTGGTGGAATGAGCATGAAGGGGAGGTTTTTGAGTAATTTTTCGAATTATTTTCCATGCCGTGAGTATATTTAAAAACTTTTTTCGCGAACCCATGATTTTTCCGGGCGCGCGCGACAATTTTTTGCTTGATTCCCACTTAAAACTTTGTCTTAAGGCTATCTGAATTTATTTTAAGGCCAAGATGCGCGACCCAAGAGAACATAACGCACCCAAAATAAAGGTAGCCACACGGACGAATGTCCAGTCTGTGAACGTTATGCTTGTGTCTGTGCTACTCCTCGTGGTGCTCCTTATTGTGAGCGGAGTTAGCGGGACCTAGGGCTTAAATAAGGCTGATATGACCCGCTTCTCCAGGAAGCGGGTTTTTTTATGGAAGAGTGTTTGAAATGAGCAAACGAAGCGACGCCATTGTCAAAGGTCCCAGCCGGGCGGCTGCGAGGGCTATGCTGCGCGCATCGGGTATGGATGATGCCAATTTTGAAGGTCCGATCATCGCGGTCTTCAATACGTGGACCAATATGGGCCCGTGCAATATGGATCTGGATAAGCTGGCAGTTCCTGTCAGAGCCGGGATACGCGCCGCCGGCGGAACCCCTGTCGATTTTAATTCCATTGCCGTATCCGATGGCATCACCATGGGCAGTGACGGTATGCGGGCCTCACTGATGTCGCGTGAAGTTATCGCCGATTCCATTGAGCTGGCCGTCAGAGGCCATTCTCTTGACGGGGTCATTATTCTGGTGGGCTGTGACAAGACTATTCCGGCCGCCGGCATGGCGCTGGCCCGAATGAATATTCCGGGCGTTGTGCTGTATGGCGGGTCGATTATGCCGGGACATCATAAGGGCAAAGATTTATCGGTTCAGGACGTGTTTGAGGCGGTCGGCGCTTGCGCTGCCGGGATCATTGATGACGCCGAGCTTAAAGATATTGAAAAAGCGGCTTGCCCCGGCGCGGGTGCTTGCGGCGGTCAGTTTACGGCCAATTCCATGGCGATGGCCATGACATTTTTGGGTCTGTCACCCATGGGCGCCAATGATATTCCTGCTGTCCATGAGGATAAAAACGCGGCCGCCTTTAAAGCCGGAGAGCTGGTCGTGGACTGCGTCAAGACGAACCGCCTTCCGCGCGAAATCATCACCAAAGACGCGCTCATGAATGCCTCGATTGCATTATCGGCAACAGCGGCATCGACAAATGCGATTCTGCATTTGCTGGCAATTGCGAGCGAGGCGGGCGTGAAAGATTTTGACATAGATGCGTTTGATCATATTTCCCGCTCAACCCCCGTGATTGGCGATCTTAAGCCGGGCGGAAAATATATGGCCTTTGATCTTTATGCGGCAGGCGGGTCTGCTTTGATCGGGCAGCGCCTCAAGGCTGATGGCCGGATTACCGATAGCCCGACGGTCACGGGGCAAAGCCTGTTCACAGAGATCGATAACGGCCAGGAAACTCAGGGTCAGGATGTTGTCCGTACCTTTGAAGATCCGGTGAAGGCGCGCGGCGGCTACGGCATTTTATATGGTGATCTGGCGCCTGAAGGCTGCGTGGTCAAACTGGCCGGACATGGCGCGCTCTATTTTAAAGGCACGGCCCGTGTCTTTGATTCAGAAGAAGCCTGTTTTGAAGTCGTGCAAAATAACGGCATCCAAAAAGGCGATGTTGTTATCATTAAAAATGAAGGTCCGGCGGGCGGCCCCGGCATGCGCGAAATGCTGGCGGTTACAGCGGCGCTGGTCGGGCAGAACCTGGCGGACCATGTGGCCCTGATTACAGATGGCCGTTTCTCAGGCGCATCTTATGGATTTGTCATCGGCCATGTGGCGCCAGAAGCGGCGCGCGGCGGCCCGATTGGATTTATCCAGGACGGCGATGTGGTCACGATCGATGTTGAAGCCCAGACGATTAATGTTGATGCTGATCTGGCGGCGCGCGCGCAGGGCTGGACACCATCACTGCCGCGGGATGTCTCCGGCGCTTATGCAAAATTTGCCAAACTCGTTGGCTCAGCCTCTAAAGGGGCTGTCACCTCATTCCCATATGAAGACTAAACAGTAGGAAATTAAATATGTCTCTCGATATTTATTACGATAAGGATTGCGACCTTTCGATTATCAAAAAGAAGAAAGTCGCGGTTTTGGGTTACGGTTCACAGGGCCGCGCCCATGCGCTAAACTTGAAAGACAGCGGCGTTGATGTTGTTGTGGGTCTGCGTCCGGACAGCTCGACCAATAAGAAAGTCAAGGCTGACGGGCTTGACTCAAAAGCGACTGCTGATGCTGTCAAAGGCGCGGATGTCGTCATGGTGCTGACACCGGATGAGCTACAAGCCAAGATCTACCGCGAAGACATTGAACCGAACATCAAAGATGGCGCGGCTTTGGCCTTTGGTCACGGTTTTGCCATTCACTACGGTCAGGTTGCCCCGCGCCGAGATCTCGATGTGATCATGATCGCCCCCAAAGCGCCTGGCCACACAGTCCGCAATGAATTTGTCAATGGCCGGGGTATTCCCGATCTGATCGCGATTGCCCAGGATGCCAATGGCGGTCACGCTTTGGAGCTAGCCAAGTCTTACGCCTCTGCGATTGGCGGCGGTCGCACAGCCATCATCCACACCACATTTAAAGACGAAACCGAAACGGATCTGTTCGGCGAGCAGTCCGTCCTTTGCGGTGGAATTGTCGAGCTGATCAAAATGGGTTTTGAGACTCTGACCGAAGCGGGATATCCGCCGGAGCTGGCCTATTTTGAATGTTTGCACGAGACCAAGCTGATCGTCGATCTGATTTATGAAGGCGGCATCGCCAATATGAATTACTCGATCAGTAATAATGCTGAATATGGCGAATATGTTACCGGTGAAGCGGTCGTCAATGAAAGCTCTCGCGAAGCCATGCGGACAGCGCTGAAGAATATTCAAAACGGTGATTATGCCAAAAGCTTCATCCAGGAAGGGGCACTCGGATATCCGTCCATGCATGCCCGCCGCCGGAATATGGAAGCGCACCCGATTGAACAGGTCGGTGAAAAGCTACGCGATATGATGCCGTGGATTGCGGCCAATAAAATTGTCGACAAAGAGAAGAACTAGAAACCAAAAAAGGCGAGCAGCGGCCCGTTAGGGCGTGACAGGGAAGTATAATGACCACAGCCACACAATTTGCCAAACAAGACACTCAGGTTCTGGAGGACCGCGAACCCAAATCGGGTGCACAGCTCCTGCTCGAAGCGCTTGAGCGGCAGGGTGTGGACACGATCTTTGGTTATCCGGGCGGTGCCATCATGCCGGTTTATGATGTACTGCCCAATACCAAGCTTCGCCATATTCTGTGCCGTCATGAACAGGGATGCGGAATGGCCGCAATCGGTTATGCCCGCGCCACAGGCCGGGTCGGAACCGCTTTTGCCACATCAGGACCGGGCGCGACTAATCTCGTGACGGCCATAGCTGATGCCTATCTTGATAGTGTGCCAACAGTTTTTGTGACAGGCCAGGTGCCGTCAAACCTGATGGGGACGGACGCTTTTCAAGAGGTTGATATCTTCGGCATTACTTTGCCCATCGTCAAACACTCTTATATTGCCCGTGATCCCGCGGATATACCCGGCATGGTTGCCGAAGCTTACTTCATCGCGGCAGAAGGCCGACCTGGGCCGGTTTTGATCGACCTTCCCAAAGACGTCGCCAATGCCGTGACCACAGAGCGGCACCGCTGGAGGCCTTATCCCAAAGTCAAACCGGAAATGGGTCAAAGCGAATATATCGAAAAGGCAGAAGCGCTGATTAAAGCTGCGGAGAAGCCCCTATTTTACATTGGCGGCGGTATTGCCCAGGGCGACGGCGTGAAAGAGCTTCGCGAACTTGTCAAGCGCACGGACATTCCCGTCGTGTCGACCTTAAAAGGTCTGGGGTCTGTGGATTCCGACCACCCTAATTTCCTCGGCATGCTTGGTATGCATGGGCTTAAAGCTGCCAATTATGCCGTGCAGGAATGTGATCTTTTAATCGTTGCGGGTGCGCGCTTTGATGACCGCGCCACTGGCAAACTCGATACTTTCGCGCCCAATGCCAAGGTCATCCATATGGATATTGATGTGGCGGAGATTAACAAGCTGCGAGCAACCGATGTCTATCTGGACGGTTCCCTGAAGAAAAATCTCGCGGCGCTTAATCCCGGACGGTCAGATTGTGATGAATGGCGCAAGCTGTGCTATGATCGACGGACGGAACATGCCTGGGATTATAAGTCTCCGATTACATCCATGAAATCTGGCGGTGTCTATGCACCGAAGCTTTTACATGATCTATCACGCCGGGCTGATGATAGTGCGATCTTTACCTGTGATGTCGGTCAGCACCAGATGTGGGTCGCGCAGCACTGCTATTTTGATGACCCCAAAGACCACATCACATCAGGCGGTCTGGGCACGATGGGCTTTGGCCTGCCGGCTGGTCTTGGCGCTAAATTAGGCGCGCCCGACAGAACGGTCATTACAGTGTCCGGCGACGGCTCTATCATGATGAATATTCAAGAGCTCGCGACATTATTCCGCTATGACATTCCGGTTAAAATTGTGCTGCTGGATAATTCGGCGCTGGGCATGGTGCGCCAGTGGCAGGAAGTCTTCTTTGATCAAAACTATTCCGAAGTGAATCTCGACGATAATCCTGACTTTGCCAAAGTGGCCAAAGCATTTCAGATCGACGCTTTCACTGTCACGCGGGGTGATGAAGTCGATGCCGGTATCGATCGTCTTTTGGCCGCCAAAGGCCCGATCCTGATGCATGTCAAAATCGACACCTATGAAAATGTCTGGCCGCTTGTCCCGCCGGGACGTTCCAATGCCGATATGATGGAGCGGTAAGTGGAAAATTTTGTACGGAATAAAGTTACATTAGAAGGGATCAGGCGAACTCTGATCCGGCTAGCAGCCACTTCAATTACTATAATTGTACCGGGTTTCCTCTACCGAATTTTCTATTGTTTCCAGTTCATAAATGAGGGTGGCTATTTTCAATTTTTCATTAGTGTCCTGCATGCTGCATTAGTGGCTTCCATGCTCTTAATGGCTTCGCTATTTTTTCTCGTTGTCGCTGACAATATTCGGCCAATTTGGGAAAAAGCATGAAACTCTTCATAGCCGCCCATTTTTTGATCTTGTCCTTTGTGGCGCTTGGCTTTGGTATTGCCAAAGATCACATCGTGCCCGGAGTGGGAATTTTCGTCATCCTGCAGGTGCTCGGGATTTATATTCTTTTTAAAAACAGCAAACAGGCGGCCGATAATGTCTGAACTACAACGCGATAAAACCTTTGAGCCATCGGGTGTCTCCGGCATGCTCAAAATTGTGCTTCATGATGTCTCCGGGACATTGATCCGGGCGCTGGGCGTGATTGAGCGGCGGGGCTATGATTACCGGGAAGTGCACTGTACGCAGCGCGTTGATGGCGATTTTGATCTGCTTGTCCGGATTGAAGACATTGGCGGGCCGCGCAATCTGGATACGCTGTGCAAGCAATTAGAGCGATTATATAATGTGGTATCGGCCGAGAAAGTCGGACGCCGCAAACGGGCGGAACGCGCCTGATGATCACGCATGACTCAAATAATATTGGCTATCGAAGCGGCGAGATCCGCTTCCGACTTATGGCGCGCATCTAAAACCGAAACGCACCTAAGATCACACCTATTTGAGTAAGACCATGAAACCATCAGATCACGTCAAAATATTTGACACCACATTAAGAGACGGGGAACAAGCTCCCGGATTTTCCATGACCTCCGGCCAGAAACTGCGTCTGGCTAAAGCGCTAGAAAGCCTGGGGGTCGATATTATCGAGGCTGGTTTTGCCGCCGCATCGCCCGGTGACTTTGACGCCATTCACACCATTGCGACCGAGATTAAGGACAGCACGGTCTGTTCACTGGCGCGCTGTAACGACAAAGACATCATCGTATCCGGCGAGGCCATCAAGCCGGCGGCCTCAGGCCGTATCCATACTTTTATCGCGACCTCGCCTTTGCACCGGGAATATAAGCTCAAGATGAGCAAGGATGAGATCGTCCGCCGCGCTGTGGCCGGTGTCGAACTCGCCCGCACCTATACGGACGATGTGGAATTTTCCTGCGAAGACGCGATCCGGACCGAGCGGGATTATCTGCAGCGCGTCGTCGAAGCGGCGATTAAAGCCGGCGCGACCACGATTAATATCCCCGATACTGTCGGCTATACGACGCCAGAGGAGATCCAGGATCTCTTCACGTTTTTGACTACGCAAATTGAAGGCGCTGATAAGGTCACATTCTCCGCGCATTGTCATGATGACCTCGGCCTTGCGGTTGCCAACTCCTTGGCCGCTGTGCGCGGCGGCGCCCGGCAGGTCGAAAGCGCCATAAACGGGATCGGTGAGCGCGCCGGGAACTGCGCGACCGAAGAAGTTGTTATGGCGATTAATACGCGTAAGGATTTTTACGGCTTATCGACGGGCATACGAACCGAAGGCATTTACGCCGCCTCGAAACTGTTGGCGACCCTGACGGGTAATCCTGTCCCGCGCAATAAAGCCATTGTCGGACGCAATGCCTTTGCCCACGAATCCGGTATTCATCAACACGGAGTTTTAGCAAACCGCGAAACCTATGAAATTATGAAGCCTGAAGATGTCGGCGTTTCGACAGATAATCTTGTGCTGGGAAAACATTCGGGCCGAGCCGCGCTCAAAGACCGGGCGGCCAAGCTGGGTTTTGAACTATCGGATAATCAGCTGCAATCTATATTCGTGGCCTTTAAAGAACTCGCCGATGCCAAAAAGGAAGTCTTTGATACGGATATCGAGGCTTTGATCATGGGCGAAACGGTCAGCGCGCAGGGACCCTGGACGATTGACAGTCTCTACGTGTCTGCGGGTTCTGATGATAAACGCCAACCGCAGGCCAGCGTCAAACTCATCCATGAAGATGGCCGCAAATTAGCAGCAATCAACGAGGCCGCCGGACCTGTTAATGCCGTGTTTGAAGCGATCTCGGAAATTACGGGGCATCCGCTGCATCTGGATAGTTTTGCCGTGCAATCTGTCTCGCAGGGCAAGGACGCCATGGCCGAGGCCAGTGTTCAGGTCTCAACCGAATTTGACAGCTATCAGGGCCGCGGCGCGAGCACGGATACAGTTCTGGCCGGTGCCAAGGCATATCTTGATGTGATCAACCGAATCGAACGCCGGGCCGTCCGCCAGAAAAAAATCGCGGCGCAGCATTAGAGAAAAGTCATGTCTGAAACCTTATTCGACAAAGTTTGGAACCGCCATGTGGTTGTGCCTGAAACGGATGCTCATCCAGCGACGATATATATCGACTTACACCTTATTCATGAAGTGACGAGTCCGCAGGCCTTTACAGTCCTAAAAGACCGGGGCTTGAAAGTGCGGCGCCCGGACTTAACGCTAGCAACGATTGATCATTCCACGCCCACATTACTAAACGATGATGGCACAAGGCCGTTTGTTACAGATCAGGCGGAGAAGCAGGTCGAGACATTATTGGCCAATGCTGCGGAACACGGCATCGAAACCCATGGCTGGGATTCTGATAATCGCGGCATTGTCCATGTGATGGGGCCGGAGCTTGGGGCAACGCGCCCGGGCATGACCATTGTCTGCGGCGATAGTCATACGTCAACCCATGGCGCCTTTGGCGCGATTGCCTTTGGGATTGGCACGACCCAAGTCGGTCATGTTTTAGCCAATCAGTGTATCTTAATGCGCAAGCCTAAAACCATGGCTATTCATGTTGACGGTGAGCTGCAGCCGGGCGTCACGCCCAAAGATGTCATTTTGGCGATTATCGCCGAAATAGGTGTTGGCGGCGGCACGGGTTACGCCTTGGAATATCGCGGCAGCGTGTTTGAAAATATGAGTATGGACGGACGTATGACGGTCTGCAACATGTCCATCGAGGCCGGCGCGCGCTGCGGCATGGTTGCCCCGGACGATAAGACTTTTGCCTATCTTGAAGGGCGAAAATTTGCGCCTGATAATTATCTGGCTGCCTGTGACGACTGGGCCTCACTCGCCAGCGACCCCGGCGCGGTATATGACAAAGAGGTCTTTATGAAGGCCGAAGATATTCGTCCTATGGTGACCTATGGAACCCATCCGGGCATGGCTATGCCGATCGATGCGCTTATTCCGGCCGCCGCTGATAAGGCCGAAGAGGATGCGCTGGAATATATGCAGGTCAAAGCCGGAGCGGAAATCGCCGGTCTGAAAGTTGACCGTGTGTTTATCGGGTCCTGCACAAATTCTCGCATGGAAGATTTGCGCGCGGCCGCCTCGGTTATGGATGGAGGTCAAGTGCCGGACGGCTTGATCGCTATCGTTGTTCCGGGATCTGAACAGATTAAAATACAGGCCGAAGCTGAAGGCCTGCATGAAATATTTACATCAGCCGGCGCGCAGTGGCGCGAACCGGGCTGCTCCATGTGTATTGCCATGAACGGTGATAAGGCCGCCCCGGGAGAGCTTGTCGTCTCGACATCCAATCGCAATTTTGCCGGAAGACAAGGGCCGGGCGCCCGTACGGTTTTAGCATCGCCGGAAACGGCAGCCGCTGCTGCGATCTCTGGCGTTCTGGTTGATCCACGAACGTTTTTAGATGAGGAGGCCGCGTGATGTCGTTTGATCCGATTAAAGTCATCACCTCGAAAACGCTCGTCCTGCCAGCGGCAAATATTGATACGGACCAGATTATCCCGGCGCGGTTTTTGACCGTGACAACCCGGGACGGTCTCGGCAAACATGCTTTTAATGATTGGCGCTATGATGACAACGGCGCGCCCAATGATCATTTGCTCAATCAGGCTGAAAGTCGAAATTGTCAGATCCTGGTCGGCGGGCATAATTTTGGCTGCGGATCTTCCCGTGAACATGCGCCATGGGCGTTGACGGATTACGGCTTTCGCGTTGTGATCAGCAGTGAACTCGCCGATATTTTTCGCGGCAATTCCCTCAAAAACGGGCTTCTTCCCATTGTAATCGAAAAAAATGCCCATCAATGGCTGCTCGATCATCCTGGTGAACAGGTCACAATTGATCTGGAGAGACAAGAAGTTCGTCTGCCAAAAAACGGCGGAACCTATAGGTTTGAGATCGACGCCTTCTCCCGTCACTGTTTGATGGAAGGCGTCGATGAGATGGGCTATCTGGGCGCTCAGAACGATGCGATCAGCGCATTTGAATCAGGCCACGGGTAAGCAAAGGGTAAGCGGAAAATTACACATGACCACGATTAGCTTCACATATCTTCCCGGTGACGGGATTGGTCCCGAAGTCGGCGCAGCAGCGCTACATGTACTAGATGCTATTGCCGAGCGCTTTCAGCACGCTCTTGATGTAGATGAACATTTAATCGGCGGCGCGGCGATTGATGCAGGTCTAAAGCCGCTGCCGGCGGAAACCCTTGGATCTTGCCGTCGAAGCGGCGCGATTTTACTGGGCGCGGTTGGCGGGCCGAAATGGGATCACCTGAAGGGCGCGGACAGACCGGAATTAGGGGCGCTTTTGCCTCTGCGTAAAGAGCTTAATCTCTATGCCAATATTCGGCCGGCTAAACCTCATCCGGCCCTGATCGACAAGGCGCCGCTCAAGGCGGAATATCTTGAAGGCGTCGATTTCGTCGTCATGCGGGAGCTAACTGGCGGCATATATTTTGGCAAAAAAGGTGTCGACAATCTCGGCGCCTATGATGAGTGCCGCTATAGCGAAGCCGAAGTCCGCCGTATTGCGATCAAGGCTTTTGATCTGGCTAAAGGCCGCAAACAGAAAGTGACCTCTGTTGATAAATCCAATGTTCTTGAAACCAGCCGCCTTTGGAGGCGGGTCGTGGAAGAGGTCGCCGCGGATTATCCTGATGTCGAGCTTGACCACCTATTGGTTGATGCCATGACTATGCATATGCTGACCCGGGGACAGGATTTTGATGTTGTCCTGACCGAAAATATGTTTGGCGATATCCTGACGGATGAAGCGTCTGTCCTTTGCGGCTCTATGGGCGTTATCCCATCTGCTTCTTTATCAGACGGTACAACCGGCCTGTATGAGCCGATCCATGGCAGCGCGCCGGATATAGCCGGACAGGGCAAGGCCAATCCACTCGCTATGATTTTATCCGCAGCCTGGATGGTGCGCCTGTCATTTGGTCTGGAAAAAGAAGCTGCGGCGATAGAAACGGCCGTTGATGCGGCGCTCTATGGCGGCCATGTGACGGCAGATCTGGGCGGATCTTTATCAACATCCGAGGTCGGAGACTGGATCGCCCGGCATGTGAAAGCGCCTCATGTCAGCTAGCTCCTCTGTAAATCTGGCTGACCTTAAAGCCCGGATCGAAGCGGCCCATGTCTATGATCTGGCCAAGCGGACCCCGCTCGAACTTGCGCCGGGTCTGTCCAAGGCGCTGGGCCGGAATGTCTGGTTGAAACGCGAGGATTTACAGGAAGTGTTTTCGTTTAAAATTCGAGGCGCGGCCAATCGTATTTCCAATCTGAACGATGAGGAAAAATCACGAGGTGTTTGCGCGGCAAGCGCTGGCAATCACGCTCAGGGTGTTGCGGCCAGTGCGGCTTTCTACGGAACGCAATCCGTAATCTTCATGCCGATAACGACGCCGCCTATTAAAGTCGAAGCTGTCGAGGCCAGAGGCGGAGAAACCCGTCTTGTCGGAGATAGCTATGATGCAGCCTGCGAAGCTGCTCTGGACTATGCGAGGGAAACCGGCGCTGTCTTTGTGCACCCCTTTGATGAGATCGACGTGATTGCGGGGCAAGGCACGGTTGGCAAAGAAATTCTGGAACAATTACCCCGTCCGCCAGCTGCCATTTATGTCTGTGTCGGTGGCGGGGGACTGATCTCGGGCGTTGGCACTTGGGTCAAATCCAAAAGCCCCAATACTCGCATTGTCTCTGTGGAACCGGCGGGCGCGGCGACGCTATTGACCTCAATTCGGGCCAAGCAAGCTACGGCGCTGAGCAATGTCGATAAATTTGCGGATGGGGTTGCGGTGAAGATGATCGGTGAGCGGACATTTGATATTGCCTGCCGCGTCGTCGACGACACCATGACCGTGACCAATGATGAAATTTGCGCGGCGGTCAAAGACGTATTTGAAGCCACGCGGACAGTCGTAGAACCGGCAGGCGCTTTGGCGTTGGCTGGATTGATTGCGCAGGTCCGCGCCGGAACAGCGCCCGAGGGCGATTGTGTGGTGACGATATCCGGCGCAAATGTAAACTTTGACCGGATCGGACATATCGTTGAACGCGCCGAACTGGGCGCGGGTGGTGAAATGTTATTTGCGGCGACCATCCCTGAAAAACCCGGCGCGTTTCTGAATTTCTGCCGCGCCTTATCCGGGGGATCGGAAGGCGGCAAAGGACAGCGCGCCGTGACCGAATTTAATTATCGTTACGCCAATGAAACAGATGCGCATGTCCTTGTCGGGGTCAAACTTTCGCCGGATTGTACGCGCAATCAAGTTCTTCGGGATATGACGAGTGAAGGCATTGCAGTGTCTGATTTATCCCATGACAGATTGGCGAAGCGGCATTTGCGCCATATGGTTGGAGGCCGCGCCGGGGCCGGGGTTCCCGAAGTGATTTATCGTTTTGAGTTTCCCGAACGGCCCGGCGCGCTGACGGATTTTCTGATTAATCTGGATGCCCGCTGGAATATTTCTCTGTTTCACTACCGAAATCACGGCAGCTCAACCGGCCATGTGCTCTGCGGCTTTCAAGTGCCTAAAGGTGACGCCAAAGCGCTCCACGCCCAGCTCGAAAAGCTTGGCTATCCTATGGTTCAGGAAACAGGAAATGTCGCTTACCGCTATTTTCTAAGCGGGTAATAGGCTAGCTGGTCAACGAGACCAGCTCTAATTCCCGGTCCAGACGATCTGAACTTTTTTGCCGTTTGACGGATCAATATAAAATGGCGCGTCACCGACTTTGGTGCCGCCAAGTGGCGTCGTGCCTGCGCTCGGATCATAGGGTATGGTTTTGGTTCCGGGGGGCAGGATGATTTGTTCGCCGGTTACCGGATCGCGGTAATAGGGCTCTGTCCCGGACGGACCCGCGCTTGGCGCTTGGCCTTGCGGCGTTCGGGTTAGAAAATCGGGCAGGGCGCGCTGCGCGGATTGCGGAGTAGTAGGCAGGTTTGGTGATGGAGTTCGGGGGACTGGCGCGCTGGAAATCGGAGCGCGCAGCATAGGCCGGTCATAGCCCTCTACCTGCTCGGTTAACGGTTGTTGCGGCATGATCTGACTCGGGGCGCGATAGCCCGCTTGTTGTGTCACTGGAAGCCCCGCCAGCCTGATATAAGACACAACGTCTTTGACGCCTTTGGTCGTGCTGGCGATATAGGCGATCCGTTCCAGTTCGGCCGCATCGCGCGCAACCCCCAAGAGATAAACTGTGCCATCATAGGTCTCGATATTAATATTGCGGGCTTTGACGTTCTTCTCTGCGATCAAGCGGGTTCTCACGCGGGTTCCCACAAGACTATCCTTGCCGCCGCGAACCAGACCGGTTTTGTCCGAGATTTGGATTTCATTGCCGACCTGTATCACATGCGGCGCGCTGCGGGCGATCCGCTCGGCTTCTTGTCGGTCTTTCTCCGTTGAGACGCGCCCGGTCAGTACAGCAATACCTTCGGCAACCTCGACATCGACCTTGTCCAAATCAAAGTCATAAGCCCGGTTCATCCGCGCCGAGATCGCCCGGCCAGCCGTCACGTCATTGACGGAGCGGGCAAAATTACGCTCATCACCTTTTTTGACCCCGGCGGTCGTGACCGCACAGCCCGAAACAGAAACGGCCATCAGGCCCGATAAAATTATGGTTAACGCTTTCATAAGCCCAAACTACAGGTCAAAGCTTATACAAAGGTTACCAAGCCCGCCGGGTGACGATTATTTAATTATTGCCAGAATGACTATCTTGGGTTTCGGACGAGCCGTGTTCTAGGACAATTTTCAATATACGTGTCCTCGCGGAGAAGCCCGCGCTTCAGAGCGCTAACCTTAAAATGATAGGGGGACGCCAAAGATTATGGATGGGATAAGGATGCCGCTGACATAGGCAATGGCAGAAAATAAGAGCCCCCAAAGTAACTTTATGCCGCCTTGCTGAAAGCCAAAGGTTTTAAACAAATAATAGGGCACACCTACAAGCGTGAATACGGCGCATAATATACTCGCAAACCTTGGTGGTCTAACCCCGTTTTCCTGGGCATGCCATTCGCACCAAATGAATAATAAGAGTGCGCTGATTATAAGATCTGCCAGCGTTGAAAACTGAGAGACGGACGGAATCGTGATGTGAATAGCTTCCGATATCATGAAGCTCATCGCCCAGATCAGTAGAATAATGCGGGATCGCGTAATCAACATTTATTGGCTCAATTGGTGTGACGACCAATTTTATATATACGCGTTCTTAGGTCAAATGCGATCATCTCTTTGAGACTGAAGAGCCCATCACGGAAGATGAATGACAGTCTCAACCCAATTTCTCCCCTCATAGGCGCAGCGCGCGACTTAAGGTTTGCCCGCGTTACCGCATGCCAAACCAGATGACGGCCTGGGTTGATCCGCGAATAACCAGAACGAGAATTTTGGACAGGAGCTTTTCTGACTGCATTTGAGACTTGGCGTGATCGTGGTGATCTTTTTCATCCTGATAGATATCGCTGACGGCTTTGTGCGCGTCAGGTGAGCAGTCCTTTAGATACGCCATTTGGTGTTCCAAATGTTCGAGTACGACGTTTTCAACCGCGTAAGTGGTCGCCGCGATCGCTGGGGGCCCCATGAGACCTGTCACCAATCCCAAAGCAAATCCTCCGATACCGGTAAGGTGATAGCTCACACAGCGCCGAATGCCGTTTTGGTCCAAAAAGGTCGCAAAGATTTGGCGATGTTCCTCTTCATGGCTTTGAAAATCCTTTAATTGAGATTTGAGCCTAGGACATCGGAGCGTCGCAACCAGAGCTTGGGCGCGGTAAATATTCACGGCGCCATTTTCGCCGGCATGATCGACTTTGATCATTTTTTCTGCGCGTGACGATGCGGGTCGTTTGGGCGCATTTGCCATATCTAGTTCGTTTTGGATTTGGGTTTGGGCGCGAGGATTTCCGGGAGCGGCGCGATTCCAACGCCTTCATCCTGAAGAGCTGCGGCCTCATGGGGCGTGGCCTCACCGTAAATGGCGCGCTCGGGTTTTTCGCCGTAATGAATAGCGCGGGCTTCATCGGCAAAACCGTCCCCGACATAGTCGCATTTGTCTGCGATTTCCTTGCGGATTTTATCGGCCGCCGCGTTCATCATCTGCAGGGCAGCGGCTTGTTTTTTGGCCGTCGCTTCCTTTTTGCGTGACGTTGAAATATTTGGCGCCATAATGGCTTTCTCGACTTTGGTCGTGCCGCAATAGGGACATTCTATCAGGCCTTTGGGGGCTTGCTCGTCAAAGTCTGAGGATTTGGAAAACCAGATCTCAAACTCATGGTCGGCGCCGCATATCAGGTTATATTTGATCATGTCGTAAATTCAGGGTCATGGTTCCAGGCGGGGATTTTCCGCCGCGCCTCTTTTACATCATCCATATTAAGGTCTGCAAGCAAGATGCCAGGATCATTGTGATCAAGCTCCGCTATGATGTCGCCCCACGGATTGACCATAAGGGAATGCCCATAGGTTTCGCGTCCGTCTTCGTGAAGGCCGCCTTGGGCTGGGGCCATGACAAAACTGCCGGTTTCAATGGCGCGGGCCCGCAGCAAAGCATGCCAGTGCGCCTCGCCCGTGGGCCGGGTAAAGGCGGCCGGCACGGTGATAATCTCCGCGCCGCTTTGGCCGTAATGCCGGTATAAATGCGGGAAGCGCAGATCATAGCAAATAGAAAGACCCAATCTCGCGCCGCTTATATCCGCGGTCACGGCCTTTCGGCCTGCATCATAAACACGGCTTTCTTTCCAGGTTTCCTGGCGCGAGACCTGCACATCAAAGAGGTGGATTTTATCATAACGCTCGGTGATCTGTCCGTCCGGACCAAAGAGAAAAGACCGGTTGGCCGCCCGGTCTCCGCCAGTTTTGATCGCCAGTGATCCGATCAGAAGGTCTATACCGAGCGCGCCCGCAAGCGCGCCAAAGGCTTTCACGCCGGGGTCGTCATCTTCGGGCTTTATGGCCGCGAATAATCTCTTGGGAGAGCGCTGCAGGATATGGGTCATTTCCGGCGTGGCGACAAATTTTGCGCCGGCGCGGGCGGCCTCCGTAATGAGCTGTGACGCTAGGTCTATATTGGCCGCAATATCCGCGCCGCTTCGCAGCTGAATACAGGCGGCGCGCATGTTTACGCCGCCAGAAGCGGATCAAGTCCGCCGCGCGCGTCAAGCGCATGGAGGTCATCACAGCCGCCTATATGCTGGCCATTGATAAAGATTTGCGGGAAGGTATTGCGTCCGCCGGAGCGCTCGCGCATTTCGGCCCGCTTTGACGCGTCCATAAAGGCCGGGATATCGATGATCTTGACGCCTTTGGATTTCAGCAGGCTCTTAGCCCGGATACAGAACGGGCACATCATTTTGGTGTACATTTCGACCTTGGCCATAACTATCTCCTTTGCTGTCTATGTAGGGATTTGCTGCGGCCTGACAACCCTTGAGAGCGTCAATGTGAAGACCTGCGCCGCACCTGCCTTTTTTAGGGCCGAGGCACAGGCGCCAAGTGTCGCCCCCGTTGTGTAGACATCATCAATGATCACAATGGTTTTACCGTCGATAATCGCAGCAGCATTATCCCTCAGCGAGAAGGCATTCCGAACATTGCGGAACCGGCCCTTGGGCGTTTGCAGGCCTTGAGAGGCCGTATTCTTATGGCGATAAAGAATATCCGGATCATAGGCGGCATCCACATATTCCGAGAGGGCCCGCGCGAGCAAAGCCGCTTGATTAAATTTGCGCTTTAGCAGTCGTTTCGGGTGGAGCGGTACGGGCACAAGATAATCCGCCTGATCCCAATAAATCCGACCCGCACGTCTGAGCTGCCGGGCAAATCGATCCAAGTTTTGCATGCGTCCCCCATGTTTAAAAGCCAGGATCGCTGCGCGGCTGGCGGCATCATAGGTCACGGCGGAGCGGCAGTGATCAAAGCGCGGGGGATTGGCCGTGCAATAGGCGCAAATCGTCCCCGCGCCGGAGTCAAATTCAAAGGGATAACCACAAATGAAACAGCAGGGCTCATCCAAAAAGGTCACATCCGTCCAGTCTTCTTCGGCCGTTCTGCCAAAAAATCGCGGCATGACAATATTGAGAAAGGCGGAATCTTTCAGGCGAAAAACGGACTTTATTTTTTGCGGGCTTGCCATATATCAGCCTTATGCGCGAACAACCCTCTCCGCCGCAAATTTTTAATGCGAAAATACGCGATATCAAGCGTAGCCGCGCCGCCCGCCGTGCGGGGACGAGTTTTTTGCTAAGGCGCTGCGCCGAAGATGCGGCAGAGCGCCTAATCGATGTGAACCGGGTTTTTGACCGCGCCGTGATTATCGGGCTTCCGGATTTTCGGGACGCGCTGTTGGACTATCTGCCGACGGGCAAACATCCGAAATCCATTCTTGATTATCGTGATTTTCCGGCGGATTTAGAGCCGCAATCCACTGACCTAATCCTCTCAGGCCTGGTCCTGCAAAGCCTTAATGATGTGCCTGAAGTCATGCGATCTGCACGGCAGGCTTTGGTTCCGGATGGATTATTCTTGAGCGCTATTTTGGGCGGGGAAAGCCTGCTTGGATTACGCCGGGCCTGTTTTGCAGCTGATCTTGAAAAACTGGGAGGAGCGGCAGCGCGCGTGGCGCCTATGATTGATATGCAGCAAGCGGCCGGTCTGTTGGGTGCTGCGGGGTTGGCTCTGCCGGTTGTCGATAAAGATAGTTTCAGGGTCAATTATGCAAAGCTTCAAACCCTCATCGAGGATCTGCGCGACATTGGCGAGACCAGTGCGCTCAGCGCGCGGCCAGACAGGTTTCCGGGACGCGACTATCTGAATATCGCCGCCGCAAATTATACGCGGGACAATTCTAAATTCCCGGCGCGCTTTGAGATCATATGGATGACAGGCTGGGCCCCGGATAAGAACCAGCAACAGCCCCTTAAACCCGGTAGCGCCAAAACCCGGCTCTCTGATGCGTTAAAGCAGATCCGGGATAATTAAACGCTTTTGTTTATGGCCGCATCGCATTAGGTTTGCGCTCTAAGCTAAGAAGGACTGACCATGCGCAAATGCCCTGTCGATGATTTTACGTTAAAGACCGAAACCTATGAAGGTGTCGCCATAGATGTGTGTCCTCATTGCTCCGGTGTCTGGTTGGATGCGGGCGAATTAGAGAGTGTTCAGGCTGCGCAGGCCAGCGATTTTCGGGATGTTCCGACCTCGGGTGCGATGGATAGCGTTCGCGCCGCCGAAGGTATGGCGCAGGCCCGCTCAGAAACGCCGCGCAATTGCGTGGTTTGTAATTCGGGACTAGTGCAAAAAGAATATGCTTTCGCATCTCAGATTATCATTGATCAATGCCCGAAAGGTCATGGCATGTGGCTCGATAAAGACGAACTGGCCCGGCTAGAAATGTTCTACGAAGATCAGGAAGATCTCGATAAAATATTAGCCTCTATGGAAAATGAAGGCAAAGGTCTGGGCGGGTTTTTCACCCGCCTCTGGGGTAATTTGCGCGGTTAAATTACGCTGCGCCGGTCAATATCGCGACCAATACCATAAAGATCCCGATCAGACTGACGGCCCAAACCAGCGTCCGCACATAGTTGAGCCCGAGCCAATAGGTCAGAGGATAAACCGCGCGGCCGATAATATAAAGCCATCCGCCCTTAACGAGCAGGTCGCCGGAAATCCCAGCCAAATGCGCGACCAGTGCTAGCGGTACGTAGATCATCATGCTTTCTATATGATTTTGGACGGTTCGCAGGGCGCGCGATTGGATCAGCGTATGATCCTTGGACGTATCGCGTGGCCCTAAGCCCCATTTCAATCCATTATTGGCAACGCCTGTCATGGACTGAAATACAATGACAACCATTAATATGATGACGCTCCAAACGACCGTCGTTAACATGAAACTCATTATTCTCTCCCTCTGATATGGGTAAGGCTTAGCAAGAATTTTACGCGCTGACCAATCTAAATAGTTAACAAAACATCAAAGATTGTAACGCCTGTTACAGACGTCTTGTGACCCTCTGCTAGCTTTTCAATTATCATGTGGAGGCTAAAATGAGACTTAAGACAGGTTTGACACTCACAATTGCGGCTTTTTTGCTATGGTCATGCGGAGGTGGGGGTTCTGATAGCTCTTCTCCGCCGCCATCGGCAGATACACCGCCTCCACCGCCTCCACCTCCCCCGCCGCCTCCACCTCCCCCGCCTCCACCTCCGCCTAAGAGTGAAGGGGTTGCGCCTTATGCTGCGCTCTCTGTGCTAGGCTCCGAAGTGGGAGGAACCTCTGTAGAGTTTCAGCTTGAAATTCGTGCCTTTGATAATGATAGTGACAAAAAAGTGCGGATATCAGAGCTATTGACCAGTCAGCACAATCTTGAGGAAAGTGCGACAGGTCTTCAGGTTCGTCAGACTTATCAATTAACGCGATCCCCTCGATGTACAACGTCAGTCAATAATGGGAACACGGTTGAAACCGTTCTTCTGTTTGATCGGTCTGGCAGTATTCGTGACAATGATCCGGCGGATGAAATGCTCGATGCGGGTCGAGAATTTGCCCAAATCGTATCTCATCCCGATGCGGCTCGGGTCGGCGAATTTACCAGTAGCATAAATGGCGGTCTCGCATTTTTAAATCCAAGCTTCACGAGTGACAGCCAGACTCTTCTGGATGCGATCAACACGATCCGGTCACCAGGCGGCGGAACGCCGTTATGGGACTCTATGTTCGAAGCCATGAGCACGGCGGGATATTCCGGCAATGCAAGCGTGCAGTCGATGATTACATTCTCTGACGGTCGAGATACGGACAGTCAACGCGGCAGCCAATCTGTATTGAACCGAGCAAAGGCGGCAGATGTCAAATTGTATTCGATCAACCTACGCAATGATAATTCTGATACCCTGGACCGTCTGTCTCTGGCGACCGGGGGGCTGGTTTGGTCAACGGATGATGCTATAGCGATAACGGAATATGCGCAAAACCTCGGCAAGGCTTTGCTAGGGGATTATGAATCCTGCGTTTTGGATATTCGGGCCGACATTGAACCTATCAATACGACAAGTGATCAGATTGGTTATGGTCCGGCGGGTGGAAAATACAAACTGAATTACGAATTTGGTTACGGCATCAATGGTCAAGAGGGGGTGGCCAAGAATAAAATTACAATGCCTGTCTCGCCTGGTCTTAAAATTGGAGAAGGAACGCGCTCGAGCGTGTTTTCGAGTGACATTTTGACGATTGGGTCTTTCGGGCAATGTCTGGTTCTAGCAGGTAATTGTAGCTCCAGCGGAGGGCCGCGTATTTATAATAGTTGTGTGCAGCCTGTTGTCACAACTATCTGCGATAGCCAGAGCAATTGTCAAACAGCTGCTCTTGAGGGCAAGACCGGCACTGTCTCAGCGACAATATTTGACCAACTACGAGGGGCGGACAGCTATACCACATCTGTGTGCCCGGATGATATTTCCACGGCCAGCTTCATTCCGGCCCAAACGGATGATACTGGGTCCGAGACCTTATATACGCCGGTTGATGGGAGTAATGGTAATTTTAATTGTATTTATGATCGACGCTTTGTCGCTGCCGACAGAGCAGATCGAAATTTACAAAAAGATCAATCCTGTCGTTTCTAGATTATCTGACTTGGCAATTGATTATGGCGTGATCTAGAAGTGTTCTGTGTTGAGAAATCAAAACGCCCAATATTGGATCGATCATCTGGAACTTTTGCCTCACCCTGAAGGCGGGCATTACGTCGAAACCTACCGAGGCGCAGCTACAGCCGGTCACCGCGCTGCTTCGACGGGCATATATTTCCTGTTGTCCGGGTCAGAGGTTTCGCATTTCCACAGGATTGATGCTGATGAGATGTGGCATTTCTATAAAGGGGATCCGCTTACCGTCCATATGATCAGTCCAGCCGGTGAATATTCTAACTTTACGCTCGGTTCATCGCCCGATCAGGGTCATATATTCCAAGCTGTCGTGCCCGCTGGATATTGGTTTGGCGCGGCGCTTGAACGGGCAACCGGCTTTGCTTTGGTCGGCTGTACGGTTGCACCCGGGTTTGAATTTTCGGGATTTGAGCTAGCGGACCGAAAGAGTTTATCCCAAGCATTCCCCGCTTATCTATCGATTATCGAGCGGCTCACGCCCGAACTGTAATAGCTGTTCGACAGGGTTCAGAAAATTTGATACCCGGCTGAATCTGGGGGGTGTCAGTTGGAAGCCATTAAGCGATATCATATTTATGCGTTACTCGCGGCCGTCGTCGTCGCGGATCAAGAAGTGCTCGCGGTAGAGGTTGATACGTTTGTCAATTTGGCGACACAATTACATATTAGTCTCGAACATGGTCAGGTAGACTCTCATGAAGTCCTTAAAGCCTGGTTTGACGACCATCATGCTGGCATTCGGAAAGCACTACTGAGTGATATTGAAAAGGGCCGGTTTCTGGTTTCCAATTTGGAACCTCTCATCGGTTTTGAATATTGTTGGCAAGTCCTTGCGGCCATGCAAGCCATCGCGGTTTCCGACAATGAATTACACAAAACTGAACGTGAACTGATTCAAACCGCTGCCAATTATTGGGGGCTCAAATACCCTGAGTGATTATTTGACATCTTTCATAACAAGATAAATATCCCTGATGTCAAAAATCAGAGAGATTAAAATTGTCGTCAATAAAAGCACAGCCCAGATAAAATAAAATCGGTGAGTTTCTGAAATTCCTCGCTTGGGTTTCGAAACTACCTGGCTCCAAATATAGAAGGCCAAAGGCGTCCAGATCAAAATATGCGCGACCCCAAAGAGATGAATGTTTTGAGTTTGCCCCCAGATATTCAGGACCGCGAAAACCGTCGCAATCATTGCCAAAAAAACAATCCGGGCTGGCCAGTGTTTCCAGACAAAAAAGATAGATGACAGGAACATCAGCCCCATCCAGTTCATCCAGATTTTGACGGGCGTCGTTGTACCGATTTCCATGGCCGCATTAATGGCCTGTAAAGTATCGTTGAAGCTCATGATTCCCCACCTTTTCACAAGCTATAAGGTTTTATCATTTAGATGCAAGACAGATGCAAAACAGCGGGGGCGCTAGGGATGACAGGCCCGTTTTTTAAACTCGACTTTTCGCCCGCCGTCCAAGCTTGAAATTTCGGCATCGAGACGCCCTGGCGCAGGGAAATAAGCAATCCTTTGCGGGTAATCATGCGCTGGGTTTTCAAAAATTATACCGGTGTTTGACGCAACCCTTTTAAAACGGACCGTGTCATCATTCGGACCTGTTACGAAAAGATGGGCGCTGTCCATTCGCATGTGTTCAAAAAATGTCACCTTATTGTCTTGGTTGCGATTAACCGCATATCCAAATAGCCAGCCCGACGCATCCTGGGTCCAGCCTTCCGTGGCAAGACCGTCTTCGCTCTGCCAGCATCCGACAAACGGATTAGGATTATAGCTGGCCGTATCTGTCTGAATACTGGCGTCACATCCGTATAATAGGCTCGCAGATATAGCGCCAAAAATTTTCCAAAATGGTTTCGTGAAGCGATATGTTCTAACGGTCATGATAGGGCCCCAAGCCGTCATCTGGCGGGCTAAGCGCAGCTGTCTTTGGCTTTCTTGAGAGCTGCGGTGACGCCGCGTAGGGAGAATGTATAAGATACATTTGTGCCCCGAATGGAGACCGCGTCCACGCGCATCGTTGATCCGGCCCGCATTTCGCGGATAAGTCCGATCTCGTCGTTGCGCTCTGCCACAAAAGCTTCATTAGCTGATGTATACATTGGGAAGTTTGATCCGCCGACCCGGATTTTGGGAGGCCTGTCTTTTTTCAACGGGAAGTCGGCCTTGAAACTGGGCTGCTCAAACGCTTCGCCTGACTTCCAATTGGCGACCAGGAAATAAATATCACCATGTCTGACCGAGGATGGAGATTTAGATTTTGCGCCGGAGACGACATAGCAAAGCTTTTGGTCACCATCATATCGAGCATAAACGCGCCAGTCGCCATAACTGCCTTGCAATGTCGGGCTTGCGAAAGCGGGCGTTGCCGCCAAAATGGCCGTCCCCAACATTGCTAATCCCAATAATCGCATCTTATTGCCTCATTTGCCTGAAAATCCTCGCGTACTCCCTATAGCGACTCAACAGCGTTAATGGGCGGTTAACATACAGATAAATTGCAGTATTTTTTGCGTCTGGCGCGAATATTGCACAATTTATTCCCGTAATACGTTAATGCCTCAAATGGAGACAGTTATGTTGGCGCAAACACAATTGCATAGCCCCGAAAGGCGGGCGCGGAACCGTGCGCGAAGTTTTAAACACGCGAAAATCCTGTTTAATGACAATCAGTCTATTTATGATGCGGTCCTCAAAAACGTCTCGGCATATGGAGCGACAATCACTGTGGCCTTGTCTGAGAGCCTTCCAGAAAACTTTGATCTTCATATTGTCCACGACAATATAACCGTACCCTGTAAGATTAAGTGGCGGCGACCCGGGACAATTGGCGTGATGTTCTAGGTTAGCGGACTACAAGCCGGACATTCCGGGTCTTTTGGCAGTCCGACCGTCCGGCTCTGCGCGCTAAGACCGTCAAAAATCCATAGTTTACCAGCCAGGCTATCACCGGCGCCCGTGATGATCTTGATGGTTTCTAGCGCCATCATGGACCCGACTATTCCGGCGAGGGCTCCGACGACGCCCACCTCTGAACAGGTTTCAGCCCCTGGCGGCTTTTGCGGAATGAGGCATTGATAGCAGGGCATGTCGGCTTCAGATCCAAACACCCCGACCTGTCCATCAAACCGGCCCAGTGCGCCTGACACCAAAATCGTCTTCAAATCAAGCGCCGCCTTATTGATGAGGAAGCGCGTCTCAAAACTATCCGTTCCATCCAGAATAACATCGAAACCTGACAATAATGCAGTGGCATTAGACGGCGTAAGACGTTCCTGATGGGCTTTGATTGAGATGTCTGGATTCAGATCTTTTAGGGTATCGGCCATCACAATGGCTTTCGGCATGCCGACATCTGTATTTACAAATTGAACCTGGCGCTGGAGATTGGAGGTAGCGACCTTATCATCATCGATCAGAGACAAATGCCCAACCCCGGCGGCCGCAAGATACAAGCCTGCAGGGCCGCCAAGGCCTCCTGCGCCGACAATGGCGACTTTGGCCGCTAGAAGGGCTTGCTGGCCGGGACCACCGATTTCTTTAAGGACGAGATGTCGGGCATAGCGTTTTATGGCATTGGGAGTCATAACGTCCGCCTATAGAGTAAAACCTATGGGAATAGAAGACTGGACTGACAGCCTAAGTATTGGCGAGCGCTCTGAGTGCCTCGGCCCGCCGGCTGATTTTTATCATGACATTCATGAAAGTCGTCTTTTCCTCATCCGATAGACCATAGAGCAGATGGCTCTCGAGTTCCTTAAAGACCTCGCTGACCGCCTGTGTATAGGCGGTTGTCAATTGGCGTCCATCGGGTGTTAATAGCAATCGAATACTGCGGCGATCCCGATTATTTTCCTCGCGTTTGAGCATTTTTGCGGTTTCGAGTTTTTGAACGGAGCGAGAGATTGTCGCGGGATCAACCCGTAAAATCTCGGCAATTTGGGCAGGCGTTATCGGAATGGCAAAAAAATGAATGCAGGTTAGAACGCGAAGTTCTCGCAATTTCAAATTACCCGGCCGGGATAGCTGTGGTAGAACACGGTGCTTGATGATCTCGCTATAATCCGCCGCTATCTTCTCAGCGTAGTTTTGGAAGGTTGTGTCTGCGAACTCAACAGGATTAAAATTAAGATTGCCGCCTTGATTGACCGCCAGACCTTCGATTGAGAGTGATTTTTTCATAGTCCTTTTCTACCTGCCCGTCAGACTTATATTCTGATGCTAGTCAATTTTCTTTAATCTTACGTCAACGATAATGAGGGGTGATCTCTCTGTTATTAAATTGAAATTTCAATCATTAATGGCTTTGGCGGGAATTTCGGGCACTTTTTTCAAAAAAAATAAGATTAGAACAATGGAGCCCCAATATAGTTTATAAGCGAAACTGGGTTAGATCGTTGCATTTGCAATAAAATTCAAAGACATTTCAACTAGTTTTACCTAATGTCTATCACATTGATAAAATTGCATATTTTAGATTTTGTTTAGACGGTAGCCCCAATTTCGCACCTCATTACAAGATGGGGGCTAATATGCTTGACGACAAAACTATATCGAGTTCGATTCTAACAATTTACCAATATCTCAAGTTCCTTCCAGAGAGCCTTCGGCTTCGAAATGTCGACGAATCCGAGCTTGCGTGTAAAAATGCTCTCGTGGATCTGGGAATCGATGCATCTCAGAATATTGACCAAAGTACAGTCTATTTGCTGTTGATCAATGCGAGAGCAAACCTACACGTCTGCTTTGCTGTTTGGCGGTATTTGGTCAAAAGCCAAAACATATTGGCTGATCTCGACGAAAACTTATTGATCCCATAAGACCTAATTAGACGATTCACGACCCGTGGATACAGCTATCGTCCGTTATATTTCGGCACAGTTATAGTTAATGGCATCTTAATTGCTCTGCTTCGCTTGAAAGGCGAGGCAGACCATGAAGTTTACCCAAATATTGGCGGCAATTTTTTCAATGCTATTGTTCACGGCGTGCGGCGGTGGCGGCGGGGCATCTTCACCCACTCCGGCGGCATCAGTCCCAAGCGGAACCGGAACATCGGTAAGCCAGGTCACGATCAGCGGAAAAGTCACCTATGACAAAGTTCCGCACCGGACTGGTGGCATGGGGCTCGATTACGGGAAAACGATCAAAGCGCCGGCGCGCGGCGTCGTTGTGGCTTTGATGGATGAGAAAAATGAAGAACTGGGCCGGGCCGTCACAACTGCAAATGGCGAGTATAGTTTCAAGGTTAAACCCTCTATCGATGTCAAGATTCAGGTTCGCGCGCAATTGCTGGGGACGGGGCAGGCCAATTGGGACGTCACCGTTTCGGATAACACATTGGATAAGGCGCTTTTTGCTTTGGAAGGCGCACTGGCGTCTACAGGGAGCTCATCAAGTCAGACCCGTGATCTTCATGCGCCATCAGGGTGGGGCGAAACCGGATATACGGCGGAACGCGCCGCCGCGCCATTTGCGATATTGGATACGGTTTTTGATGCGGTTCAGGCCGTGATTGACGTTGATGCGGGCGTAAGCTTTCCGGCGCTCAATATTTATTGGAGCCCGGATAACCGTGCCGTAATCGGCCAAAAAGCCCTCGGCCACATCGGAACATCCGGCTATCACCATGATGAAGACGCGATTTACTTACTGGGCGAAGATGGCTGGGATACGGATGAATATGATCCGCATGTGATTATCCATGAATGGGGGCATTATTTCGAAGACCATATGGCCCGACTGGATTCTATGGGGGGGCTTCATGGACTGAGAGAAAAACTGGATCCCAGACTGGCCTTTTCTGAAGGCTTTGGGAATGCGCTAGCCGGAATCGTAACGGGGTCTCCGGAATACAGAGACAGCTCAGGGGAGAATCAAGGCGAAGGCTTTATGATTAATTTCGAGACGATCACATCAAGCCGCGCAGGTTGGTATAATGAGGGATCTGTTGCGGCGATCATTTATGATGTGTTTGATGATCAGGCCGATGGAAATGATCGGATGAGCGCGGGGTTCAAGCCGATTTACGGTGCCATGACCGATGATGCGTTTCGGGGTTCAGACGCGTTTACGACCATTTTTTCATTTTCGGATGCTCTTTTGAAGCAGCCTGAAATAAACGCTGCGGATTATCGCTTATTGCTCGACAGTCAGAATATCTCATCCAGCGATGCTCTTGGCGCAGGCGAAAAAAATAACGGTGCGATTACGTCTGCCCTACCCGTTTACAAAACTGTGGCCATAGATGGTGCACCAGCGCAGATATGCTCGGTTGATGACGCTGGAAATTTTAACAAGTTAGGAAATCGAGAATTGATATTTTTCAATATTCCGTCAGATGGGGAATATAGGATAAGCCTGAAAATGACCTCAGGTGACGATCAACGTGATCCTGATTTTAATCTTTGGCAAGCTGGTAAAGTTGTCATGGAAGCCGCTTCGTCGCGTCAAGGCGAAGAGAGCCTTACCGCGACCCTTAGTGCCGGGGACTATGTCGCTGAGGCCTATGATTTTTACAATATCAATGGAACATCGAGCAAGCGCGGCGACGCCTGCTTTGAACTGAGCTTATCGCGTTAAGTTTTTACGACCTTCCTAATTCTAAGTCTTGATATTCATCAGCATTCTACGTTATAGATCGCATATGACAGCGCTGTCATAAATATCTGCTATTTCTTTTCATTCCCTAAGATGGTCTATCAAAACCTATGACACGTTTTTCCAAAATACTGGTTGCCAATCGCGGCGAGATTGCCATTCGTATTATGCGCGCGGCTAATGAACTCGGCAAAAAAACCGTTGCGGTTTATGCCGAAGAAGACAAGCTCGGTCTGCACCGCTACAAGGCTGATGAGGCCTATCTGATCGGGAAGGGCATGGGACCGGTTAAAGCCTATCTTTCAATCGAAGAGATTATCCGGGTCGCCAAAGAGAGCGGCGCTGATGCGGTCCATCCGGGTTACGGGCTGCTAACCGAAAACCC
>JAHDDC010000076.1 GCA_020629545.1 Hellea sp.
AAAGATAAGTGCTCATAAATGATTGCATCGGAAACGAAATTGTTCCGTCAATTGCCGCCAACTTATATTTATGACTATCCCCAAAGCGTGGATCGGATACGAGTAACATCAGGTCTCGACGGCTTCGGTAACGCATTGTTCCGATAGCCTGAAACCCTTCGTCAGCGGAGGCATTCCAGCTATCAATATAGCCGCCCTTTTTGCGGGACATTAAAACCGGGTGTCCACCGCGTTTAAAAAGAGCTTTCGAAAATGGCCCGAAATAGTCCTGAACCAACTCCGCTCCAGTTATTTTTTTGCCTGTATCTGGATGCGCAATCTTACCCTCATGAAAGCGTACAAGGTTGAGCATTATAAACTCCTTGCCGTCATCCGCCTCCAGAAACCGGCGCAAGACGTCCGGGTCAGTTGGGGACTCAGACGCGCTAATCTGTTCAATAAATACGTCTATTTCATCGGTCGTTAAAGGGCCCTTCCAGTTAAAATACCACAAAGCAAAAACCAAATATAGAATGGCCGCAGCGCCCCAGACCCAAACATTCATCATCTTACCTTTATCAATAATTTGCCTTGATTGCCGCCGCTAAACAACATTTCAAAGCTTTCTGGAAATTTTTCGATGCCATCGACAATATGTTCGCGGAATATCAACTCTCCCTTTTTTTGAGCCGTCAACAAAGCTATGAAAGCCTCGGGCACACGGTGCATATAATCTTTCATCGTGAATCCCTGCATTTTGGCACTTTGGGCTATGAGCTGCATATAGTTTTTAGGGCCCGTTTGTTTGTGCCAATCAGCGTATTGGGAAATCGCTCCGCAAACGACAATCGTGGCTTTGTAATTAATACGGGCCAACACTGCATCGAGCGCTTCCCCACCGACATTGTCAAAATAGATATCAATCCCATCAGGACATTCGCGGTCTAAGCCCTTGCCTATATCCTCATTCTTGTAATCAATTACGCCGTCGAGCTTTAACTGCTCTGTCAGGAATTTGCATTTAACCGGGCCTCCTGCAATGCCGATGACCCGCGCCCCTGCATTACGCGCAAATTGGGACGCTATGCTTCCAACGGCTCCACTCGCCGCCGAAACGACAACTGTTTTGCCAGCTGAAGGCTTACCGATATCCATCATACCAAAATAGCCCGTATAGCCTGTCATGCCGAGGCCGGAGAGATAATGCTGAGGCTTAGCGATACTGACATCAACTTTGCGAAGGTGTTTGCCTTTTAACACGCCTTTGGTCTGCATGCCCGTAAATCCGGTGACCCAGTCCCCTATTTTCAATCCCTCAAAACGAGACTCCAAAATCTCGCCGACACCAAACGCCCGCATAATCTGACCTGGCTGAACTGGTGGCATATAACTGCGTTTATTGGTGGTCCATCCCGACATAGCAGGATCAATGGAAATCCAATCTAATCGGACGAGAACTTCTCCGTCCTTCAATGGACGGGGTTCATCATGAGTCAGCTCGAATATATCATTTCCAGTTTCGGCTGTTCGAAACTTTGTCATGCGATATTGGGACGTCATGGCATCATCTCCTAGAACCGATAATCTTTGGCGGCGATGCGCTCGAAATTTTCCGCAGCCATCGGCGAATATGTTTTTGTATCCGGGTCCAAGAACCAGAGAGGGTCATTCACCTGTTTGGGGTCAAAACCTTCTTTGACGGCTTCAACTTTTCTAAACTTGAACGTACCGGTCGTATCCACGTCCTTTCGTACCCGTAAGAACAAAGGCACAGCATAAGGCGGCAATGCCGACTTTAAATAGCTTGCTAACTCAGGGAAATCGATCTCTTTGCTAAGGGTGATGGACGCCATACCGGCTCGCCCATCACAGCCAGGTACCTCCACGCCATAAACATTGGCCATATCAATGCCGTCAAATTTGGATAGGATATCACCAACTTCATTAGTGGCTACATTTTCCGATTTCCAGCGAAACGTATCTCCAATTCTGTCGACGAAATAGACATATCCCAAACCGTCGCGACGCATCAGGTCTCCAGTACGAAACCACCGATCACCCTTCTCAAACACATCTCGAAGGATTTTCTTTTCGGTCTGTTTTTTGTCGTGATAGCCTTGAAAGCTCTCACGGCCTTCATCTGAAATTCTGCCAATGACTTCACCGACTTCGTCCACGTCGCACTTGATGCAAAATCCATTTTTGTCGCGTATAGGGAGTTCGCTTTCCACATCAAATTTGACAAATGCATTGCCCAATTTTTTGTCCAAGAACCGAGGGAGCTGGCCTATCGCACCGACTTTACCGTCGAGGTTTAGAAAATTAACATTACCTTCTGTCGACCCATATAGCTCCCGCATGGACGGGACTTTAAATCTGTCGACAAATTCTGACCAGACGTCACCGCGAAGTCCATTTCCAAACCCGGCCCGGAGCGCGTGAGAGGTTTCTTTTGGATGAGCCTTCGTGTTCAGCAAATAACGGCATAGCTCACCAATATAGACAAAGAGCGTCGCATTTTGGTCGCTCACATCGCTCCAGAAATCGGAGGCTGAGAACTTTCGTTTAAGGATGGTTGTCGCACCGGTAAACAACGCCCCGCCCATTGCCAATCCGCCGCCCGTAATATGATAAAGCGGAAGCACATTATAGACCCTGTCATCAGATGCCATTTCGACCAGAACGACGGGCAAACGAAAAGCTCGGCGCATGCGGTTGTGGATGAGTTTTGCAGCCTTGGGCAGGCCTGTTGTGCCGGATGTATATATATAGGCACAAACATCATCGTTCGTTAAGTCTTGGCGGTGTTTCCGGTCGGGTCGGGTGGAAGACATCTCTTCCAACTTTGCCTCAAGGTCTTGACCGAAGTTTCCGTCAAAATCCCAGAGCTCGGCTTTGTTTTTTAACTTGTCTAGGATCTGGTTGGCCGCTTGCGCCTGATCGGCTGAGGCGATAATTGCCTTGGCATCCACAATATCGATGCAATGGGTCAAACCCTGCCCCTCTAGATGGCAATTCACAAAGGCGGTCTCGACACCGACCTTAGACAGACCAAACCAAACAGCCGGATAATCCGGACAGTTTTCCAAGACAAGCGCAACCGTGTCTCCGCGATTTAATCCCTGCGCCATCGCCCAATGGGCTAGCCGGTTAGCCCGAGCATCAAAGTCTTCATAGGTCCAGATTTTACCTTCAAATATAATACAGGGTTTGTCTGAGTATTTATCAACACTAGACTCGATTTCGTCCGGAACAAGCACATTAGGCGTCTCATCTACATCGCCCGTAAGCTTGAGGACGACTTTAATGCGTTTAAAAAATCGCGCATAGTTAAGAGCTTTCAAAATCATGCACCCAAGTCCTCATAAAATTTGATGACCTCTTTGGCATAAGCTTCGGGTATGTCTTCAACCAGGAAATGTGATCCGCCTTTGAGGATAATAGGCTCATAATCCCGCGTCCCCGGAATAGCTGGTCGGACAGATTTATATCCTCTTGGAGCGACTTTGTCTTTGTCTGAAAAAAGGTTCAAAAACGGTTTCTCAAAGTTTTTGAGCTTCTGCAAAGCCTGCCAGTTTTCCGTCAGCATTGGGTTGTCATTTCGAGTCGGGAGCATTTGTGTAAATTGCCGAATGCCCGTGAGATAGGACTTGTCCGGGTATGGCGCGGCGTAACCATCGACATCGGCCTTCGGCATGTCGGAGAGCGTAATCTTTGAAATCGTCTTCCAAAACTTCCATCCCTTATTTATACGAATCCAAAGCTGAAAGGCCCGTAAGAAACCCGCACCTTTTCGCGCCATTTTTGTGATGGGTTTATCAGGATTTCGGCCCGCTAACCCTGTATTTGACATGATAATGGAAGACACTTTATCCTGATTATCGGCAATCGCTCGCAGACCGATAATGCCGCCCCAGTCATGTAAAATGAAGTGCGCATCCGTGACCCCGATCTTGTCAAATAGAGCCTGTTTCAGCCAAGCCTCATGGCGGGCAATTGTATAATCTTTCATTTTAGTGGGTTTATCGGAACGGCCAGCTCCGATATGGTCAATGGCAATAGCACGATATCCGTTTTCGACCAGAACCGGAACAAGTTTGCGCCACATGAAGGACCAGGTTGGATTGCCGTGCAGCATCACCACAGTTTGGCCGTCCTTGGGGCCCTCATCCACATAGTGCATTCGCAGCTTACCACCCTCAAAATCATCCACCTCGACATAATGGGGTACGAATGGATAATCCGGAAGGTTGTCAAAAAGACTATCGGGGGAACGGTTATATTCCACGTCTAGTCACCCCAAACTTCGTGATAGTCTTTGCGCAATACTCGGCGCGAAGGACGTTTATCTAGAAATACGTCAAGGCCCGTTTGAGAAAAGAGGTTGCGAATGCTGGTCTGGTCTTCTTCCGAACATGCATCAAAATGATCCCAGAGCTTCTGCGCCAGATAAAATCTGTAAGGCATTACGACCGATGACATTTCTATTCCGCGCCATTCAAACGCGGAAAATCCGATGCCTCGCCCGAGTGGGGCTTTGACTTTTTCTGGATTGTCACCCTGCTCTTCCAGCCAGTTATCGGTAAAGTCTACATGGGCCGAAAACTCGGCAGCGTATTCTTGGCCAATATATGTCATCAAGTCTGTGAGAGTTTCGGGAATGGCATCACCCTCATAAAGCCCGGTCTGCGGGTCAACCAATGTGTGCTCTTCTGTTGCCTCTGGACGGTTCATGCGTTCCACCCAATTCCACACGAGCGGCGCTGATGTTTTCATAAGAAATGCAGGCTTCGGGTCTCGGGCCAGATGGGCGTAAAGCGGATTAAACAGGCCGTAGTCGCCGATGGTCGGCCTATCTCCCAGCAAATAATAACTCCCAGCCAGATGGTTGCTAAATAGGCTCAAAAATTCCGCATAGCTTTCCTCAACAAGCGGAATAGTCTTGTCAAAAACCCCAAAGGCTTTTGCGGCCTTACGCATACGACCTGAAGCGTTCTCAAAGCCCGCATCATTGGCTTTGACACCAAACTCCAATGGCATGACATCCCGGAAACTAACCTTGAGAAAGTCCAGATTGTCATCATCAAAATTCCAGCGATAATGCATAGCCGGTCGGAGTAGGCCTTCATTTCCGAAGAGTTGAAACAATAAGGAAACAGCTTTTACCACTGGGTTTTCTGGAAATAGCGGCTCACGGCCAAGGCCCTGTCCTTCCAGATACTCAAGGATATCCGTCCCGTCTTGAATAATTTCGCCGCCCGGCGTTTCAATCACGGGCATAATAAAGCGCTGCATATGCGGATAAACACGGCTCATAAATTCAGGATGGCCTGCGCCGCGTTCAATCACCGGAATACGGTTGCGGCGCATATAGGCACGCGCTTTACCAGTGAAGAGCGAAGCTTGCATGCCGTAAAGAATATAATCTTTTCCCATTAGACTGCCTTGTAGGTTTCTATATCAGGCGGCTCTGCCAAACAGGCTCCTAGTTTGGGTTGCGCCTCCAGAAAATATGGTGTTTTCCCATGAGCCAACAAAGCAGCTTTATCTTTGTATTTTTCCATAAAAACATAAACACCACCGTCCTTGGCTTTGTATAAATCATAGAGATAGCAATCTGGCTCGTTTGCTATGACTTTTTCGATTAGGGCCTTAGCGTGAGTTTCAAACTCTGCCTCCTTGCCGGACTTAACGGTTAATTTTGCAATGGCGCCAATCATATCTTTGTCCTAAAATGACCTTTACGTATTTATGAAACTGCATTATGACACTATCAGTGCCATAATGATAAAATCAAGGGCTTTCGATAAAATCATGACCATAACATTTTATGATTACAAAATGGCTCCAAGCCCGAGGCGCACGCGCATTATCCTAGCTGAAAAGGGCGTCCCTCACGAAAGCGTCCAAATTGATATGATGACCGGACAGCAATTCTCCGACGAGTATCGCTCCGTAAACCCTAACTGCACGATCCCTGCTCTAAAATTGGACGACGGATCAGTCTTGACCGATAATGCCGGGATTGCGGTTTATCTCGAAGAGACTTACCCCGAGCCTCCTCTCATGGGCCGCACGGCCCTGGAAAAAGCTGACGTCGCAACCTGGCAAGCCAAGATTGAATTTGGCTTTGCTATGCCAATGGCACATGCATTTAGAAATTCGAACCCAGCGATGAAAAACCGGGCTCTACCGGGGCCATATGATTACGCACAAATTCCCGCCCTCGGTGAACGCGGGCTACAGCAGGTAGATAATTTTTTCGAGCTATTTGAACGCCACATGGAAGGTCGCGAGTTTATCGTAGGAGAACAGTTGACGATTGCGGATATTACGGCCGCCTGCACTTTTGATTTTGCGAAAGTAGTTGGCAAACGCATTTCGGACGAGACACCTAACACCAAGCGCTGGAAGGCAGGGTTAAAACAACGACCGAGTTTCGGAGCCTAATGCATTGTCGATCAGATCCTTTATAGTCCCCCGTATCGCGGAGAAAATATTGAGCCAAAAAACGCTCGATAAAAAACGCGCGAAATTTGAACGCGCCAGAGTTAAAGGAGGCGATGATCATGTTGTGGAATTTTTTCATGATCCATCTGACCCTTACTCTCAATTACTCGAACATATCCTGCCGCATTTTCAAAAGAGATATAATATTCGGCTAATCACCCACTTGGTCAGCCCGCCTAATGACAGCGCTGCACCGGAGCGTGAAAAGCTTATTGAGTATTCCAAGATGGACGCTATGCGCCTTGCCAAAAAGGCTGGTATTGAATTTGAAGTTCAAAACCGCGCCCCCGCCACGAATACATCAGTATCCGATTCACGCCGAGAAAAACTAGGTCATTATCTCGGAGCAACTCTTTATCATGGTGGCGAATGGTATTGGGGACTGGATCGCCTGCACTATCTTGAAGACCGCCTCACGGAAATGGGACTGCGCCATGCCAGCACTGGCTCTAATGTTATTTATGCTCAGCCTCTTGCGCCATCAGGCTCTGGAAAAACAGGCGCGGAGCTACATTGGTATGCCTCATTTCGATCGCCTTACACGGCCATCGTTAGAGATCGCGTGAAAGCCCTAGCCGATGCTTATGGGGCCAAGTTGAAAATCCGATTCGTCTTGCCAATGGTCATGCGCGGCCTCCCTGTAAATTCGGCCAAAAAGAAATATATTCCGCTCGACACGGCCCGAGAAGCACGGCGCCTGCGCGTTGATTTCGGCAGGGTTCTCGATCCGGTTGGCCGCCCTGTGGAACTAGGCTACTCACTGATCCCTTGGGCGCGTGAACAGGGTCGAGATTATGACTATACGCAAAGCTGGCTACAGAGCGTCTGGGCCGAAGGTATTGATGCGGGCTCAAAATCCGGCATTCAGAAAATCGTCGAGCGCGCCGGCCTAAATTGGGATGACGCCAAAAGCATTTTAGGCAATGATGATTGGCGGGCTGAAGCCGAAGCGAATCGGGTCGAGATGATGGACCGCGGTATCTGGGGCGTCCCTAGCTTCCGCGTTGGCGATACCATCACCTGGGGACAGGATCGCCTATGGGTAATTGAACATGCTTTACAGAAGTTATCATAAGAGGGAAAAATGCTTAGAAAAATTTTGATTTTCATACCCATGTTATTTGGGTTTTTAATGGGCGGCATCGCCTTTATGTCGCCGGATATTATTGGCGGCATATTGGGTGTATCTGCGGATAATTCAGCAGGTCGAGGGGCCATCTCAGGTGATTTTGGCGCGTTCTTTTTAACGGGTGCTGGCGCGAGCGCTCTCGCCCTGTTCAAAGGAAAGTCGAATCTGCTTTTAATCCCTATCTGCTTGTTCGGGCTGACCATTATTGGCCGTCTGTTTGAGTTGACCTCTAGCGGCGGCGGGAATGGCGCCATGCAACCGATCATTATTGAACTCGTATTGGTTACTATGTTGCTCACCGCATATAAATTATCAGAAAAGGAAGCATAATCATGAAAAAGCTGATTATATTTGCCCTCGCCTTTTTGGCGCTCCTGTTAATCGGACGCCATGTTCTTGTTCCCAAAATGGCCGAACGCGGTTATGAACGATTGATATCTGAGCGGATCGGAGCCAACCCAATGGCCAGCTTGGAAGACGGCCTTCATGTTTATATCTGCGGCGCAGGTTCACCTCTGGCCGACCCAAAACGCAGCGGCCCTTGCATTGGGGTTCTGGCCGGGAAGAAAGCCTTTGTCTTTGACGCCGGCACAAATGGTTCGCAAAACCTTGGGCCCATGGGTTTTCCTTTGCCGATAACAGAGGAAATTTTCCTTACTCACTTACATTCGGATCATGTTGACGGCCTTGGACAAATGCTCCTTGGCACATGGGTTAATAGCCCGCGAAAAGCTCCAACTAAAGTTTCCGGCCCTGTCGGGACAGCTCAAGTTGTCGATGGCTTCAATAAGGCCTATCAAATTGACAGCACTTATCGCACGGCCCATCACGGCAAACAGATTGCCAATCCGGCCAGCTTCGGCGCTATCGCTAGCGAAATCAACCTCTCGGGCGGATCAAAGGTCGTTTACGATAAAGACGGTGTAAAGATCACTGCCTTTAAAGTCAGTCACGAACCTGTCTCTCCAGCCTTTGGTTACCGCGTTGACTATAAAGGCCGCTCTATCGCAATATCTGGCGATACAGCCTATGATCCCAATATTGCTGTCGCGGCCAAAGACGTTGATGTGCTGTTCCATGAAGCCCTGAATATGGAGATGGTTCAAACTATGGAGGCTGCCGCAAAAGCAAATGGCGCCAAAGGCTTGGAAAAAATCCTTTTCGATATTCAGGACTACCACACCTCGCCTGTTGATGCTGCAAAAACCGCAAAGCAAGCCGGAGCAACAGATCTCGTACTTTACCATATTGTCCCTATGCTCCCAACGGACGCATTAATCCCGATGTTTGTGAAAGGTACTGCGGAGGAATTTTCGGGTAAAATCACAGTGAGCGAAGACGGAACGACGGTTCGCCTTCCCGTTGACAGCGACGCGATCATTTATGAGAATGGGCTTTAATCCAAGAGATCCAAATGAACTCAAAGAACCCGAAATTATCCGTTGTGGACGGTGATAAAGATACTAAGTCTGACGGGCGGCGGCAGCGCAGCCAGCGCTCCCGTCAAAAGATACTGGAGGCCATGTGGGCAATCATGCTTGAAGGAGACATGGACCCGAGCGCGGCTGAAATCGCCGAGAAAGCAGGCGTAGGGCTGCGGTCTGTTTTCCGCCATTTTGAGGATATGGAGACCATTCATCGGGAATTGGTTCTGCTCGCGGAAGCAAAAGTGACGCCCTTTATGATGCAACCTTTCAAGTCGCAAGATTGGAAAGGCCAGCTCATTGAACTTGTGTCAAGGACTGTTGATTTATGGGATCCACTTCTCGTGCCTCATACGGCTGTGGAAACCCGGCGGTTTAAATCCAAAATCCTGATGGATGACTACAAACGATCGCGTTTGAAAGAATTGTCAGCAGTCAAAGCCGTATTGCCGGCCGATATCCCAGATCATGAAACCACTCTTCTTTCGCTTGACGCCATATTATGTTATTCAAATATCCGCCGCTTACGCGAAGACCGAAATATGTCAGTAGAAAAGACGAAAGTTGTCATGACCCATATGGTCGAGGCCATTATCAAAGACATACCATAGCAAAGGGATAGTCTATTGTGCTGAACTCGCCGCTTTTCTCATTGTCCTAAATCGTTTGAATAATAGAAACAGGACCAAAAGAACGATGGCGACAATGAATAAAATGTACTTGCCATATCGGGCACGCAAACGTTTCGAAATGTTCTGCTGAATTTGCTGAGTTGAGCTATAACCCTCAGGCATATCCAAAACGCCCATCGCGACTTTATATCTGGAATATTCTTGGAGAAGGTCATGCAATAGCTCGGTTGAGTTTTTGCTTAAATCTCGAGTTTCGCTTGGATCCTCGGCTAAGTTATAAAGCCGCCACTTCCCATCGCCGATCGGCATGACGCTACGTAAAATTTTATAGTCACCCTTATAGATCGCTGTGTTTCCAGAAACTTCGATGGCGCGAATATCATCCGGCGAATAAACCGTTTCCGCCTCACCCGATAAAACAGGTAAAAGGCTGCGTCCGGTCATGGGTTGAAAGCCGATAAAATCAGTGGAGGCTTGCGCCATATCGAGCAAGGTCGGCGTAACATCCGAGACCATAGCCGGGCTGTCGATACGCATAGGGTCAATACCGGGGCCTGCTATTATCAGCGGTGCCCGCACACCGCCTTCTGTGGCGTAAAATTTATAAAGCGTACCAGGAGAGGAACTGGCAAGAGCCCATTCCGTTCCGATAAAACCCCAACTTCCCTTTTCGCCAATATTTTCAAGCTCAATATTATAGCCATTAAGCTTCATCCATATGGATAAACTTCTCGTGTGATCGCCCCTAGAAGGTTCGGGACCGTTATCCGAAGTTATGACAAAGATGGTATTTTCATATTGGTCCTTCTCTTTCAGATAATCGACAAATCGGCCAATATGGTAATCCATGGCTGTGAGCATGCCCGCGTTTACCTCCATGCGCGCGGCGTAAACCTCACGAGTTTCGTCGTCCAGCTCATCCCAACGTCTGGCATCATCCGGCATGGACGCCAGCGGAGCGCCCTGCGGAATAAGCCCAAGTGCCTGTGCACGTTCATGTCGAGCGCGCTGCAATTCATCCCAGCCCCTGTCAAAGCGTCCTTTATATTTAGCTGTAAACTCCGGCGGGGCCTGAACGGGAATATGGATGGCTTGAAACGGGAGATAGGCCAGAAAAGGTTTTGCCTCGTCCGTCGCCTCCAAATAAGTGATCATCCTGTCGACGATAAACTGCGAAGAATAAAAATCCTCAGGAAGACTAACCGGAACACCATCTTCATACCATGGCGCCTTGCTCTCATAATAAGGGATATAGGATTTATCTTCCCAATTATCGGCGCCGGACGCCGCGAGCGCAAAGGATCGATCAAAGCCATGATTTTGCGGCATGGCTTGCGCCGTTTCGCCCAAATGCCATTTCCCGGTCATCAAAGTACGATATCCATTGGCCTGTAAGTGATTGCCA
>JAHDDC010000077.1 GCA_020629545.1 Hellea sp.
AATATCAAAGACGGCCAACGGGTAACAAAAATGGAATAATCTCCAGCGGATATTGAAAGCGAACGTCTAAACTCCTGTTCGATCAGTGGCCCCAGAAGAATACCCAAAAGAATAGGTGCAATTGGGATGCTGATTTTGCGCATAACGAACGCCAATGCCCCTAACGCATAAATAATTCCGACATCCCAGACACTGCCGCGAAGGCTATAGGCCCCAATCGTTGAGAACACTAATACAACCGCGTAGATCAAAGCAGCGGGAAGTTCGAGCAATCTTGCCCATAACCTGACCAATGGCAGGTTTATAACCACCAACAGAATATTTGTGATGTAAAGGCTGGCGATTAAAGCCCAGACCAGATCACCGCTATTTTCAAATAATAATGGCCCAGGTTGCAAACCATACATTTGAAAAGCGACCAGCATAACCGCCGTTGTAGCGGATCCCGGAATTCCAAGCGCTAATAAAGGCACAAGACTGCCACCTGCCGCCGCGTTATTAGAGGCTTCCGGCCCAGCGACGCCTTCAACAACGCCTGTACCGAATTTTTCAGGATGTTTTGAAAACTTCTTTTCAACACCATAAGACATGAAAGACGCCAAAGTGCCGCCGGAGCCCGGCAAAATACCCACAAAGAAACCAATTATACATCCTCGAACCCAGGCGATGGTAGATCGCACCCACTCCGCTGAACTCATAGCGAGACGGCTTTTCCTACCCTTAAATTTCGATGTTTCTTCGGGTGTACCACCTGAGGCAATCCAAAATGCTTCCCCGACCGCAAAGAGACCAATAGCAGCCAGGACTATGTTCACACCTGAATATAGTTCGGGAATTCCAAGCGTCATACGAGGTTCTCCCGTTTGCAGATCTATCCCGATCAACCCGATTCCTATCCCCAGAAAGGTCGCAAACGCGCCGCGGGTAAACGTGCTATTGCCAACAGACGCGACCAGAATAAGCGCCAGAAGCATCAGAGCAAAATACTCCGGTGGACCAAATTTTAAAGCAACTTCAACCAAGCCGGGTGCCGTGAGCATTAACATAATGGTGGCAAATGTTCCGCCTATAAATGAACCGATAATTGCCGCAATGAGAGCTGTTCCAGCCCGTCCCTGTTTGGCCATAGGGTGACCATCGAAAGTCGTGACAGCTGCGGATGCACTCCCCGGAGTATTGACAAGGATAGCCGTTGTAGCGCCCCCATACATGGCCCCATAATAAATGCCCCCAAACATGATAAAGGCAGAGACAGGATCAAGGCCAAAAGTCAAAGGCAATAGAAGCGAAATCGCAACCGCCGGCCCCATACCCGGTAAAATTCCAACCATAGTCCCCAAAATGACACCGCCGACACCAAACAAAAAGTTTTCCGGTGTCAGCGCCGTAGAAAACCCAGCGACCAGATTATCGAATATACTAGATGACATATCTAATCCTTTACGGCAGGCTGACGTTAAGCAAGTGATCAAAAATCAGAACAACAACACCTGTCAGGATGATGGCTGTGATGATGTCTCTAATGAGAGATTTCGATCCAATGATGTTCGCCAGTGCAACAATGAAAAATGGCGTTACCCAGATAAAGCCCAGAAGCTCCAAACCGATGACGTAGAGAATAACTAATCCCAATGTCATGGCAAAAGCCGACCATTTCTGTTCATCAGGGTCTTTGGCAACCACATTATCGTTGAAAGCGAGCTTCCGGGCGCGGAAATATTGAACGGCTAAAATACCGCCGCATAATAACAATCCAAGCCCCACTATTCTGGGAAAAAAATGAGGGCCTATTGCAGAGTTTTCGTTGCTTTTGCCAACGCCCATATTTACCAGGGTTTTGGCAGTCTTTTGTTTGTCCTCTTCGAAAAACTTCCCCAGCTCCGGATCTGTCAGAAAGCTGTCCTGCCATTCGTTACGCTTGAGAATTTCCTGCCATAAATCCGAAGATTGAACCTGAGCAATCAAATCCGTGTAATAGGCTTGTTGCGCTTCACCGATGTCAGGCGGGGCTACCAGACCTCTCCAGTTTTGAAAGGTCACATCAATACCTTTTTCTTTGAATGTCGGAACATCCGGGTGAACTATTCGGGTTTCCGATGACACAGCTAAAATTTTGACTCTGCCACTTTCGGCCAATCCTTTTATTTCGGCATATCCATTAATGGCGGCGGAAACCTGATTTCCCATTACAGCAGCATTGGCCTCCCCACCGCCCGTAAAAGCCACATAATTAACCTGATCCGCAGATATGCCGAGAGCTTCTGCAACCTGAACAATAAAAATCTGATCTGCCCCCCCTGCGGAGCCTCCAGCCCAGCTAATGGATTTTGGGTTTTTTACAAAGGCCTCTACCAGGCTTTCCAATGTTTGGAACGGCGAATCTTCAGAGACGGCTATAACTTGGTATTCACCGGTTAACCTTGCAATGGGTGTGATATCACTCAGAGAATAGTCGCTTTCATGCATAAGGGCCGATCCAATCATTCCAAACCCTGTAATCATCAGCTTATGTCTATCTCCATCATAGGTCTCGACAAGTTCCGCTAGAGCAATTGTTCCGCCGCCGCCGCCGCGATTTACGACTTCGATGGCAACGGGCAGAAAGTCATTTTCAATGATGGTTTGCTGGACGAACCGCGCGGTTTGATCCCACCCGCCGCCTGGATTAGAAGGCACAATGATTGTAACCGGCTTTTCTGGTTGCCAATTTTCAGCCTGAGGCGTTTGCGCAATTACTTTCCCCGCGGTTCCGAAAAATAAAATGAAAACGAATAAAACAAATTTGGTAAAATTGAACACGTTTCGTCGTCACTCCCGGGACTGTTTTAATGGTTTTAAAAAGAACAGTTTGGTTTTATGACTAAGGTGAAGAAACTGCTCGCTCCCAGGTTAAAACCAACGAAATTTCAGGGCTATCCGTCAAATGACATAATAATATCTCAAGCAGGAAGCTGGTTTTATTACATTTGCAATAATCATATGGGTGGATTTGAGTCTTTTGACGTATTTATCGCCCAAAGCATTCTCACATACGTTTTGCGTAGTGGTTCTGAAAAAGAGCTCGTTAACCAACATGGGAGAAAATTGTGAAACCGATTTGTTTTGGCTCATTCCGTTCCAAGCTCAAAGCGTCCGCATCTATTTGCGCGCTCTGCTTGGCATCATTTGCACTATTAACACCAACCGCAGAAGCACAGGATGCAGCAGACGAAGATGTCATCGTTGTGACAGGTTCAATTGTCAGGACTAAATCAAAAGATTTTGAGACGCCTTCACCTATTCAGACTGTGGACCAGACAATCATCCAAAATACTGGAACAGTTAAACTTCAAGATTTGTTTAAAGGCCTGACAGTCAACTCCGGTTCGCAAGTCGCAAACCGTCAAAATGCATTGCAAGGCGTTTCACAGTTCTCATTACGGGGCCTTGGGATAGGCTCAACTCTGACGCTGGTGAATGGCCGCCGCGCAGGGCTCTCACCGGTTTCTGATGCGACCGGTCAATTGTTTACGGATGCGAACGCTTATCCGGTAAATATGATCGAACGCATTGATGTTCTGACAGATGGCGCCTCAGCCACCTATGGTTCTGAGGCGGTTGCCGGCGTTGTTAATGTCATCACCCGTAAAGATTTCGAAGGAGCGGAACTGACGGGCGAGTACCGTACATCAACTCATGACAGCTTCCAAATCGGTGCTGCTGTCGGCCAAGGTTTTGATCGCGGTCATTTTTCGGTTTTTGGCACCTATTACAATCAAGGCGGAAATTTCCGGGGCGATATCGATATCATTAATGACGCTGACCAAGCGGATGGCGGACGGGCCGGAAGCGGACTGGGACGTGAGTTCAGCTCCAGCACTGGTTCTCCTGGACGAACACAAATTGCTATAGATCCAGACGGAGACGGAATCTTTGAACGGACAGGTAACACCCTAGCGGATCCAGATTGCGCTGCAGCAGGTGGAATTGTTGATGGCAGCAATTGTCGCTATCCGTTTATAAACCAGAGACGCATTATCGCCGAAGAAGAGCGTCTTCAGATATTCTCACAGTTTGACTATGAGTTATCCGACAAATTGCGCTTCGACGCAGAGGCCAGCTTTTCGCGAAATGAGATAACCGATGCGATTGGCGGCGCTGTTCTTCGAGGATCGATCAATACAGTCCAAGACGGCGGATTTCTTGTTCGTGCTGACAATCCTTTTAACTACTTCATCAATGATGGTGGAACACTCCGGGTTGCAACGGCCGCTGAAGCTGCAGATCCGAACACTGTCTACACCGATGTAATTACACGTCATCGGCCTTTGGGCGCCGCGTTTGACGGCGATTGCGACGGCGACGATGATTTTTTCTGTGCCGCTGATATCGATACCCGGTTTGACAATCTTCGATTGGCTGGCGGATTAGAATTTGAGGTCAATGACGACTGGTTCTTAAACACTAGCGTCACATACGCTGATAACACTTATGTTCGAAGTCAGCCACGTGACTATGATGGTGTTGATTATCAAACCGCTATCGATGAGCACCGCTGGAATCCCTTTGGATCAGCAATTGCTAACCCGACGGGTATTGCCAGAGACGGTGTTTCTACATTTGGAAACACGCCTGAAGATCTTGCCACTTTCTCAAACACTATTACAGAACGCGGTGGTGTTTCTCAGCTCGTCGGCGAAGCCATTTTTAGTGGTACGCCGGGTATAGAATTAGGTGGTGGTGATGTCGCTCTTGCGATTGGCGCACAATACCGGAAACTCGGCTTCGAGTTCACACCGGACGGGCGTCGACAGTCAGGCGATAATGGTCGCGCCGAAGTCGAGTCCGCGATCCCGCATACAACACAAGATGTTTATGCTTTATTTGCTGAAGCTATTGTACCAATTACAGAAAAACTCGAAACACAGTTTGCCCTGCGTTACGAAGATTATGGAGACAAAGGCGGAGATACTATTGACCCGAAAGTCTCCGCCAAATTCGATCTAACAGATCAATTTGCGGTGCGTGGATCTTGGGGTACATCATTCCAGGCCCCATCGATACGGCAAGTATCCGGTGCGGTCGGCAGTGCAGGCGTAACAGACCCTCTCCTTGGCGCTGCGGGTGGTTCATTTAACGTGACCGTCTTCACCTCTGGCTCCCCTGATTTGACGTCTCAATCTGCATCCAATTTTAACCTGGGCGCAATCTGGAAATCTAATTTCGGATTGAATGTTTCGGGCGATTTCTGGACTTATAACTACAAAGATCTTATCCTTCCTGGCGGATCTGCGCAGTCTATAATTGATGCTGATCCAAATGGACCTGCGGTTCTACGCGACGGTGCAGGTCAGCTAAACGCTGTATTCACTGGTTTTGAAAACCGCGGCGACGCGGATGCACAAGGCTTTGATATCAACGCCAGATACTCTCCTGAATGGTTGTCTGACGTCACCTTCGACGCATCGACGACAATTGTAACGAAGTTTAACTCTACCGAATTTGCAGGATTGGACGGCAATGGCGACCTCCTTGGAAGCCGTAATAACGGCAATGCCTTTGGTTCGGTTCCGGATGTGAAGTTCAATGTCGGTGCTACCCTGCAGAAAGATATGCATACCGCTAATATTTCGGTTCGCCATATCGCTAGCTACACAGATGATCAGCAAGGCAACGCCATCGACTCAAACACAACTGTTGATGCGCGCTATTCAATTGCATTTGATGAACTTCTTGGGCTTGCTGGCACGTCATTTACGGTCGGTGCAGTTAATCTCCTAGACGAAGACGCACCGCGAATCGAGGAACGTCCTTTGTTTGATACAGAAGTTCATGATCCGCGCGGCCGCCAAATCTATGTCGGCTTCAAGCAAAACTTCTAAAGTATCTCCTTGTGAAACCTAGCTCTCCCTCGGGAGAGCTTTTTTGTATATGAAGGACCATATGATGATCGCACGCCGCCTCTTTCTCGTTTCACTTGCCGCCGTTCTGGCAAGCTGCACAACCGTTCCCAATGACAAGAGGGAAAAGATCGTCGTCTTCTCTTCCGGCGGCTTTTTCGCGGCTTATGATGAGCTTGCTCCGCAGTTTGAAAAAGAGACGGGTATCAAACTAGAGACCCACAAAGGATCATCATCCGGCGGTGCGCCCGATTCCATTCCGGAGCGTTTGAAACGCGGAGAATATGCAGATGTTGTGATCCTCTCGGAGAATGGTTTCAAGAACATTGCATCTATGGGTTTTGTTGAGACTGATTCTCGAACTGACCTGGTGAAATCCAAAATCGGCATGGCCGTAAAAGAAGGTGCTGATATCCCCGACATCAGCTCACCGGAGAAATTCCAAGCCGTTTTAATAAACGCCGAAAGCATTGGCTATTCTGCCAGCGCTAGCGGACGTTACCTCTCGACCAAACTCTGGCCGAAAATTGGTATTTGGGATGAGATCAAGGGCAAGACTGAACGCATTCTCAGCGAACGGGTCGCCGCAGTCATAGCCCGCGGTAATGTCGAAATCGGATTTCAGCAGATATCTGAAATTCTGCCTATTCCCGGCGCAAGCTATGCCGGCCCGATTCCGGAGGAATATCAAAAAGTAACGATTTTCACGACCGGAGCAACTACCCACGGTGATCGAGATCTTGCTTTAAAGCTAATATCCTATCTATCCGATCCTGACAAAGCGGAAACCATTTCTTCAGTTGGCCTGGAACCCATAAACAGGAAATAGATATTCCCGACATCCGCAAATGCCTTCTTAAACCTCAATACTTTCCGAAAGAGCGAGAGCGTCTTCTACCTCCACACCCAGATATTTTACGGTGCTGTCAATCTTAATGTGACCCAACAGTAACTGCACAGCTCTCAAATTGCCTGTTTTTCTATAAATGACGGTGGCTTTTGTTCGGCGAAGCGAGTGAGTTCCATATGAGGAGCGCGGAAGACCTATCGACTCGACCCATCCTTTGACGATCCGGCCATATTGGCGTGTCGTCAGTTTGTTATTCCTGTTTTTTCGGCTTGGAAAAACCCAATCATATGCTTGCAGATCCTTGAATTCGATCCAATCCTGGATCGAATTACGAGTCTGTTCTGTGATCTCAAACTGCACAGATTGACCGGTTTTTTGTTGAATGACTTTGGCGCGGTGGCGAATGTCACCGCCGGACAACAAGTCAGAAACTTTTAAGTTCAGCAAATCACACCCGCGCAACTTGCTATCAATTGCGAGGTTCAATAGCGCCAAATCTCTTTTGTGATCCGCGATCTGCAAGCGAGCACGAATAGCCCAAACCTGTTGCGGCTTCAGCGGCGACTTCTGACCAATAAGTTTGCCTCTGTTCCAAGGTTTTGACGTTGTGGTTGAATTTGTAGATTGCATGTTTTCCTCCTAAAAAAGAAAATACTCATGCAAATCCTATGCGCGCCTGATCCCCAAACCGGACCTTAGCTGTTGATTCAATCAGGCTTGTTAAATTAGTTCACATTTGAGTGTTCAAGAACAAACTGGGGGTCAAATTTTAGCGTCAAAACAAAAAGACAGCGCCCCTTGTAAAAGCTAAAATCGTCACTACATATATTGTGTGAGGGCTTTTATTGCCTTGGGCTTCTTAAATTGAAAACCCGCCCAATAAGACTTCTTTCCTTTAAATGCGATGCCTCAAAGCGCTTTTGACTAAATTGGCGCTACGTTGAAAATCGTAGAAAGATAAAAAATGAAATTCACAATAGCTCGCGACTTTTATCGGGGGCATAGTAAAATTTGCCCAACCTTCTTAGTCTTGCCGGTCTCAGATCATGGGCCATCACGACAATCATCTCCTACAAGACAATTCAGCGTTGACCAGATTAGCCGTTTAATCTTTTATTACCTCGCAGTCTTAGCGGCCTTTACCATTTTTGGGCCAGCGGCAAACGCCCAGACAACTATCCCGGAAAACGCATACAAACTCAGTTACAGTGATCGATGGGAATGCAACATCGGATATAAACGTCAAAAAGATTTGTGTATAAAGATCAGTGTTCCAGACAATGCCTACCCTACCAATAAATCATATGGAAAAGGTTGGGAATGCAACTGGCACTACAGGGAAGAAGATGGTCGTTGCCGCCCGACATTCGTGCCGGAAAACGGATACTTAGTTTCAACAGGCTCAAGTTGGCGGTGTGACCGAGGTTTTGAAAAAAAGAGAAAGGGCTGCGAAAGAATTGTCGAGTTGAAAAATGGGTTTTTGAACGAACGTGGCGATAAATGGCAGTGTGAACCCGGCTTTCAAATTGTAGACTATGCCTGTATCGTAATTGCTCCGCCGAAAAATGCTTACTTAACGATGAGATCTTACGATAAAGGATGGGAGTGTCGACACGGCTTTTATGAAGCCAAGAATGCCTGTGTGAAAATAGATCTGCCGACCAATGCATTTCTAACTGACCGCCCTTATGCTGATGGATGGAAATGTGAACGCGGATATAAGCGTAATAAAAACACCTGCGAATTCGTCGATGTTCCGACGAATGCTCACCTGAATTATTCTGGGAATGGCTGGGCTTGCAATCGCCCCTATAACAAAATTGGCAATCAGTGCGTTTTTCCGGAACGTCAGGTGCGCCACGATTAACGCCAACATTCATCTCCAAACAAAGTCAGGAAAAGCCTAATGAAATCAGAACCCGATCATGAGGGTGTTGCTATGATAAAATATGGCATAACTCGAGAAGAGAAGTATATTTATCATATTGGAAACTACAAATATGATTGTTTTGCCCACGCATTGTCGGAAGCATTACGAATGGAGAAAGCAAAATCACCATAGTGTCCGATAAGAATGAGTCTTATATTCCAATCCAAAAAACCCTCTACCCAAAACTAGGCCAACATATTGCAATAGTCGCGACACCGACCGAGGAGCTAATGGAAACAGGGTTTGGCTCTGTAAGAGTCTGCCGGATTATGTGTGAGGAGCTCCAAAGAAAATATGCTCGCGTAACCTTTCATGTGGCTAAATCAATGCATGACCTCGATCAGGTATCCGCCCAGAAACCAGACTTAGTCATTTTATGTCAAAAATATCTATTTGATGAAAAAAGGGGACAAAAAATATGGTTTTCAGAGTATTTTGCCCGCAAGAATATTAATTTTACGGGATCTAAAAGAAGTTCACTCATCTATGATTCCAATAAGAGTATGGCAAAAACGTTAGTTTCAAATTCAGGAATTTTGACAGCAAAATCATTTTTAACTGTCCCAGGTCAGATTAAGAAAGACTATCAAATACTTTTAGACTATCCGCTTTTCATCAAACCAACAGATGCTGCCAACAGTTTCGGCGTAGATGAAAATTCGATTGTCTACGATTTTGGGTCATTCAATAAAAAGGTCAGTGAATTATACGCAAAACATCCCAGGAAAATAATGGCTGAAGAATATCTCCCCGGTCGTGAATTTACCGTTGCGGTAATTGATGACGAAAGCACAGGCAAAAGATGGTCTTTTCCGTTAGAAATTATTACCGGCATAAACAATGTCGGAAATCCAGTTCTAGGATATGATGTCAAAAATCAGAATTTGGAAAAACTCAAACCTTTGACAGAACCACTTTCGGCACAGCTCAATTGGTTAGCTTCTCGAGTTTTCGATATTTTGAAAGCTAGAGATTTTGCGAGAATCGATTTCAAACTCAACGATAGCGGGGCTCTAAATTTTTTAGAAATCAATTTGGCGCCAGGCATGAATCGCGGTTCGAGCTACTTCCCTGAAGCCTGTGCTATACACAATAGCTATAGCGCGAAAGACAACCCGAAACAGGGTCTGAAATATGTCGATGTCATCAATAAGATTGCGGAAATCGGCCTTAATCGTTGTCCAGATTAGTATTCAGAGCATTCTTTCTAAGTAATCCCTCCAAATGCCATTCAGCATGCTGACCCTTTCCTATTTCAACCAGACTCGGGATAGCTTGCCGCGCCCCCAGATCTCGGCAAAAGAAATAACGTGTATTGCAATAGGGACAGTTTTTGACCCCTTCGGTGTTCAAGGTCAGGTAAATACGTGGATGATCATGGGGCGGTTTTGCCCCTATACATATAAACGATCTGCAGCCAATATTTAAAACCGGATAGCCTAAATCATTGTAAAATATCGGTAATCCGTTTTGGCTTTTTGGGATGAAATCCTGATGGGTGTGATCAGGCCCATTCCAATATATTTACGCACGTGGTATCTCCACTCATCTTCCAAGCTCCTGTCTATGCAGAACATTACTGACTTGATGCATGACACCATTGGAGTGCATCATATCACTTTGGATGATGGTTGCTAATACGCCATTAGCGCCAGATAATTTTATTTTTCCGTCCATATGATAAACATTCAATGTTTTCCCAGACATGGATTTTAGCTCTATCGGCCCACCATTTTCGGAAATAGCGGCCTTCAGATTCTGAAGATCAAAACTGCCCGCAATCATATGATCGCTTAAAAATTCCGCAATGACATCTTGTTCCGGACGGCCGGCATACTCGAAAGCTAAATTATTCGGTGCAAAAACGGTGACAATATCATCTTGTTCTAAAACGGCCTGTTGTCCGCCCAAGCTAACAATCTCGACAAAACTCATCAATTCATATTTTGTCATGGCGCCATATAAAAGGGTCTCATTAGAATGATCCGGTGCAGCAGGGCGAATATCGTGATCCACGTCTTCATGACCTGAGGTTTCTGCCATGACCGACCCAGCCTTTACCGGAATGGTTTGTGCCAGAGAGGCCTCGGCTTCTGTTTCGTTGGTTTCAGGCGTGTTTTCGACGGTCGCGCACGCACTGACCGATAAGGCTGCCAAAGCCGCAAAAATTAGATTCTTCATTTGAGTTGCTTTCCGGGCAACACGGTTGCGTTGACCTGGCCGTCAAGAGACACCGAGAAAGCCTAAAGCTGTATGTCTTGCCTACGCCATAATAGCAAGAAATTTCTGTTTCCCGATGTCCGGAAAGCCCCCATTAAACCTCAATGCTTTCCGACAGAGCGAGAGCGTCCTCAACTTCC
>JAHDDC010000078.1 GCA_020629545.1 Hellea sp.
CGATTTTGACGGCTTCTTTGCCAGTGTTGAGCAACAGATCCAGCCCGCGCTCCGCGGCAAGCCGATTGGCGTGACGCCCTTTCGCGGGACGGATTTCACTATTCTGATTGCATGCTCCAAAGAAGCCAAAGCACGCGGCGTAAAGAACATCATGCCCGTCAAGGACGCGCTCAAAGTCTGTCCCGATCTTATCCTTGTGACGCAAAAACCCGATTATTATCGGCGCGCCAATAACGCGCTTTGCGCCGCGATTGAGTCTGTCATTCCGATTGATGTCTCCAAGAGCATTGATGAGCTGACCTGCCGCCTTGATAGAAATGATATTGCGGACCCGGCGGGTCTAACACGCCGCATCAAAACGGCCATTCGGGAGAATGTCGGAGACTGTATCAGCTGTTCGATCGGCTATGCCGCCAACCGGCATCTCGCCAAGATTGCGTGTAAGATGGACAAGCCCGACGGTCATACCGTCTGGCATCCCCGGTCCAATTATAACCGTCTTGCTGATATCCCCTTTGATGACATTCCGGGGATTGGCGCGAATATGCAGATGCGGCTCTGGAAAGCGGGCATTCACAACATGTCCGAGCTCATGGCACGTCAGCCCAAAGAAATGCGCAAGCTTTGGGGCAATGTGACGGGTGAGCGGCTCTGGTATGCTCTTCATGGTTATGACGTAAAAGCCCAGCCGTCACAGCGCGGCATGTTTGGACATGGCCGCGTATTGCCCCCCGAGATGCGGACCATCAAAGATGCCTATTATTGCTCCCGCATTCTGCTGGTCAAAGCCGCGCGGCGTATGCGCCGTGAGGGTTTCTATCCCGGCATGCTTCATCTCTGGGCGGGCTATCGCGTCGGTTATAAGGATAACCGGAGCTGGGTGGGCAAAGTGAAAATGTATCATGCGGCCAATGATCATGCCGCGCTCGATGCTTTGGACACACTCTGGCGACAAACCCGTCCCCATATTCAAACGCATCACAAGATTATCCGCGTCGGTGTCTGGTTCGGCTCACTAGTCAAAGCTGGTGATCGACAAAGAGACCTGTTTGAAATCGACACCTCAGGGAAATGGGACGATCTTACCCAAAGCATTGATCATTTGAACTGGCGCTACGGCAAGACGGCTGTCTCCATCGGCCCGTGGAACCTCAAATATGGCAATCATCTCGGCACGAAGATTGCCTTTACCCGCATTCCCCGCCGGGAAGATGCCCTATGAGCACCCCGTGGAAAACACGCCTGCAAATTCTTGACCTGGAAGCCGATGCCCGCATCGAGGTAGAATGCAAGACTTGCGGATTTTTCCGTTATGAAGAGGCCGCTCACTGGCAACAGGACAGCCAATCACGCCAACTCTTTCTCGATGAATTCGAAGCTGGTCTAAAGTGTCATAAATGGGGCTGCGGAAAGCCTGTCAGAATTGCCCTGCCGTCCAATGTGGAAACGGAAGGCTTCCAGGGCGGACTGGCATGATTGACAGATCCGCTAATCTCGAAACCGGATAGATAATTCAAATCCAAGCGAGCGACCCCTCTGCTTGCAGTGGGAAGCGCGAGCGCGCACAGGCGCCAAGCTGACCTTGGGCGAAGGCTCAAAGTCTGCGCAGGCCTGAAATCCCGTCGCTATTTAGAGCGCGGGACGTGTCAGACCCGGCAATTGTCGGGATGACCGGACCGTGATTGGCCCCTTTCGATTTCGCCGAGGCGGAATTGAAGGGGCAAATAAGTGACGGGTTTCAGAACAGTTCGCCGAGAGGCGAACGCCTCACATAACCCCGCGTTAGCGGGATGCGTCAGGGATGGATGCCGGATGGCTGGGACCGCAAAGCGGGCCCAGTTCACGACAGCCTGCCCCGAAGCGCTAGCGGCGGGTGACGCCCAATATCACTTTTGCGCTCAACCAACCCTGTGATCCATATAGCCAAACCCGTAAAAACGGCTATGCTCTTAGGATGTTTTCTATCCCGCCATATATGTTTCTCGTAGGAGCCTTCATAGCATGGGCCGGCCTTATGCTGACATGGTATTCCCGCCAGAATGCTATATGCGAACACCGCCGTAAAATTGCTCTCGCACGTGGCGAGACACCGCCTGAAATAAAAGGCGCGTCAAATTACGAAAGGGCGGCTCTTCAGGAAAGGGCCCACCGTGCCATGATGGCCACACCGCGTGAAAGATGGATAGGACGGCTTCTGGCCTTCGGAACACCGATTATTATTTTGGGCGTATTTCTGATCAATCACCCTATTTAATTTTCCGACCTTGCGCACCAGTCCGGCTTGGGAGATTGGGCCCTGCCATTCACATGTGGCCATTTTTCCAGATGGCCCGCATGGATACCTGCAGAGGCAATATCGCCGTCTTCCGTTTCAATATCAACGACAAGCCGACCATAGCGATCCTTCCCGTATTCTCTCACAATCCGGATCGTTTTGCCTCTGGTAAACTCGACCATGAAGGCCTTGGCCTCGAATCCCAATTCACGCTCTAGTTCGCATTTGGCCCCGCCTCGCTGCTTAAGCGAGCCTGTCTCGGGGGCATCTATATTTGCAAGACGGAACTTCACATCTCCCAATTTCCCACTATCCCCGTCAGACCAGTAAATTGAATTATGAGTATCGATGGTAGATGGCGTATTTTGCGCGACAGATAGCGAGGACGTTAATGTTGCCATCAATATGATCGTGAAAACATATTTAAATTTCATAAAACCGGTTAATCCTGGACATGAACCGAATATGAACAGATTGCGAACCAGCCCGCCATCCCAGTTGTTTTCAATGACCATGCCTTTCGAAGTTGTCAATTAGATGTTAACAGTTAGCTGAGGAATCGGGTGGGGGAAATAAATGCTAGAAAAAGAGTATGGGGATTTCTGTAATGATCTGTTGTTAGAGGCAGATACCAGTGGAGAATTACAGGCTACATCTTTTTTCCAACTCTACAGCGAAGCCGCGATCGAGAATGGTGATATTGAAAACCTTGATCATTGCCCTGTCCGGTTTGAAGGATCACGCAAATACAGGATTGATGGTTACAACCTTAATGCAGAACAGGGAGAACTCACCCTGGCTATTTGCGATTACAGGACAGGTAATGAACTCGAGGCACTGAATGCAGCCGATGCGGAAAGTCTTTACACGCAGGCTTTCAGGCTTTTCGAGAAATCCTCTGACCCAGATTTCATAAATGAACTCGAGGATTCAAGCCCTACTTTCGAAGCCGCTTATCTTATTTATCAAAATTTTGATTTGATAAAACGCGTCAGAATTGTCCTGTTTTCAAATGCCCGGATTGCCATACGTAAAAAACTGGTGACCAAGCGGGAATTAAATGACCGGAAAATATCTTTTAGCATACTGGATTTTGAAAGATATGTAGGCATCCAGAATTCGAGAACGGGATCCGATCCTATCGAAATCGATTTTCAGGAAAATGGGCTGACACCTCTACCATGCCTTAAGGCGTCAACCTCTTCTGACGAATATGCGTCCTATCTCGTCGTAATGCCGGGTAGGGTTCTAGGGGAAATTTATGGATTATATGGCGCACGTCTTCTCGAAGCCAATGTCCGGACCTTTCTTCAGGCGAGAACCAAGGTTAATAAAGGTATCATTAGAACCGTAAAAGACGAGCCACATAATTTCTTCGCCTTCAATAATGGATTAACCGCAACAGCTTCCGATGTCATTCTGGAAAAGGGCGTTGATGGCCTGAAAATTCTGTCTTTAAAAAATCTGCAAATCGTAAATGGAGGGCAGACAACAGCCTCTATCCTATATTCACGGGACAAGGAAAAGGCTTCTCTCGATGATGTCTATGTCCAGATGAAGCTGTCAGTTGTTCAGGAGGATTCCATTGAACGGATTGTTCCCTTGATTTCCAGATATGCCAATACCCAGAACCGTATCAGTGAAGCGGATTTCTTTTCCAGTCATCCATTCCATGTACATATTGAAAAGCTCTCAAGGCGCATCGCTGCACCACCTAAAGAGGGCGCATTAGTTGCGACCAAGTGGTTTTACGAGCGCGCCAGAGGGCAATACAAAGACAAGCAGGCTTATAAAAGTGATGCGGTGAACCGGAAATTCCGTGCAGAATATCCGCGTGAGCAGATGATGGTCAAAACAGACCTTTCAAAATATGAAATGAGCTTCGCCCAGAAACCACATATCGTCAGCCAAGGTGCTCAGAAGTGTTTCATCCAATTTGCTGCCCTGATTGACAAGCAGTGGAATGAGGAGGCCTCCGCTTTCGGCGATAATTATTTCAAGGATGCTATGTCACGCGCCCTCGTTTTCCGCTGGACAGACAAGATGGTCGGAAAGTCCGAGTGGTATATCAATGATCGGGGCTATAAGGCCCAGATTGTGACTTACACCATTGCTGTTCTGGCGTCTTTACTGGAAGGTGACAAAGTCAGTCTCGATCTGAGGAAAATATGGAACAGCCAGGAATTGCCGGCAAGTTTGCAGACATTTCTTACAGAATTGGCACCTGAAATCGCAGATATCATAAAGGACCCGCCCGAGCAGGTCAGAAATATAGGTGAATATTGTAAACGCCAATTCTGCTGGAGCAAAGTACAGTCCGAATTTGACTATGATACCAGGCATGAGCTCGCCGATTGCATCGTTACAAAAGAAAAAGAAAAAGAGTTAAAAAAAGAGGACCGAAAAACACGGAAGATCGATCATGGTATCGACGCGCAGGCCCGCGTCATAGCGCTAAAGGGAAAATGGAAAGAAATTGCGGCTTACGGTCTGCAATCCGGCTGCAACCTGACACATGCCGAGATGAAAGCATTGGAAGTCTGTTGTAGATTGCCATCCCGCATTCCTAATCCGAAAGAGTCCCAATACGCACTCAAAGCCCTCGATAAAATTATTGAGGAAGGCTATAAATTGTGAGCGGAGCATCAAGAATATCAAATCCTCCGGACGCAGCCTCGCTAATGCTCACGGCCAGAAGTTTCGGGAATTATGATTTGGCAAGCGCTCTAGCCGACCTGATCGATAATTGTATTGTTGCCAAAAGCACAAGGATCGAAATTACATGTGATTACTCCGAAAACGGGGACTGTGTCGTCAGAATTCGCGACAATGGTATCGGAATGGATCGCACAACACTTCATAAGGCGATGCAACCGGCGAGTACAAATCCGAATAATGAACGATCCCTGGATGATCTTGGCCGGTTTGGTTGGGGTATGAAGTCTGCGTCCTTTTCCCAATGCAAGATTCTAACTGTTGTCTCGGTTGCGGATGGGACTGCAAATGCGGCAAGATGGGATCTGGATAATATCGATGGCTGGAGCATGGCAGTTTTCGAAAAGGAAAATGCTCTCGAACTTCTATCGACACCCATAGCAGGTGATAGTGGCACAGAACTTATCTGGGAGAATTGTGATCGTTTGTCTGAAAACGGTACACTTACCACAGACCAGTTCGATCTGCTGGTTGTGAGGGCAATTCGTAAACTCAGTCTTATATTCCACCGTTATCTGAGCGGAGATAATGGGAAATACAAACCTTTGAAAATAAACGTCAATGGCACAGAGCTGGATCAAATAGATCCATTTTGTACAAATAACGCTGCGACTACTGTTTTTGCGCCTGAAAATATTCAGGTCAAAACAGATGGACAGACCTGGCAAATCGATATGCAGGCCTACACGCTTCCCCACTATTCAAAACTATCTGCCACCGAGTATGACGATTATGGAGGAGAAGAGGGATATGTAAGAAATCAGGGCTTCTATGTTTACAGAAATAGAAGACTGATAATCTGGGGGACGTGGTTCGGCCTCGCCAAGCATGGCGAGCTATCAAAGCTGGTACGCATCCGGATAGATATTCCGAACACTCTTGACGATATGTGGAAAATTACAGTCGATAAATCTGACGCACAATTACCTGCTGTCCTCAAGAAACGGATGAAGATATTGGTTGACAGTTTCCGGAAATCCTCAAGCCGCGTTTTCCGTTCAAAAGGGGCGGTCATCGGAAAGAAGAGCAATGAAACTGTCTGGAAGAAGATGGCACGATCCGGAATGATCAGATATCATATCAACCGGAAGCACCCCCTGACAGAAGCGTTGAAATCGGAATTATCCAGTGAGGGTAAAATCCTGTTCTCGAAACTCCTCGACATGGTCGAAAGTGATATTCCTCTTGATGCAATTTCGACCGATATCAGCGCCAACCCACACAGTGTCCAGCAACGGGATGTTTCTCGTGAGGCTTTTGAAGAATTTACACAACAGACCGTACCCCTCATCATGGCCCGCTACAATGATTATGACGCCTTTCGGGCAGATCTGGAAAAAACCGAGCCCTATGCTTCCAACTGGAAGATTGTTGAAGCATTTCTTAAAAAATTGAGGCCTTGATGACAGAAGACCTGACACCCCTTATTTCTTATTTCAAAAGCAAACTGGCTTCTGAACGGGTTATCACGCGAGACTTGATAAAAAAGACTATTAATGAAGACCCCATTATGGGGCCGGCATTGGATGAAGAAAAAAAATCACATCTATTGCGGCACCTGGAAGCTTCGTTTGTTATCGTACAGGAAACAGGGTCGATTGTAACAGACGACCAGACATATATCCCCTGGCTCAATTCCCGAAAACCTGATGTGGATTTTTTCTATTGGAACAGATTGAGGGATTATCTCATCGACCAGGACGTTCTACCCCCGAATGTTATTAGTACGCTAGATACCGTAACGGATGAAATTCTTGATCGAAGCGGCAATCCGGACAGTGACAGTCCGCAATGGGACTTCAGAGGTATGGTTATTGGTCACGTACAATCTGGCAAGACAACCAATTATTCCGCATTGATTACCAAAGCTGCCGATACCGGATATAAAGTCATTGTTCTGATGGCAGGGATTACAAATTCTCTCAGGTCCCAAACGCAACAACGCCTTGATGAATATTTTATCGGCCGAAGATCTGTTCTGAATGCCCAGGCGAGAAGTCCCCTCAGAATCAGAAATTTCGGGGGCAATCGCATCAAAGAACCGGTCTTTGGAACCACTCTCGAGCAGGATTTCAACAAACAGACAGCAACAGCCATTAGCGGGCTTGCATTCTCGAGTCTGAAAGAACCGATAATCTTCATTATCAAGAAAAATAAATCTGTTCTCGAGAATCTGAATACATGGATCAATGATCAAGCCCAGGGCCGGACACTCGAATATCCGGTCCTCGTCATTGATGACGAAGCCGACAATGCCTCGATCAATACAAGTAAAGACCCGTCAAGAACGACGACCATCAATACGCAGATAAGGAAGTTACTCGGCAAGTTTACGCGTTCAACCTATATAGGGTATACAGCGACACCTTTCGCCAATATTTTTATCGAACCCGAAAGTCAGGACGACATGGAAGAGGAAGACCTTTTTCCGCGTCACTTTATCAAGGCACTTGATCCTCCCAGCAATTATTCGGGAGCGTACAGAATATTCGACCCCAAAGGAAATCTTCATCAAACGACCGTCCGGGAAGTTTATGATTATGTCGACATTCTGCCTCTAAAACATAAAAAAGATGATCCCGTCGAAGTTCTTCCTCCGAGCCTAGAGCATGCTATACGCGTTTTTGTTCTAGCTAGAACTATTCGGGTTCTGAGGGGACATGGACAAAAGCATTGCACCATGATGATCAATGTCAGTCGTTTCAATAATATGCAGGAACGTATCGAAGGCCTTGTCTATGAATATATGGAAACATTGAAGGCGGCCATTCGTCTTCATGCAAAGCATCACAACCCATTGAAAAATCATCACCTTTCGGATTTATATGAAAGTTATCTCGAGGAATATGGTAATCTGGATATTCAGTTTGAGGATTTGTTGTCGGTCATGAATTCGGCGGCCACGACTATCGGCGTTAAAACAGTCAATATGCGGGGCGGTAAGCTTGATTATGATAGCCAGTCTGAACATGGATGCCATGTCATTGCGATTGGCGGGCTTGCCCTGTCGAGAGGGCTAACCCTTGAAGGTCTTGTAACAACCTATCTGCTGCGAAATGTCGGGGCATCAGACACACTAATGCAAATGGCAAGGTGGTTTGGCTATAGGCCGGGTTACGAAGATTTATGCCGGATATATCTTCCGGAATCTGCTGCCAGTCATTACAGACATATCAGCATAGCCATCGAGGAGTTACGCAATGAAGTAAAATCCATGCCTGCTTCTCAAACTCCTTTCGATTTCGGGCTCAGGGTGCGTCAGAGTCCTACAGGAATCAGGATTACAGCTGCTAACAAAATGAGATCGGCCCAAGAGCTAAAACTCGCAGCCGATTATGCGGGTCGATATGTCCAAGGCCACGCCATTTTCAATGATCAGGCGATAAACTTACAACATATAAAGGCCGTAAAGAACTTTTTGCAAAAACACTGTCCTGCGGATCTTATCAAAGACAAAAAACCTTACTGGACAGATATCAATGGCGGTGCGGTCGTAAAATTGATGGAAGGCTTTAATTTTCCGGCCAAGGTCCTTCCCTTGAGCCATATTCGGGGTCGAGACTCCCTGTTAGGTGAATATATCAAGGACCGCCTATTCGGAGAATTGGCCCATTGGGATGTTGCCATTACGACACGGCTTTCAGCAAAAGATGGGCAAGATCCTATAGACGACCTCCTGGACGGCTACAGCATTTACCCTACCCAGCGATCAAAAGCCCGTGTTGAAAACAACAATTACCGTTTCACGGGCACGAGCAACTCTGCTGGTGACCAGGATAGTGTGAAACTCGGATTGTCCAGAGAACAGCTGCAACGCGCCGAATTGCTCAAGTCACAAAAAGCAAGAGGACGAAATATTCATTGTCTGGTGCGCCAGCGGCCTTTGCTGATCATTTACACAGTCGCAACACCGTCTGACATCGCTGGAAGTAAGCTTGAGGGCTATGCCGTTTCACTGGGATTTTGTTTGCCCAGGACAGAGCTGCAGTCTCGCGAGCAAACTTATCAGGTCAATACAGTGTTCCAGCAGAGTAGTTTCAGCTTTTATGATGACGATTTCGAGGAAGAGGATGATGACGATGCTGAACGCCTACACGAGGAGGGTTAGATGAACCCTTGGGAGGACATTCCACATGCTGATGGACAAAACAGATATTTCACCAAATTGGTAAATCCTGATCACCCTTTCGATTTCTACTGGGGTCGTGATTTTCAGGGACAATATTTGTTCCGGTTTATGGGAGAGTTTCCTGTAGAGGTCGTTGAAGGCGCACCTGAAATGAAAGGCATTACTGTCATTAGTGGGGAAGAGGAAGGACGTGTTCACTTGACCCTGGTTCTGGAGTCCACCGAAGATGCCGGAATATTTTATTATCTGTGTAACAGCCTTATGGACTCGACAGGGACTGTTTCTTCGAAAGAGGATATTGTGGCGGCCAGAGTTGTTCTCACGCAACTTGCCCGCTGGCAAACACTTCTCAAGAACCGGGGATCAAAATTACTGAACCTACAGCAACAGATGGGGTTATTTGGCGAGCTCATGGTGCTAGAGGATATTTTTCTGGATAATGTTCCGGCGCGTGAAGCTATATCCGCCTGGAATGGCCCTCTGGGAGATGAACAGGATTTCGGATATGGAAACAGTCTTGTCGAAGTGAAAACAGCACGGTCGACAAAAGACAGTGAGCTCAAAATATCGTCTCTTTCACAACTCGATACCATTTCGGGAGACATCAGTCTCGTATTTCAAACAATGGGTGTTTTCGAAGATCAACCCCCAAACTCACTCAGCCTGAACGGCCTTGTAGAAAATCTGTATAATCGCTTATCGGATGCAGGTCATGAAATATCGGAACAATTCGGGATGCGATTGGCACTGGTTGGATATGAACCAGATCCTGCCTATGACAAATATTTCTTCGCGCCCGTTTCACGAAAAATTTTTGCTGTAGAAGGTGAATTTCCACGCATTGGTTCCGCTGACATCAAACCGGGTATTTCAAAACTTTCCTATTCCATATCTGTTGAAAGCTGTTTGCCTTTCCAGCTTGAAGAGCCTGCTGCACTAAATAGAATTTTAAAAGGTGTCGAGAATACATCACTCCCTTCAGTAGAGCCTGAGCCATCGATGCTTGTTAAACTTGACGAATCAAGAACACTCGAATTCAAATCGTCGCTGCGCTATTGCCTACGGACCGGGGAGCCCCAAAAATATATCGAGGATGTTATTGTTAAATCTGTTGCCGCCTTGACAAATACCATCGGCGGAAAACTCGTTATCGGCGTGAATGAAGAAACCGGCATATTCGGACTGGAAGATGATTACCAAACGCTAAAACAAAAAAACCGTGATGGCTTTGAACTCCATTTTTCTACCCTCATAATAAATGCTTTCGACGAAGCTTTTATGGCAAACCATATCCGCACCAGATTTGAACCCTTAGAAAATAAAGAGATCTATATTGTTGACGTCAAACGCAGCCAGTCGCTCAGGTTCGTCGATCACAAAACCAAATCGGGGACTCGCAAAATACTCTATAGCCGTTTTCCGAATTCATCCCGTGAGATTCCTCCTGACCAGCTGGAAGAATATATCAAAACAAGACCTGGTTGATAGATTAGGGGTTAGACAAGGCTAAATCAAATGTCAGACGATTGACATAAGCAAACATCACACGCCCTATGTCCACATAATGGATATGTATCGACGGGAAGCGGTAATCTATGGTCTGGCCATTCGTGAGTCCCGCCTTAACAAATGGCTCGGCATGTTGTCCTCCCGAGGGAAATACAAAGCCTCCCGAAACTGTCTCGCCGGTTCCGGCATCTTCGATAGCCGCTTCCA
>JAHDDC010000021.1 GCA_020629545.1 Hellea sp.
ACCACCCCGTTATGAGCGGGGGGCTCTAACCAAATTGAGCTATCCCCCCACTTGGCAAGGGCCGCTATATAAACCGACAGACATGAAATGCAAAGATAAAAAAGACGTGAATTTTCTCTGTTGGGGCTGCTTTCAATTTGACGCCACACCTCTTATGGTTGCCGAAAGCCACGGAGATAATATGAAGCCGTTTATACCTTTTATCGCGCCATTTTTAATCGGAGCCACGCTGATGACCACGACACCTGCCTGTTCTCAAACGCATCATCATGAAGATAGTGTCGGAAAAATATCCGTATCCGCCACAGGTAAAAGCTATCAAGCTCCAGATGTCGCCACAGTGTCAGCTGGGGTCGTGACCCAGGCCGCGACGGCGCAAGATGCCATGCGTGCCAATGCCCGAAAGATGAATTCGATATTTGACGCGTTAAAAGCCGCTGGCATTCAACAAAGGCACATTCAAACCTCACAACTCGCGCTCAACCCTCAATATGATTACAAAGATCGCCGAACGCCCCGGATTAGCGGTTATGAAGCTCGCAATACCGTCACAGCGAAAAGCGAAGATTTGGATCAGGTCGGCCCGATGCTTGACGCATTGGTGAGCGCCGGTGCGAACAATATTAACGGCATAAGTTTCGGCATTAAAGATTCCGAAGGCGCCAAATCAGAAGCCCGACGAGAAGCCGTCAAAGATGCCCGCCGAAAAGCTGATGAAATGGCGACAGCTGCGGGCGTAAGACTAGGCCGAATTTTGCATATGAGCGAGAGCAGTCACAATATGCCTCAACCGCGCCCCATGATGCGCGCTATGGCTATGGAATCCGCAGATATGGCGACACCTATTGCCGGCGGGGAGCAGACACTCGCCGTAACCGTCAGCATCACCTACGCGATTGACTAACGGATAATAGGTTGACCCAAAACTACTTTTAGCGGCGCTGAATAGGTTAAATCAGACTGTCAATAGCTGCCCATTCGGCGCTGCCTTGGAACCAAATGCCTTCAATACTGATGAGTGTATCAGTGGAGCCAAACCCGGTGACCGTATAAGATCCATCAGCATTACGCGCGAAGTTATAATCATTGGCAGATCCCGCATAATCGACTTGATCATATTCGGTGCCATTGCCCCCATTAAAAGTCTCATCATCATTGCTCGCGATCCACACATCTTGCGCATTTGTGCCGTTAAACACGTTTCCGCCCGTATTCCCGCCGCCATTACCGCCGGTGAGAGTCACAGCATTATCAACAGAATACCAAGCCGCTTCGCCTTGGAACCAGATGCCTTCGATATTCGTCAGTGTGTCCGAACTGCCAAAACCATTTACCGACACGGAACCGTCTGCATTGCGCGTAAAAGTGTAATCAGACAAAGAACCTTGATAGTCCACCTGATCATATTCCGTCCCATTACCGCCATTAAAGCTTTCATTGGCATTGGTGGCGATCCAGACATCCTGAGCATTTGTTCCGTTGAAGACAGTCTCTCCGCCCTGATTTCCGCCCCCTGTATTACCGCCCGACTGCGCTAATGCGTCGGCCATGGAATACCAAGCAGCTTCACCCTGGAACCAGAATCCATCTATATCAATCAAGGTATCAGTCCCATAGACTGGGTGAGTAACCGTCACCGAACCATCGGCGTTTTGAGCAAATGTATATTCCGATAAGGCCCCATCATAATTGGCCTGATTATATTCACCGCCGCCGCCATCAAGAACATCATCACCGATACCGCCATAGAGGACATCATTTCCGCCCGCACCATCCAATAGGTTGTCGGCATCATTGCCCCAAATCAGGTCATTCTGAGTGCCGCCAATAACATTCTCAATACTTGAATATGTATTGCCATATTGGTCGGATCCTTGGTTCAAGAAAATCTCAAACGCAAAGTTTTCAACTGCCGTACCATCAATAACATAGCTATCATTGCCAGCGCCGCCATTAAACGCATCGGAACCGAAATTCGCAAATAATGTGTCATCTCCAGCGCCTCCATTAAGAGTATCATCGCCGGATAGTCCATCGAGGGCATCGTCTCCATCAGTGCCGTTAATGACATCATCTCCGTTTGTCGCCGTGTTGTTGGCTATACCGTCATAGGCATTAAAGGCCTGTTGTAATCCAACCGACCAATCCACAGGCAGTTCTGTTGGGAGGTCCAATCCAAAAGCTGTGAAATTTGGAAGCCAGTGCCCAGATGTTGCAAAATCTGAACCCCAATCCGCCATGTTTTCGTCAGCCCATATCGTTATTTCTTCATAAGCACGATAAAATGCCGGGTCCTGAGTCTGCGAAAATACGGCCCACATTCCCCAAGATAGACTCAGCAGCGCACCAGCGTCTCTATAACCAACATTTCCATCCAGCAAATTCTGGAGCCGACCTGAATCAATGGCGCTTTCAAGAGACGTCAGAATAGAATCCCAGGCCGCTCCAGTTGTTTGCCCCATTGTGACATGGGTTAAAGCTGCAATACCGACAGAGCTGAAGAAGTCGCCCTGCAACACATCATAACGCGCCCAGTCAATATTTTCGGAATATCGGGAAAACTGCTGTTCGGCCCAATCTACAACACCGGTAAATCCTCTATCTTGCCCCCAACTATAGGCATTCATAATCATCCAGTTCGCATCATTATAAGATCCAAACCAATTAATATTGCCAGAGTCGAGGAAGTTATTGACGTTGCGCTCTACCCGCGCCTCGAGTTGGGCGAAATGGAATTCTGCTAGGGGTGAAAGGTTTGATATTCCATAGTCAATCAATTTGGAATCCAATTGGAACAGCCACGCAATACCATACGCATCCTGCGCATTATAAGCGATCTCGCCCTGTACAAGATTTGCAGGAAATTCTTGGTTGGCGTAATCAGCGATCTGGTTGATTTGCCCCTGTTCTTCCAAATTTATAACCTGGGCAAGTCGGGCGTGAACACTGGAATGCCAGTCATAGCTTCCATCAAAAATCGGTGCATTATTATCTGTAACGCCGCGGTCAATCCATCTGGATATCCAAGGCTGAGTACCGGCCAAAACGTCAGTTTGTGTACCGCCATTCAAAAACAACAATGTATCGTACATGGACAACTCCCTTTTCAGGGGAGTCAAATGCAAATGCTAGGCCAGAAACAAGAAAAAGCCGCCTTTCGGCGGCTCACAATTGCAGAAACAATCAAGTCCTAATTCATGGACGGCGTGTAAACCTCGTTATTTTCGTCCAAGAGCACAACATTTGGTGCATAATTCCGCGCTTTTTCAGCTTCCATCTGGCAATAAGTAATGATGATTATCTTATCACCGACCTGAACCCGCCGAGCGGCGGCGCCGTTGAGACCAAAGGTTTTTGAGCCGCGCGGCGCCGTAATCGCATAAGTCGTAAAGCGCTCGCCATTGTTTATATTTAAGATATCAACTTGCTCGTTCGGCAAAATACCGGCTCTATCCAAAAGATCCTGATCAATCGAAATCGATCCTTCATAATGCAAATCCGCCTGTGTGACCGTAGCCCTGTGAATTTTGCCCTTCATCATGGTGAGTAGCATATGCCCTCCTTCAGTCTGCCTGTGACTCTGATATGGGTATAACCGCAAAAGTTTAAAGGGCAGATAAACGAAGAACGCGCATAGCAGCTATGCATTTAGAATTCAATTATTCACAATGCGTTCATCCGGTTTGGAACTATCCGACAATAGCTTTAGTCTCCAAATACTCCTCGAGGCCATGTGCGCCCCATTCTCGGCCATTTCCTGACTGTTTATAGCCGCCAAAAGGTGCGTGCAATGAAAAGCTCCCGCCCTGAACATAGCATTGCCCGGCCCGCATTTGTCTTGCAATCTTAAGCGCATCGCTCTTGTTTTTGGCCCAGACAGCGGATGACAAACCAAATTCCGTGTCATTGGCCTCATTAATCGCCTCATCTAGACTATCATAGGCCCGTATACACAGCACAGGGCCAAAGATTTCTTCGCGTAGAATTCGCATATCCGGAGTCACATCAGCGAAAATCGTCGGCTTGACATAAGCCCCTTTTAAAAGCCCGTCAGGCCTCTCGGGGCCGCCTGTCACAAGCCGAGCGCCTTCGTCTATGCCAATATTAATATAACGAAGAACCCGCTCTCGGTGGATCATGGACGCCAACGGCCCCATCGTAGATTTCGGATCAAGGGGGTCGCCAACAATCTGTTCCTCAGCCACGCCTTTGGCGATGGCCACAGCCTCATCATAGCGTGATCGAGGCACAAACATCCGTGTTAATGCATCGCAGGTTTGTCCGCCCATGAGAATAACGTTTTCAGTGCCATAACGAACCGCGGCTTCAAGATCAGCATCTTCCGTTATGATGAAAGGTGATTTTCCGCCGAGTTCCTGACAGACGCGTTTTACACTTGGTGCCGCCGCTTGCGCCACTTTGATACCTGATGCCGTGGACCCGGTGAATGAAACCATATCGACATCAGGATGGGAACAGAGCCGATGGCCGATCTCGGACCCAATGCCTGTTACCATATTAAAAACGCCGTCTGGCAGGCCAATTGTTTCAAAAATCTCGGCCATAACAATATCGCAAAGCGGTGTCTGTTCCGCTGGTTTGGCTATCACCGTACAGCCAGCCGCCAGCGCCGGCGCGACCTTCCCGATCATTTGTAATAGCGGGTAATTCCACGGATTAATCAACGCGCAAATACCAACAGCTTCTTTGGTTACCAGCCCGCCTTCAATTTGGGTCTCTTCATCAACCACGTGACAGAGCTCGGCATAAAACCTGACGGCTTCGATGGGGCCAGAGACTTGCCAGTCCAAAGCCATGTGCCGCGGAATTCCCATCGATTGCACATGGGCATCAATAAGGTCCTCGACGCGGGCTTCCATTTCATCCGCGGCCGCGAGCAAAAAGGCTTTGCGACTGGCTGACGGTGTTTGCGACCAAGTCGGGAACGCAGACTTGGCGGCTGCCACAGCCCTATCCACATCTGTTTCGTTCGCACAGGCCATCGCCAATACCGGCGCTTCAGTGGCCGGGTTTTGGACATGCAGAGTTTTACCGGATGAGGCTGACACCCACTCGCCGCCTATATAGAGCTGATTGGTTTTCATCACGTAATTCTCTTAATAATCCTGACGACCTTGAACGACGACTTCATATCCACGTTCTTCGGGTTCGTCATCGATCATTTCCGGCGGAAAACCAACCCCTAGGACTTTTGTATTACAGGGCTCTTCATAGCGCCTGATGATATTGGGTGAAAGCTCGCGGGGCCCAAACCGGTTTTCGCCATCTTTAAAGATATCACAAAGTAATGGCGCGAGTTCGAGTGGAACATTATGCTCTTTGGCAATTTCGTAAAATAGGCCAATATCCTTGCTCACCAGATCCATCGTGAAACTGATATCGCGGGAACCGTTGAGAATAACCTGACTTTCTGTCTCATGAACAAATGAGTTGCCTGATGATGCCTTGATAGCCTCATAAGTTACATTCATATCCATTCCCGCCATCTTCATAGTTGTGAGCGCTTCAGACAACGCAACCAAATGAGCCGTCGCCAAATAATTTGTCATAACTTTCAGGACCGAGGCCGTTCCCAGCGGTCCTGTATGAACAACGCGCCGGCCCATCGCCGTCAAAAGCGGTAAAACACGGTCAAACGCGGCCCGATCGCAACCGGCAAAAATCGAAATATTGCCTGTATCAGCGCGGTGGCAACCGCCAGACACAGGGCAGTCGACCGGCATTGCGCCAATGGCTGCAACTTTGGCCGCAATCCGCTTGAGCTCTTCGGCGTCCGTTGTACTCATTTCCAGCCAGACTTTCCCCTCAGACAATCCCGCGATTATTCCATCCTCAGCCTCCATCACTTGCGAACAGGCCGCAGGCGATGGCAGGCAGGTCACGACGACATCTACATTTTGTGCCAAGGCTTTTGGGCTATCAGCCGCCTTTGCCCCGCGACTGACAAATTCGCTCACAAGATCAGGGTTCAGGTCTCTAACTGTGACGTCAAAGCCATTTCGGACTAAGGATCCTGCAAGCTTGCTCCCGACATTACCCAGTCCGACAAACCCAATTTTAATCTCTTTATCCAGCATTTTTGTAACCTTTCTGACTTGGCGTTTTATGCTTCAAAATTATTTCTCACGAGTTCTGGCTTTGAGACTTGATCGCCAAAATCCTGCTTGAGCCACTTTAACAATGTAAAACACATCATCCCCAGGATCGGAATGAGAGGCAATGAGCTGATCACTGTTGCAGACTTCACTGTATCCAGCCGTCCCGTCAAAACGACTCCTGCCGTTATCAGCGCGATAACAACAGCCCAGACCAGACGATTGCTACGGCGTGGTTCCTCGTCATTTTTCATATCTTTGGCGCAAATACTGGCAAGCACATAGGCTGCGCTATCCATTGTTGTCGCATAAAACACCAGGCAGAGGACGATATAGACGAATAGAACAAATCCGCCAAAAGGCAGGGTTGCGAGTATCTTGGCAACCATTTCAGACATGGTGATTATCCCCTCATTCAAAGCCGTACTCAGCGACACGACATCTGAGGTCATATGGGCGAATTTTTCGCCGTCAGGTACGGCAATGGGGGCCAGGTTTGCAGCATCGACATGGAGGGAAAACGCACTCGCTACGGCCAGAAAAGCCCAGGTTCCAAGCGTTCCCCAACAAATCACGCCCATTAAAAGTTCTCGAATGGTACGGCCCCTGGATATGCGTCCAAAAAACAGCCCCACTAAACCCGCATAGGCCAGCCACCAGGCCCAGTAGAAAACAGTCCAGCTTTCCGGAAAACCCCCTTTATCGATCGGGTCCATCCACAGACTCGCTCTGGCAAAATTATCCACCAGCAAGCCTAAACTATTAACGGATAGAGATAGAATAAAAGTCGTTGGCCCGACGATCAGGACAAATATTGTTACCAAAATCGCCAGGACCATATTAATGTCTGCCAGGATCTTAATGCCGCGCCTCAGCCCTCGATAGGCGCTGGCACCAAAAAGACCGACCCAAACCAGCAAAACGCAAAGCTTGATCATCGTCGTATCGGCGACGCCAAATAATTCCGCCACCAAAGCCGATACCAACGGAACACCCAAACCCAGTGATGTGGCTGTGCCGCCAAGCACGCCTAGAACAATAAAGATATCAATGAGAAGTTTCGCCGGCCCTCGTGCATTGGCCGGCAGCGCTTCATCGCAGCCATTACTCATCCGCATTTGCGGCGTGCGCTTCACATATAACATGTAAGCGATAGGGACAGCTGGCAGCGCATAAATGGCCCAAGGGATAATACCCCAATGAAACAAGGGATAAACATGCGCCATTTCGGTGGCCATGCTTGTTCCCGCCTCAATCCCTAGCGGAGGCGATTTAAGATAATACATCGACTCCGCAAATCCCCAGGCAATCAGGCTGCCACCAATACCCGCGGTAAACATCATTGCGATCCAATGCCTATTGGAATATTCAGGCGCTTCATCCGGCGCGCCCAGTTTGACATTTCCATATTTGCCAAATGACAACCAGATACAGAAAAACAGTGCGAACATGCCAAACCATAAATACAGCCATCCAAAGCGCTGGGTTACAAATCCAAAAGCTGCATTGGCCGCATCGGCACTTTTTTCGGGCGCTATGATCAGAGGTAAAGCACACAGCAAAGCGGCACATAGCGCGGGGAGAAAAATCTTGTAATCGATTTCAGGTTCTCTATCCGTCAGATTAGGCTTTGCCGTCATAATATCTCCCTGACGAAACAATCGCATGCGCGCCAGTAATAGGAAACATCTTTATTTGTTATCCGCCGGAACCCGGGCTTCGGGCTCTAATACACAGGAATCGTGGCCGCTATCGGATCAAGCCTGATCCAGAGCGCCATAACCAAAGACAGGCCAAAACCAATGCTTAGCATTAAACTAGCAGAGCGGCGCGAAATTGCCGGGAAATTCGGCAGAAGAATCAGAGCAAAAATCGCAGCCGGTAAAATGACGGCGCTTGGCATATCCGGTCCAATCCCCAGCATCAGCAAATGCCCAAGGCCCAGCATATATCCCGCCACAACCGCCGCCAAAATAATCGTCATGACACCGGTAAGCTTTCCTCCAAAGCGCTGTTTGGAAAGCCAGATGACCGCGCAAAATATCATGATCGGGATCGACATAAAATATGTCGCCGTAGGCGCAAGCGCTTGTCCTGCGATCGCTAGGATAAAAATTGGTAGTGCCGCGCCAAGCTTTTCGTTGGATGATAATGTCCGGCGTCCAAAAATCAGGACTATCATACCGAAACATAAAAAGGCGGCCATAACTTCCAGCTTTGAAATCGCAGCTAGCCGGTCATAGTAGTCGGCCGCGCGTCCGGCTCCCGAAACCCAGTTAAGCCCGTAAAGAAGCACCGCGCCAATGCCGAGAAACAACATCATCCGAACTGCGCCTTTTGCAAGGTCTGTCTTTCTCCCAAGATCAGTCCGAGCTTCTGTCCGTTCCAGTGAAAGCATTCCCAAAACCAAAGCCAAGGCCAAAAAGACCCAACCCCAAAAAGGAGAATAGATAAGCGTAAAAAATCCAAAGACATCAAAGAAAGTCGCATCAGCGCGTTTCTCCGGCAAAGCTTGTACCGACAACAAAGCCCGCGTCAGATCCAGCCCTTGTGAACCCATATGCTGCAGGGTTGCTTGTTCCAATGCATTCGGCGTTATTTTCGGTGAATGATAATATTCAGCCCGGCCAATATTCGCGATATTATAGGCGACATAATCTTTCTTGAGAGCGGGCGTTAGGTCCGTATCATTGGGTAAAACGCTGTAAACGAATGTTGATAGCGATGAAGCGCTTGGCCGTTTCACTGAGCGGGCGAATAGGCGCATAGCATTGCCATTCCCCGCCGATGTTTGAAACATATTTGCCGTTCCGCCGCCGCCGCGCGCTTCGAAATTGATAATCGCCCCTACCCGATTTGACATGGGATTGTCCGAGAAGAAATTCACGGCGCCTGACAAGCCGAGTTCTTCTCCATCTGTCAGCAGAACGATCAGATCCCGCTCATAATTTCCTTGAATTTTTAAGGCCCTGACAATTTCGAAAATCGCGGCAATTCCGATCGTATCATCAGCGGCTCCGGGCGAGCCCCAGACTGTATCATGATGCGCCATTAACAAAATGGCTGGTTTTGATGAATCCTTACCGCGCAGGGTTCCGATGACGTTGAAGATGTCCTGCTCTGTTTTGTTTTCACCGCTCCATTGGTTCAGACGTTTCAGGGAGCGCGGTTGAAGTTTCGACTGACTTACAACAACTTCAAGCCCCATCGCTTCCATTCGGTCCCGAAGATAGCTGCGCACCTTGGCATTTTCCGCACTGCCAGTCGGATGAGGTTTCGCTGCAATAACCCTGACATCTGCCATGGCCCGGCCAGATGAAAACATATCAGCGGATATTTGATCACCTTTTGGCCCTGGGGGTTTCGTCGCGATAACAGCGAGTAAAACCGCTATTAAAATAGTGATTAGGAGCGATATCCATTTACGGGTCATGGGTAGGACTCTATCAAACGCTTGCTTTAATCTAATCTGTCCGACCTAAACCCATATGTCGAGCCCGAAAACGCAAAGAGCCCCTAACGGGGCTCTGAGATTGAATATTTTTGAGTGACTAAGCGGCTGTGGCTAAGTTTCGCAGCACATAATGCAAGATGCCGCCATTTTTGAAATATTCGTGTTCATTATCGGTATCGATCCGCACATTGGCCGTAACCGTTTTGACATCGCCATTCGGGAACTTGACTTCTACGTCTAGCGTGCCGCGCGGCTTGAGGTCTTCAATGCCGCGAATGGACACTGTCTCGTCACCAGTCATACCCAGTTTTGTCCAGCTATCACCTTCCTGAAATTCTAGCGGCAAGACGCCCATACCGATCAGGTTGGAACGGTGAATACGCTCAAAACTTTCGGCGATAACAGCTTTGACGCCAAGCAGTATCGTGCCTTTGGCCGCCCAGTCACGAGATGAACCGTTACCATAGAGCGAGCCCGCAAAGACCACGAGATCTTTTCCGTCGGCCTTATATTTTTCCGCAGCATCGAAAATGCTCATGATGTCATTGGACGGGATATATTTTGTCACGCCGCCTTCAGTGCCTGGCGCCATCTGGTTCTTGATCCGGATATTCGCGAAAGTGCCGCGCATCATAACTTCATGATTGCCGCGCCGTGAACCGAACGAGTTGAACTCAGCTTTGGGGACTTGACGGGCTGACAGATAGTCGCCAGCGGGTCCATCATGTTTAATCGCGCCGGCCGGAGAAATGTGATCTGTCGTGATAGAGTCTCCCAGAAGGGCTAGAATATTTGCACCTTCGACATCCTCAACAGGATCCGGCGTGGTTGTCATTCCGTCAAAGTAAGGAGGGTTCCGAACATAGGTTGAGCCCGGTGCCCAGTTATAGGTCTTACCGCCTTCAACTTTAATTTTGCGCCATTCTGCATCACCATTGTAAACATCGGCGTATTTTTCTGTGAACATTTTGCGGTTGATGATTTTCCGGACGACTTCGGCAATTTCTTTTGATGTGGGCCAAATATCCTTGAGGTAAACTTCATTACCTTTTTGATCGACACCAAGTGGGTCATTATCAAAATCATGATGCAGTGATCCCGCCAGAGCATAGGCCACGACGAGCGGCGGAGATGCGAGGAAATTGGCTTTAATATCCGGGCCGATCCGGCCTTCAAAGTTCCGGTTACCGGACAGGACCGAACATGAAACCAGATCCCCATCAGCAATCGCTTTTGAAAATTCAGGAACCAGCGGACCTGAATTCCCGATACATGTTGTGCAACCATATCCGACTACATCGAAACCAAGCTGATTGAGTTCATCCTGTAATTTGGACTTTTCAAGATATTCGCCGACAACCTGTGATCCCGGCGCGAGTGATGTTTTAACCCACGGCTTCACGGTGAGACCCAGAGCATTGGCTTTTTGGGCAACAAGACCAGCGGCCATCATGACAGATGGGTTTGATGTATTGGTACAAGATGTGATCGCCGCAATCATGACATCACCGTGGTCAAGATCAAAGTTTCGGCCTTCGACGGGAACCGGCATATCGGCTGGCGTTTTGCCAAACTCGTCTCGGAGAATTTTTGCAAAGTGACGGTTCGCGCCTTTCAGGTCAAAACGGTCCTGCGGACGTTTCGGACCAGAGATTGCCGGCATGACAGTGCCCATGTCTAGCGACAACGTATCCGTAAAGCTGGCCACACTATCATCACGCCAGAAACCTTGCTGCTTGGCATAGGCCTCGACAAGCTCAATGCGCTGTTTATCACGACCTGTTGTATCGAGATAACGCAGCGTATCTTCGTCAACCGGGAAGAAGCCACATGTCGCGCCATATTCCGGCGCCATATTAGCCAGCGTTGCCTGATCCTCGAGCGAGAGGTGATCAAGGCCCGATCCGTAAAACTCAACAAATTTGCCAACCACGCCTTTGGCGCGCAACATTTCAACGACGCGCAAAACCAAATCAGTCGCGGTTGCGCCTTCAGGCAGTTTCCCTGTGAGTTCAAAACCAACGACCTCTGGGATCAACATGGAAATTGGTTGACCGAGCATAGCGGCTTCGGCTTCGATGCCGCCAACACCCCAGCCTAAAACAGACAAGCCATTGATCATCGTTGTATGGGAGTCTGTCCCGACCAATGTATCCGGGAAAGCGTAGGTTTTACCATCGGCGGTCTTTGTCCAAACCGTTTGAGCTAAATGCTCTAGATTAACTTGGTGACAAATACCGGTTCCTGGGGGCACAACCGCGAAATTATCAAAAGCTTCCTGTCCCCATTTCAGGAAGTCATAGCGCTCGCCATTTCGCTCATATTCGCGTTTGACGTTTTTCTTGAAGGCATCCTTTGTGCCGAAATAGTCTACCATGACAGAGTGGTCGATCACCAGGTGAACCGGATTTAGCGGATTAATGGCTTCGGCATCGCCGCCGAGATTGACCATGGCATCGCGCATGGCTGCAAGGTCTACAACCGCCGGAACGCCGGTGAAATCCTGCATCAAAACGCGAGCGGGGCGATAGGCGATTTCATGGGTTGACGTACGGGTTTTGAGCCAATCGGCGACCGCTTGAATATCTTCTTTAGTGACAGTTGTACCATCTTCATGGCGCAGGAGGTTTTCGAGTAGAACTTTCAATGACCGCGGCAGTTTTGATATGCCGCTCAGACCGTTCTTCTCAGCCTCTCCAAGGTCGTAATATGTATATGTCCCGCCCCTTACGCTGAGCTCACGTTCGCATTTAAAACTGTCAAGAGAAGCCATAGGTTGTATCCTTTTTCGTGATAGACCAAATTTCGCGCCCTTATAACATCGGGTTGCCCTTGCGCAATTGCAAAAGCTGCGTCTATTTAGACCCCAGTAACTTTCCTAAGTTATGAAATGGTTACGGGGCGGTGGAGTACCGCAAATGACATCAGATGAATGGCATGACATTCTAACGCTTTTAACGATTGTAATTCTTGCGGATCGACGGGTCTACAAGGAAGAAGTCGATACGTTTGTCGAAACCGTTAAGAAACTCAATGACGACATTAGTCCGGACATATTCATGACTGAAGGCATGGCTTTTGACTGGTTCAAATCAAACCGTGATCGTGTCGGAAAAATGCTTGTGGGGAAGGATGTCGAAAAAAACATACGGGGCACGATCGCCCGAACTCGCGGCGTTCCCAAGAAACCAGCAATCCTTCAAGCTATGAAACGTATCGCCGAATCCGACAGCGATTTTCATAAAAATGAAATGAACATTATCCGCCGGGCCGCTGATGGCTGGGGTGTGAGTTAATCAACACCTTTCACGCTACCGTTTTTCATAATGAACGGTATCTGACTCATCGTGAATAAGATTGTGATCGGCAAGAACCCAAAAAGCTTGAATTTTACCCAGGTAGGTTCTTCAAAGTTTCGCCAAACAAATTCATTTATCCCCGCCAGAGCAAAGAAAAAGACTCCCCATCGTATAGCCAAAGTATTCCAGGCTTTCATGGGCAGATCAAAAGCATCGCCCAGCATCAACTTAATCACATTCTTCTTGAACAAAACGCCGCCGATAACGCCGACCCCGAACAAGGCGTTGATAACGGTCGGTTTCATATAAACAAACCGGGGGTCCTTAAACACATAAGCCAGACCCGCACTTAAACAAACAATCACAGTCGTGAAGATTAACAAGCCGGACATATGCCCATGTCTGATTTTGGAGTAAATCAAGGTCACAGCGCTTATTAATGCCAGTACCGCTGCAGCAGGATAAATTGCCGAGTTGGGATCGGGCAGTGTTCGCCTCAGCCACATGTAAACGATAAAGAAAATAAGAACCGGCCCGAATTCGAGCCAGAAGTTATTTTTGGGTTTACCGGAACTAGCCGGCGAAGGATTTGGAGCGGGTTGCGTCATGCAACGCCCTTAAAGTCTTGCCCGAAGAAAGGCAAGGTTTAGGTCCCTTTCTCGGCGCTCCCGATCTTTTCGGAATTATCTATAACATTGCGTTCAATCAAAAGTCTTTTGGGATCGATAAGAACATGTGTCGGCTTTTTATCCATCGTAAATGACATCGCGGTCTCTAGATCCGTCACACGCATGCGTTCCAATTTAATCCAATCACCGCCCAGAGTTTTCTTTGGGTTTTGATCATAAAATGCGATTTCCACCCATTCATTGAGTTCCTCGTCATCCATCTCTGTTACCGACGTCTCTTTGCCGCTTTCTTCGCTGGCGATCTTCTTATCGACCTTGGCCGTTAGGGTTACGGTAAATTGTCCATCTTTCTCCGTCATTTCAACATCATCCAGAGACATCTCCCAGAACGTAATGCGTTCCCAATAATCGGTGATGAGCTGTTGATAATCAGCCGGAGCCACAGCCCGCAAATGCTCGATCAATTGATGGGTCGTCGGATAAGGCGGGCCCTTGGATCCATATTCTTGAAGAAACGCGCGGATACCGCTCTGCATTTTGGTTTCGCCGATATATTGCTTCAGCCCCCAGAAAACCCAGCTGGCCTTCTGATAAGCAAGATAGAGTTGGTTCTCGGCATTTTCGAGAGAAGGCTCGTCATCACGATCACCTGTCCTAGCTCTGAGATATCCTTCTACCGACCGCTTCTCGTGAATCTGCCGCGCTTTCTTCCAGCCAAATTGACGTTCATAAGCCGTCATTGCGGCGTTCTCTGTCAAACCTTCTGATAAGACATTAAATCCTTTGTTTTCCCCAGGAAGGATTTGATGCCCAAACCATTGGTGTCCGATTTCATGCATCGTGACATAGGATGCAAAATCAACAGACTTGAAATCATCGGCATCACCTGGATCTCTGACGAATCCAATATTCTCACTAAACGGAATGGTTCCCGCAAAAGCTTGAGCAAATGCACCATATGGGAATTCCATAATTCGAACCTGTTTATACTGATAAGGTCCAAACGTTTCCGTGAATGTTGTCAGCGCCGTTTTCGCCGCCTCCATCATCAAATCTACATTATAGTCATGCTTTTCATCATGATAAATGGCCAGGCTGACATCTTCGCCGTTTTTATTCGCCCATACATCGCGCGCCACTTCATAATCAGCCGACATAAAAGAATAGAAGTCGACAATCGGGTTAACCGCTTCATAGGTCCGGCAATGGCGGACCTCGCCGTCGATTTCGATATCGGCCGTCGCAATTCGGTGGCCTGGCGCAATTGGAATTTGTCCGGGGTCTGTGCACATGCGCGCTTTGAAATCAACATAATCAGCCGTGGCACCAAAAAAGTTTTTATGACGCGCTTCCATGTCTGTTTGATCCGGTTGTTTCGGAAGTTCCGGCAATTCATATTTTCGGCGTTTATCCGGGTCAGTTAGACGTGATCGCGTGAAACCCATCGCAGGTAAGACTCGCGAGTTGTTCACAAAGGTACCGTTTTTGCGAATGATACTTGTATTCCAAAGAGATGACCCTGGATAGTAAAGCTCAAAATCCAAAGTGAATTTACCGCCAGCGGGAACCGGTTTATCAAACGTGTAATAAAGATGGTCGAATGCCTTAAGCGCCTTAGCTGTCTCGCTCTGGGTGTCACGAGACGCACCCTCTATGTCGAGCTTTCTAATATTTTCATCCTCTGTCGTCTGAACAATAAATAGCTCTGTCAGCGGTTTTCCCGTTACGTTTTCAACATGGTAAGTCCCTTTGAAAACCGCATCCTGCTTGGACGGACGAATATTGGCGTCAACCTCGACCTTCCGAATTTTGGGCAGTGGTTTTTTCTCCAGGTCTCGAATATAGTTTTCATAGGCAACAAGTTGCTTTTCTCTGGCCTTCTCATTTCTATAATCAGCATTATCCATCGCCTGATAAATATGATGACCGGTAAACACGGCACCTAAAACTGAGGCAATTGCGATCCCGCTGGTAAGAGGGGTCAGCTTTGATCCAATCGTTTTTAGGCGATGACGTACCGTTTGCTGCAAACCTCGTCGCCATAACCAAATCGACATGACCGCAAAAAATCCAATGATCAATAGATTATAAAATCCGAACCATTGGAAATTTATCAGAGACTGATAACCATTGATTTCGGAAAGAGCCCCTGTTGGGATCCGGCCTATGCCCATTAATGGATGATAAAAAGGCAATTTATCAATAAAGTTATTAAGAAAAACGAGAACTAAGCCAGTTGCAAACATCCCCACAACACGGTGCGGCATAAAATTCTGAATGAAAAGAGCAAGCGCCGTTAACACCAGAAACGTTGGCGCAAATGAGACAAATCCCGTTTTAAAATAGGTCAAGAGATTCACGGGCGCCTGACCATATAATATTTGAACGATCATCCCGCACAGCAAGCCGAAACAGATCAGAGTCAAAACGACCAGAGACAAAGCCAACCATTTTCCAAATAATAAATGCCAGTTCTTAACCGGGGTCGCGTCCAGAATTTCATTAATTCCGGCCTGTTTGTCCCGCCACACGATCTCTCCGCTAAAGAAGATGATAACCAATAAAATCGGCAGACCAAAACCACTTACGCCCATATTGGCCATCTTCCGACTGGTCGCCAGCGAGCGGTCAGTTTCAAAGAACGCGTCTCCCATAACGGTGGAGCCGAACAGAAACAGCGCAATTCCGCATAAAATGACAAAGGCTATCGACTTGATCGTCGTCATATACTCAAAATTCAGCCGCTTCGTGAAACTGGAAAAGCTAGATCCAAGATTAAATACAGGTGTCTGGGGTCTTAGATCGAGCGCATTGAATTCTGGTTTTGCCTCTTCTTTGAGAACAAATTTTACATTCTTTCCTAACACACCACGCCTAAACAATTTATAAGTTGCAAAGAACAAACCGATCGAAATGATACCCCAAACCAAACGATTTATTCCGATATTGCCATAAAGCGGTAATAGGCGGGTATTTTGCTCATCGGCGGGCCAAAATTCGGTTTCCTTAAAAGCCGCAGAAGCTCCAAATGGATCCACGATCGAAACCAGCCAGTCCGGCGCATCTTGGGTCGCCAGTCCTACGGCCACATTAACAGCCAGAAACCCGATTGCGCTGGCATAAACGATCATTCGGTTTCGGGTCAAACCGGCAATCAAGGCAAAAAATGCTGCCATTAAAAGCGAATTGATCACAATATAGATCAATGACGGATAAATATAATAAAGTGGTCGGATAGGCCCCAAAGTTTCTTTATCGACCCAGGGCATAAACTGCCCGATAAATAACCCAACGACAGCCGCCAACATACATATACATGTTGCCACAAATGCGCCGATAAGGCGCGGTAGGATCAAATCCTTATCCGTGATCGGGGTTGAATGCATAATCTCGGTAAATTTGAAACGGTCATCCCGCATGATGCCCGTAACAATGAACACAGAGGCAAAAAATATCGGTGCAAGCGTGAGATTATAAATCTGTGACGCAATCGTATTTGCGCCATTATTCTTGATGCGTGCGCCGCCTTCAACTGACAAGGAAGCCCAATCAAAAGCCATTAGGATGACACCTAAAACGACCATGAGGAACACAACAACCCAGAAGCTGATCTGCCTAAACTGAAGGCCTAATTCATATTTTAAAAGCTTACCAAACATCCCGCGCCCCTACACAAATCTGTAAAGATTAGCGAAATAGGCGTCTTCTAATTTCGGATCGACCTTTTCAAATCCGGTTCCCGGATTGTCATTGGAAATAATACTGACAACAACTTTCTTTTTTCGAAGCCGGGTCGAAAGAACCTTATAATCAGCTTTCATTTTTGCGACGTCAGTTTTTTCAACTGTTTTTCGCCACACAGAATCCCCGATTTTTTTGACGATATCTTCAGGATCACCTCGGGCGACAATTTGGCCCTCGCCCATAATCGCCATATCCGAGCAAATGTCTCGGACATCTTCAACAATATGGGTCGAAAGGATTATGATTTTATCTTCACCGGCCTCGCTAAGAAGGTCGAGAAATCTTTGTCTCTCCAGAGGATCCAGACCCGCCGTTGGTTCATCAACAATCAGAATTTTCGGATTCCCCAGCAATGCCTGGGCAACTCCAAAACGTTGACGCATTCCTCCGGAAAACGTGGATACGGCAGCATTTTTCTTATTTGTAAGATTAACTTGTTCCAGCAATGCACTGACCTGTTCAGCCCGCTGTGATTTGTTAGAAATGCCTTTAAGAACCGCGAGATGATTTAACAGTTTTTCAGCGCTGACCCGTGGATAAACCCCAAAATCCTGAGGGAGATATCCCAGCGACTTCCGCATAACATCGGGATTGCTGACGATATTTTCTCCCAAATAGGTGATCGTACCTTCATCGGGCTTTTGCAGAGTCGCCAGTGTCCGCATCAAAGTTGACTTACCGGCACCATTCGGCCCCAATAGACCGAACAATCCAGGCTCTAAATCTAGATTTATATTATTCAGCGCGTGTACGATGCCAAATCTTTTGTGAACGTTTTTGATCTCAAGCATGACAATATCCCTCTTTTTAAGGAAACCATAATGCGGATTTATCGTAAATCAATATAGAATTATCTATATTCGATTATATTCTCGCAATAATTGCCATAAAAACGAGCTTATCGCCAAAAATTAAGGCCACAAACACCTATGAAATGTTGTCGATCTACGCGATGGGTTTCATCGCATCGGCGACACCAGACAAAGCGGCGGCAAATACCGGCGCCGAGAAATTTTCAAGATCTTCTATGCGCTCACCAATTCCAATCGCGTGAATAGGGAGCTTGAATTTATCGGATAGAGCGACAAGAACGCCGCCTTTAGCGGTGCCATCAAGCTTGGTCATAATCAGACCCGTTACCCCCGCTGTCGTCTTGAAAGCTTCCGTCTGTGATAAAGCATTTTGGCCGACAGTCGCGTCCAAAACGAGAATTGAGTGATGGGGCGCGGTTTCATCGAGCTTTTTAATCACCCGGACAATTTTTGACAGCTCATCCATAAGTTCTGAGCGGTTCTGCAAGCGACCTGCTGTATCAATCATCAAGACATCATAACCTTCCGTCTTGGCACGCTCCATCGCGTCATAAACAAGCCCCGCCGCGTCACCGCCCTGTCTTCCAGACATGACAGGTGCTCCGGCGCGATCTCCCCAAACGCGCAATTGTTCATCTGCAGCCGCCCTGAATGTATCGCCCGCAACGATAAGGACCTTCTTACCTTGATCGGCGAAACGCTTAGCGAACTTGCCTAAAGTCGTGGTTTTGCCTGACCCATTGACCCCGACGAATAAGACGACTTCGAGCCTGGCCCCTGTCAATTCAAGTGGCTTCTCCAAAGGCGTTAAAATTTCGGCCACGACATCAGCCAGCGCAACCTTAATCTCCATATCGGTGACTTCTTTGTCAAACTTGTCCTTGGCCAGAAGTGCCGCGACCTTTGTCGCTGGTCCGACACCGAAATCCGATTGAATAAGCAGATCTTCAAGATCTTCCAGCGCATCATCGTCCAGTTTTCGTTTATTGAAAACCGCCGTGATATTATCCGACATGCGCGATGTCGATTTCCGCAAGCCATCTGAGATCCGTTCCAGAAAGCCCTTTTTCTTTTCCGGAGCAAATGACTCGACCTTATCGGCGGAGACCTGAGCCGCCCTTGCCGCTGCAATCTTTTCGGCTTCGAGCCTTTCCTGCTCGGCCTTGAGTTCGGCGACGCGAGTCGCTTCAGCCTCAGCTTCGGCCCGACTTGCGGCCTCGCGGGCTTCAGCTTCTCGGGCGGCTTCTGCTTCACGAGCCTCGCGTTCGGCGTCCTGCTTTTGTTTGAGCTTACGGGCTTCCGCTTCACTCGCTTCTCTCAAAGCTTTCTCTTCGGCTTCGCGGCGGGCAGCTTCTTCCTTTGCTAACCGCGCAGCCTCTTCAGCTTCAGCCTTTTTCCGCGCTTCTTCTTTGGCTTTGGCTTCTGCCTCGGCCTTTTCCGCCGCTTCGCGAGCCTTTTTTTCGGCTTCGGCTTTGGCTTTTTTCTCAGCCTCTAGGCGTTCAAGCCGTTCTTTCTCAGCCTGCTCTGCCTTGCGCTTTTCTTCAGCTTGTCGAGCTAGCTCCGCCTGATGCTCGGCCTCTATCTGCTTTTTCTCTTCCGCCAATCTTTTGGCGGCTTCGACGTCATGTTTTGCCTGGGCTTCGGCCCTTGCTTTTTCCTCGGCTTCGAGGCGGGCTTTTTCATCGGCGTCAACCTCTTCAACAATGCCGGAAGCCACATCTTGTTCACGCGCGGATTTAAGCGCGGCCGCGTTAATCGCGGCCATGCGAGCCGCCATTTGCTCATCAACTAGCTTTTGTTTAGCTGCGCGCTCAGCAGCTTCTTCGGCCTGTTTATCCTCTTTGGATTTTCCGCCGAATAGCTTTTTGAGAAAGCCCTTTTTCTTTTTTTCTTCAGCCATTGACGACTCGTCCTGTTGCGTGTTCGCCGTCATAACCTGTGAGCTGCACATTTGCAAAGGCGCCGGCTACCGGCGGATTATCGACCTTTACCAATGTAAAATCAGCTAAACGGCCTAGGCCTGTTGCCTCAAACAAAGCCAAGTCCTGCTGGTTTTGACGCGATAGAATATGGTCGCGCTTAACCGTCTCCCCTGCCTGGCGTAAAATTCTAGCCCGTTCCTTGATAATATTGCCCTTAACCGCTGGCATTTTCGCAGCCGGAGTTCCTTCGCGCGCCGAATAGGGAAACACATGGAGCCATGGAATCCCAATCTCCGAAATGATTTTGCGAGAATTTTCAAACATAGATTCATCCTCGGTTGGAAAACCTGCGATCATATCAGCGCCAAACGTAAATTCTGGACGCGCCGCCTGCAAACGCTGGCACAGATCAATAGCATCCTGCCGGCTATGGCGACGCTTCATCCGTTTCAGAATCATATCATCCCCGGCCTGCAAAGACAGGTGCAGGTAAGGCGTCATTCGTGTCTGTGTTGTTAAAGCCTCGAAAAGCGCCTCATCAATTTCAGCGGGATCAATAGAGGATAGCCGAAGACGCCGAAGTTCCGGTACGAGCTTGAGCACGCGGCGCACCAAATCTCCCAAAGGCGGCGCGCCGGGAAGGTCCTGCCCCCAAGACGAAAGATCAACTCCCGTTAAAACCACTTCTCCAAACCCTTGATCGACGAGTGATTTGACATGCGCGACGACTTCTCCGGCCGGAACCGATCGGGCCACGCCACGGCCATAGGGGATAATGCAGAATGTGCATCGATGATCACACCCATTTTGAACCTGCAAGAAGGCGCGGGTTCGGCTTTGCGACTTCTCATCCGGCCGGTTTCCACCGGAAATAAGCTGCGGCGCGGTTTCGCGCACGGACATGATATCATTGACTTTAATCTTTGCCCCGCCCAGCAAATGTTCGGGGTCAAAACTCGTGGCATGCATTTTTTCTTCATTGCCGATGACTCGATCAACTTCAGGCATATTGGCAAACATTTTTGGATCAATCTGCGCGGCACATCCCGTGACAATAATCCTGGCATCGGGATTATTCTTTTTGGCTTTTCGAACTTCGTAGCGCGATTGACGAACCGCTTCATTGGTGACAGCACACGTATTGATAAAAATAGCGTTTTTGATTCCTGCATCTCGGGCATGGCCAGCCATCACATCGCTTTCATAAGCGTTGAGACGGCACCCCAAGGTTATCACCTTACTGCTATTTGTTTCGGATTCATCCATTGCGGGCTATGTGGCCCTACATGTCGCTATGGTCAAGGGAGCCCAACTGGTTTACATAGAAGTGATATGAAATCGCGACTCAAACAATTAGTGCCCCTAGCGATTCGCCAAGAGATAAAACGGCAGATATGGCGCCGGGAAGATCGGAAAAATCCGATTACCGCGGAGCGTGTGCCGCCGCGAGCCGAAACCTTCATTGGCGGCGGCGATTTTATCTATGTGGGTGACGAGTTCTTTAAGGTTCTTCGGCGTCATGGATTGACACCGGACATGGATGTACTTGATGTCGGGTGCGGTCAGGGGCGAATGGCCAGACCCCTAGCTGGCTTTCTGAATAACGGAAGCTATTCAGGCTTCGATATTGTTAAGCCGGGTATTGACTGGTGTAATGAGCATTACGCAGATTTACCCAATTTCAAATTTGAACACGTTCCGATTTACAATAAACGCTATAATAAAAAAGGGCATATCAAAGCCTCAGAATTCGTGTTTCCATATAAAGATGACAGTTTCGATATTGTGTTTTTAACCTCGGTATTCACCCATATGTTTGCCAAGGACATCGAGAATTATCTCAGCGAAATTGCCCGTGTCCTGAAGCCTGGTGGCAAAAGCCTAATTACATGGTTCATCCTTAATGACCAAAGTCGTGCCGCGCAGAATCCCTATTATGATTTTGCCTTTGATTATGACGAGGTCAGTAAAACGACTACACCCAGACGGCCCGAAGCCGCGATCGCATTTGATGAAGACTATCTCAAAAAATTATATGCCGACAAGAATTTGAAAATTTCATCGACTGAATATGGATTCTGGGCCAAACCCGACAGCGAACACGAAATGCAAGATTTAATTATCGGCACCAAGCCCACTTGAACATCGGGAAGCGTTAAACATCAACCTCACGCTCAAGTTCAACCGGCCCTGTCATAATGACATGGTTATCTGCCTCTCTCCACTCAATCCAGAGTGTTCCGCCATCAACTTCGACCTCAACCTTTCGGCCTGTTCGGCTCTGACGAACCGCGGCCACAACAGCCGCGCAAGCTCCAGTTCCGCAGGCTAGCGTCATGCCAACCCCCCGCTCCCAGACTTTCAGGCGCATTTTTTCTGAACTGTCCACCCGGGCAAAACCGACATTGGCCTGCTCGGGGAAAAGCGGGTGAAATTCAATCATTGGCCCGACCTTTTCCGGGCGCGCTTTCTCGAAATCTTCAACAAAAAAAACGCAGTGCGGATTTCCCATGCTAACGGCCCCGGGATTTGATAAAACAGGGTTATCAATCGGACCGACTTTCACATCGATATGATGAGTATGCATAGCCTCAGCGAGAGGGACCTGTTCCCAATCAAGTCGGGGCGGCCCCATGTCAACGGCAATCTGAAATGGTCCGGTTTGTTTACATTTTAACAAACCGGCTTTGGTTTGCAGAACCATATTTGTTGCCTCTTGATCCCGTAGATAAAGCCACGCCATACAGCGTGTCGCATTTCCGCAGGCATCGACCTCAAACCCTTTCTGATTCCAAATTTCCATAAAGGCATGAGCGGATGGATCTTTAGGCTTACGAAGCACAATAACTTGATCTGCACCTTTGGGTCCCATGGTCGAACTTCCAGGTTTGGCCAATGCAATCACACGCGCCTCATTCAGCGCAAAACCCGGATTGTCCCGCGCATCAAAAACCGCAAAGCGGTTTCCGGCACCATTCATGATCAAAAATTTCATAGGCGGGATATAGGGGTACTTGCACCCCGGCGCAATCTGCGCTTTGATAGGACGGTAAATAATTAGATTGGATTGTCATGACTACGACCAAATTTTTGTCGGCCCTTTTGCTGGGAAGCGCGCTTGTACTTGCGGGATGCAGCGAGAACGGATCGAAAACCGAAACAACAAAAACGGAAATTAAAAACACTGTGGAAAAAGCCAAGGACGCTATGCCTTCAAAACATAAAGGCGCAAGCAAAGCGCTCAACTATTCAGACGCTGGTAAAACCGATGACGATCATATCTGGCTTGAAGACGTCGAGGGCGAAGAAGCTCTAGCGAAAGTCAAAGCCTGGAATAAGGCCAGTGAACCCCGCATGAGAGGCGAGTTATTTACCGCCATAAAATCTGACTTATTGAAGATTTACAACTCCCCCGAAAAGATCCCTTATATTTCCTACCGCAATGGCCAAGCCCATAACTTTTGGCAGGACGAAACCCATGTAAAAGGGATTTGGCGAAAAACAACTCTGGACAGCTATGCAACGGGCAATCCGGCCTGGGAAACAGTGCTCGATGTCGACGCGCTTGCGGCCAAAGAAAAAAAGAACTGGGTCTATAAAGGCAATAACTGCCTTGCACCGGTTTACGAACGTTGCATTGTTAATTTGTCCAATGGCGGTAAAGACGCCGTCGAGCGCCGCGAGTTTAATGCCCGGACCGGCAAATTCATAAGAAATGGATTTAAGCTACCGGAGTCTAAGGGCGGAACAACTTGGCTCGACAGAGATCATTTGATCATTGGGGTTGATTTTGGTGAAGGCACCATGACCGATTCCGGATATCCGATGATTTCGAAGCTTTGGAAAAGAGGCACGCCTTTATCTGAGGCCAGAGAGCTCATGCGCGGCGAAAAAACCGACGTCGGTATTTGGCCCGCAACGATCAAAAATGCCAAAGGCAAAGACGAAATCTTCATTGTTCGATCAAAAACCTTTTATACGTCAGAATATTTCTGGATACCCCAAACTGGTGAGAACGCCTTTAAGCCGGTCAAAATGCCAATTCCGGAAAAAAGCGGCCCAAGCGGCCAGTTTAAAGGGCATGTCCTGCTATTCCTACAGGAAGATTGGCGTGATCATAAGACCGGTTCGGTCGTGTCGTTCGGAATTAATGACTTTATGCAGGACGGGAAAATTGATCGTATCATAAAGGTTTTTGAACCCAATGAGCGACAATCCATCAATAATATTGGCATCACGAAAGACGCGGTCTTGATGAGTGTCTCTGAAAATGTGGCCTCAACAGCATTTGCCTATGATTTTAAAGAAGGGAAATGGACGGCCACGAAACTTGACCTACCCGAAAACGGAACCATTTCCATTGGCTCAACTAATGAAAAGGAATCCATTGCGTTTATCAATACTGAGAGCTTCCTTGAGCCTGATACACTTTGGACTATCAACACGTCCGATATGAATATTAGTAAAGCGCGGTCTTTGCCCAACTGGTTTGACTCAGATTCCATGGTATCAGAACAGAAATTCGTCGCGTCGACTGACGGAACAAAAATTCCCTATTTTGTAGTTCGCCAGAAAAACACGCAGATGAACGGAAAGAATCCTACGCTTCTATACGGCTATGGCGGTTTTGAAGTGTCAATTAACCCGTCTTATAGCTCCTCAGTCGGTAAGGCCTGGGTTGAACGCGGCGGCGTCTATGTTTCCGCCAATATCCGGGGCGGCGGTGAGTTTGGGCCAAAATGGCATCAGGCGGGCCTGAAAACCAAACGCCAAATCATCTATGATGACTTCATCTCCGTCGCTGAAGATTTGATCAGCTCTGGGATAACCAGCCCCGAACATCTCGGAACCCACGGACGATCCAATGGCGGTCTTTTAATGGGCGTCATGTTCACCCAAAGACCGGATCTATTTAACGCAGTTGCCATTGGCGTCCCGCTTTTGGATATGAAACGCTATGATAAATTACTCGCCGGTGCCTCTTGGGTCGGAGAATATGGTGATCCGGACGATAAAGGCGCAGAAGGCGCATTTATTCGCAATCTGTCACCATACCATAATATTGATAAAGACGGGACATACCCAGTGCCCTATATCTATACCTCCACCAAGGATGACCGGGTCCATCCCGGACATGCGCGCAAGTTTGCGCAACGCCTAGAAGATTACGGCTTTGATTTCCTCTATTATGAAAATATTGATGGAGGTCATGCGGGCGGTGCCAACCTTGAAGAGCTCGCCCGTCGAGACGCTCTGGTTTACGCTTACTTTCACGAAGCCTTGAAGTAAATCAGCTCTTAGTCATAAAAAACCCCGCTCAAAAGAGCGGGGTTTTTCAGTCTCGCATATTAAAATACTAGGCGATCAATAGATCATTAGCTGTAAGTTCAATGGCTTGTTGCAAAGAATACCATTGACCGTCGCCGCCAAACCAGAAGCCGTCAATATCGGTGAGGGTATCTGTCCCTTCGGCATGGCTGACCGTGTAACTACCATCACCGTTAGCGAAGATCGCGCCTTTTTTGCTGTTGATATGAAGCAACGACGAAATATCATCTTGAAAGCTTCGGTAATCGATTGCCGCTGGTTTCGGCACGTTTGAGATTATGCAGGCGCTTTGTGTGTTTTCAAATACACAAAACTCTTTGGTTTTAATTTCAGCGAATGCTAGGCTTAAGGCCTATGACATTCGGACTGACACTCAATATCACGGAAACCAACAAACTAACTCTTCGAAATTTATAAACGTAACTCAGATGAATTGGCGCAACTTTTTTGACACTTTAGCGCTTACGAGAATTATTGAACAGCGGGTTTTTCAAAACTTGGTTCAACTTAAATTTTTTATACAAAATGGCAGGCATTTGTCTCCATCACATTCATGAATATTTTTGACCCAAAATTTAAATAATATTACGATCGAGGAAATTGTTGACGACCAACACAGTAGATAGTATTTGAGATCACTAGTGAACTAAATATGATTGGTCGCAAATTGCCAAATAAAACAAGAACCATTCTAACGCTGCTTTTATCAATACTTCTGAGCTCATGTTCGTTAGACAATGAAAATGGAGCCCCCAACTCAATTGCTCTCGAGCATAGTTTGCAGAAGGGAAGCCAATGTGCCTCCTCACAAGCTGAGTTTGACCTCGTTGAAGATTCGGATCTTTTTGCGCCATCAAAGAAAGTATTAGTTACTGAGGTCGCAAACGGGATTGAAATATCAGGTTTTGTAGAAAATCCTATTCCCCGCGGGTCTACTAACGGTGCGCATCTGAAAATTATAGAAGAAAAAAAATTCAGCGGAAAAGAAATAGTTGTAACCTTTTTCGCAAAGGGGACCGGCACTCTTCAAGCTGTCTACAGCACTGCAGATGTCGGAAACTCAGGATGGAAGACATTTCTCTTAGAAAATGAAGTCAAGGAATTTAGTTTCAACTACAGCGTTCCTACTATCAACAACGGGAATTCCGATTACATTGGAGTTATCCCTGTCGGCGGCAAAGCAACTATCTCTGCTGTTTGTGTTGAGATTATTGATTAAATATTTTGGTATTAGGTCAGTTTAAAAATAATGTAACAGCGTAGCGGAACACAATATTTCAACAGAATCCCACATTATCTGTTACGAATGAGCTATAAAGCACCCAAAAGACCACGCAATTTGATACAGTTTGCACAGCCTATAGCTGTTCTTCCATTTTTAAAATGGCCGCAGAACTTATTCAATAACGACGGCAAACCTCCTTCGTCGCCAAGTCATTCCCCTACTCCCTAAATATCGCAATAATCTGTTCCTCAGAAAATCGTATTCGCTTCATTTCTATCTCCATTGCCGATGGAGACTCTACCAGAAAATGGGGGGAATTTTGGGGGCGCAGGTCACCGGCCCGGACAATCTTCAGTCAGTTTAAATGGTATCTCCACTTAAACCTACTACTATCTCGTGTCGGATAACGGTACGAGTTCACCAGCATAGCGATACTTAAATGGTGCCAAGAGTCAAAAGTTGTTAGCATTACATCTTTCCCGTTAGCCACAACAGAACGGCTTTATTAAAAAGCTTCAATGGTAGCTTTCGCGATGAATGCCTGAATGAAATTCTGTTCTCGTCACTCATCGAGCATCGCCACAAAGTCAATCATCGGAAGGATGATTGCAATATAACCAAATCACACTCATCTCCAGGCATTCTTACCCCCGTGAATTCGACCAAAGTCAACACTTGCAAAAGATGGCAACATGGAGCCAAAACAATTCAAAAATCTACCAAAAAATGGTGGGAAATTAGGGCGTAGGTCGCAATTCAAGCCTCACGCTATGTTGAATAGAATCAGAATGATTCATGACAGATTCGAGACAAATAAGATAATTTGTATTTCTTAAATGAAACCTTGCGCTTGGCAATTCTCGTGCCTAGTTTCTTGGAAAAATTTAAGGGGAAAACATGTTGTCAATCTGGCGAGCTATGAAGCTCTGGAAACGCGTTTTTATTGGTCTTGCAATCGGTATAGTTGTGGGATTGGGGCTTCATTATGGGCTGGGCGCTGAACGCGGCGGCGACATCGCAACGACATGGTTCAAACCTTTTGGCGACGCGTTTGTTCGCCTTATTAAGATGCTGGTTGTACCTCTGATCGCAACCACACTTATATCTGGAATTGTGGCTATGGGTGATCCCAAACGTCTTCGATCTCTTGGTGCCCGTACAATCGGCCTTTATATGGCGACAACATTTTTCGCCGTTTCGCTGGGACTAATTGTTGGAACGATAATTCAGCCCGGATCAGGATTTGACACCTCCTTATTAGGCGACGGCGGCAGCGCCATGGATACGGTCACTGGCAAGCTGGAGAAAGCCGCGGCCGCGGATAAAGGCCTCGCGGAATACCTGCTTTCAATTATTCCGACTAACCCTGTGGCGGCATTTACCCAGGGCGACGTCATCGGAATCATATTCTTTTCGATCATGTTCGGGATCGGAATTATAGCGCTTGGCGATAAAGCCAAACCTGTCGCGGATTTCTTCGATGCGGCCTCTGAAGTTATGATGAAAGTCACCATGTTCATTATGGATCTGGCCCCTTACGGCGTACTGGCTCTCATCGCCTGGGTCTTAGGTACTAAAGGCCTCGGAATTTTAGCGAATATGGGCAAATTGGCCCTTGCCCTTTACCTCGCTTGCATATTGCAGATAATTTTCGTCTATGGCGGTATCATCGTAAAAACCATTTTACGCCTGCCGCTGAGACGTTTCTTTTTCGGTATAGCGGATGCTCTTGGCATTGCCTATTCCACAGCCTCTTCAAACGCGACACTGCCTGTTTCCATTTCTTGTGCAGAACACAATCTGGGAGTCGAAAAGTCCGTCGCCGGTTCAGTACTTCCGCTCGGGGCAACCATTAATATGGACGGCACGGCGATCTATCTTGGGATCATCGCTGTTTTTGCCGCGCAAATGCTAGGCATTGATTTAAGCATAGGTGAGTATGCGATGATCGCCCTGACAGCGACCATGACGTCGATCGGTGCTGCGGGAATTCCATCGGCTGGACTTTTACTGGCGGCTGGAGTTCTTCAGGTCATTGGCGTCACTGACGCTCAGGCCACGCTGATCATCGCCTTCATTTTTCCATTCGATCGCTTACTCGATATGATGCGAACGGCGACAAATGTGACTGGCGATATCGCCGTTGCTTGTACAGTCGCCAAATGGGAAGGGCAGCTCGACGAAGAAACCTTTAAATCTGTTACGGTACACTAGCGCTAAAAAGCTAGTGATGATGACCGCCCGGGCCGTGAGCATGGCCATGGGCTAGCTCTTCTTGATTGGCTGGGCGCTTTTCAACGATTTCGACATCAAAATGCAGCTCCACGCCTGCAAGTTGGTGATTGCCATCTATAAAGACGTCATCCCCTTCTAACTTCATCACCGTGAAAACAGGTGCGCCGCGCTCCGGCGAAGCCTGGAATTGCACACCTACAGCCAGATTGGCATCGGCGGGAAACTGATTTCGCGGGACCCGCAGGCGTAGTTCGTCATTGACGGCCCCATATCCTTCATCAGGTGAAACAATAATCGTCCTCTTATCACCCTGTTTCATATCCGGAAGAACCTTATCCAGGCCCTGTACGATATGACCTTTGCCCAACATGACATAAAGCGGGTGCCCGCCGGACGAGCTGTCAATTTCTGCACCGTCTTTATCCTTGAGCGTGTAGTGAAATCCAACAACGGTCGGTATAGACATAATAATTTCCTTTTTTGGTTCTTTCGCGTCGCATGAATAGGAATAGCCCGCAAGACCTAAACCTCTTTTTAGGGTTTTAAAGACAGATTGCTGTTTATGAAAAAATTAACCACACTTATGGCCCTTTTCGCCCTGCTATTCATGGCCTGCTCCAGCTCGCCTGATCGATCGGCCATAACAGCGCCTGAAAGCCGACCAAATATCACGGCACCGATGACACCCATGCCGGGTATTTTATCTTTGGCAGATCGGACTGCATTTTCGCAAAAAGATCCGCGCTGGGCCAATCATGCCATGGGCGGTTCCGGAGATCTTATGGAAACCGATGGCTGTCTTGTGACTGCCGCGGCAATGGTACTGGGAAATCTGGGCTTTGAAACAGACCCGGGCGATCTGAACAAGCGCCTGAAGGCCAATAGCGGCTATACGGATCAGGGCTGGTTAGTCTGGAGCGCAATCAGCAAGGTAACCGACAATCAAGCTACAGCCCGCTATTTCGATGAGGTTAGTAGCGATATCATCGAAGGATGTATGGCGGATGGATTTTATCCCCTTGCCCGATTTATTCTGCCAAATGGTCGGTCCCACTGGGCCATGATTGTGCGTAAATCTCAATATGGTTTTCATATGCGTGATCCACTCCACCCGTCAGATCAACCGCTCATCTTCCCGCGCGGCGTGGAGGCCTTCAAAGCCATTAGGTGTGTTGGCAAAACATAAATGTTGAAATTGCGAAAAAAGACAACCGCGCCGACCAAAAAGTCAAAAACAAACCCGGTCAAGTCTATCAAAACAAAATCACGCAAAAAGAATGCTTTGCTTGAGGCCGATCTCTATCCGCCCGTCAAAAAACTGCTAGAAAAACAGGGCTATGACGTTAAATCCGAAATCGGAGCCGCCGATGTTGTCGCTCGCCGTGGGGATGACGCCCCGATTATTGTTGAGCTGAAAACGACGTTTTCGCTGACTTTATTTCATCAGGCCATAGCAAGGCTGGCTGTCTCGGACACTGTCTACATCGCGGTTTTCCGGAAATCCGGCAAAGCTTTTTACAAATCATTGCGCGCCAATATCAAATTGTGTCGCCGGCTTGGCATTGGCCTGATTACTGTGCATCCCACAACGAAAGCCGCCGAAATTCATATTGATCCGGGCCCTTACAAACCGCGCAAATCCGCGGTCAAATCCAAGCGGCTTCTCAAAGAATTTGAACAAAGAGTTGGCGATCCTAACACAGGCGGCCAAACTAGCTCCGGCCTTATAACCAGCTATCGGCAAAACGCTCTGAAATGCTTGGTCGCTCTCTGTCATAACGGCCCGATGAAGGCGTCTAATGTCAAAGATATAACCGGCGTTGAGAACGCCCGAAATATCATGTCCAATAATCACTATGGATGGTTTGAACGTGTCAGCCGCGGAATTTATGCGCTGAGCCCAGCGGGGCTATCGGCAATCAATTCCTACAAAGATGCCATTGAGGGATTGCAACTCGAAGAGACTTAGTCAAACACACTAAGTTCTTGATTTGTTCTTATTCTTGCTCTATAGATCCTCTATGGTCGCTCATATGTCTACGGTCGCCTTTGAAGGCACAAATGCTCGTCATATTGATGTGCAAGTACAAATCACGGGTAGTAGTGCGGGCAATAATCTCGCCATCGTCGGCCTGCCGGACAAAGCCGTTTCCGAGAGCCGTGATCGGGTACAAGCCGCCTTTTCAGCGATGGGGTTTATGATGCCCTTCAAACGAACTATCGTGAATTTAGCGCCAGCAGACATTCCCAAAGAGGGCGCGCATTTTGATCTTCCAATTGCTCTGACCTTAATGGCCGCGATGGGCATCTTGCCCGAAGATGCAATAGCAGAATGGTCAGCCATTGGTGAATTATCCCTTGATGGATCTATTTCGCGCGTTCCGGGAACCCTCCCGGCCGCCGTTAGAGCTAACGCACAGGGCTTGGGGCTCATATGTCCAGCAGAAAACGGACCTGAAGCGGCCTGGGCAGGGGATCTACCGATACTGGCACCTCAAAATCTCGTGCAGATACTCAATCATTTTCGCGGCAATCAAGTTTTATCAAGACCTGCGCCAGGGGAAGTTCTCGCGGAAGATCATATGTTAAATTTACGTGATGTAAGAGGGCAAGAGACAGCCAAACGCGCACTGGAAGTTGCCGCAGCCGGCGGTCACAACATGCTCATGGTTGGGCCGCCCGGCTCGGGTAAATCCATGCTAGCCGCTCGCCTGCCGGGTCTATTACCGCCCTTAACGCCGCAAGAATTACTGGATGTGTCCATGGTTCACAGCGTCGCCGGACTCCTTGAGCGCGGGCAGCTTTCTCGCAAGCGCCCGTTTCGCGATCCCCATCATTCCGCCAGTATGGCGGCCATGGTTGGGGGCGGAATCAAAGCCAAGCCCGGTGAAGCCTCCCTGGCCCATCGCGGCGTGTTATTTTTGGATGAACTTCCTGAGTTTACAGCTCAGGTTCTGGATAGTTTGCGTCAACCTCTGGAAACCGGAGAGATATCCGTTGCCAGGGCCAACGCCCATGTCACCTATCCAGCAAGGTTTCAGTTAATCGCTGCCATGAATCCCTGTCGGTGCGGAACGGCAGGCGCCGATGGTGTCGCCTGTCGTCGCGGCGAACGCTGCGCGATCGATTATCAGTCACGGATTTCGGGACCGTTTATGGACCGCATGGATATCCAGATTGATGTTCCTGCCGTTACCCCGGCCGATCTCGCCCTGCCGCCGTCATCAGAAGGGTCAACTGAAATTTCAGAACGTGTTGCGGCGGCGCGGGCAGTGCAATGGGATCGAAACGGCGGAGTTACGAATGCCGAACTGCCCCAAAGCCGCCTGGAGCATGTCGCGGAACCCTCCTATGATGGACGAAAGCTATTGATACAGGCAGCAGAAACCTTGAATCTAACGGCTCGTGGATATCATCGCGTTTTACGATTAGCCCGAACATTAGCTGATTTATCTGGTGCAGAAACCGTTCAGCGCCTACATATAGCGGAAGCTTTATCCTTGCGAAGAGCTCGAAAAGGTTTCTCCAAATCACAAAAACCTATATCAAACCCTGTTTTCCGCTAATTTTGTGCATAAAATCGTTCAAAACGAGTGGGAATTCTCCCGATATTTTTTCTCATTTTAATCTCTGAAATCCCGGGTTTGGTAATAGAATTTTTAGACTAATCCCCGACTATGTGTCTTCACGAGGCCTTATTAAAGGACGAAAGAGGGTTACATGTCGACTGATCACATCTTAGCCGCGCAAATGTGGACTTGGGCAGACCCCATGATCAAAAGAGATAGTCACGGTCGTATCCTGATCGTAAACGCGGCGTTCTTACAGCTCTATGGCGGTACCGTTGAAAGCTGGACGGGAAACCCAATTCAGGGATGGCCCAATCCGAAAGCGGTCGGCGAAAGTTCACGATTTGAATCCCGCATCCCTCTGCCAACTGGTGGAGAGACAGTTTACGACTGGATGGAATGTACGCTTCAAGACGGTACAGCTATGGCCATGGCCCGCGATGTCACGAACTACGCTCAAGCCAGTGCCGCGCCGCAACTTGGCGCCCGATCAGAATTTGCTCAACCGGCAACTCAGACCGCTCCCGAGCCAGTTGCGGAACCACAATCCATGGCTATGGCCGCGCCCGTATCTGCCGCACCAGAGCAAACTCTTTCGCCTCAACAAGAGGCATTTCAGACAGCTGAAACTGCGCCAGTAGCTAACCCCGAGCCCCTTTTTGAACCTCAAGTAGCGCCCGAACCTGCCAGAATAGGTACAGAACCGGTCCACGCTCAAACGCCTCAAACAACCGAAATACCGCAAACAATCGAAACGCCGGCGCAGCCAGAACAGGCCATCGCGGCGCCTGCGGCAGCAATTGCAACAGGTTTAGCCGGAATGGCAGCCGTCGGAACAGCGGCGGCTCAGTCGGTTCAGGCTCCGATCACACAACCAGTCGCCGCGCCAATGCCGGCCGCGCCTGTGACACAGCCCGTGCAAACACCAGCCGCGCAAGTTCAATCACCTCAAACCGCTCCTGTGGCACCGCCTCAAATCCAAGCCCAGCCTGCGGCGGCCCCTATTCCGGCCGCGCCTCCGATCGCTGCTGTCACGCCTGAACAAAACCTAGCTCCAGCTGCCCCGGTTCAACCAGTTCAAAATGAAATGCCGTCGGCCGGAGCCCCAGTTCCCGCACCCGCTCCGACTCCCGCAAGTGCTGAAGCTAATAATCGGGATTTCGAACGAAGAGCCTTACCCATTGAAAACGGCGACGCTATCTTGGGGAATAACTGGCGCGATGCCGTGATTGCCAAAGCCGTAGGTGTCGAGGAACCGGCAGAAATCAAAGACGAAACACCTGCCGCTGCTAATGTAGAAACAGGTGAACAAATCAGAGTTCTTTTGGCAGAGGATAACGCGATTAACGCACTGCTCACTCGGACTTTACTTGAGGCCGATGGTTGCCTGTGTGATGTCGTCGAAGACGGGGCATTGGCCGTTGAAGCTTTAAAGAATAATCAATATGATATGGTCTTCATGGACATGCGCATGCCGAATATGGATGGATTGGAAGCGACACGGAAAATTCGTTCAATGGGTCATAACGCTAAGTCGCTCCCGATTGTTGCCTTGACCGCAAATGCTTTTGACGATGACCGAAATGCCTGTTTTGACAGCGGCATGAATGACTTCATGACCAAGCCGGTTTCCGCCGAAGAATTATCAGCCATGGTAAAAACCCATACATCGCTCGAAGCTGAGAAAATAGCCAGCTAGCTTAGCTCTCCTCTATAGACAGCAGTTTCGAATTAGGGCATGGGATTTTTCATGTCCTCTCAAAGTTCTGCGCTTAAAAAACTCGACGAGTTCTTCTTTTTCTCTGAAATTCTAGCGAGCCGAAAAATGGCTGCCATGCTGGCTCTAGGATTTAGCGCCGGCTTACCCATCATGTTGGTGTATACGGTTCTGTCGGGATGGCTCAGAGAGGTGGGAGTAAGCCGTACAGCCATTGGGTTTTTCGTCTGGGTTGGATTTGCCTATTCGCTAAAGTTTTTATGGGCTCCATTTGTTGATCGTTTTCAGATACCCGGTTTCTCTAAATGGCTGGGAAATCGACGTGGCTGGACACTATTTTCAATTTTGGCAACCGCGCTGGCGATGTTAGCGATGAGCTTTCAGGACCCTAGCACTGATTTAGCCAGTGTTGCCCTATGCGCGGTTCTAATCGCCCTATCATCTGCAACCCTCGATATTTGCGTCGATGCCTGGCGCGTTGATAGTGGTACCAATGATGAGCAGGCTATGATGTCAGCTATTTATCAGCTGGGTTATCGCTTTGGCATGGTTGCCGCTATTTCCGGAGGGATGTTCATTGCCGATCTAGGCGGCTTTAAAATGACCTATTTTGTTCTTTCAGTTCTTGCCCTTATTGGCGGCTCGACGACCTTGTGGGCGGGCGAGCCCGGCAGCACAGAGAACGCAAATGCAAGTTTAAATCCCGGAGTGTTTATCCCGGCCTTATTCAAAGGAGTTTTATGTCTTTTATTGATTGGCGCCTTCTTTTACTTTGGTCTCATCGAAAATGGGTATTTGAGGCATTTAGGAACATTCATTGCAAAATTGTTTTCAGGGTTTATGGGATTTTTCCCTGACAGTTCCCATGCCAAAATAGGATCTGCATTCCTGCTTTTTATTCTTTTATTACCTTTTATCCTAGCCGGGTATTTCCTTACGCTTGGACGTAAGCTGCTCGAGAATGAAGCGACATTATCGGTCCCTATTCTGGGCGACTTTGCGGATATTGTTAAACGAACAGGGTGGATGTCATTAGCTGTTCTGGCGATTGTTGCCCTTTACCGTATCAGCGACACGACAATGGGCGTGATGACAATGCCTCTTTATATTGATCTGAACTTTGACAAAGGCGTGATCGGCATTGTCAAAGGATTTTACGGCATTTTCATAATGATGTTTGGGGCCTTTTTTGGGGGCTGGTTCGCCATCAAATACGGCATGGGGAAAGCCATGATTATTGGTGCAATTCTGACCATAACAACCAATCTTGCCTTTGCCTGGCTAGCCACAGTCAGCACCCCAAAACCCTACTATCTTCTCGTGACCATTGGCGCGGATAATATAGCGGCTGGCTTTGCGGGATCTGTGTTTATCGCATTTATGTCTATCATGACGAACCGAAAATTTTCCGCCACACAATATGCACTTTTTAGTTCGATGTTTGCGTTTTACGGCAAAAGCCTGGCTGGTTTTAGTGGCGTTTTAGCTGACAAAATCGGCTATGAATGGTTTTTCATTGTGACGGCACTTTTTGGAATTCCAGCTTTGATTCTTGTGCTGTTCACACATTTCACCGGTTTTACGGATAAATTCATGGCTAGTGATAGAACTGAGTAATGTCTAAGGCTTGCAGGCTGTGCCTGAATCAGCGAAAATTTCATCATGAACGCACCTGTCGATAAATCAACCAAGGCGGCTAAAGTTACGCCGATGATGGCGCAGTTCCTGACTATCAAGCAGGACGTCGGTTCAGATGCTTTGTTGTTTTACCGCATGGGCGATTTCTACGAGCTATTCTTTGACGATGCAGTCAAAGCGGCGGCGGCGCTCGATATTGCGCTCACAAAACGCGGCAAACATCAGGGCGCCGATATTCCCATGTGCGGCGTACCGGTCCATGCAGCTGAAACTTATCTTCAGCGCCTCATCAAGAAAGGCTATCGGGTCGCCGTATGCGAGCAAACGGAGAGTCCGGCCGAAGCGAAAAAGCGCGGCTCAAAATCCGTCGTTCGCCGCGAAGTCGTTCGAACCGTTACGCCTGGAACCTTAACGGAAGACGCGCTTTTGGATGCGCGCGGCTCAAACTATATCCTAAGTCTCTTTCGCTCCCTCACTGGTGACATCGCTATTAGCTGGGCCGATATTTCGGACGGTCGATTTCAGGTTTGTTCGCTTTCCGAAGATCGAATGTTGGCCGAAATTTCGGCTCTAAGGCCTAGAGAATTGCTTTTACCGGAAACCTTGTATCAAACCCCTGATTTTCTGAACGCGCTCGGCATGCCTGCTGCCGCCCTAACACCGCTACCGAAAACAAAGTTTGACACCCGAAATGGAGAACGCCGTCTCAAAGCTTGTTTTGAACTCTCTAGTCTGGATGGTCTTGGGAGTTTTAGCTCCGCCGAAATTTCTGCGGCTGGAGCCTTACTGGATTATCTGGAGCTGACGCAAGCCGGCAATCCCGTCCGCTTGTCTCCGCTTAAGCAGCGCAGCGCCAGTGGATTTATGTCAATTGACCCGGCTACGCGGGCCAGTTTGGAAATTGACCGCACTCAGTCTGGGCAACGGCAAGGTTCTCTTCTCTCGGTCATTGACCGCACAGTGACCGGGCCCGGAGCACGGCGTCTCGCAGATCATCTCTCCCGCCCTTTAGTCGATATTGATGCCATCAAAGCCCGGCACGAAGCCGTGGCCTGGTTTGTGGGTGATAACAAAACTCGAGATAAGATCAGGCAAAGATTAAAAGGCAGTAGCGATATGGCGCGCGCCGTTAGCCGACTGTCTCTGGGTCGCGGCGGGCCGCGCGATATATTGACGGTCCGGCAATCGCTTGAAACGGGTATTGATATACGATCCGTAATACAATCAGGCGGGCCCCTTCCCTCAGAAATCCAAATCGCAATCGACGCATTTGCCTTGGAAGCAACGCCGACGCAGAAGTTATTGGATGATATTGGCGCAGCCTTCAAAGACGATGTCGCGATGCTGGCCCGAGACGGCGGATTTGTCAAAAAAGGCTGGCACCCAGATTTGGATGCGCTTTTAACGCTCCGGGATGATAGCCGGAAAATTGTTGCGGGACTTCAAGCCCAATATTCCGAGCTAGTTGAGATACCTAGTCTCAAGATCAAACATAATAACGTGCTGGGCTATTTCATCGAAGTCACACCGAAATATGCAGAGCAAATGCTGGATCGCGGCACTGACAGCCCCTTTATACATCGTCAGACTTTGGTTAGTGGCATCCGATTTACGACAACAGAGCTTGCGGAACTTGATAGCAAAATATCCAGCGCAGGCGACAAAGCCCTGGCTCTTGAAGTTGAGGTATTCAACGATTTTGCAGCGCAGATAAGTGAGCAGGCTGAAATACTGCGCATGGCGGCAGCAATGCTGGCAGAGCTGGATGTATTCAGCGCTTCGGCTGAATGGGCCCAGGAGACCAATGCTGTTCGGCCTATTATCGACACGAGCTCGAAATTTGAGATTAAAGGCGGCCGTCATCCCGTTGTTGAAGCCGCTCTTAAAAAGGAATCCGGAAATTTTACGTCCAATGACGCAGCTCTGGACGCCTCTGGGTCCTCTTCGCCAAGGCTCACCATTATTACCGGGCCGAATATGGCCGGTAAATCGACCTATCTTAGGCAAAATGCCTTGATGTTCATTCTGGCGCAAAGCGGCAGTTTTGTACCCGCGATCAGCGCGCATATCGGTATAGCCGATAGTCTATTTTCACGGGTTGGAGCGAGTGACGATCTCTCCAAAGGTCGATCGACGTTTATGACAGAAATGATCGAAACGGCGGCTATACTCAATCAGGCTGGACCCGGTAGTTTTATCATCTTGGACGAGATCGGCCGCGGCACGGCAACATTTGATGGCCTCTCCATTGCTTGGGCCACAGCGGAACATCTTCATGAAGTCAATGGCTCGCGCGCCTTATTTGCGACACACTATCATGAGTTAACGGACCTCGCCGAGTCTTTGCCTGCGGCGTCCAATGCCTGCTTGCGGGCGAAAGAATGGGATGGTGACTTGATTTTCTTACATGACGTTCAGCCCGGCGCCGCCGATAAATCTTACGGCGTACAAGTCGCGAAGCTCGCTGGCCTGCCCGAAGCGGCTGTTTCACGAGCTCGCGATGTACTCGATAAACTGGAACAAGATCACGACAATGCGCAGGACAAGCTTGGGAACCTGCCCTTATTCGCCGCGACGCCTCAACCGGCACGCCGCGAACCATCCGTTATTGATAAGGCTATCGCAGCGCTAGATATCGACGACATGTCACCGCGCGGGGCGCTTGACTTCTTATATGAGCTTAAGGCTCGCCAGGCCAAGGATTAGAAATGGCACGGCCGGCAATATTTAAACGTAAAGCCAAAAACGGCTCGGTCATTCCAGCGCGGGCTGGCGCACCTGATAGCCAAATTAACGCGAGTGATTTATTCGACCAGCTATCGGCCTATGGACAGGACCCGGAAGTTAATCGGGAGAATATTTTAGAGACCTTAAAGAATGCCCGACAAAGCGCCATGCAAGATGCTACGGAAAGGTTTGAGCGTGGCCGGCATGGCGGTATTGAAACCGCGCGCGTAATCGCCAGAATTCATGATCAGATTATCGAGGCTTTATACTTATTCTCAACCGAATATGTTATCGGAAAGCCTAAGGCTAAAACGCCCGATATCGCAGTCTGCGCAGTGGGCGGATATGGAAGAGGCGAAATGGCTCCCGGATCCGATCTCGATTTATTGTTCTTGGTCCCCGATAAAAAACGGCAAACCTACGCCAAACAAGTCACCGAATATATGCTCTATGTTCTTTGGGATTTGGGACTGAAAGTTGGACAGTCAATTCGTACGGTCGAAGAAAATATACTAATGGCCAAAACAGACCAAACCATATTGACTGCGCTGCTGGATCTTCGCTTTATTTGCGGGAACCAGCCTCTGGCTGAAAAGCTTTTCACCAAATTCCGCAAAGAGATTACGAAAGGTAAGGGCCGAAAATATATCTCATCTAAACTGGAAGAACGGGATATCCGGCATAGCCGTGAGGGTAATTCCAGATATGTTATCGAGCCCAACATCAAAGAAGGCAAAGGTGGTTTGAGGGATCTTCATGTCCTCTATTGGATTGCCCGTTTCTTGGATCGGGACGGGAAAATTACAGATGCTCAGAAACCATCCATATATGTTGATATGGGCTTGTTCGACGAATCCGCAGCGACCCGATTTGAACGGGCGGCTGATTTTCTCTGGCGCGCCCGCATACACCTGCATCTCACGGCCGGTCGTCCAACTGAAACCTTGAGCTTCGACAAGCAAACCGTATTGGCCCGTAAAATGGGCTACGCGTCCGGAGCTGTCGAGGATGCCGTTGAAGGGTTCATGCGAGAATATTTTAGAAATGCCCGGGAGGTAGGTGCCCTGACACGGATCGCCTGCGCCAAGCTTGAGGCCGAAAAGTCGATCCTCCTACCCAAAGGACTCGATGCGCTATTGCCAAATTCCAGACGAAAACTCAAAGAAGACGATTTTATTTTGGATCATGGTCGCCTCATGTTCAAAGATCCTATGCAGCTTCGGGATAAACCGTCGCTTGTCCTCAAACTGTTCGAAATTGCCGGACGACGGAATCTCGACGTTCATCCCGATGCGTTTTCCGCTATCGATTTTCGCCGCAATTTGATCGATAATGAATTTCGGACTGATCCGGATAATGCGGCGATTTTTCAAAATATTTTACTGGGCTCCAAAGCGCCATTTGCAACACTTAAAACAATGAATGAGGCGGGTGTTCTGGGACGGTATCTACAAGAGTTTGGCGGTATTGTCGCGCGTACCCAGTTTAACATGCACCACGCTTATACCGTTGATGAACACACATTACGGCTCGTCGATAATCTTAATGACATTGAATATGGCGATCTATCTGAGAGTAATCCAATCCTCACCGAAATCGTCAACAAGTTCAATAAAGAACAGAGATTATCCATGTATCTGGCCTGTCTGCTGCACGACACGGGCAAAGGCAAAGGGGATCAATGTATCGAAGGCGCGCAGCTATCGCGCAAAGCTTGCCGCCGCATGGGCATGTCCAAGGTGATTAAAGACAATGTTTCGTGGCTTGTCCGCAGTCATTTGGATATGAGCGAAACTGCCCAGCGACGCGATATTTCAAACCCAGAAACCATTGCAGAGTTCGGCATGATGGTTGGGTCCCTCGAAAGACTGCAAATGCTATATGCCCTAACGGTTGTTGATATCCGTTCGGTTGGGCCCGGCGTATGGAATGATTGGAAGGGCAGTCTGTTAAGAGAGTTATATTTGTCAACCTCGCGCTTTCTTGAAGGCAAGAAACATCTGGAACCCAAGGCCAAGGCTGCCGCAGCGAAACGGCAGTTATCCGAACATTTGACCGAGGATATGTTCACACGGATTAAACCCATCGCCGATGAACTGGACAATGCCTACTGGATGGGTTTCTCTATGACAGCTCTCGTTCGTCATGCCCGATTTTTTGATAGTGTAATTGAAAGCGGACTTGATAATGGCGTACATACGCGCGTTCATAAGCCCAACGATATTACAGAACTTTGGATACTCACTCGAGACCGAGTGGGTCTGTTCACAGCTTTGGCAGGCGTCATTACCAGTTGCGGAGCACAAATCGTCGGAGCCCGTCTTCATACGGGCGCCAATGATCGCGTGATGGATGTGTTTTATTTGCAAAATACGGAAGGCTTGGCATTTGGCCGTATGAATAGCCACTTATTAGAAAATCTACGACGCCGCGTACGAGCCGCGATAAACGGGGATATCGGAACTCTCAACATGCCGAAGATAAAATTATCTCGCCGCGCCGCAGCTATTCCTGTTAATCCCGCCGTTCAATTTATTGAAAAAGGTGTTCAGGACGAACAGACCATTATTGAGATTGAAGGTCGCGACCGGCCCGGACTTCTCTTCGCCTTAGGCAATCAGCTATTAGCTGAAGAAATCAGTATTTTATCGGCCCATATCGAAGTGGTCGGCAATCGTGCGATTGATGCGTTTTATGTTTCGGGACCGGATGGACGGTTAACAGCTGGGCAAAAGAAACGCCTGCGCCAGACGCTCATCGACTGCTTGGACATTTCAGGCGGAGCCAAAGCCGCATGAAACTGATTAGGTCAACTGCGATCATCAGTTTTTTTACGCTGATGAGCCGTGTGCTGGGTCTTGTACGCGATATTCTGACGGCGAATTTTTTGGGCGCGAGCGTTATTAATGATGCATTGATTACAGCAACCAAGCTCCCTAATCTATTTCGGCGCATGTTCGCCGAAGGCGCGTTTAATGCCGCCTTTATTCCGCTTTATGCCCGTCGTATCGAGCATGAAGGTGATAATGAAGCTGCCGAATTTGCGGGCGAAGCCATGGCCTCATTGATTTTACTCGTCGCCATAATTGTCATCGGCTTTCAAATCACAATGCCTTGGGCGCTTAATCTAATTGGCGGCGGTTTGGAGAAAGTCGCGGAGGCAGGGGAAACATCTGTTTATGATTTGGCTGTGCTCTACGCGCGCATCACTATGCCATATTTATTGATGATGTCGATTGCGGCGCTTTTGTCTGGCATGCTTAATACCCATAACCGTTTTGCAATCGCAGCCTTTATTCCCGTCCTCTATAATATCGTCGCAATATCCATTCTAACTCTAGCAACACGCGGGGAGGTATCTCTCGAAAAGCTAGCCCTCTATCTCAGTATTGGCATGTCAGCGTCTGGCATTCTGCAGTTAGCGTTGCTTTTTTATGGCCTTAAACGCAGCAATATCAAAATCCCCCTAAGATTGCCAAGACTTACACCCGGCGTAAAACGTCTATGGGTGTTGGGAGTACCCGGAATGACGGCAGCGGGCATTACTCACATTAACATTATGGTAAGCCACCGTATTGCAACCATTCAGGAAAGTGCTCCGAGCTGGCTTTATTACGCTGATCGGCTCTATCAATTACCCCTTGGCATCATCGGAATTGCGATGGGCGTTGCCTTGCTCCCAGCTTTATCTCGCCGGCTTCGGGCCGGCGATGATAGCGGCGCTATGTCGTCCATGAATCGCGCGCTCGAAATCTCAGCCTATCTGGCCTTGCCTGCAACCATCGCGCTTGCCGTGATGCCGGAGTTTCTTATTGGCGGCTTGTTTGAACGGGGTCGGTTCGGGCCGGAAGATACCCACCAGACGGCTAAAGCCCTGCAGATGTTTGCCTTCGGCTTGCCAGCTTTTGTTCTGATCAAAGTCCTAACGCCCGCGTTTTTCGCAAGAGAGAACACGACCACCCCGATGAAATTCGCTGCGGCTTCGGCGGTTATAAATCTTTGTCTCGGTGCGGCGCTATTTTTTACGATCGGGTTCTTTGGATTAGCTCTCGCTACGACAATAGCAGGCTGGGCAAATGTTGTATTGCTGGGGCGTGTCTTGTTCCGGGAAGGTCATCTGAAGCTTGATCGGCGCCTGCGCCTGCGATTACCCCGGATAATCGCGGCAGCCGCGATCATGGGGCCTGCAACATGGTTTGCCGCACAGACTGCCAAACCCATGCTAAATGGCCATATCATCAATGATTATATGTTGCTGATGGTTGTTTGTATTATTGGACTGGCCGTTTACGCCATCTCGGCATTTCTGTTCCGCGCTTTTGGTGTCGCTGATTTCAAATATGCGTTTCGCCGCAGACAGTGATGAAGGCTTGAGAAACTAGCATAAGCTGCTACAAGCCCCGCAGTTTTTAATCGAGATCAGCCATGAGCCATACAGCGGTAGAATATTCAGGGCCGGAACGCGTATTTTCCGGCGTACAGCCATCCGGTGATTTGCACCTGGGGAATTATCTCGGCGCACTTAAAAACTGGGTAGAGCTGCAGGATGCCCATGACTGTGTTTACTGTATCGTCGATCTTCACGCCGTCACGGTCTGGCAAGACCCGAAAAAGCTGGCCGACCAGACCCGTAATATTGCGGCTGCTTTCTTGGCATCCGGGGTCGACCCTGCAAAGTCGATCATCTATCCGCAGTCCCGCGTCAAAGCTCATACGGAACTTGCCTGGTATTTCAACTGCGTAGCCAGGGTCGGATGGCTCAACCGCATGACCCAATTCAAGGATAAAGCGGGCAAAAACTCGGAAAAAATGTCTGTTGGTCTTTATGATTACCCTGTGCTTCAGGCGGCCGATATTCTGGCCTTTAAAGGCACGCATGTTCCGGTCGGTGAAGATCAAAAACAACACCTTGAACTGTCCCGCGATATTGCGGCCAAATTTAATAATGACTTTGACGTACCCGCATTTTTTCCGCTTCCTGAACCCTTAATTCAAGGACCCGGCGCGCGGATCATGTCACTTCGAGATGGCAGTAACAAAATGTCAAAATCTGATCCGTCTGATAATTCCCGGATCAATCTCACTGACAGTGCTGATGTGATCGCCAAGAAAATTCGTAAAGCCAAATCAGATGCTGGCGTTATTCCCGAATCCATTGAAGAAATGGACGGTCGGCCAGAGGTCGCTAATCTGGTCGGAATATATGCAGCCTTGTCCGGTCAGTCGCAACAAGATGTTCTAAGCGAATATGTCGGGCAAGGATTTGGTGTGTTCAAACCAGCGCTCGCTGATCTGACGGTTGCCAAAATGGGCCCGATAACCGAGCTGATGAAACGTTACTTGGCGGCCCCAGATGAGATTGACCGAATTCTGGCGGCAGGTGCTGATGCAGCCGATCAAATCGCAACACCAATTGTGGACGACGTCCGCGATATTATGGGGTTTTGGAAAGTATAAAATGAAGCTCAAATTATTATCGGCGCTCTTTATCGCGGCAAGTCTCGCCGCTTGTGATCCTGCCCCGACGCCATCTGAAATGGGGCTTGTCATTTCAGATGCGCGTATTCAAGCGCCCCTGTTAGGAAAGTCCATTACATCGGGTTATTTCGATATCACCAATCATTCCAACGTTGATGATGCGATCATCGGGATTGAAAGCCCGATCGCAGAACGCGTCGAAATGCATTTATCAGAAGATGTGAACGGAATTATGAAAATGCGGCGCCAAGTTGCTATCGATCTAAAAGCCGGTGAAACGATCACATTCAAACCCGGTGGTTATCACCTGATGTTATTTGGTGTTGGGCTCGATAAAGATCAAAACGACGCGGCCGTGACCTTTAAATTTAAACACGCTCCGGATGTGACAATCATAGCCGAGATCGCAGAAAGCGCGCTCCACACGGGTCATCATTAAGGCGCTGAACCCAGCTCTTTCAGGGCCGTCTCCATAACAGCCAGTCGTTCTTCAAATGTTGGATGTGTCTCGCTTTCGGACTTTTTATGGTGCGCAGGATTTTGTTTCCACAGACTTATAGCGTGCGCAGGATCAAATCCGCTATTGACCAGATATTCGATACTGAGCCTGTCGGCGACAAGTTCCAGCTCTTTTCTGGGCTCCTCAAAAATATGACCTTGAGTAGCATGGGCCAGCTCATGGGCTATGACTAATGCCAGGCTTTCATCAGCGCGCATTTGACGAATAAGCTCGGATGTCACCCAGATTTCCTCGCCATTTGTATGCGCATTTACAATCTCAGAATAAAACAGCTGGGCCGGATAGCCACATATGGTTTCGGGGTTCACATCAAAACTTTTGGCTTCCGCCTGCCCGCGCTGGACTTTTAAATTTGCCTGCCCCATCCGAAATTCTCTTAGACTGACAGCGTCGAATAATTGACCCGCCGTCTTCCCCGATGGAATTTCATAATCCCCCAGTTGCAGAACCCGATCCCCGACTTTGAGGCCAGCCTGCTCTGCCGGAGAATCCTGCGCAATAACACGAACCAGCGGATGGATATCAAGATCGAGAAATAACCGAGCCGGGAGTTGTAACGCTTCTGGATAGTCATAGACTGTGTGAATTTTCAGCCCAATATCCCGCACGGTTTCCGGGCAGTTGTGACTATTGCCGCTTAATACACGATAGGAAACGTTCTCGAGGCGTTGATTGAGCGCCAAATATTCATCGAGTACAGCTTCGAAATCATCAACTGTTTGCTGTAGCTTGACCGGCTCAGAGCTTGGACTTGCAGGGTCCTCCACAGCCACGCTTTGCCCGCAACCACTGACACATAAAGCAAACCAGCCGATAATGAGCCCGCGGCGCATCACTCTCGAAGCTCGGGCGTCAGGGGCAGGTTCCGGGCACGCTTAGCCGCAATCTCTTCGCGAGTGGCGGTAATTTGAAGCGTACGACTGGGAAAGACAGGATGTGTTTTTGCTCTGGCAATCGGGCGAAGCGACTGTTTTGCCAGTCGTTGCCAGATTTTCTCCACACCGTCTGAATTAAATCCGGCCCGCTCCATATAATAGATGCCGACATAGTCAGCTTCGGATTCAAATTTGCGCGTATAGCGCGTTCCGCCCAAAGACAGGATGTAGTTTGTGACAGCTTTTCGGATATGACTTTGGGTGTTGTGCGCGAGTTCGTGGCCAATAATATAAGCCAGCTCGTCATCGGATTCGACAAAGTTCATCATACCGGCATTCATGACAATGGCTTTACCGTTCGCTAAAGCGTTAATCGCAGGCGACATTTTCAAGACGACTTTGTAATCGCAGACGGTTTCATATTCCATTTCGATAGGGTTTTTGGACGTACCCTCGCGATAGTAAAGCGGACGTCCTTCGGTTAAATGCGCCGCCAGTTTTCGGCTTGGCGCGCCAAGGGCTTCTGTCTCATCATATATATATCCGCCCGTTCTAAGGCCGGCTTTATCCCCGCTTGATCCGGGCCGGACATAGACAATGACAGGCTCATCTCCCAAACCCAGTTCACGTATTGCGCCTTGTCTTAATTCCTTCGGGAAGGACTTTGCAGTCTGCGTTTTAACTCCGATATCAGGACCGGTTCTTGAGCATAAATCTGCATTAGCGGACAGGACCTTATGAGCAACCTTATCAAGACGATCTCTCAAACGGTTAATCTCGGCAAACGCTATTTTTTCCTGCTTGGCCTGTTCCGCTTTAAGCGCATCATTCGATATTTCGGGCAGGCGCGTATTCAGGCTGGTACAGGCCCCTAGACATAAAACCGGTAACAAAACTAAACGCATGTCCTGTCAAAGCGCGCGGCGAGCCATAGGTCAAGATGTGATGACAAATATTCGCAGCCCTATTGCAGTTCCGCTCTAAAATAGCCATGTAGGGATGCAAGCTAATTGGAGCCTGAAATGTTTATTCAGACTGAAGATACCCCAAATCCGGCAACCCTTAAATTTTTGCCCGGTAGAGATGTTGCTGGCAAAGGCCGTCCACCGCAGGATTTTCAGCGCGGTGATGATGTCAATCATGCGCCTCTGGCTGAAATGCTGTTTATGATACCTGATGTTGCACGCGTATTTTTTGGCGAGGACTATGTATCGGTGACAAAAACAGAGACATCCGAATGGAAGCATATGAAGCCCGCTATACTCGGCGCGATAATGGATTTCTTTGTCGCAGGCGGTGTCCCCCTGACGGATCAGATTGCCGCTGAGCTCGAAGATGAACAAACCTATGAAGGTGAAACCCTCGAAATTGTTGAGCAAATCAAAGAATTGATTGAACTGCGAGTCCGTCCAGCTGTCGCGCAAGACGGCGGCGATATCGTGTTTAAGCATTTTGACGATGATGACGGCACCGTGTTTTTGGAAATGCGCGGGGCCTGCGCGGGTTGCCCGTCATCAACCATGACCCTTAAATCCGGTATCGAAAACCTGCTCAAGCATTATGTGCCCGAGGTCACGCGGGTCGAGCAAGCCGTTTGATTACGCTCGGTCTGGACACGACCGGCGCTTGGTGCACGGCCGCGCTGGTATCGCCGTCCCACATCATCAGCCAGGCTTCGGAAAAAATTGGGCGCGGGCATGCCGAACGCCTTGCGCCTATGGTCGAAACGGTCTTGCTTGAGGGAGATGTTAAGCCCGCGCAAATCAGCCGAATTGCCGTTTGTACAGGCCCCGGAAGTTTTACAGGTCTTCGCGTTGCGCTTGCTTTTGCGCGCGCCATGGCGCTTCCGCGAAAAGTCCCGGTAATCGGATTATCGGCCTTACGGGTTTTGGCGGCCCAAACATCCCCGAGTGGCACTGAGAAAATCATTTCCGCGATCAATGCCAAACGCGGAGAAGTCTGTTGGGCCGCCTACGAGAATGGCCACGAGGTCATCAGGCCCAGAACTCAGGCCGTTGAAATCGCGAAAGCTGAAATACAGCAATTGCAATTCGACAATATCATTGGTGATGGAGCTGCTCTTATCGGTTTAGAATCCGCCGGTCAAAACCATGTTTCTGGACCTGCTCTCGCCTGGCTTTCATTGGATTACGATCCAGTAAACTACCCGCCTGCCCCTTTATATATGCGCGGGCCGGACGCAAAGCTCCCGGGCGGGAAAACACCGCAGAGTCTATCTCCGTGATTAGGCGGCTTGGGCCCAAAGATGCCGGCGTCATGGCAGGTCTTCATGCCCGCGCCATAAAGCCATTTTGGGCAGAAGCCGAAATGAAAAGCCACCTCTTAACGGATATTTGCCACGGTTTTGGGGATCCTTTAACCGGATTTATCATAGCCCGCGCAATGTATGACCAGGCCGAAATATTGACCATTGTCACAGATCCAGACCACCGGAAAACGGGGATTGCCCGCAAGCTTTTGACAGAATCACTTTCGGTATTGGCTGGCAATAAAGTGGAAATTGTCTTTCTGGAAGTAGCCGAAGACAATCACCCTGCCCAATTGCTTTATAAATCTAGCGGCTTTGAACAATTTGGACGACGACCCGCATATTATAAACGGGAAAATGGGCGCGTGGCCGCTCTGACCTTTCGCAAAAGGCTAGACGCTTAGAAGCTGGCACGATAGGGTGCGCGCAAGATCTGGAAGGGATTATGTCTAGTTGGGTTGAAGAGAAATGCGCCGAGCGCGGCCTTAGAATGACGGAACAACGGCGCGTCATCGCACGGGTTCTGTCCGATGCAAAGGACCATCCCGACGCCGAAGAATTATATCGCCGGGCCGCAGAGGTTGACCCAAAGATATCTTTGGCCACAGTCTACAGAACCGTCCGACTCTTCACCGATTCCGGGATAATCGAAACCCATGATTTTCGCGATGGACGGGCGCGCTATGAAACTGCTGATGATGATCATCATGATCACCTTATCGATGTTGTTACCGGAGATGTAATCGAGTTTGTCGATGAAGAAATCGAAAAGCTACAAGAGCGGATCGCTCGGAAGCTGGGCTATGAACTCGTCGACCACCGCCTTGAGCTTTATGGGCGGAAGATAAAATAACCCAAATCCAAGCAAAGGGACTAAACCATGGCAGAACAACACTTTCCAGCCGGTGAGTTGATGAAGGGCAAGCGCGGCCTGATAATGGGCGTTGCCAATAAAAATTCAATCGCATGGGCAATCGCGCGGCAGCTCGCAGCCCAGGGCGCCGAGATGGCGTTCACCTATCAAGGCGATGCTTTATTGCGCCGGGTCAAACCACTCGCAGAATCCCTACAACGCCCGAATGCAAATTCTCAACCCATATTGCTCGATTGCGACGTCACGAATGACCAGCAAATGGAAACGACCTTTCATCGTTTGAAAGAAGAATGGGGCAAGATCGATTTTCTGGTTCACGCGATCGCCTTTGCCGGGAAGGATCAATTAGCGGGATCTTTTGTCGATAATACAACCCGTGAAGGTTTTAAATCCGCGCTTGATATCTCGGCCTATTCTTTTGTTGATGCGGCGCGCCGCGCCAGCGAGATTATGAATGATGGCGGCGCTATGGTCACGATGACCTATCTAGGGTCAGAACGCGTCATTCCAAATTACAATGTCATGGGCGTAGCCAAAGCAGCTTTAGAGGCCTGCACACGGTATATTGCGGCGGACCTTGGTCCGCGCGGCATCCGCGTCAACGCTATATCAGCTGGCCCGATCAAAACTCTGGCCGCCGCCGGTATCGGGTCCGGGCGCCATATGTTCAAGTTCAACAAAGCCGCCAGCGCCATGCGCGACAATACTGATGTAGTTGGCGTGGCTGGCGCGGCGCTCTATCTGTTATCTGATTTGGGTTTATCCTGTACGGGCGAAACGCACCATGTTGACGGCGGCTTCCACGCCATCGGCATGCCGCAGGAAACGCCGTTAAAAGAAGCGCTCGGTAGCTAACTAAGTCCCGTCAATGAGGGCCAACATATCATCGCCGCTATATTGCGGCGATTGATGGAGCCTGAAGGCCTTTCTAACTTCGTTTAAAATGATTGTATTGATGGGCGCATATTGGCCGGTCTGCTCAGCCAATCCGACAATTGCGCCCTGTAGATATTCCACCTCAGAGTTCTTCCCGGCCTCTAAATCATCTAGCATTGATGAGCGCGCATTTTCGTCAATTTTCAAAATCGAGTTCATCACAGGTGTAAATAAGGCATTGGGCAATCTAAGAACGGATATTGTTTTCTTGGTGGAGGTCTTGCCAAAATTTTTGGGCGTCAGACCCGCGCCTTCGCAAATTGCTAGTCCTTCTTCAAGCATGGCAGCCAGCACTTTACGGTAGGACTTCTGAGACAAGCCCGCGCGGAGCGTATCCCCGGACAATGCACTGAGTGCATTGTTCAAATTTACCAATAGCTTGCCCCATTGAAAGGATTGAATATCTGAAACTGTTTTGACCCCCATGCCGGATTTGCGAAAAGCTTTGACCAATGTATCAAGTCTTTTGTCTTTGTTATTTTCGATAATCAAATCACCTTCTGTTCCGCAATGGAACTTACCACGACCGGACTTGGTCACATTAAATGGAACCACAGCTCCCAAGGTCTCAAGCCCAGATTGATTTTGTATGATAACCTGATTGTTGACGCCGTTTTGGAAGCTAATGACCAAACACTCAGGCTTCGCAAAATTGGCGATAATCTGCGCAGCCTCAGCACTATCTTGAGATTTAACACAAACCAAAACTATGTCCGCATGGCGAAGAGGACCATAATCAGTGACATAACTCACCGCACCTCGGGGGAATACAATCGGCGCGCGTTTATAATGCGTAAGTTCGAGACCTTTCATTTCAAAGTCCCATTTCAGGGTCTCGCGTCCAATGAGCGTGACGCCGCACCCTGCCTTTTGTAAATATCCTCCGAGGTAACACCCGATTGAACCGGCCCCCAGAACAACAACATTGAGTTTTTGAATAGCGCCCATAGCAAGCTCCCGCCTGACCTATAATCGAATTCGATTCAAACTTCAATTCAGAGACGCCACGCAATAAATTGCAGGATAGATTAACTATTCAAAGCTTGACGGCATTATCTATAGCCAGTGAGCGACTTACTTGGACGATCTTAGGACTCTCATTTTTGACTACGTATTGATAGGTCGCCTTTATGCCATATAAAAGGCCCTCTGAAGATCAACGTTCAATGCGATTAACGCCCAACTTTATTCGGGAATAATATTTCCATTGTCATCTTTGACCAAAAATTTAACATGCGATTCAACGCCTGATCGCGCCATTTGGCGGCCATCAACAATCTTCGGTCTATACTTCCATTTCTCTACAGACTCTATAGCGGTTCTTTCGAATAATTTTTCTGTACAAAACTGAGCGACTATATTTTCTGGCTGCCCAAAGCGATCTACATTGAAACGTAATTTGCAATGACCCGATTTTTCTGCGTTTTTTGGCATGACAGGCGGAATACGCACCAAAGGCTGCGCGTCACGATCACTGATTTTGATTATAAACGGTGCACTATTTATTTTAGGGGAAATGAAATCTGGATATATGGATCTTATTCCAAAGTATATATGCTGCGGAGATACCGCAAGCCTCTCTCGCATGTCCTTGGCCGTTATTAGATCACTCATCTCAACCGCTTCGGAAAAAACCAATTCAGCAAATTTCGTATGACCAGCGTCTTCATATAGCATTGAGAGCCAAACCTTGTTTCGAAGTGTATTAGAAACTCGTCCTGTTTCAATTTCCTCATCAAGAATGCGTGCGGCTTCATACGACATGTCATAATGAGAATGATATTTGACTAACTTAAGGATGTCATTTTCTCTATACGGATTTCCAGTGAGATAATACTTTCGCGCCACTTCAAAAGCCTCGCGTTCCTGCCCATTACTCGCGTAGACCGACGCTAGTCTATCTGAATGAACCTTATCATCAGGCCAGCGTTCCATCATTGCCTTAATAATCTCAATCTGCTTTTCAGTCTGCCCTAAATTTTTATAGAGGAAATTCATCAGATCATAATGTTTGCGCGCCTTGGGACTTGCATCCTGAAACCAGCGCTCCGCCCAAGGTATGGCAATTTCATAACTTCCTAATTGAACATAAGCCTGCATTAATAGTTCAATGTGCTTCGCTTTAAACTCATTTCCATCTCTGCCCAATTTTTCCAGTATTTCTGCCCCGCGTTGATAATTGCCCAACGAAAGCCAAAGCCGGGCAATATTCAGACGGAGTTGCTGAACTTTATCATTCGATAATCCGCCAGCACTAATAGCATCCTCAAATGCCTGAATAGCCTCTTGAGCTTGATCAAGTTCATAATGAGATTGCCCTTTCATTTGAAAGAGAAGAGATTTTTCATATGCATTTAGGTTCGTGCTTTGCAGTGTTTTATCAAGATGGGATAAAGCTGCTTGGAAATTATCTGAATTAAGAAGTTGTACTGCAGTATCTATTCTTGAAGTAGCCTCGGAGCTTAGATGACGTGTTTCATTTGTTTGTGCATAAGACAATGTCTGCTGATTTAAGGCATTTAACGCCAAGAGAATTACGATGTAGTTGATAATTCGCATCGCGCCTTTGTTATAGTATAACCAAAAAATGTCAATACTAGACTAAACCTAATATCTACTTTGGGGAATGCGGACATCTTTCAGCGGCCGTTTTGAGCGCTGTAAGTCAGTTTACGCGGAACAAAGAGTTCGTCCAAAAATGACATTGAGTCATATTTTCAGTAATAATCACTAGACCGAAAGCTCCCGCCCGATCTTTAATCGAATTCGCTTAAAACTTCAATCAGCGGCGTCAACGCAATGAATTGCAGGTTAGATTAACTATAAGATTTAAACGAATCTTCTGACTGGCT
>JAHDDC010000079.1:0-7064 GCA_020629545.1 Hellea sp.
GTCTGTTTCCAAATGCTCTTTGAGCCAATTTAAGGTGAATTTCATTTTTTTGTACCAGCGTTACTACTGTAGAGGGGTAAATAAGGCCACTCATATTCATTGTTACTATTTTCGGTCTTCAATAAATTCAGGTCGTTTTCATTCAAGAAACCGCCGTGTAAATCATTGCCAAAATAAAAAGCAAAAAACTTTACGTTAGCATTGGCGAGTTGCTTATTCACGATGTGAAAAAATACATTCGTTGCATTTTCCCAGCAATCGGTGACCGTGGGTTGTTGGGCATGTATATAAATGGGGTAACGTTCTCCCCCAATTTCAACAATATAATCATCTGTGTTAGTTTCGACTTTTTTTATTCCCTCAGGGACTACCCATTCATTTAACTTTTTAGAAACAGATAAATAAGCATCTTCGATTCCTAACTCACAAAGAAGTTCCGCATCTAAATGTATAAGTCGTTCATAATCAAATTTAGAAGTATCAGCAGTAGTATCCAAACAGCCACCACACAAAGCTGCTAAGACTCCTAATTTAAACAGATATTTCATTAACTCAAACCCGTTGCCAGGCTGGCTTGCAAGAGCGGGCTAAACCCGTAATGGCCGAGCCATCTTGTATCGGCAGCAAACATATCCCGCAAATCCGGCATGCCGTATTTCAGCATCGCCAGGCGGTCGACGCCCATGCCAAAGGCAAAGCCTTGATAAACTTCCGGATCAATGCCGCAGGCGCGCAGCACATTTGGGTGCACCATGCCGCAACCCAGAATTTCCATCCATTTATCGCCCTGCCCGATTTTAATGGCCGCGCCGTCGCGTTCATAGCGCACATCCATTTCAGCGGAGGGTTCAGTGAACGGGAAGTGATGCGGGCGGAACTGCACATCGACATCGGTCTCAAAAAAGGCGGACACAAAATCCATCAGCACGCCTTTGAGGTGACCCATATGTGTGCCCTCTTCAATGACCAAGCCTTCGACCTGATGGAACATCGGCGTGTGGGTCTGATCGCTGTCGCAACGATAAGTCCGTCCCGGAGCGATAATTCGAATGGGCGGTTTTTGATTGATCATGGTCCGGATTTGCACAGGGGATGTATGGGTACGCAAAACCTTTTGCTCTTCGCCCTCATCAGCGACCATAAAAAATGTGTCGTGCATATCGCGCGCCGGGTGACCGGGCGGAAAGTTCAGCGCCGTGAAGTTATGAAAGTCATCTTCAATGTCCGGGCCTTCGGCCACAGAAAATCCCATATCAGAAAAGATGACGGCCATTTCTTCCATCACCTGCTGAACGGGATGCAGCGTCCCCATTGACACATCAATCGGTAGCGACATGTCCATAGTCTCGCTGGCCAGCGCCGCATTCATAGCGTCGAGTTCAAGCGCAGATTTACGCGTTTCAACTAAGGCGGCAATATCGTTTTTAAGACCGTTGAGCGCAGGCCCCATGACCTTTTTCTCGTCCACGGACATTTTGCCGAGGCCGCGCATCATCATGGAGACTTCGCCTTTTTTCCCGAGCGCCGCCACGCGGATATCATCGAGCGATTTTAGGTCGCTGGCAGCCTCTATTTCGGCGGCATATTTGGTTTTGACGGCAGTAATGTCAGTCATGATAAGACCTTGCGAAAATTTCGCGCTTCCTAACGGATATCACAGGCAATTGAAAGCCCAAGATATCAGGCTAATCGAATTTCACCCGGCCGCTGGCGATCAGGCTTTCTGCGGTTGCCAAAATAGATTCTTTGGCTGGACGCGGAATGACCTGCGTGATTGTACTGACATAGGCGCTCTCGGCTTCATGAAAAATGCCAAGATCAGCGGTTAAGTTTTTCAATCTATCGTCAAAGACCGACATGATACGCAGGATAAAATTCGGGAGCTCACCTTTGGGCAGGCTGGCCTGCGGATAAGCCTGACGCAGGATCTGGCACATCTCTTTAAACCAAAGCGTTTCCTTGCCCGCTATCAGGCGGCGGCCCGCCGCATTGGGGGCTGTCATGGCAGCGACATGTATCGAGGCGACGTCACGCACATCGACGACGGGAAAGGCAAGTTGCGGCGAGCGCGGAAATTCGCGCCGTAATAGGGCTAAAATAACTGTCAAAGATGCGCTGCCATTGCCGTAAGGATCAGGACCAAAGACGAGGCCTGGATTTACGACTGTTAGGCGGTCTTTCATCTTTTGCGCCTCAACATAAGCCCAGGCCGAAAGTTCCGCGCGGGTTTTGGAAACCGGATAGGCCGTTTGGGCTTTCCAGTCTGGATCGCTCCAGTCATTCTCGCCAAATTTAAAATGTTTTGGCCGGCCCTTTTGGCCAATCATAGAGGCAATCGAAGACGTCATAACAATGCGTTTGGCGCCTGCGGACAGACCATGTTCGAGCACGCGCTGCGCGCCGGCCCGGGCTTCGGGAACGAGGCCTTCACGATCACTCGGCGGCGTTACCGGCAGAGGGGAGGCGATATGCTGAATATAATCGCAATCTTTCACCGCATCTTTCCAGCCGTTATCCGAGCCCAGATCGGCCTCGACCAGCTCAATGGAATCGGCGCTTACACCGGCAGCCGCGCAGATTTTTGCGGCAACATCGGCTCCTTTGGTAGCATTGCGAACGGTCCCGCGCACAACATAACCTTTTTCCAAAAGTCGCTGCGCAACATGGGAGGCAATATATCCGCTAATACCGGTAACTAAAACACGTTCAGCCATATCTTCTCTCTTCTGGCGTTTAGCTATCCTAATAAGGTACGGGTCAAATGATCAAGTACCAGCCACCCATTCTTTGTGGCGGATAGACGGTCCCCGGTCAGGTGCAGATAACCCTCTGTAACAAGACCTTCATAGCGATCTGAAGAGAAGTCCTCGCCTGTGATGGCTTTGTAAGTTTGAAGCGAAATTCCGTCTTTGACACGAAGACCCATGAGCACATATTCAGCGGCCCGGTCTTCGGGCGAAAGAATTTCGTTCTCGGCCATTCCGGTTCCGCTTACCAGAACTGATGCGATGTAATCTACGGGACGGTCGGCAGCAGCGCGGGCATGTTTACGACCTTCTAAGGTGATCCGTCCATGTGCCCCCGGCCCGACCCCGACATAATCCTGAGCTAGCCAATAGGCTTTATTGTGCCGGGATTCAAAACCTGGCTGAGCATAGTTGGAGACTTCATAATGATCATAACCTTGCCCCTCAAGACGGGTTTCGATCAGATCGTAAAACAAGGCGCTTTTGTCATTATCAACCGCGCGCTCTTGTCCCCTGGCCTGCGCTTTAGCAAAGGCAGTTCCGGGTTCAATGGTGAGCTGATAGGCCGATAAATGAGCCGGATTAAGATTCAGCGCCAGATTAAGATCACGATTAAGATCAGCCGCAGTTTGTTCCGCCCAGCCAAAAATTAGATCAAGGGAGATATTGCCAAAAATCTCTCGCGCCAAAGCGACGGCCTTTTGGCCGCCCTCCCCGTCATGATCCCGGCCCAGTCTTTTCAGCGCCGCATCGTTAAACGTCTGCACGCCCAAAGAAACCCGGTTTATACCGACCGCCTTATAATCCTCCCAGCGCTGACTGTCCTGATCCTGAGGATTGGCTTCAAGTCCGACTTCAGCATCATCAGGGAGTCCCCATAGCCTGTCGACTCTATCGATTAATCGGCCGATATCCGTGGCTGATAACAAAGACGGCGTTCCGCCGCCAAAATGGATGGATGTTATAAGGCGCGGGCCGGATTGGGTACGCCAATGATCAAGATCTTTTAGGATAGCCTCTACTAAGGCAGCATTTTGCGCGCCCTTATAAACATTGAAATCGCAATAGGGACAGATACGCGCGCAATAGGGCCAGTGAATATAAACGGCGAGTTTATCCAAAACTATGTCTTTGAATCGGGAAACCGAACGGCCAGAAATTTCGCAAACGCATCCGCTCTATGGCTTTGTGCGTGTTTTGCCGCCGGCTCAATTTCAGCAAAAGTCTGACGGGCACCAATCGCCTGAAAAATAGGATCATAGCCAAAGCCTTTATCCCCGCGCGGAGGCCAAACGATCTCGCCTTCGACCTTGCCTTCATAGACTTCTGTTTCCCCGTCCGGAAAGGCCAGACACAAGGCGCAGATAAAACGTGCGGTTTTAGGCCCGCCCAGTCGCGTCATCTCGGTATGGACTCGCCACATCGCCATATCAAAATCACGCCCTCCGCCCTCGATTTTCGGAAGCTGCGCCCATCGCGCCGCATAGATTCCGGGATCACCGCCAAGCGCATCAACGGCTAGACCACTATCATCCGAAAGAGCCGGCAAACCACTGACCCGCGCCGCCGCCAGAGCTTTCAACCGCGCATTACCGGCAAATGTGGTTTCGGTTTCTTCGGGTTCATCAAGGTTTAAATCCGATGCGCTGACGGTCTCTACGCCCAAAGGGCTAAGTAAGTCGCGAATTTCACGTATCTTACCTTGGTTGTGAGACGCGACCACTAGTTTGGTCAGGCGTTCCATAATTGTCTCTTGTCTTGTGTCATGGCTGTGGCTTAATCTTAAAATAAGTTGGGGTAAAGCCATGCATTCCACTCTTGCCTCTTCGCCTATTATTGTTTATCGATAAAGAAACGAGGCGAATAACCTATGAGAATAAGACCGCAAACGTCGGCCATGCGGACGGCGAGATTTTTAAATATCGCGCTGAATATCGTGATCGCCATTTTGTGTGCGGCTTTACTGGGTATGTTAATTTTGCCGTTTCTGGGTCAAGACGTGATCAACGCGATGGAAAGTCAAAATGGTCACGCGCCGTCTCTTCCCGGTCTGAATAGCGGCGTGTTCGGCCTGGCCTTTATTGCGGCCGCCTATCTTTATGTGGCGTTCGTTGTCAAAAAGATTGTGCGAACGACCATCAATGGCAACCCCTTCGTGACCGAGAATATTTCGCGTTTGCGAAAGACATGGATTGTTATCGCCTTGGTGGAATTGCTGCGCGGCGGGGTTCAGTTCATTTTTGGAAACGATATCGCGATCAGTCTCAACGCCTGGTTTCTGGTATTTATAGTGGCGATTATGGCAGAAGTATTTAGAATCGGCCTTGAACTTCGCCGTGACCAGGAGCTGACCGTATAATGGCTATTCGCGTAAATCTCGATCGCATATTGCTAGATCGCCGCATGTCATTGACTGAACTGGCAGAAAAGGTCGGGATCACTCTGGCCAATCTATCAATTTTAAAAACAGGTAAAGCCCGCGCTATTCGGTTTTCAACGCTCGAGGCTTTGTGCCGGGAACTCGATTGTCAGCCCGCAGATCTTTTGGAATATGAACCAGAAGAACAGCCTCTGGCCAACGCGGCAGAATAGCCGGACTTAAAGCCCCAAGACATCCCGCATATTATATACGCCCTTGGGTTTGTCATGCGCCCAGAGCGCAGCCGTAACAGCACCTGAAGCAAATACGGAACGGTCAAACGCATCGTGGGATAATGTTATCATTTCAAGTTCGCTGGCCAGTCTGACGTCATGCTGTCCGATAACGCCTCCGCCTCTCAGGGCCGAAAAACCGATCTGACCCGCTTGACGAGGCTGTCCGCGCCCCTCTCGTGACAAAACCTGTTTATCGGCGAGATTGACATCTCTGCCCCGGGCCGCGGCTTCGCCAAGCATCAGCGCCGTACCGGACGGAGCATCGACTTTGTGCCGATGATGCATTTCTGAAATTTCGATATCCCAATCCACGCCGAGGCGGCTTGCGGCCATTTCGACTAAGGCCTCAAGCATATTGACGCCCAATGAAAAATTTCCGGATTTCAAGAGCGTTATACTTTCACCGGCCGCGAGAAGGGCACTTTCTTCTGTCGAAGAATACCCCGTTGTTCCCGTAATTAATGTGTGGCAGCGGGTTTCATGCATGGTTAGCGCCGCATCTATCGCTGCTTTGGGTGAAGAAAAATCAATCATCACGTCGCAATTATCCAGTGCGGCCCTGATGTCGGAGGTCAACTTAACACCGCTCGCGGATAGTCCCGCGGGCTCCGATGCATCTATACCCAAGTTTACTGAATCCGGAGATGTAATAGCGACGGTCAGGCGGGCTTTGGGTTCCGTTCGCAGCGCCCGAATAATCGCGCCGCCCATGCGGCCTTCTGCGCCTAAAACGCCAATATCTATGATCTCGTTCATAGGAGCCGCTATAGCGTCACAACAAGCATGAGGTCAAAATAAAACGCTGCCCTCTAATGAGGACAGCGTAATCGCCGCCATGGCCCTGTGGGGGGAACCGAGGCGAAGCTCTCTAATATTTTACCGAGCAACCATAAGGAGCCGTTTCAGAAACTGCAATAGGGGTTCCAGATTTTAACGCAGCTAAGGCTTCCGTTACATAATTAGTTGCGCCCGCAATGGTTGAGGGACGCGCCGAACGATTACTATCGATTGCGCCCTGATAAACTAATGCCTGCTCAGGATTGATGACATACATATGCGGCGTTGTCTTAGCGCTGAAATATCGCCCCATTTCACCAATGGGATCGAGGAGAACAGCTGTTGGGGCTGCCCCGCGTGTTTTTGTTAATTCATCAGCGCCTGCGCCCGTGACATAGCCTTGTTTACCCATGGCCGATGAAATTACAGACAGCCAGACAACACCATCAGCCGCGGCGGCCTTTTGCAAATTCTGCATATTCCCGCCATCATAATCCGTGTTGTAATGCTTTTTAACATATGGACAGCCATGATTGGTCCACTCCAGCACAACTGTCTTGCCGGCATAATCAGCCAGATTGTGAAGCTTTCCTGTGCTATCAACGACAGTTAAAGCTGACACTTTGCTTCCATTTTCAACCCGCGCTTCGGCCGTTCCGGTCAATAGAAATGCTGTCGCCGCGGCAATAACAGATAATTTTGATAGTGATTGAATTCTCATAAATCTCTCCGCTCTAATGTTTAAAGCCCTCTGAGCTTTTCTCTTAGCATATCTTTGGTCAAAATTTGAGGTAAAACTTCAGGGGCGGCGTCATCTGTCCCTGGCGGATAAAGCAGATAAAGCGGAACACCGGAGCGACCAAATTTTTCCAGCTCTCGCGCAAT
>JAHDDC010000079.1:7164-10730 GCA_020629545.1 Hellea sp.
GATTTTTGTTTAAACAGCCAAATTGCAAATCCAAGACAGAGAATAGCGATCAGGATATTGCGAAGTCCGAGAGAACCGGATTGCTGACTTAACACCCAGATCAGCCACGCCGCCGCGCCAAACATCGGAAAGGCGAGCAATTCCTTGAACTTCACCATCCAGGCACCGGGCTTGGGCAAGCGGCGTGATAACGCGGGAATATAGGCGATGAGTAAAAATGGCAGGGCAAACCCCAGGCCCAGCGCCATAAATACGGCAATTGTGGAACTTGCCGGCTGGGTGAAAGCCCAGCCAATCGCTGGGGCCATAAGCGGAGCCGTGCACGGCGTCGCGACAATAGCCGCCAGAACACCCGTGAAAAATGATCCGGTGAACCCGCCGCTTTGCGTCAAGGATTGTCCTGCATTTTGAAAACCACCGCTAATTTCAAAAACGCCCAGAAGGTTCAGCCCCACAGCAAACAATAATAGAGCGAGAAGACCAACCACTCGAGGGTCCTGCATTTGAAACCCCCAGCCTATTTCACTTCCGCCCGCTTTTACAACAAGCAAGATAATCGTCAGCAATAGAAAACTGGCTAAGACGCCTGACGTATAGGCCCAAGCGTCACGCCGGATCGCGCGGCGCTCGCCATGAGCCGATTTGGCGATACTGAGAGCTTTCAGGGATATAACAGGGAAAACGCAGGGCATTATATTGAGGATAAGACCCCCAATCAGGGCCGCCGCGATCGCGCCAAAAAACCCAAATGTTTTACCCGCTTTAACCGGCGCGTTCATATCGGCAGGAACGGGGCCGATATCGGGGACGGTACCAACCGACATATTGACCTCTTCGCCGGTGCGAATACCATCTTTCACAAAGGTCAGAACACCGCTTCCGCTATCAGGTGAACCGCTTGACCAATCAAAGCCGGGATCAGTCGAAAGTTGAAGCCCCTTATCCGTCAGCGTAACTTTCTGCGGGGCCGCGTGATTGATGACCCCTTGGCCGAAGGGGAAAAAATAGCTGTTCGAGAAATCTGCGGACGGCAAATTTTTAAATCTGAACCGAATTCTATCCTGATCTTTGATCAGGCCGCCCTCTATTGCGCCGGACTTTGGGGCGCTCGCGCGCGCCATGGAAACTACATCATTCCAGCGTTCATTGGTTTCGGACTCTCCGACTGTAATCTCAATGGACAGATCGGCATCTTCAGGAATACAAACGTCTTTGCAGACAAGATAATAAGCTCCGGCATCCACGGTTAAACGTTCGCCGGGAACAGCCGCATCTGACAGCTTGAACGGAACCGGGAAAACAGCCAGATCATCAAATCCATAATTCACCAAAGGACCCGTTGGAATTGCGCGCGGGAGCGGCCAGATAATATCGCCGTAAGTCAGACTTTCCGGCGCCTTCCAGTCAATTTGCACGGGTTCACCGCTATCGCCAGGATTGCGCCAATAGGTATGCCATTCCGGGTCCAGTACCGTACGCAACCCAATGTAAAAAGTTTCGCCAGGCGCAACCACTCTGTGGGTGCTAATGAGCTGCGCGTTGACACGGCCCGTATCAATGACTGGTGACTCCGACGCCTGAACAGATGTGGCCCCCAGTAGGAAAAACCAAAAACAAGACATGACAAAAAATAATCGCATGGCGTCTGTTACCCTAAAGTCATTAACAAGCCTATGCCCGAATGACACCCTCACGCGAAATTGAAAAACCCGGCATCAGACCAAGCCGTCAGTCCGTCGGCACTATGCTCGATTAGGCTAAGCTACTTTTTTGATCAATTTTTTTATTCCGATGATTGCTAAATCAAGTTCTTTTTGCCCATAATCTTCTGGAAATTCTTCGACTAGATATAACAACCAGTTTAAAACACTAACTAACTCATTTTCAGACAAAAATAGCCATTTTTCTTGAAGATTGTCCGGTAATCCCATTACGGATCCCGCCCTTTCCAATTCCCAAACTATAAAATGGAAAATAAGTAAATTGTTGTCCGGCCTCTCTACCGCTAACTTTAAAATTTCAGGAAGGAAATAGGCAAGATATATGCCGTCAAAATAGTACCAAGCTGCATAATTCCACTGAAGTAAACTAGTGTCCACTTTTGAACGACAGGTTTTTAAGAAGCTCTCTAATTCCTCTTTCTCACCTGAACCAGGATCTTGAAAACCTAAAGGAAGCGTTCTTGGCTTATCCCTTCCAGAAAAAGCTTCAGATAATTCCGTAAGTAGAACTTTTTGTTTCATAAAAATTCAACTACTTAGCTTCTTTTAAGATGTGGATAAAAATTTATTGCACTTTATACCAGCTCGCTACAATTCTCTTTATTCCCTGATCAACAAGCCTTCGATTACTTTTAAATTAATGCTAATGTCATTATCTAAAAATACCAACTGGTTGTCACGAAGAGTTATCACGCTTTCTAGTGGGATCCCCACCGTGTTGATTGGAAATGCAAAACTAACCAATAGCCCATCAAAATTATAAACAGGAGGTGAGTTTGGGTAATTGGGCTCTGGATAAAATCCAGGCATTATTTGCATATGAGAATCTTCCCAACGCCCCCAACCAAGGCAAACCACAGTATTGGGCTCATCACGTAGTTTTGTTTTTACGAGAAACCTCATATACTTCACCGCATCGATTGTTAGAGAATATCTAGATTTCATCATCTTCTATTGTCCCACGACGGCCTACCGTTCCAGTTATCAATCTTCACATCCTAGCATAATGCCATGAAGACTATTTCTGAAACTTCAATACACCGGATGCATCAAAAATCACCCAATCCTTATCGTCCTCACAAGCCCAAATACAAACTTCCGCTCCATTTGATATTGATTTGAAATCACACAAAAAATTACCCGCCGGTAAAGTCGGGACTAAATCAAGGTTTTCCAGGTTAATATCATTATTGTTATAAAAGTATGCAGCCCAAGAGCCGTGATACATGTCTTCGTCAAGAGAATATGGACTCACTCCCTTTTTTAAGAGGTGCCAACCCTCTTTATTGCGGTCGAACAAATCACTTAGCCAAACTGCACAGATTGAAAAACGAGATGCTATATCCAGAAATATGGCTTCGCGTTCTTGATACGCGTTTTCGACCTTCCATGGCATAGACGGCAGGGATAAACACCAAATATGTGAATCTGATTTGTTCTCAATCTTAAGCGACCCAATTGTTATAGTTTTCAAATCTTCTCCCCCCATTTATTGACAAAACAGTCTTTTTTAATTGCGTGATATGTCGCGGAAGGTGCCGGAACCGCTCCGACCAATCCTGAAACGAATACAGCATTCCAGTTCACGCAATCCAACTTTCCTGCGTTCATAAGGAGTTGAAATCAATCGGAAATATTCTGGTCAGACCCAGGATGATTACGCTCACTCGGCGGCTTGGGAGAGGTTTTTTGTTGCTGTTCCAGCGAATACTAACCCATCGGATTCCAGGTCTTTGAGGGGCAATATTTTGCGATCACGCTTGTAATCCTGAAGATTGAGCCAGGGCTCGCGGTCGCCTTGTTTCGGCATTTTATCCAAAACACGATTGATATAACCCGGATTGA
>JAHDDC010000080.1 GCA_020629545.1 Hellea sp.
GCCTAAGACAAGGGGAGTACTCAGTCCCACATTCCTGACTTCCTTGAGTCTCATAAAATAACTATAGACACAAATTTCAGGAAATCCACGTAATTTCATTATAAACTAAAAAAATGACAAACTGCGTCTACGGCAAAGTCTAAATAAAACAATACCGTGGCTGATAACTTAAAAAAATCGCATAATGTTTATTATGAGAAACGTTGGAGGTGATCTGTTTAAGTGACGGTCGTTTTCATAGAAGATGAGAATTGTCATCCATTTCGTTGTTTTCATTCATTATTTGTGAGAATTTGTCATAGTAAATGACTAAGAAATTGTCACAGTAGATGAGAAAATTACATTAGAATCTGTTCTAAGTTTGCAAAACTACATCCATATATTCTCCTAGCTTCGAATAAATCCCCGCCGCTTTCCACGAAAGATCTGATACCGGACTGTCGAATCCCTTCCAATATTATATTGGGCCTTAATCCTGCTTGGTCGCGCAGTAATCTCAATTGTGCGTTTGCTTGAGAAGTATTAAAAGGCGTATCAGCAATAAAATAGCCCTTAGGCGACCTTCTCGACCGGAATAGTCTGTTTTTACTTCACTTTGGAGAAACCTCTATTTCATTCATAAAATTTACCGTATAGGCTATCTCCATGCGTTTAAGGCATATAGAGATATTCCATGCGGTTTATATGACAGGGTCCGTTAGCGGTGCCGCCAAATCGCTCAACGTGTCGCAACCCACGGTCAGTAAGATCTTACGTCATGCGGAAGATCAATTGGGGTTCGATTTATTTTACCGAGAGAAAGGTCGAATTTTCCCTACGGAGAAAGCCAATTTATTGTTCACTCAGATTACGCCTGTCTATGAACAACTCAATGAGCTCAAAAAATATACCGTTATGTTGAAGTCGACCAATGTAGGCCGACTTCGGATCGCGATGACACCTGCCTTCAGCCTTCAAGCGGTTCCCCGCGCCCTGGCCGCATTCAACAAAAAACACCCGGACATACCCATTGAGATCGAAACCCAACACGCCTCAGAGATTTCCCGATTATTACAAAACAACACGATTGATCTTGGCATTGTTTTCGAAGCCGTTGCTCAACCGGGTCTGGAAATACAACATTTGGGCCAAACGGAATTTGTTTGTGTAACGCCGAAGTCTCACCAGCTAATAGAGAAAAAAATCGGCCTGGAGGATCTGGCGTCCCTCCCCCTCATCCAGCTCAATGCAAAAAGCCCGCTGGGTCATATGCTCAACAAGAAGCTGGAAGGCCTAGGGCTTTATCCGGATGGCAGTTCAATCGTTGCCGAAACCTATCACTTGGCCAAGCGCTTGGTTGAGCAAGGAACCGGTGTGGCCGTCATAGACAAAGTCACGGCCTACTCAGGCGACAAACCACAATTAAGATTTCATGAAATAATGGGATTGGATCCGATTAAAATCGACGTTATTTCCCGTTCGAATGATCCGATAATTTCCTTCAAACAAGATTTCTTAAATATTTTGCGAACAGAATTGGAAACATATACGGGCAAAAATTTAGCTATTCCATAGCAATAATGCATAGCCTTTGGCTATATCCCTAATATATATTTGAATTTGCTTTTATTAGAGATTCTCACTCATCTTGGAATGAGTTTCAAAGGGGAGAAAAATGAAACAGTCAACCATCCTAAAATCACTATTATTATCAACGGCTTTGGCTGGCGCGGGCGTCACGGCTTCTGCACAATCATCCGGGATAGAAGAAGACGACGAAATCATCACGGTCGGCACTCAGATTAAAGGCGCGGATATCGCGGGAATTTTGCCCGTCACATCATTGAGCGAAATCGACATAGAGACGACGGGAGCTGTTTCTGGCGATGAGCTCCTTGCCAGCATTCCGCAAATCGGCGACGTTACCTTTCGAGAAGGTCGTTTTACGGGCGTAAATGGCGCTCGCGGAGATGTCGGCTCAGTTAACCTGCGAGGTGTCGGGGATGGAAACACTTTGGTTCTCTTAAATGGCCGGCGAATGGTGAACCACCCCGGAACTCAAGCCGTTAATCAGACACCCGTCGTCTCCGTCAACTCCAATGCGATGCCTGTAACAGGCATAAAGCGCGTGGAAATTTTGCGTGACGGTGCATCCGCCGTTTATGGTTCTGATGCGGTCGCCGGTGTAATCAATACTATCCTGGATGATGATTACACAGGCACCCAGATAAATCTTCAATATGGTACATCTGAAGGCACTGCCTTGGATGAAATTTCCGGCACTGCAAAATGGGGTACAGAGTTTAATGAAGGCCGAAGTAATATCTCCGTGTTTGGTAATTTCATGCTTAGAAACGGAATGCCAGCAACCGATCTGATAAACTCATCGACCGAAGACCTGACCCCGTTTTTTGAAGGGACAGTTTATGAGGGTGACTCTCAGTTCTTTAATCGTTCTGGAGACACCCAATGGGCAGAACTAGAGACGGTCGATGGCTCTGACGTCCCAGGAACAACTGACGATGACATTTATGTTCAACCCACTTCGCTCGGGAGCTGCCTGGTCGCCATTACACCGACAACCTGTATAAGAAACGGAACAAATGTTCCAACGGCCCTGAGGCTTGACCGCGCGGGATACCGCGACATTGTCGGAGATACAGACCGATATAACCTCATGGCCTTTGTTAACCATGAGCTGGATAACGGCATGGAGTTTTTTGGTGAAGCTTCATATTACCATGCGGACTATTACAAAGAGCGGGAAGCCGCAGCCCTGCTTGGAAGCAACCCAATCGGAATCTCAGCAGATGCGTTCCATAACGTAACGGGTGTAGATTTACGGATAAAAGATTACCGGCCTATAGATACAGGGCCAAGAATGATCGAAGTCACCAATGATAGCTTCCGCCTGTTGGGCGGACTTCGAGGTACTATGAGTAATGATTGGGATTGGGAAGCTGCATTTTTGCATTCAGAGGCGAAAACCAAAGACCGAACCAATCGAGTCAGCAACACATTGTTCCAACAGGCAATTAATGGCACAACGTCATCTGCGTATAACATTTTTGCTGGAGGAAATCAGTCGGATCCATTTGCGCCCAACTTTGCTAACGATCAGGCTACAATCGATAACTTTATGGTCGAAGTCAAAAGAGACGGGACAACGAAGCTGACTTTGGCCGACGCAAAAGTCTCGAATGCATCTCTATTTTCAGTACCCGCCGGCGATGTTGGTATTGCGGCCGGCGTTGAATGGCGACACGAGTCTTATCTGGATGACAGAGATGATCGATTGGACGGCACTACAGTCTTTAATGATACTGTCATTGGTACGACGAATCTTTCTGATGTGATGGGTTCAAGCCCCACACCTGACACCAACGGAGATCGCGACGTTTTAGGAGCTTTTGTGGAGCTTGCGATCCCAGTTATCAGTCCTGATATGGACTTCCCTTTAGCGCATTCATTTGATGTACAACTTGCGGCGCGAGCTGAGGACTACTCCGATGTGGGCAGCGTATTAAAGCCCAAAATCGCAGCATCCTGGAGACCTATCGAAATGTTCCAGGTTCGTGGTGCTTATGCTGAAGGTTTTAGAGCCCCTAACCTTGAGCAAATCAACGCGACAGAGATACGACGGGTCAACAGTAGCCGTGAAGACTGGATTGTCTGTCATGCTATTGCCGGAGGGCCAAACTTTACGAGCGATAACGATTGCGACAATCTCACGATTGAAAGTATTCGTGGTGGTGGGCCGGATCTCGAGCCTGAAAGCAGTAAGAACTATTCTTTGGGTGCCACATTCGAACCAACCGCCGATCTAACTTTTATGGTTGATTGGTGGAAGATCGAGCAAAATAATCTGGTCGGCATTTTTGGAGATCAAAACCAAATTACTCTGGATTACTTATTGCGACTACAAGGGAGTTCCAACCCGGGCGTGTTAAGAGCTGCTCCTGACCCGGCTTTGGCGGCCGTGTTCACAGCGGCCGGTCTTGATCCTTCAGGCGCCGGTGACATTATTGGAGTTCAAGATACGTTCCTAAATTTAGATACTCGAACCAGTGAAGGTATCGATTTCGGAGCGGTATTAGATTTTGAAGTCGATGGCATTGGGGATCTGACATTAAAGGCCAATGCGGCCCATATTTTGGAGTTCTTCCAAAACCCCGGTCCAGACGCACAGCTTCTGGCCGACGCCAGAGATGCAGGCACTCTTAGTAGCTTAATTTCTGTCGTTGGACAGGCCGATCTCCGTCGCGAAAATGGTAACCCGGAGTGGCGTTATTCTGCATCCCTACGATGGGATAACGGCCCATGGGGGGCGAGTGCATCTTACCGGAGAGTTGGTGATGTATTTGACACCTCGGTAACCGGTGCAGATTTCGATGAGTTTACCATTCCAGCCTGGGATACGATTAATCTGGCGGCTGACTACACGTTTGACAACGGATTGTTTGGCGGAGAAAGCACTCGGATTCGGGTTGGCGTTCGGAACGTTGCTGACAATAAGCCACCGATTGCCGACGAGTTTGCGCGAGGCTATTTCGTCAGCTTACATTCCAATCGCGGTCGTTATTGGCACGCCAGTATTCGTCACGACTTTTAGTCATTAGCTGTTTTTGAGCGGGAGCAATCCCGCTTGAACGCTCTCAATGGGAGTGAACAGGGCAATTATGTCTGAATTTTCGGAAATATCATGAAAATCTGCGTTTTAGGCGCAGGTGTTGTCGGGGTGACAACTGCCTATATGCTCACAAGAGCCGGTCATGATGTTGTGCTTATCGAGCAAGCCTCTGGCCCAGCCACCGGCACAAGTAAAGCCAACGGGGCACAACTCTCTTATTCTTATGTGGAACCGTTCGCCTCTCCCGCAACCGCTCGAAAACTGACAAACTACCTACTCGGAACCGACCCCGGTATAAAATTGGGATTGTCTCTTAAGCCGTCCTATCTGGCTTGGGGCGTACGTTTTTTACGTAATTGTAGACGTGCCGAATATGAGAAAAACTTTCAAAACCGCGAAGCCTTGGCGGAACTCAGTCGATCCTCGCTCGATGAAATAGAAGCAGAAATACCTAACGGAGCCATACCTCGCACCGGAAAAGGTAAGCTTGTCATTGCGGAGGACGAAAAAACTTTGAACGGCCTGATCGCCTCCGCAAGATTTTCGCCTGACGGACTTAATGAACTTCAAGTGTTGAACAAACTTGAATGCGCCGAACTTGCCCCAACATTAGGACGAACGGACAGAGAAATTTTCGGTGGCGTTTATTGTGAAACCGATGAAGCTCTTGATACGCAAATTTATTGTTCAACGCTCTTGTCGGCGAATGTCAGAAACCGCAAACCTGTCGTAAAATATGACGAGAGGTTTGAGACAATTGAACTTACCGACGGTCGTGTGTCCGCCGTCTTGACGCATGAAAATTCTTATCCATGTGATGCCGTCATTGCCTGCTTGGGGGGTGAAACTAACAAGGCTCTCAATGGGTTTATTAAACCTCTCCCGATCTATCCTGTTCAGGGATATAGCATTACCTTGCCCGCAACCGCTGAAGCGCCAGTCTGCAGCATCACTGATCTCAAACACAAATTTGTCATCGCCAATCTGGGTGATGCAGTCCGCATCGCAGGGTTCATGGATACAAATCTCTCGCCTCAACGCTCCAAGGCCAGAGCTGAAGAGCTGCTTGAAACAGCTCGCCGCCTATGGCCTGGCATTGCCGACTATAATGCGGAGCCCAATTTTTGGATCGGTCAGAGACCCATGACCCCTGAAGGTCTTCCCGTTATCAAAGAAAGCCGGACACCAGGGCTTTACATTAATGCAGGACACGGCTCAATGGGGTATACTTTCGCTGCTGGCAGCGCCGCCCGGGTGGTCGAACTTGTCGGGCGCGCATAGGACAGGAGTAAACAATGATGAAGACTTATTTTTCAGGCGCAGCCTTTCTTCTATTGAGTGGTTGTCAAACGGTCACCACACCAAATTCCTCTTCGCAGGTAATGGAAAAGGCAACCAGCCCTAGCCTATGCGCCAATACAATTGCAGAAATCAGAGATGATTATCTAACGGCCAGAGCCAACGGATGTGATATAACCTCCGAAACATCTTTTCAGATATCAATCCGGCCTGAAAAAACAACGGACCCACAGGGTGAGCCTATCAATAACAGCGCCTGGTATGGATTTCGGGTTGACCCTGTTCAAGCCGGCTCTCTGGATGTCACCCTCCAATACTATAATGGCAAACATCGCTACCACCCAAAGATTAGCTATGATGGCACAAATTGGGAATTTCTGGATGCGAACAAAATAAACGAGATTTCAGAAGACCGCACCCAATTATCTCTGGACGTTGATAGTCGCCCATTCTTCATTTCCGCGCAGGAAATTTTTACACCACAAGCTCATGATAAATGGACGGACGAACTTGCCAAAAAGAGTTATGTGACGAAATCAGAAATTGGGCGATCTCGAGAAAACCGTCCAATCTACATGCTCGAAATAGAAACCGAACCGTCCAAGAAAAAACCTTATGTTATGTGGGTGGGCCGTCAACATCCGCCCGAATTGACCGGCGCACTGGCGCTCATACCGTTTTCGGAAAAGGTTCTCGATGGTAGTCGTCTCTCGAGTGAATTTCTGGAAAACTTTAATGTTCTGATCGTCCCGATGATCAATCCGGACGGTGTTGTTCATGGCAATTGGCGCTTCAATATGGGCGGTATGGATCTCAACCGGGATTGGGGTCCGTTTACGCAGCCGGAAACACGATCCGTTCTCGGGGCCATGGAACGTTTTAAATCTGGAAAAGACGACATTGCTTTTTTCCTCGACTTTCATTCGACTTGGCGGAACCTGCTTTATACACAAGCGGATGATGAGCCCACCTCCCCGCCTATGTTTGCCAGAGACTGGCTGAAAGCCGTAGATGACCGTCTGGATGACGAGGTTTATCCTTTTACCCGCGAGGCCCGCCATAATTCAGGCAAGCCAATATCGAAAAACTACATGTATGAAACTTATGGCATTTCGGCCATTACTTATGAAGTTGGCGATGCAACGCCGCGTTCAGCCATTAAACTCTCTGCTGAAGTCTTTGCCGAAGAAATGATGCGCCTTCTGCTCGAGCACTATGAGACAAAACCGTGAGGTTTATCGCGCTTCTATGGGCTTTGATCTGCCTTTGCGGATGTCAGCAAACCCTGGAAGCCGATTACCTCATTACAGGCGGTAAAGTCTATTTGGGCGACAACACACCCGGAGACGATTTGGTCGTTGCCATTAAAAACGGTGAAATCCTCTATGTTGGAGTGTCGGGCGATACGATTGACGCAAAACACGTCATTGACGCCAGCGGACTATATGTCCTTCCTGGATTTATTGATCCGCATACCCATTCCATGGGTGAGTTTTTGGATGAAGATCCGCTGAAACGTCGAAACATCAACTATCTGACCCAAGGTGTAACAACGGTCGTCAACGGTAATGACGGTTACGGGGATCCAGATATAGCCGGACTCAAAGACGCGTTAGAGAGCAACGGCATAGGTACAAACACGGCCCTATTTATTGGCCATGGTGCTTTGCGGGATAAGGTCATGGGTCGCGAAAAACGCTCACCCACTGACGCCGAAATGTCAGATATGAAATCCCGGGTCGACCTCGCCATGGATAATGGCGCGCTCGGACTATCAACAGGTTTGTTCTATGCGCCCGGCAGCTTTTCTGAGACGGAAGAGGTTATTGAACTCGCCAAAGTCGCCGTCAAACATGGCGGCATATATGACAGCCATATTCGCGATGAAGCCACTTACAATATTGGCCTGGAAGGCGCCGTGGCGGAAGTGATCGAAATCGCTCAAGAAGCCAATATCCATGCCAATATCGCCCATATCAAAGCCCTTGGTGTGGATGTATGGGGCAAAAGCAGTAATATCGTCGAAATGGTAGAAAACGCTCACGCAGAAGGCTTATCCATTTCAGCTGATCAATATCCCTGGCAGGCATCTGGAACGCGGATCTCCAACGCACTCATTCCCCGTTGGGTCAAAGCGGGCGGAGAAACGGAGTATATGGCACGGCTCAACAATGCAGACCTGATTGACCGGATTAAAACCGAAACCCGAGAGAACCTGCGTAAGAGAGGCGGTCCCGAAGCTGTTTTGATCACCCAGGATAAGTTTGATTGGCAGAATAAAACTCTGGGCCAAATTGCTGAAATCAAAGGTTTGGATCCCGTTGATATGGCAATTGAAATAGCGCGACAGGGTGACGCCCGGATCGCCTCATTTAATATGAATGCCGCGGACATTGAAAAATTTATGAGCCAATCTTGGGTCATGACGAGCTCAGATGGCAGTACCGGCCACCCACGAAAATATGCGAGCTACCCGCAGAAATACCGCGAATATATTTTGAGTAAATCTATCATGCCCGTTGAAACATTTTTTTATCGCAGCAGCGGGCTGGTAGCAGATAATTTCAATCTCTGCGGTCGGGGATATCTCAAGCCGGGATATGCGGCGGATATCCTGATATTGGACCCGAAAGAATACGCCCCAAAAGCGGACTTTCAAAATCCCGAGAAGCTATCCGAGGGCGTTGTATATCTATTCATCAATGGCCGACCAGCCATAAAAAACCGTGTAATTGAACCCGAATTGTCAGGACAATTTGTTCCCCGATGTGAAAGCAGTAAATGAGGCCCCGATATGTTAAATAAATTAATAGCTCTTGGTCTCGTTCTTGGACTTCTCGTTGGACTTGGTGCCTCTATGACCGGCAACGAGGTATTGCAAACGATAGCACGGGAGTCCGCGCCGCTCGGTAAGCTGTTCATCAACGCTATTAAAATGGTCGTCCTGCCGCTGGTGATCACCGTCATATTCGCCAGTATTGCAAAACTCGGCGACCCGGCGACCCTTGGCAAAATCGGCGGAAAGACCTTGGCCTTTTACTGGGTTACCCTCATCCCGGCGATTATCATTGGCATGACTGTGATGACGATCGGGCTGAAGTTCACGCCGGATATAACGGTTCCAGATGCTGATCCCGCTCAAGTTCCGCAATTGCAATCTATCACCGATTTCTTGGTTGGCCTCGTTCCGCCCAATCCGTTTGAAGCTGCCGCCAAAGGTGCGCTCCTACCGCTCATCGTTTTCACGGCTATTCTGGCAGCGGCAACAGGTACTCTCGCCATAGACAAACGAACGCGCTTGATAACAGCGGCCGAAGACCTCTCAGAAGCACTGATCAAAATGGTTTGGTGGATTTTATATCTGGCCCCTATTGGTATTTTTGGTTTAATCGCACCGGCGACGGCAAAAATGGGTTGGGGCCTGCTGCAAAGTCTAGGCGTCTTCATTGTCTGCGTGTTTATCGGCCTGTTGATTCTTCTGTTCGTCCTGTTTCTACCGCTCAATATGTTTGTCGGTAAGATCAAGCCGCTGGATTTCCTTAAAGGAATCTGGGGTGCCATATCTGTTGCCTTTTCGACCACCAGCACGGCCGCGGCTATTCCGGTTTCTCTGCGTGAAACCACTGAAAACCTGAAAGTCTCGGAAACAGTTGCAGATATCTTAGTGCCTCTGGGTGCGTCTTTATACAGGCCGGGCAGCGCCTTGTTTCAAGGGGCAGCAATAATATTCCTGGCTCATATATTCAATGTCCCCGTTTCTATGGCTGAAGCCGGCGCCATTATTCTTGCTACTTTTCTGGTTTCTTTGACGGTCGCGCCCGTTCCGTCCTCCAGCATCGTTACCATGGCCCCGGCGCTCAGCTCCATCGGTGTTCCAGCGACCGGGCTCGGGATCTTATTTGGCATCGACAGAATACCGGACATGATGCGAACCTGCGTCAATGTCATCGGACAAATTTCTACGGCCGTTTTGGTCGACCGAACTCAATCCAAATCGCAAAAGGAATTAAAACGCGATGACCAATCAAATTGAAATACGCCTTGCCGAACTCGGCATAAAACTCGCCGAGCCTTCGGCTCCTGTCGCAAACTATGTGTCGTTTGTCCGAAGTGGCAATCAAGTCTATATTGCCGGTCAGACATCCGTATCGTCTGATGGCGCCATGCTGACAGGTCGTGTCGGTCAGGACCTTGATCTGGAGACGGGACAACTTGCAGCCCGATATTGCGGCATCCGTTTGATCTCACAAATGAAAGCCGCCTGTGATGGTGATCTCTCTCGGATTAAACGTGTCGTCAAACTTGGCGGATTTGTTTGCGCCATGCCCGAGTCCAGCGGACCTCTAATACCTCAAATCATAAATGGATGTTCAGATCTTATGGTTGATGTCTTCGGCGACGTGGGGCGTCACGCCAGATTTGCCGTCGGCTCACCCAGCCTCCCCAGAGACGCCGCCGTGGAAATCGATGCAATTGTTGAATTACATTAATAATAGCATTCGGTTGTTTTCTATTCCGGTAGAGGATTTGAAATAGGCGTTAATACTGAGAAATCAATTCTCATTAATAACGCGAAAAAAATTTACCTATTCTCAAGAGCAATGCCAAAAACTAATATTAAGCTCTAATGAAAAACGTGGAATTTATAAAACAATTTCCATGTTATCATAAGCTACTTTGTGAACGCCCGTAAGTTCTGAGCTTAGTGTTTGGTAATCCATATCAATATGAAGATTGGTCAGTACAGCCTTCCGGGTCTGTGTTTTAGCAATCCATTGCATACATCGATCAGCATGG
>JAHDDC010000022.1:0-5457 GCA_020629545.1 Hellea sp.
GTTTACTCTAAAGATATAGTGATCTTGGGGGAATTTCATGGAACTCAAGAAATTGGTGATGTCCTAGTTGAGGTGGTTTCAGAACAGGTAAAAATCTCCCAGGTCGCGATTGGTTTGGAAGCGCCATATTGTGCTTTAACCAAAATTTTTCCTCAGGAAAAACTCCTCAATATCCCAGGGGATGAAGGCAAAACATGCGATATTGCTGCCCTTGAAATGGGACGGATTTCAGAAGAGCTCTTTATGTCAGTGAGTAAATTAATAGAGGAGAATGATGTAAAAGTATTCGGGCTAGAAGATCATAAGGGGCGGACGCACCGAATTTCAAAAGGATCGTGGGATGCCAACGAATGGGAAGGCCATGTTGTTGAACGAATTCTTTATACTCACAGAAAAGGATATAAAATTACTGTGATTATTGGCAACTTACATGCTCGAAAAACAAATTATCAATTTAGCGGCCCTAGTGTTAAACCCGTCGGAGCAAGATTATCAGATAAAGCTTTAATTGTTGAATTGTCTTCTCAAAAAGGGGGGCATGCCTATGCTTGTCAAACCAATGATAAATGTGGAGTGATGGAAATTCCAGAAAGGGAGAGCGAGACTCCAATTGGGTTAAGCTGCACACTCGACAGGCCTGAATATGATTGTATTTATACAATGCAAAAATACAGCGCTGCAAAACCATTAGAAGATTATCAACATTAAATAGCCTGTACTGAGTGCCATAAATTCACTCAAAATAAGACACTCGGGATGTCCCCTTTGGGGATCATTGTTGCGTCATGTATATCAAGTTTGAACCGTGCTTTTAACGTAACTTGGCAGCCGCGCCTGGATTGAACATCTGGCAGTTTGAATAGAGTCAGCGGGCGCAAGTCAACTCAAGGCGCGGCCGAGAAATTTGACGGGTTTAACTGTCTAACTGGCACACCGTTCTTCCAGCGGTGAATCGGCTTTCCATTTTCTGATGAGCGTTTGTTCCGAAAAGCGGGAGTCACTATTCTGTCGCCAGATGCGTATCGAGGGGGCAAAGGAAACATTGGGCGAGTGTCCTTAAACGCCCAAAGTAGGACGCTCTCACTTCCCTGAAGTCCACCAAATATTTTTAAAAGAGTGTTCTAATTAACTTTTGGAAGTATATTGTTCGACAAAGGAGGTAAGTACTTTGGGTTTCATATTAGACTCTGCATTTTTAATAATGCTTTTTATTTTACTGCCCATGTATACATTTTACCGTCAGCACATTTTAAAAAAGAGCGGCGAAGAAGGCACTAAAAACAATCAGGATCAGAAGACCTTCTCCGCTTTGCACAGAACCTGCCTCGTGGCCTTTCTTTTACTGGGCTTATTAGGCGCGGCATGGGTTGCAAATGGACGAGAACTTTCAGATTTAGGCCTAGGTGTACCCGGAAATCGGGGAATTGTAAGTTTGGCTATTATTGCCCTTGTTCCAGTAATTTTGGCTGTAATAGCAAGAATACAACCTTCGGAAGCGACTGAAATTGATACTGAAGATCATATCTTTCTGTCGTCTTCGAAAGAGGAATTCCTTGGCAAAATCCCGCTTATTACTTTCATTTCCGCCGCGTGGGAAATCATCTATCGCGGGGCGCTTATGTTTTACTTCACTCCATATTTAGGTGTTGTCATGAGTATGGTTGCCGCCGCTGCATTTTACACATTTATACATAGAGCGAAAAACCCCAAGGAATACTTAGCGACATTTTTGTCGGCTATTTTCTTTCTGGGTCTCTACGTTCTCAGCGGTAGTCTTTGGGGGCCAATAGTGTTGCACTGTATGATTCCTATTATCGGGGGATTTGCCGCTCTTAGTATTCAAGACAAATCCACCTGAGTTTTGGTGCCTACAAGCTTTTAAAGAACGGGAACCAGTGTCAGTCGAGCGGCCTAAACTCGCCCAAATTAAGACACTCGGGATGTATCCTTTGGGGATCATGGTTGCGTCATGTATATTAAGTTTGAACCGTGCTTTTAACGTAACTTGGCAGCCGCGTCTGGATTGAACGCCTGGTCAGTTTGAATAGAGTCAGCGGGCGCAAGTCAACTAATGGCGCGGCCGAAATATTCGGGCGGATTTTCGGATAATCTTTTTAAGCAGATGATAGGGCGAACTGGCAATGCGTCCGAGCCGCCTGATGCGCCGCCATCTTTTCGCGGCTACGGGTTCATATTCAGGCGTCAGCAGATCAAAAAAGGACTGGGATACAGTCTCCCAGCTGTAATTCTGCGCGTGCCGGGCGGGAATGTCGCGATCGATCTTCAGGCAATCAAGACAGGCTTGCCTTAGGTCATCAGAAACTATACCGGCGCCGCTGCCCGGAATAATATCAATAGGGCCTGAGACGGGATAACCGGCGACAGGCGTGCCCGTTGCCATCGCTTCGATTATGACCAGGCCAAACGTATCGGTTTTGGACGGAAATACAAACACATCGGCATCCGCATAATATCTGGCGAGTTCATCGCCAAATTTAGCGCCGGTGAACGTCACGTCCGGATTTTTTTTCTTGAGTTCCACCAGCTGCGGGCCATCCCCAACAACTACTTTGCTTCCGGGTAGGTCTAAATCGATAAAGGCCTGAATGTTTTTTTCGACCGCGACGCGGCCGACATTGACAAAAATAGGCTTTTCAAGCCCGGCATATACATCTTCCGGATTATAGCGTTTGGATGGACTGAACTGCTTTAAATCGACACCTCTTGCCCATGGCGCGAGATTCCTAAATCCCTTTTGGTCTAAAAATTCGACCATAGAGGGTGTCGTCACCATTACGCGTCCGCCGCTATTGTGGAAACTCCGAACAAAATTATAGGACAGGGATAGGGGAATGAATGGGAAACGGGCCTTAATATATTCGGGAAACTTTGTGTGATAGCTGGTCGTAAACGGCATGCCCCATTTCATGCACAGCGCGCGGGCCGCTTGTCCCAAAGGGCCTTCGGTTGCGATATGGACGGCTTCTGGACCGAACTTTACGATTCGCCGTTCAACATCGGATTTTGCAAAGGGCGCCAGTCTGATATCCGGATAGGTCGGAAGTGGCATCGTCCAATATCCATCGGACGGGGCTATGACTTCGACCGTGTTTCCGTTTTTTTCGAGTTCTTCGACTGTACGGGACAGTGTTCGGACGACCCCGTTCATCTGGGGCTTCCAAGCATCTGTCACTAATAAAATTTTCAAAACAAACCTTTGAGTTGATTGTTGCGTTGCAAGGTGTTGAATTTAAGGCATTTATATAAGTATGAATAACGCGAAATACGACCAGAGAATTTGTTTCCCCAAAGAAACTCACAACAAAATTCACAATTTAACCCCTCGTTAATAAAAAATTTCCTTTTTTGGCACACAAGGTGTTGACGAAAGTGAGCAAATCAACACTATATGTAGTTCTGATAACCCATTGGGTTACACTTTCATACATTAATACCAAGATTCGCGTCTTTGGCGCGAAAGGGAAATTTTGGGCAAAATTTAGCTGTTTTCAGCGGGTTAAAGGGGAAATGAATGTCGGAACAGAGTTTGAATGATGGATTGGCTGAAATTCATCAGGATTATGATCACGAACAGGAAATGCGGGCGCAACCGGCAACACAACCTAAAAAGGCGGGAAAGCCCAAACATTTAAAACAGGTCGATATTGGAAAGGTCAAACAAGACCGAAGCCGAGATGCCTATCTGACAGATTTTGGCAAAAAGACACTGGTTGATCGGTATTTGCTGCCCGGCGAATCCTATCAGGATATGTTTGCGCGAGTCGCCGAATCTTATGGCGATGACTTAGCGCATGCGCAGCGTCTTTATGATTACATGTCAAAGCTTTGGTTTATGCCGGCGACGCCTGTACTCTCAAATGGCGGCGCGACACGCGGATTGCCGATTTCCTGTTTCTTGAATTCCGTTGATGATAGCCTGGGGTCCATTGTGGACATCTGGAATGAAAATGTCTGGCTCGCATCAAATGGCGGCGGGATTGGTACCTATTGGGGTAATGTCCGGTCTATCGGTGAAAAAATCGGCGGAGCCGGCAAGACGTCCGGTATTATTCCGTTTATCCGTGTCATGGATAGCCTGACGCTCGCGATTTCGCAGGGATCATTACGCCGGGGTTCTGCGGCGGTTTACCTTGATATTCACCACCCGGAAATCGAAGAGTTTCTGGAAATTCGCAAGCCGAGCGGCGACTTTAACCGTAAGTCTCTGAATCTGCACCATGGTCTCAACATATCAGACGAGTTCATGATGGCGGTTCGGGATGGAAAAGAATTCGGGTTGCGCTCGCCGAAAACAAACGAAGTGATCAAAACTGTTGATGCACGTTATTTATGGCAGAAAATTCTAGAGATGCGTCTTCAGACCGGTGAGCCCTATCTGGTGTTCTCGGACACGGTCAATGATGCGCTGGCCCGCCATCAACGTGAACAGGGACTTCGCGTTCGCCAGTCCAATCTGTGTTCTGAAATTATGTTGGCAACGGGTAAAGACCGGTTTGGAAAAGAACGTACCGCCGTCTGTTGTTTGTCATCAGTGAATGCGGAAAAATGGGAAGAGTGGAAGAACGAAGAGGGCTTCCTAGAAGACATCATGCGTTTCCTTGACAATGTTCTCGAAGATTTCATTCAGCGGGCTCCCGATGAAATGAAGGACGCGAAATATTCTGCCATGCGCGAGCGTTCTGTCGGGCTTGGTCTCATGGGTTTTCACAGCATGCTGCAAAGCAAAGAAATTCCATTTGAAAGTGCCATGGCCAAATCTTTCAATAACCGGATTTTCCGTCATATCCGCCGCGGTGCCGACGCGGCCTCGGTTAAACTGGCCGAGGAAAGAGGCGCTTGTCCTGATGCCGCCGATATCGGTGTTAATGAACGTTTCTCTCATAAAATGGCTGTTGCACCGACCGCTTCTATTTCAATTATTTGCGGAGGAACATCGGCGGGAATCGAACCGATCCCGGCCAATATCTACACCCATAAAACTCTGTCGGGGTCATTCACAGTCAAGAATAAATACCTCGAAGCAGCGCTGGAAGCCAAAGGTCTCAATACAGATGATGTCTGGGGCTCAATTCTCGAACACGAAGGATCCGTGCAGCATATCGAAGAGCTGGATGAGAACGAAAAGGCTGTCTTTAGAACCGCTTTTGAAATCGATCAGCGCTGGGTCATTGAGCACGCCGCCGATCGTTCCCCTCATATCTGTCAGGCGCAGTCGGTGAATATCTTTATTCCCGGTGATGTCGATAAATGGGACTTGCACATGTTGCATTGGACCGCATGGGAGAAGGGCGTGAAATCGCTATATTACTGCCGCTCAAAATCCGTGCAGCGCGCCGCTTTTGCGGGACAAGCGGATGAACCGGCCAATGAGATGGAAAAAGCCATGCAAGCCGCCGCCCCAACGGATTACGAGGAATGCTTAGCCTGTCAGTAGGG
>JAHDDC010000022.1:5557-40284 GCA_020629545.1 Hellea sp.
CGGTGCCTCAAGACAGTGAAAATGTGTGATATAGGTCACAGTCACATCAAAAAATTTACATTATAAGTGGATAAATCTTGAGATAATTATGAAACACTTTTAATTTTTATCTGATAAAAATTTTTCCATATTGGTCAAATTTATGACATAATATGAGTCTATAGAGTAAATCTTAGATGTGGGATTAGAGATTGGACCGTGCATTTTAAAGGCAAGACATTAACAGCAAAAGCATTTGCGACGCGGAGCTTTAAGCCTCTTGCGCCTGTATTGTTGGCTGCGACGGTCTCACTTTTGACGCCAATGAGTGCCTTGGGGCAAGATTCCAGCGGTAATTCTGCAAATTCGGAAGGCTTCACGCTCAATACTGATTCCGGTTTTGCACAACAAAATCAGTTCGACTCCTCCGGCGTTAGCATAGAGTTACCGGCCGAAGGACTGGGGTCCCAAATTCTCGATCTCGATACGACGGATCTTGGATGCCTATCCGGTGGTTCTTTATGTCTGTCGCCGACCGACCAGCTCGACATGCAATATTCAAAATCATTGACGACTTCAATTGACACGCTTTTGGATATCGAATTGACTCCTCGCGCCTCTATGCGTTTTGATGACGGTAATTCCAGCGCTCTTGTCGGGGCTCTTGTCCGTATTGGCGACGATCTGAAAGATGGCGAGGAGCTTAAGTCAAATACATGGTATATGTTTGCTGGTGCAGACGCTGAAGCGGTTACCTACTCGCCCAATAATCTGGATCGCGTCGGCATCAGTGATTTTCACCTTCAGGACCGTATCATCGTTGGAGATGCACAAGCGGGCGTTGGATATAGATTAGGTAGCTCGACAGATATTTCACTGGGTTATTTCCGCCGAGAAGTTACGTCCTTTGGAAACGAAACCGATATGGAAAGCACGCGCTATACTGAGGACGCGGCTGCATTGTCATTTACCTGGCGTCGATAGCCATTTCTTAACCGGAAAACAGGTCGGTTACTCACAATCCATCCCAAAGACGCTAAAAAATAGCGCGAACGCAACATATTGGCACCTTGGCAAGCGGAGTAACTATATATAGTGATAGGAGCTCACTGATTCACAAAGGGCATGCAAATGGGACAATTAGGTAATTTCGAACGCGCATCTTCTGGTCTGCTGGTTCCGTCACATAGCTATAAACCCTTTCGCTATCCTTGGGCTTACGACTTCTGGAAAAAGCAACAGCAAGTGCACTGGATGCCCGAAGAGGTCCCTCTCGGCGAAGACTGTAAAGACTGGGCGACAAATCTAACAGATAATGAAAAAAATCTCCTTACTCAGATTTTCCGCTTTTTTACCCAGTCTGATGTCGAGGTAAACGACAATTATATGGAGCGTTACGCCCGCGTATTCAAACCGACTGAAGTCAAAATGATGCTTTCGGCGTTTTCCAATATGGAAACGATCCATATCGCAGCCTATGCCTTATTGCTCGAAACCATCGGCATGCCGGATTCTGAATTCTCTGCCTTTATGGATTATCAGGCCATGGCGGATAAGCACAATTATATGCAAGAATTTGGCGTTGAAACAGATGCTGATATTGCGCGTACGGTCGCGATGTTCGGAGCTTTCACCGAAGGGCTCCAACTTTTCGCTTCCTTTGCGATGCTGATGAACTTCCCGCGTCTCAATAAAATGAAAGGTATGGGCCAGATCGTGACCTGGTCTATTCGTGACGAAAGCCTGCATTGTGAGGGCATGATCAAGCTCTATCACACATTCGCCAAAGAAACGGGATGCGTGACCAAAGCTGTTGCTGACGATATTATCGATTGTTGTAAAACTGTTGTCAGTCTCGAGGATAAATTCATTGACCTGGCATTTGAGATGGGCCCCGTCGAAGGCATGACCAGCGAAGATATCAAGCAATATATCCGTTACATTGCTGACTGGCGCCTTGGCCAATTAGATTTGCCCAAGATATACGGAATTGAAAAGCATCCTCTGCCATGGCTGACTGAAATCCTCAATGGCGTCGAGCATGCCAACTTTTTCGAGGCCCGTGCAACGGAATATTCCAAAGGCGCAACTCAAGGGAATTGGCATGGCGATGATGGAGTTTGGGCAAAGTTTGAAAAGGTTCAGTCCAACAAACCGGCCGAAACTGTAACTTGATTGATCAATGAATGGACAGAATAATTCCTTTAAAATCCATCCGAAATTTTCGTGATTTCGGAGGATATCAAACAGAAGATAATCGAGTTGTCAGGTCTGGACATTTATTTAGATCCGCTCATTTTTCGGACAGCTCGCCTGAAGAGTTGAATTACGTACAAGAGCTGGGCTTACGTTTTCTCGTTGATTTGAGACACGCACCCGAACGCAGGCGACAGCCCAATAAATATCATGACGATCATCAAATGCGACTGTTTGAGGTCAAAGATCGTGCGGACGCAGCTGATCAGGTTTACGCGCCTCATGAAATGTTCATGAAAGAAGAACTCGAAAAATCGGAAGACGCTCGAAATTACATGCTGCGTTCTTATACTGCGCGGCCCCATGATCCGGTTTTTATTGATAGTTTCTCCGAGACCCTAAAATTTATGGCCCGCGAAGCGTCTCCGTTTGTTATTCATTGCGCCGCGGGGAAGGACCGCACCGGAACGCTTGCCGCTATTATTCAAAAGACATTAGGAGTCAGCGATGTCGATGTGATGTCAGACTATATGCTGACCATGGAAGCTGTTGACGTGGATAGTTTTTTGGAACCAGCTGCATCTTTCATGACCAAGAGATTTAACAGATCCTATGACCCTGAATGGCTGCGCCCAATGTTTGGTGTCGAGCCGGCATATCTGGAGGCGGCTTTAGGGGCTATTGGTGATTTCGATAACTATCTCGACAATATACTGGGAATAGGCCCTGATTTACAAACGGCTATCAAAGCGAATTACACCGTCAAGGCGTGACGTTAGAGACCTAAATACACGAGACCCTTAAATCTGAACCTACAGTACACGAAAATTCGGTTTTACCGCTTTCATCAAAGGGCACGGATATGGATTGTCGGGGCTTTAAGACGAAAGTTTCTGACAGCCTTAACCTGTTTAAAAACATCATCGTTGCCGGTGTATAGCTGTAACTTATACGGGCAACAACAACGCCAGATTGCTCGTTATACATAAGATTGTTTAGAGTTTTGGGGTCAAAAGCCGCGCCTGGAATTTTGGTCGTCGTTGATGCATATCCGACAAGATTATCGGTTCCGTCGCTCATTTTCTGATAGCTATTCAGTTCAATCGCCACATCATTGACGTTCCCAGGACGGGTTCCCAAAACAGCTACGGTCGCGGTCATCACATCCGAAAGCTCTGCAGAAGACATTGATGGTAACTGAGTTGCCAGATCCCCGGCGACGCTCGTCGCGTGAGCTACCTGACGGTCGGCCGTAATGGCCATAGCGATCTCAGTCATACCAAAGTAAAACGCAATGAGAATCGGCGCGACGAATGCAAATTCGATGGCTGCAATGCCAGATTTGTCTTGAAATACAGATCTTAGAAGCGGCGTTTGATTAAGAAATCGAGTCATAAGTTTTGACGTTTTCATGATTAGCACCCTCCTGGAAACGGCTCATTTCTAAAGGCCGTGCTAGCTGTTATTACGCGAAAGTTACCGGGTTGATTTGATAGCTTCGTCAAAGATCCTGGGAATGCGAGTTCATGATAGTATTGTGCTCTAACCACCACGACGTCACGAGCGGACGTCTGAATATAGCTATCGGGCAATCTTTGCGGTTGGCCTGTGCTCGGATCAAGCGTTTGAGGTGTTGGGGGCAGAAGATTTGGTTCGAAACGTCCAGAAGGAGATGTAACGACATCAATCCGCAAATTTGCACAGTCACCAATGGTAGACATATTCCCGCAAACCATGGTCTTAAATTGTTCAGCGCCGCCGCAAGTGGATTGGAACTCGCCTGTCCGAACATCTCTTGCAGACTCGTTCATCGCATGGGTCAAAGTTGAGCCCAGGAAAAAGACAATTGCAAGCTCAAAAATAGCGAATAATAAAGCAAAAAACGGCAAGGCCAGTATGGCAAATTCTATTGCCGTGGCCCCGTCTTTTTCTCTTTTAAAGCGGCCCCATAATTTCCGTGATCTATCCAGCATAACTTCCCACCGTTAATTCCGGTCAGGACATTAGCTTGGAATGATTTATATACTGCCAAATATTATGGTTGATAAGATACTAATTTTACTCAGGATAGTAAGGCCGACGCGGGTCATCATCCGCCAAATCTGGCTCTGATTCAACCGCCAGCCCCACAATCGATTGGGGCGCATTGCGTGGGCCAGATATGGACGTTGTCGATATAGTAGGCGCGTCAGGTGTATTCACCGCTATAAATTCCACACGATCTCCTAGGATTGGAGATGGTTGGCAATAGGGGGCGCAGCTATAGGTTTCTCGCTGTCCGCCTGAATACAGCCGAACATTTCCTGGAGAATTCGACCCTGTTACTTGAATATCCGCGTCAACGATCGTGTCGCCATTCGCATTTAAAACCAATAAATTTGTCTGACCATAACCGCGACCAACAACCAATACAATGTCACTGGAGTGTACGGATACATCTGCGATTTTAGGGTTTCCGATAATTATTGCGGCTGCAGGTTCGCTGAGCCTTACGATTTCGGTTTTATTCAGTTCAACACTATAAGGGCCCGAAAGACTGCCTGCGTATGCCAGCTCGCAAAGCAAGAGTGCAGTGCCAGCAATTCCGTAACGTAGCATTTTCGCAATAAACATCTTTTTTCCTATCACAACTAAAGCCGGATATCTTGGTTGTAGTAAATGAAGCGTTTACAAATCGTTGACGAGCTGGCGAGATTCACATTTGGAATGATAAATTCTAATGAATTAGACGATTTATTCCGAATTATCGGCCTATTATTAAGTAAGTCCCGAATTTTTGACCCGGCTAAAGCTATAAAACAGCCAAGATTTTCAAATTCATAAATATTTTACCATATAGTTTAAACGGATTGTAACGGGTCGCCCCTATACCGGGTTTCACAGGGATTGGCCCTGAAGGGATTATCCCTAACAATGCATACGTGGGAGTTAGTTATGCAAAATTTAGTTTCTCGTTTCATCAAAGACGAATCTGGTGCAACTGCTATTGAGTATGGTCTAATCGCCGCTCTTATCGCTGTTGGAATTATCGGCGCTGCCGGTGCACTTGGCACAAAAGTTTCTGGTAATTTCCAGACTGTTGCAGGTGCTATGTAATTGTCTCTTTAAGAGAATTACTCGGAAAGCCGCCTCTAAGGCGGCTTTTTTTTGTTTTGAAACCGTAAATTAACCGAATGTCGGTAAATGAGACGAAAATAATAAGGTGATTGGTTTCAAATGATACTCGGTTTTTTAGTCTTCTCAATCATGTCGATAGCAATGCTGGCAGCGGCCTATAGCGATGCATTGACAATGACGATCCCGAACTGGATCAGCCTGTTTTTGCTGGCTAGCTTCTTCATAATCGTTCCATTCGTTTGGCAGTCCGCGGCGGTATTTGGAGAGCATCTACTCGTTGGCGTATCGGTTTTCCTTTTTGGGTTTCTTTTATTTGCCAAAGGCTGGCTTGGCGGGGGTGATGCTAAACTTATGGCGGCTACCGCTTTCTGGTGGCAATGGTCGGATCTTTTGATGTATTTTGTTTACACCACACTGGCGGGCGGTTTTATTGCAATGATCATCCTTTGGGGCCGTAAATTTATACCAGCACAAGTTTTAACTGCACCTTGGCTCCATAATCTCGTTAAAGATGAAAAACGTATGCCATACGGGCTCGCATTGGCTTTTGGTGCGTTGGCAACGCTCCCACAAAGCGAAATATTCAAATTGGCAGTGAATTAACTGCTTTCTGTTAACCTTTTCTTTGCCGAAGATTCCTAAAAATTAACCATGCTTTATCAAATGGCGCTCTAGAGTGCCGTTGAAGCATCGAGAATTTTTAGGGAGGTCGGTAAAATGGACCGCAGGCGTCTACTTGTTATAGTACTGTTACTCATACTAGCCCCATTCATGTTCTTTTTTCTGCGGAAAATGGGAACGGGTTCGACCCAAACAGCTCAACCCGCCATTCAGGCTCCGACGCAGATCGTGGAACAGGTCGAATATACTGATGTTCTGGTCGCCAATTCTGACATTAGCTTTGGGACCCGCCTTAATGAAGGCAATATTGGTTGGAAAAAATGGCCAGCTGAAGCCGCCGCAGGCAGTAATTTCATTACGAAAGACGATTCACCCAATGCGCTCAAAGACCTTAGAGGTGGCGTCGTCAGATCAGATGTGTTTGCCGGTGAAACGATCACAAGCCGAAAAATTATCATGCCGGGTGAGAAAAGCGTTATGTCTGCGCTCATTAGGCCTGGGATGCGCGCCGCGGCCGCTCGAATTTCCGTTGATACAGCCGCTGGCGGATTTATTCAGCCGGGTGACAATGTTGACATTATTCTCACAAGCTCTGTTGTCAGCTTAACCGGCGGGGGCGCGAAACGTTATGTCTCTGAGACTATATTCGAAAACGTTCGTGTTTTAGCTATCGACCAAACATTCACAACAAGCGAAGAAGCGGGTGCATCTGTTATCGGGTCAACCGCGACGTTTGAAATGACGCAAGAAGATGCCGAACTGCTGTCGCAGTCCGTTGCCCAGGGTGATATTAGCCTGATTTTGCGTCCAATGGGACGCGCTGGCGCGCCTGGCAAAAGTCATTCCAGTATAAAAACTAAGTCCGGGCAACCGGATTCGCTAACAATTATCCGTAATGGGCAGCCCACACAGGTTGCGATCAGGGGACAATAATCAATGCGTCTATCCATCAGTAAAATTGGTTTAAAGTCCGCGCTCTTATTGGGCTCACTTTTGGCTATTGTGGCGACGGCAGAAGCCGGAAACCGCTCATATTCCTATATTCAATCTCAGGCGAATAGCGGTGTTGCTAATATAGAGTCGCCCGGGGAAAGCGCGGTTAGCCGTTCGATTGTCATTCCGTATAGCAAGTCGACCAAGGTCGAACTTCCTGTTCCCATGATGGATGTGATTGTATCAAATCCAGATATCGTTGAAGCCATGGTTCATACCAATCAACGGGCTGTTCTGATTGGAAAAAGTACGGGCCAAACCAATGTCTATTTCTATGGCAATGATGGACAAGAAATCCTGTCCCTAGAGATCCGGGTCGAGAGAGACATAAATGGCCTTAAGTCATTGATTTCACAGCATACTGACGATGCTTCGGTCGAGGTACAATCAGTCAATAACAATATCTTGCTAACAGGTCGCGCGCCCAACGCTGCGACAGCCGATAAAATTGCAGCCATTGCAAGAATGTGGCTTGATGAAAATACCGGGTCCAGAGAACCTGGCGAGATTGTCAACCTCATGACGATCGACGGTAAAGATCAGGTTCTACTCAAAGTCAGAATGGTCGAAATGCAGCGAAGCGTTTCGAAGCAAATCGGTGTTAACCTCAACGTGATCGGCAGCTTGGGTGACAATTCTCAAGTTTCTTTGCTTAATAATAATACGATCGCTTCCGGAGCTGGCTTGTCCGGGGCGTTTAACCTCGGACTTGGGAGTGCGCTTGACCGCTTAACCGGTTCATTCGATGCTCTTGAAAGAGTCGGCCTTATTCGTACTTTAGCCGAACCGACGCTAGCTGCGATTTCTGGCGAAACTGCAAACTTTTTGGTTGGTGGTGAATTTCCGCTTCTGACCAATGTATTTGTTGACGACCAGGGTCGATTGCAAAGAGAATTTGAATTCAAACCTTACGGTGTTGCTCTTGGGTTTACGCCGGTTGTGCTGAGTGAGAATCGTATTTCTCTCAATATCTCTACCGAAGTTTCAGAACCTACGACTGAAGGGTCTTTTGAAACCGGCGGTATCGCTTCGGATATTTTGGGTCTGCGCATCAGACGCGCCAATACTGTTGTCGAATTGCCTGCGGGCGGCAGCCTTGTTATCGCTGGACTAATCAGAGAAGAAGCGAGGCAGTCTGTTGATGGCACGCCGGGCTTGAAAGATATTCCAGGGATCGGCGCGGCTTTTAGAAGCCGTGATGATCTGACGACTCAAACCGAACTGGTTGTAATCGTCACACCCTATTTGGTTGACCCGACGCATCCTGACGAACTTCAAACTCCGCTCGATACTTTTGTCGCGGCGAATGACTCCGATGCCCTTCTGTTAGGTCGACTCAACACACTTTACGGAGACCGGGTTTCAAACCTTGGCGGGGCAGGCCCTCGCAGTTTCGGTCACGTTGTGGATTAAGGCGGGAAAGACATGAAAAAATTTAAAAGTACAAGATTTGTAATTAGTATAGCGATTGTTGCCGTACTGGTCGCGTCATGTTCGTCGCAGCGCCCTCAAGAGCTACCGCTCTTTCTAAAAAATCCCATACAAATTGCCGAGTCTGTGGAGCGTCTTGAGTTATATTCGCGTCCGGATGGCATGAGTTTATCAGCGCGAGATCAGGATTCGGTTGCCCAATTTCTGACGGCATATGCACGTTATGGTGACGGGCCGATCTATATGAATATGCCGTCTCAACATAGTGCTGGAACGATGCAAACCAAGGGAATGGTGAGATCGATGATGGCGCAATTGGGTCTTGCCGGAGCCCCCGTGCAAGAGGGACAATATCAGTCTGCATCTTATATGCCATCTCCAGTGGTCGTATCCTATAGACGTCTAAAAACCTTGCCACAAGATTGTACAATCCGTGACCATCTGAACCGCACACAAACTAACCAGCCTTACGGACAATTCGGATGTAGTGCTTCGGCGAATCTCGCAGCGATGATTGATGATCCACGGCAATTACTCGCGCCTTATGAATTAGGGGCGCCAGACATGCGGCGACGTATGACAATTTACGACAAATACATCAAAGGCGAAAGCCCGGCTTCGCAACAACCTGCGCGCCAGGAAATTTCATCGTCAGAAGATAGATAGGGAAAAAAAGAATGACCCAACATTCACAGCCCAATCCGCATCACATGCTCCCATCGCCGCAACAAATGCCGGCTGGGCAAGCACAACCGCCAATGCCGTCACCTTACGGTCAGCCTGTTGCGCAACCTCATCCAGGTGGCCCCGGAATGCCGAATCCAAATATGCCGCAAATTCAGCCGGGCATGTCTCCGGCGCCCTATGGCGGTCAGCCCATGATGCCTGCCGGACAAATGGCTCAACCAGCGCACATGCCGCATCAGGCTCCGAATCCTGCCTATGCCATGCCGGCTCCAGATCCAATTGGGGACGGCGGAGAAGTTGCTCTTCCAAATATTGCTATTCAGGCTTTCTGTGAACGCTCCGAAACTGCGGGGGCTATTCACGAAATGTCCCGTGACTGGCGAATGAAACGGACCAATCTGAAGATATTCATGGGCGGATTGCCTGCAGCTCTGGATTACTATCATAAAGAAAGCACGCCGGCTCTCATCATGATTGAGTCAGGGATGCGCGGCGAAGAATTATTCGCGCAGCTAGATCAATTGGCTTCGGTTTGCGATGAAGGCACAAAGCTAATCATGATTGGCGCCGCAAATGATATTAAGCTTTACCGCCAGTTACTCGACAAAGGCGTAAGTGACTATATTGTACCTCCATTTCATCCTCTGAGCATGATCCGGACGATTTCCGAGCATTTCGCAGACCCTGACAAACCATTTACCGGCAGAGTCGCGGCATTCTTTGGCGCAAAAGGCGGCGTGGGTTCATCAACTCTGGCACACAACACGGCCTGGTGTTTATCCGAACGGATCGGACAGGAAACTTCTTTGGTTGATCTTGATTCGTCCTGGGGAACGACGGGATTGGACTTTGCGTATGACGCAACTCAGGGCCTAGAGGAAGCGCTATCGCAGCCCGAGCGTCTCGACGATACACTGCTTGATCGCATTATGTTGCGCCATACACCGAAACTTTCGATCTTGCCGGCATCGGGCACGCTTGAGAACAATCCCATAATGACCTCAAACGCATTTGAGACTGTTGTGAATGGCGTCCGAAAAATCAGTCCCGTGAGTATTTTGGACCTACCTCATTACTGGTGTGAGTGGACGCGGAATGTCTTAGTGTCGGCCGATGATGTTGTCATTACGTCCAATAGCGATCTGGCGAATTTAAGAAACACCAAAAATTTAATTGATTTTCTCAAGGCTGAACGCCCGAATGATGCCGCCCCGATTTTGATATTGAACAAAGTCGGGAGATCAAAGAACCACGAGATTTCTGTCAAAGACTTTGGCGCCGCCGTCGGGATGGATCCGGCACTGGTTATCGGATTTGATCCGGACAGTTTTTTCGAGGCCGCGAATGATGGCCGGATGCTAACCGATATCAAATCTGCAGCTTCTACCGTCAACGGTCTGACCTATATCGCCAATCGCCTGAAATCAGGCTCGTTCGGGGTCGAACCAGGGCGCGGAAAATCCGGAGATACCGGGGGTAAAACCTCATTGTTCTCGAAACTAAAGAACAGAAAGTAACGCTCAATGTTTGGAAAGCGTCACGCCAATAGCGCAGCTTTAAAAGCTCCCGATGTCATAACTGAAGCGCCAAAACCTGTTGAGCAAGCACCCGTTGCAGCTGCGCAAGCGCCGCAAAATACTCCGGCGCCATCCTCAGGAGAACGCTCCGAAGAATATTACGAAACAAAAGCTACTATTTTTAACGCTTTGTTTGAAACAATTGATGTCTCCGCTCTTGCTGGGATGCAAGCTGACAGAGCGCGTGAAGAGATCAGAACAATTGTCGATGAAATTATCGCCATTCGAAATGTTCGACTTTCAGTGGCTGAACAAAATCAGCTCATTGGTGAGATTTGTGATGATATTCTCGGTTATGGTCCATTAGAGCCATTACTCGCCCGAGACGACATCGCCGATATTATGGTCAATGGCGCAAAACATGTTTTCATTGAAGCCAATGGTAAGATGCAGAAAACCAATATCCGGTTTCGCGATAACCAGCAGCTCATGAATATTTGTCAGCGCATTGTGTCCCAAGTGGGCCGCCGCGTCGATGAGGCCAGCCCGATTTGTGACGCGCGCCTGCTGGACGGGTCTCGTGTCAACGTGATTGCGCCGCCGCTTTCGATCGATGGGCCCGCCCTGACAATCCGTAAGTTTAAAAAAGACAAACTCAAGCTCGATGATTTGGTCAATTTTAAATCAATCTCGCCTGCAGGCGCAAAAGTCTTGCAAATCATCGGCGCATGCCAATGTAATGTCGTGATCTCTGGCGGTACAGGCTCTGGTAAAACCACGCTCCTGAATTGTTTGACGGGTTTTATTCATCCTGACGAACGGATTATTACCTGCGAAGACGCGGCCGAACTCCAATTGCAACAGCCGCATGTTGTTCGCTTGGAAACGCGCCCGCCCAATCTTGAGGGCAAGGGTAAGATCACCATGTCGGATCTGGTCAAGAACTGTCTGCGTATGCGTCCGGAACGTATTATCGTGGGTGAGGTTCGGGGACCGGAAGCCTTTGACTTGTTACAGGCTATGAATACAGGCCACGATGGATCAATGGGAACGCTTCACGCGAACTCACCCCGTGAAGCCCTTTCACGTCTCGAATCCATGATTACCATGGGCGGTTTCAGCCTCCCGGCGAAAACGATCAGAGAAATGATTGTCGGATCGGTTGATGTCATTGTGCAGGCCGCGAGACTTCGCGACGGTTCTCGTCGGATCACAAAGATCACTGAAGTCATCGGGATGGAAGGTGATGTTATCGTCACCCAGGATTTAATCGTTTATGAAATGGACGGTGAGGACGCTGCCGGTAACATTATTGGTGAGCATAAATCTACCGGTATTGCACGTCCGGCTTTTTGGGATCGAGCTCGCTACTTTAATTTGGAAAAAGAATTAGCTGAAGCGTTAGATGAAGCGGGGACCTAGTTAATGGACTCGAATACGTTAATCGCTGCATTTGGAACCGTCTTCGTCATATTGATTCTTCTTTTGCTGCTAATGCCTAGCGGCAATTCAGTTTCAGAGAAGCGCGTAAAATCCATTACGGGAAATCGCGGGGGATCTGGTAAATCTAAGCGCACCTTTAGCTTTATGAAAGTTGAAGATACGAGCCAGAGACGTCGGCAGATTGAAGAATCCTTGTCCCAGCTCGAGGAAAACCAGAAAGACAAAAAGAAGAAGCTAAAATCGCTACCCTCTAAACTTGTTCAAGCGGACTGGTCGACCAGTCCCAGGACATTTATGATGATCTCGATCATTATCGGAATTGTCGTCGCAGCCCTTATTATGGTTCTTATCAAAAACCCGTTAATTGCTGCCGGAGCTGGATTTGTGGCCGGGTTTGGGGTTCCGCGATTTTATCTCAATATGGTTATCGGTCGGCGGCAAAAGCAGTTTACCATGGCATTTGCAGATGCCATGGATATCATTGTTCGCGGCGTAAGAACAGGTTTGCCGCTTGGCGATTGTCTAAAGATCATCGCCCATGAGAGCCCGGAACCCGTAGCAGGAGAGTTTCTTCGGGTCGTGGAAGGGGAGTCTGTCGGTGTTCCGATCGAAGTTTGTTTGGAACGAATGTATGAACGCATGCCGGTTCAGGAAGTCAACTTTTTTGCGACCGTTCTCAATATTCAAAGAACGACGGGTGGTAATTTGGGCGAGTCACTTTCGAACCTATCAAATGTTCTTCGCGGCAGAAAAATGCTCAGAGAAAAAATTAAGGCCCTCTCGGCTGAAGCCAAAGCTTCGGCAATGATTATCGGCGCATTGCCTTTGGTTGTCATGGCCTTGGTAACGATTTCGTCGCCAGATTATATGAATGAGTTATACACCACGCCTACGGGCCACAGAAATCTCGCAATTGGTGCGGTTATGATGATCATGGGTACGGTCGTCATGCGTAAGATGATTAACTTTAAGATCTAAGCCATGGAAACCGATTACACGTTCTTTCAAAATCTGGGTTACGCTGTCCTGGCGCTGATGGTTGTCGGTACTCTTTACAACCTTCTCATCCCGATGCTGGAAGGTGACAAGATGAAGAAGCGGATGAAATCCGTTTCCAGCGCCCGCGATGCCATGCGTGAGCAGCGCATGCGCGAGCTCAATAACCAGAACAGAAATCTCAGAACGAGTAATCGCGGTAAAATCAAGACATTTGTGGACAATCTCAGCCTTGAGAAACTTCTCGAAGCAACAGACCTAAAAGACAAATTGGCTCAGGCAGGCATGCGCGGGCAAAAGCCGATCTACATGTTCTACTTCTTTCGATTTGCCCTGCCGATTGTTTTGGGAATAATCGGACTTGTATTTTTGGTCGGATTGAACGTCATCAATAAGACCATGTATCAAAATGTTACCATTACAGTCTTTATGATCGCAGCCGGTTATTATCTCCCCGGTGTCTATATTAAGAATGTCGCGACCAAAAGAGCGACCAGTATTGGCGCCGTTTTTCCAGACGCGTTAGATCTTTTGCTGATTTGTGTGGAATCCGGCATGTCAGTGGAACTGGCTTTTGGCCGTGTTTCAAAGGAAATGGCTGAGAACTCGGTTGAGCTCGCCGAAGAATTCTCATTGACCACAGCCGAATTATCCTATCTGCAAAGCCGCCGTCAGGCTTTTGAAAACCTGGCCAGACGCAATGCCAGTCCGGGGATTCGGTCTGTTTCGACGGCTTTGGTTCAATCCGAGCGATATGGTACGCCGCTAGGTGACACACTTCGAACCCTGGCAAATGAAAACCGCCAAATGCGGGTTATGGCTGCCGAGAAGAAAGCGGCTGCTCTACCCGCCAAATTGACAGTCCCAATGATCCTGTTTTTCCTACCGGTTTTGTTCATCGTAATCTTGACACCGGCCGCAATGAGAATTTCATCGGCTTTCTAAGAATGATGATCTCCCGGCCCACGTCATACTCGCAGAATGACTGACATGGTAGATCAAGCGCAAAAGTTGAACGGTAGCTGCCACTGCGGAGCTGTTACGTTTACGGTAAAATTGGTCGACGGTATGAACACGGCCCGGCGCTGTACCTGTTCCATGTGTCTTCGGCGAGGGGTTATTCCAGTATCTGCTAAGCTTGACGAACTGGAGATATTAACAGGATCGGAAAGCCTGACGAGCTATCAGTTTGGCACTAAAACAGCAAAGCACTATTTCTGCCGTCAGTGCGGAATCTATACTCATCATCAGAGACGATCAAACCCGCAGCAATATGGGATTAATCCCGCATGTTTGGAGGGATTCGACCTTTTTAGCTTACAAGAAGTTCCAATTTTGGACGGGACTCAGCATCCGAAGGATAATGCAGACGGCCAGATAAAATGGATTGGAAATCTGAAACACGTGCCAAAAACGTGAATTAACCCAAAATCGTAATAGGCTTGATTTTTATCTTCGACGCGCAGCGCCGCGGCGAGTTGGAGCCGCCGATTGAGGCTGCATGTGCTGCGGGTAGGCGCCGCCTTGAACCGGTTGCTGCTGAACAGGCCTTGGCTGAGATTGCTGCATCGGAGCCATATTTTGAGCCGGGGCATAAGACGGGGCTATGCCAGCCCGTTTTTGTTGTACTGACCGTCCAATTTGATCCAGAATATTTCCTGATTGCGGCATAGCCGGCGCTTGATGGGGAACGACGACACGTTTGCTGCTGGATTGAGACGCAACGGCCCGGGCCATTTCGGCTGCGTTGCGGGGCGCTCCCGCTTGGCTGCCCACAACGGTCCGACTGGATCTGTGACCAATAGTTGGCGGCGCTGTCCGGCTTTGCGGCTGTGCATAGGATTGTTGAGGGGGTCTTTGCAGGCGCTGCTGAGATAGCGGCATGGTTGGCCGAGGCGCAGCATATTGGGATTGTGCGGGTGTTCGCTTTGGTTCCGATCTAGGGGCCGTTCTGGAGGCAAGCTGACTAGGCTTTCCTTGAAGCTGTAGAATAAGGTCGAGATTTTGGCGAATACTATCGCCGGCTTCTGGATGATTGGCGGCTTGTCGCAACCATCTCTCTGCCGTTCCGGGGTCTCCGGCCAACGCAAAACTCAAACCCATATTCGCCATGATGTTGGGATCATTGGGTGTGATCTGCAATGCTCGTCCATAATGTTGGCGGGCTTGATCATAATTCCCGAGTTGATCGAGCGCAGCGCCCTTTAAGGACCAAAGCCGAGCATATCCTGGCGCTCCGCGAAGCGCTTGTCCCAGTGGCTTTATGGCATCAGAGCCACGATCGACTGCAATTAGCGCAGCGGCATATTCAGCTATTAGATAGGGATCCGTCGGATACATCGCCCGCGCCGTTTGCGTAATCTCAACAGCTTTACCGGGGTTCCCCATTTTCCGAACTGCAGCGGCAAGCTTAACCGTGGCTTCGAGATCAGCCGGATTTAACTGATGTTCACGTGACCAGAACGCGGCTTGAGCAAGGAGGTCTTGTGTTTCAATGCTCGATCTTAATGCCCGCGTCGCCGGCTGGTATTTTGAAGGTGTTAAATTGGCAACGGTTTCTTTTTCGCTATCCGTGTATTTCTGAGCGATGGAACAGGCCGAAAGCAGTGAAAAGGACACGCCCAGCATGAGTTTGGCAATCATTCGTGAATACATAGTGTTGCACCTGGAATATAATTCGTTAACAAACGTAAACAGAGCCGGTTAACGAGACGTTACTTTTTCAGAGGATCAGATGCGTTCTTTTTTCAAAATGAATGAAAAGACAGAGACAACAGATGGAGCCTCGGTCCCGATTTATGTCTGCCGCCCATCCGGCACAGAAGACTTATTCAAACGATTGGATAAAGCCCAAACAACCTTCGCAAACTATAAAAAATTTAAAGGCGAGCGGGAACAATTGGTAGAGGTCACAGGACTGGACGGCGTTCCGCAATGTATCTTGTTTGGAGCCGGTGATCTTCAGAGTGATGACCTTGGAGCGATCCGAGCCGGATATTTGTCATCAAAACTGAGCTCTGGTCTCTATGAATTTGTTCAATTGCCCAAAGACTGGAAAGTGGATCTTGCAGCTATTGGCTGGGGTATGGGCGCCTATAAATTTGATAATTATCTGAAAGATCAGAAAACCTTCCCCGTCTTGGATATCTCAAAATTGAAAAATGCAAAAGAAGTCGCCAATATTGTAGAGGCTGTTCACCTCGGACGTGATCTGATTAACACGCCGCCCAATGATATGGGACCAGAGGCTTTGGAGAAAGCTGCGCGTGTCGTCGGAGAAACCTATAAGGCTTCAATCCGCGTCACATCTGGCTCTGACCTATTAAAGCATAATTTTCCCATGATTCACGCTGTTGGTCGTGCCGCCCATGAAGAGCCGCGGCTGGTTGAACTCGAATGGGGCAAGCCTGAACATCCGCGCCTTGCGCTTGTGGGGAAAGGCATCACTTTTGATACGGGCGGCGTAAATATCAAAAGCGCGAGTAGCGCGCGCTTGATGAAAAAAGATATGGGCGGCGCTGCGCATGCTCTCGCACTGGCCAAAATGATCATGGCAAATGATCTGCCTGTGCGATTACATCTATTACTCGCAATAGCCGAAAACTCTGTCTCGGCCGGGGCCTATCGACCGGGAGATATTTTAAACTCGCGCATTGGGAAAACCGTCGAGATTGATAATACGGATGCAGAAGGTAGGCTGGTTCTGGGCGATGCCCTTACCTTGGCGTCAGAAGACGACCCCGTTTTGATGATAGATTTTGCAACCTTAACAGGGGCTGCGCGCGTTGCATTGGGGCCGACACTCCCGCCCTTTTTCTGCAATCGAGATATGCTTGTCCCCGATGTTCTGAAACACACTCAAGAAAGCCGAGATCCTGTCTGGAACATGCCATTATGGGACCCTTATTTCAAAATGTTGAAATCCCCCATTGCTGATATGAAAAATGCGGGCGGCGGGTTTGCCGGTTGCGTTACCGCTGCACTATTTTTGAAGCAGTTTGTGGGTTCAGGCGCTTGGATGCATTTTGATGTTTATGGGTGGAACCCTTCTGCTTCTGCCGGTCATCCTGCAGGCGGCGAGGTTTTTGCAATTCGGGGACTATATGATTGGATAAAGTCTGGCGCCCTTGATCAAATCGCCTAAGAAAACTTAGGCCGTTAAGATCGCGGGTTGTCGACTTGATGCATAAGCATAGCTGCGTTTGCTAATGACAATATGTGCGGCCCAGCCTAACCCTAGTGCTAATGGCAGTGTTGCCGCGATTAATCCCCATTGACCAAGATCCGGAAAGTTCAAGAGTAAAATTTGGGCGATTGGCCAATGGATAAGATAAATGGCCAGTGCCAATGGAGACCAATTGTTTAGCATTGGAAGCGTCTTGGACTGTGTCGCCAGTAAAGACATAAACCCACTAAACCAACCCAAAGTCATGAGTATTTCAATCGCGCCTGTCCATGGCAGTAAAGCATACCAGAACCAGGCGGCCGCAAATAATAATACCGATGTCAGCAAATTTCTTTGAACTGAAGCAAAAACGTCACGGAACTCATAAACTGCCATCCCCACGAGGAATGGCCAAGCGAGCCTAGCCGCCAAAACGATGTTTTGATCGATTGCCACGCCCAGGTTGATATAGGCAAAATTCAAAGCAAAATAGGAAATTACAGACCCAATAGCGATGCTTAATACGAAGTAGCGATTCCCAAAAACACCCAGTTTCTGACCGATCGCTGTCATTATATGCGCGATGACACCCCATTTGAGGGTCCAGATGGCGCCCTGGATCAGGCACATATATTTTGAATCATCCAAAAGCCCGGGAAGCGGTTCGCCAGGGCGAATACAGCTGACTGTTCCTAGGACATATAGGCCAACAGTCTTGACCGTATCCGAGATTGATCCGGACGGATTTCCGTAAACCGGGTATAAAACAATGCCGACGAATAATGTGACGGCTGCCAGCATTGGCATATTTCTGAAAAACCGAGATTCCAAATATTTCCAGGCTGATCCGTGTTTCTTGAGGCTCCGGAGTGCCAAAAATCCTGAGAAAAAGAATAAAAGCGAGATTCCAACCCAGCTTGGGTCATAACCTAAATGATTGAAAATTTCGGGATTACCGGGGCCAATTGGCATAGTAGATGCATAACCAAAGGCGATCATCATGACGATGATGACTCTCACGGCGTTTAACTTGATTAAACCCGGATCCGATCGATTGATTTTGGCTGTCGCCGTCACTTTTTATTTTCCACTCACCAAATATGACTTGTTTCTAGTCCATAAGCGTTAAAATATAATGGAAAATACTGAGTCTTTTGAACCACTTACATGTTATGGTTGCGCCTCAAAATAGATTGCGCTTGACCCGTGAATCTCAGATATGCGATTCCAATACCCAAGACACTGATTTGTTTCGTGTTTTTGGAGGAAAATGGCTTATGGCCCGCGTGGTTCCGGTGAAATTTAACCGCAAAGATGCGCTGTCCCTTTGGCATGATATCTCTCTTCAGAATGTGCGGGAGACCGGCCCCGATTTCTCAAGTCGACAAATGGTTATTCTCACAACAATTTATCTCGAAACGGGCCCGCATACAGTGCGTTCACTCGCGCGCAAGCTCAATGTGACGAAGGCGGTGGTAACCCGCGCAATTGACCGCCTAGAAGGATTGTCTTTTGTCAGACGTTGTGATGACCCTCATGACAAGCGCTCTATGATTGTTGAGAGAACCGCAAAAGGTACTAATTATCTTAGCCGTTTCGCCGATGATATCTGCATTCATCTTAGGGACACGGTGAATGTTGCTTAAAGGATATCATGCAAAATCGTGACCCTCGCAACCATATCGATAAAAACGCTTTGCCGATCATCGAAACGCTGAGCCTTGCAGAGGCATCAACATTCCTACGATCCGCGCCGCGAAGGAGCGCTTCAGCAGGTACAGAACTGATCTATGGTACGCTTTTCCATGTCCACAAAATTGGGCGTGGGTGGATATGGGGACAATCTGAATGTCAACTTCCCGGAAAATCCTTTCCCGGATATGTGGGCTGGGCAAAGGCCTCTCATTTTCAAAGTCTTACCGATATTGGTACGCACAAGGTTGTCTCAACAGCGGCTCCCGTTTTTGATCAGGCGAATATCAAGTCGCCTATTGTTAATCGCCTTCCCATGAATTCGGTCTTATCTGGCCGAACCGGCGAAACATTTCTTGAAACAGATATTGGCTATATTCATCTGCGCCACATTGCAAAACTGAATCACGGCACGGATCATCAAGACTGGATCGCAATCGCCGAGAGCCTGCTAGGACAACCTTATATATGGGGCGGCATAAGTAGTTTTGGGCTGGATTGTTCCGGTCTGGTTCAAACCGCCCTCAGAGCGTTCGGATTAGATGCACCGCGGGATTCTGATCAACAGGCTCAATTGGGTGAGGCTGTCGACATCACAGATGGTTTTTCTGGATTAAAACGAGGAGATCTTGTGTTTTGGAAAGGCCATGTCGGGATTATGTCCTCGCCGACCCGCCTGCTGCATGCCAATGCCCATCATATGTTGGTGGCGTCAGAACCGCTGATGACAGCCGTAAAGCGTATAAAAGAAAACGCCGGGCCTGTTACGGCGATCCGGCGTCTGAAATAACTTATTCTGAAATAGCTATAGTGAATTGATTATTCGTCTTTGACGGCGTCTTCGACTTTTTTCATCAGATCTTTGGCTTTGTCTTTGACATCACCAGCAACATCTTCGGCGCCTTCGGCCACATCTTTCACGACATCCTTAGTCGCATCGACGGCATCTTTCCCGGCCTCAGTTACAGTTTCCATAACTTCACCAGATGTCTCGACAACCTTATCGACTGTTTTGTCGACGATCTCTCCGCCCTGCACATCGCCGCTAGATCCCGCAGGAGCTTCCATAGGAACGATGTTGCCACCGGCTTCGGTCGGAGCGTCAGGTGTTGCTGTAATCGCAGTTGGTCTGCTAATCGGTGACGGTGCGTTAACACGCAGATATTCAATGACGGCCGCACGGTCAGCTGCTTTCTTGATCCCAACGAAATTCATATTGGTTCCGCTCAGATATTTACTAGGCTTGGTCAGGAAACCATCAAGTGCTTCGTAATCCCAGGTAATCCCTGAGTTTTTCAGGGCGCCCGAATAGGCGAAACCGGCTTTAGCCGCAGAGCCATTGCCCACAATATTCCAAAGATTAGGGCCTGTCCCGTTTTTCCCGCCATTATCAGCATTGTGACATGACGTGCATTTCTTGAAAACTTTTTTGCCGCGTTCCACGTCCATCGCAGCGACCCAGTCAGCTTGCGGGAAGGGAAGGGGTTCTGCAGGCCCGCTTGTATCGGTTTCCGGAATGGCAATGCGATAAGCAGGTGTTTCCGGGGCTTCCACATGCATCACCATATGAGATGCTTCTTTGATCAGCATAAAGCCAAGCGCACTGGCCAGAATAGCCGCCGCAATCTTGTTGAAACCTAAATCGTGCATCTGTTTTTCCTTTAGCCTCTTTGGTCTTTCGGCTGATAACCAGCCAGGACCCGGCGAAAATCTGTGCCTGTACTATTAAAATATGGAGTTTAAGCCAACCTTATTCCTGCAAAATTAACGAAACAGTCTTGCGGCGAAGGGTCGCAAAGGCTTTAAGGCCAAAATGAAAATTCTAATCGTCATACCGGCGCGGATGAAAAGCACGCGCTTGCCGGGCAAGCCGCTCGCCGATATTCACGGTAAACCTATGATCGCCCATGTTTATGAACGCGCAGTCCAAGCCGGACTTGGACCGGTCGTGGTCGCTTGCGCCGAGCCGGAAATCGCTGATGCGATTTCGGCCTTGAACGGGACGAGCATTCTGACAGATCCGGATCTTCCGTCCGGTACTGACCGTGTTCGGGCCGCCGCTGATATTTTTGACCCAGAGAAGACATTTGATGTGGTCATCAATGTTCAAGGTGACATGCCGACGCTTGACCCTGAATTAATCAAGATTACGGCTGATTTACTGGCTGAGCATTCCGATTGCGATATTGCGACGGCAGCCGTTTACACGGAAAATCCGCGTGAAATTGACGACCCGAATGTGGTCAAAGCCATTATAACGGACACTGGCCGGGCCCTGTATTTTACGAGAGCCAGCGCGCCAACCGGTACGGATGCAGATGGGCGCAGTGGCGTCAATCATCATGTCGGTCTATATGCTTATCGCCGAGACGCACTTGATCGGTTTTGTGAACTACCGCCTTCACCTCTTGAGACTCGCGAGCGATTGGAGCAATTGCGCGCGCTTGAAAACGACATGCGCATTTATGTCGCCATTATTGAGGCGGCTCCAGATGGCGTCGACACGATCGATGATCTTGAGCGCGCAAAAGCATTATTAAAGGATAAGACATGACCGGCCGAATTCATTATCAGGGCGAGCCCGGAGCATTTTCGCATTTGGCATGTTCAACCTTTTTCCCGTCTCACGATCCTATACCCTGTATATCTTTTGCGGCCGCATTCGCCGCGGTTCGCAGAAACCCGGATGATCTCGCAATGATCCCGGTCGATAATAGTGTGGCTGGACGTGTATCCGATATATACCATTTACTGCCCGAGGGCGGCCTCACGGTTATTGGCGAACATTACTTGCCTGTGCACCATAATTTATGGGGCGTTCCGGGCGCGAAGCTTTCGGATATTAAAACCGCGCGCTCACATCCCATGGCGCTGGGCCAGGTCCGGAAGCGATTGGCGGGCTGGGGCATACAGCCCAAAGCCGATACTGATACAGCCGGCGCGGCGCGGCGCGTTTCGGAAAAGGGTGATAAAACAATTGGGTCAATTTCTTCCGCTCTGGCCGGTAAAATTTATGGACTCGATTTACTGGCTGAAAACATTGAGGACGCGGATCATAATACGACCCGGTTCCTGGTTCTATCAACGCGTGCCCGGCCTATGGCGCTCACGGATGGTCCTGTCGTTACCAGTTTTGTCTTTCGTGTGCGCAGCGTCCCGTCAGCTCTCTACAAAGCCTTAGGTGGTTTTGCGACCAATGGGGTGAATATCACAAAGCTTGAAAGTTATATGATCGGCGGGTCATTTACTGCCGCGCAGTTTTATGTAGATGTCGAAGCGCATCCTGATGATCCTGGAATGAAACATGCCATGGAGGAACTCGCGTTCTTCTCCGAGGATATCGTCATGCTTGGGACTTATGCGGCCGATCCTATGCGCCGCGAAACCGCGAAAAACGGTCAAAGCTAAACAGGTTTGTAGTGATATTTAAAAACCGCTATAGTCACGATATGAAACTCATCCTAACTATGCTGGCCCTAATGATGGGTGTCGTAGCCCCCCTGCAATCGGCCCAGGCGCGAACAGCCGATGAAATTTACACGGCCTGGCGTAACAATGATGCTGTTGGTGGTTATGACGTTGTGAGTTTTTTCTCCGGAAAACCAAGAGCCGGACAAAGCCGATATTCAATTGAGTTTAAAGGCGCCCAATGGAAGTTTTCCAGCCGGGCTAATCTTGACCTGTTTAACACAAATCCAGAAGCCTTTATGCCTCAATATGGCGGCTATTGCGCATGGGCTGCTGCTAAAGGAAAATTGGCCAAAGGGTCTCCCAAGTTCTGGCGGGTCCGCGATGGCCGTCTTTTTCTGAACTTTAACGGCCGTATTCAGAAACAATGGGATCAAGATGTTCCGGGGTTTATCTCTCAGGCCAATCGAAATTTTCCGGATTTACTGGCCGGCAAGTAAATCAAGGATAGGGGCAAAATGATGAATCTAAAAAAAATTGGCGCGGCGGCGCTCGCTATTTTTTGCAGCGCTGTTTTTCTGGACAGCCTCCGGTTTAAGTTTACCAATCATCCCAATACGCAGGAGATATTTGGCCGGTTGAATGACTGGAGTGCTAGTTTTGGTGCTGATGGTTTGTTCGGTCCTACCGGAGTTTTTTCGCAATACGTTATTGGCGGGGCGGAGCTATTGGCTTCAATCGCCTTGCTTTTGGGAATTATTCCACGTTTTAGGCGCCTGCAGGGGTTCGGGGCTTTGCTCGGCCTATTAGTGATGACCGGCGCAATCAGTTTTCACTTATTTACGCCGCTCGGTATCGACCCAAATAATGACGGCGGGGGACTATTTATGGCCGCTTGCGCCGTTTGGATATCATGCGCCATCCTTGTGATTCTGAGGCGAGATTACCTTAAATCCGGAATCTTCAAAATCGGTTGTGCCCTGTTTGGAAAGCCTTGATTATTGCGACAGCCAGTGTCTGAGTAATTGATGCGCTATGGTAAATTTCGGTGGACGCATAAATGAATCGCCTTGTTTATTCATAACGGCTTGAACTTCGTCTTTTGAAAACCACTGCGCAGCTTCAAGCTCTTTGGTGTTCACCGTCAGCTTGTCTTCCTTTGTATGGCAGATAAGTCCCATCATAAGCTGGCTTGGAAACGGCCAAGGCTGACTAAACACATATTGTACATCCGTGACATTGATACCGACTTCTTCTTTGGTCTCGCGCAGACAGGCTTCTTCCATAGACTCGCCCGGAGAAATAAACCCGGCAAGTGCTGAGAAAGCGCCCTCCGGCCAGCCCGGTGAACGGCCTAGCAAACATTTATCGCCTCGCAAAATCAACATGATAACCACAGGATTTACCCGGGGGAAATGATCGGTCTTGCAGGCTTCGCAGTGACTATACATGCCGGCATAGGCCGCCCGGGTTTTTTTCCCGCAGGCAGAACAAAACTGGTGGTGATGATACCATTGAAACAAAGACCTCGCCCGTCCGGCAATCGCCAGCTCATCTGGCTTCATTCGTCCAGCGACTACCCGCATTTCCTGGAAACGTTCTTCATCGACCAGTTTTTGACTGTCATGCAGGCTAAAGGCAAAAACCGGCATTTCGCCGCGCAAGCCCAATAATAAGGGGGCCGGATGATTAACATTGGTTCCGTTAAGTTTGTCCGGGTGAACCATCATGAGAGATCCGTCCTCTGACATTGCGGGTTTTCCGTCTTTAAACAAAACGGCTTTCGCGTCTTTTCGGTTGAGATAGGCCTTCAAATCTTCCATTGAACGGCGGTCTTCGGCATAATCAAGTTCGGCGCCTGCAAAGGGCATAGGGCTAGGTAAATAAGTCATGGGCGACAGCTAGAGCATTTCTGGCGTAAATGAAACCGTTTTAAATTCCATATTCCAGACTTGATATTTTCACTTTCGTTCGCCATATAGCCCCCCGGAAGGCTGGCTTTGGACGTAATCCTCGCCAACCCGGTCAGGTCGGGAACGAAGCAGCCGTAACGAGTCTTTTTCGGGTCAGGGTTCAGTCTTCCACTTCAAACCATTCACTTCAAATCTATTCTCAGGCCTTTCATCAGCCATTATCTGGTCCTATAAGGCGTTATGAGCGAGTCTTCCAACACGCCCCAGACCTATCAGGTATTGGCCCGTAAATATCGGCCGACTACCTTTGAGGATATGATCGGACAAGAGGCCATGGTCACAACGCTGACCAATGCTTTCAAGGCCGGACGTATTGCCCATGCGTTTATGCTGACCGGCGTTCGCGGTATCGGCAAGACGACAACGGCGCGTCTTCTGGCGCGGGCGCTGAATTATCAAAGCGATACAGAAGACGGCCCGTCGGTCAATTTGGGCAATCCGGGGGTTCATTGCGAATCTATTATGGCATCTTCGCATATGGATGTGCTGGAGATGGACGCCGCCTCTCGCACCGGCGTTGAAAATATGCGCGAACTTCTGGATGGCGTCCGTTATGCGCCGGTTTCCGCACGTTATAAAGTCTACATCATCGACGAAGTTCACATGCTGTCGACAGGTGCTTTTAACGCGCTGCTAAAAACGCTCGAAGAGCCTCCAGACCACGCCAAATTTATATTCGCCACAACTGAAATTCGAAAAGTTCCGATCACGGTTCTCTCGCGCTGTCAGCGTTTTGATTTGCGCCGGGTTGAGGCGAAATTACTCAAAGATCATCTTAGCGGAATTTGCGCCAAGGAAAATGTGACGGTCGATGAGGAAGGGCTGACCCTGATTTCCCGGGCCGCCGAAGGTTCCGTCCGTGATGCTTTGTCGCTGCTCGACCAAGCCATTGTTCAGGGCAGCCTGGATGGTAGCGCGGTTACCTTTGAAGAGGTCAGGTCCATGTTGGGTCTGGCAGACCGAGGCAGAGTTGTTGAACTTTTTTCCAGTGCCGCCAGCGGAGATAGCGCCGCTGCGCTAACGGAAATGCGGGCCCAATATGATGACGGGGCAGACCCTGTTGTCGTTATTCGGGACCTTTTGGATATTTGTCATGAGGTCAGCCGGGCTAAAACTCTTGGTGATGAAGCGGCATTTGAAGCCGCGCCTGATCAAATAGCGCGCTTGAAAGACCTCGCCGAGAATATGACAACAGGCGAGCTCACGCGCGTTTGGCAAATGCTGCTCAAAGCCTATGGCGATGTTCGGACAGCGCCGGTGCCGCTGGCCGCGGCCGAAATGGCGCTGCTAAAGATTTCTGTCGCAGGGCAGCTCCCGCCACCTGAGCTTGCAGCGGAAATTATCAAGGAAATAAAATCCGGAAATTTTAGCCTGCCCGTCGCAGCCCGCGGCGGGACAAGTTCACCCGCTGCATCAGCCTCTCCGTCATCAAGCTCTGCGCCGGGCCGAGAATTGATGTCCGGTTCTCCGCCGCAAAGACATGATTTTTCCCCGCAACCGGGCGGCGGAAACACGATGGTTGCTCCGGTACCGTCATCAGGCCCCGCGCCGCGCCCACAGATCAATATTGAAGCCCTGACGGATCTGACAGAAAACCTGACAGATACCCAAATCCAGCTCAAATATGATATTGAGAAACACATCAAAGTCATTCGGTTCCGGCCCGGCGCGATTACCGTTGAAAAGATGAAAGACGGGCCGGTAACATTAATTGGCCGGATGGTCGAAGCCCTGCGGGACTTGACTGGAAATTTATGGTTGATTGAGCAGGAAGACGGAGTCGGAGCCCCAACCATATCCGATGCCCGCCGAACAGCGATTGCGGAACAAGACGCCAAAGATCGGTCTCATCCTGCGTTTTCGCATTCACTGCTGAAAAATGCCAAATTGCTTGAAATTCGCGACGTCGCGACTACATCAGTAACAAATGTAATTCCCGCTGAATTTGGCGGAGAGAACCCGGAGCAGGACTGACTCATGAAGGATCTTATGGGCTTGATGAAGCAAGCCAAAGAAATGCAAAGCAAAATGCAAGACGCACAGGCGAAGGTCGCTGATTTGACGGCGGAGGGTCGTTCTGGCGCAGGTCTCGTCACCGTCACATTATCGGGTGAAGGAAATATGAGCGGGCTCAAAATTGATCCGTCTCTTCTGTCGGAAGAGGCTGAAATCCTGGAAGACCTGATAGTCGCAGCTTTTCAAGATGCAAAAGTAAAACTCGATGAGGTTCGGGCCGAAACAATGAAATCGGCATTTGGCGATTTGCAGCTTCCGCCTGGTATGAATATGCCGTTTTAGGAAAATTCCTTTTTCCATTGAATTCTATTTCTAAGATTTAGATAATCCTCGCTTAAGCGAGGATTTTTTATGCGTCTGATATCAAGCCTTTTATTGGCCACATGCTTGGCCATCCCGGCGATTGCCAAAGAACCCATAAAGGTTCAGCCGGCCGTTAAGTTTGATAGTCTTATCAGCCCTGAAGTATCGAAAAATGGTATGGTGGCCGCGCAGGACGCGATTGCCGCAGACGTTGGAAAAGAAATATTGCGTCGCGGCGGAAATGCGGTGGACGCGGCTGTCGCGACCGGGTTTGCGCTCGCCGTTACCCATCCGCAAGCGGGCAATATTGGCGGCGGCGGATTCATGATGGTGTCTCTTGCCGAGAAGGACGAGGTGATCGCCCTTGATTTTCGCGAAATGGCTCCGGCGCGCGCCAGCCGAGATATGTTTTTAGGTCCTGACGGTAATGTCGACACAAATCTGTCTTGGTATAGTCATAACTCTGTGGGGGTTCCGGGCACTGTTATGGGGATGCTGGACGCGCTGGAGACTTATGGAACCATGAGCCGCCGTCAGGTCATCGGACCGGCCATCCGCCTGGCGGAGCAGGGCTTTCCGGTGTCTTATAGTTTGTCGGCCAGCTTGGAAAATCACCGCAAAGCTCTATCGATTGACCCATCCTCAATCGACTATTTTTTCAAGCCCGGCGCGGCAGGATATGCGGCGGGCGATATTCTGGTTCAAAAAGATCTGGCTAAAACTTTACGCCGTATCGTCAAAAATGGCCGCGCTGGATTTTACGACGGCGAGACCGCAGACCTTATCGTCGCCGAAATGCAGGCGGGCGGCGGCGTGATGACTAAGGATGATTTAAAAAATTATAAGTCAGTTACGCGCGCTGCCGTTACCGGAAAATACCGCGGCTATGAAATCGCCTCCATGCCGCCGCCATCATCGGGCGGTGTTCATATTGTGCAAATGCTGGGCGTGCTCGAAGGATATGATCTGGCAGATGATGGCCATAATAGCGCGGCCTATTTACATAAGCTGATTGAAGTGATGCGGCGCGCCTATGCGGACCGGTCCAAACATCTGGGCGATCCGGATTTTTATGAGGTTCCCGTTGCAGCCCTAACCGGCCCGAAATATGCTGAGCAGTTACGGGGTTCGATTGATCTGGAAACAGCCTCTCGTTCCAAAGATATTGCGCCGGCAACCACCTTCCCTGATGAAAGTCCGGCGACAACCCATTATTCGGTTATGGACGGGGAGGGGAATGCCGTTTCCGTGACCTATACGCTGAACTTTTCCTATGGCAGCGGATATTCAGTCGACGGCGCAGGGTTTTTACTAAATAACGAAATGGATGACTTTTCTTCCAAACCCGGCGTTCCCAATAGTTACGGCCTGATCGGCGGCGAAGCCAATAAAATTGAGCCCGGCAAACGGCCACTATCTTCCATGAGCCCGTCTATTGTGCGCAAAGATGGCCGCAACCTATTGGCGACGGGGTCCATTGGCGGATCAACCATTATCACGCAAACCTTACAGGTCATATTGAATATGATCGAGTTTGACATGAACGTAAAAGCTGCCGTTCAAGCGCCGCGCATGCATCATCAATGGTTGCCGGACAAAGTTTATGTCGAGCCCGGTATTTCCAAAGACACAGTCGATCTACTCATCAATATGGGGCATATCATGGCCCTTGATGATGACGGAAATATCCTGCGAGATATTAATGGGCGCGCCAATTCCGTGGCTTGGGACGGGACTTATTTTTACGGTGCCAATGATGAACGCGACCCCAAGTCAGGGTCCAGCGGAAATTAAACACGACACGTCTTATCTTGGGCGTTCGCAATTGAACAGCTTTTCGCTATGGTGATGCGAATCAAGAACTCAGATTATGCCGCAAAATATAAGTCCAGAAATAGAACGGCTCATAAAGCTATTATCTAAACTGCCGGGTTTGGGACCTCGCTCGGCGCGTCGAGCCGCGCTTGAGCTGATTAAAAAACGCGAAGCTCTTATGCGTCCTTTAGTAAGTGCGATGGCTGAGGCGGCAGACAAAATAGAAGAATGCAATATTTGCGGCAATGTCGATGCCACTAATCCGTGCTATGTTTGTTTGGCGCCGGCCCGCGACAAATCCACAATTTGTGTTGTGCAGGATGTTGGGGATCTTTGGGCGATGGAGCGCGCTGCTACATTTAAAGGCGTCTATCATGTGCTCGGCGGAACTCTATCCGCGATTGACGGTATTCGCCCAGAAGACTTGCGCATCGCCAGCCTGATCGGGCGGGTAAAGGCCGGAGGCGTCACAGAAATTATTCTGGCCATGAATGCGACCGTGGATGGCCAGACAACCGCCCATTATATTACGGATCATATTGAGGGTCATGGGGCCACCATATCCAGACTTGCCCACGGCGTACCGGTCGGAGGCGAGCTGGATTATCTTGATGACGGCACAATCAATGCTGCACTTTCATCCCGGCGACCTTTTTAGATCTCTTCCAAGATACTCGTACCTTTAGAGCGGTCTCCGCACGTCCAGACCCATCTTTCATGCAGGCGGATTTTACCATTTTCCATGATCTCGGGCCGAGACTTGCATTTGCCGGTCATGAGCAGACCCTCATAAGTCAGATGATGATATCGCATATTGATATTTCCATGCTCATCGACCAGGCCGATAAGATGGCCTAGCTCAATCTCGCCGCCGGAATATTTTCCCGTTAGGCGGTCCGCTTTCTGTGAATATTGAAAGATCGTGTCATCCCCGGTCTGGCTTCGACCGGTTGTCGAAATCGGACGAAATAAACGTCCATCATACCACATCATTGCAAGGCTCCTTTAAGACCCGGACTTTCTAAAGTCCGTAATGTTAGTGGGTGAGGTTGCCTCTATATTGTCTTCGAGCGCGTCTATTTTATCGGCGCGCTTGGTGATTTTATCCGTTGAAATTCTGATTTGCCTCAAGTCTTCCGTAGACTGATTATGGTGTTGCTGCAATTTCGCCACGCGTTGATCGAGTAGAGATACGTCTTTGGCCATTGCGCCGACTTCGCGCTGAATAATATGGGCTTGCTCGCGCATAGCGGCGTCTTTCATGACAGCCCGCATGGTATGAAGCGTGGCCATAAAGGTCGTCGGCGATACGATCATGACTTTGCGTTTAAAGCCTTCTTCGATCACCTTTGGGAAATTTGTGTGGAGTTCTGCATAGACAGCTTCGCTGGGAAGAAACAGCATGGCGACGTCATGGGTTTCGCCAAAGATGAGATATTTGTCCGCTATCGCTTTGATATGGAGCTGGACGTCTCTGGCAAAATCCCGTTGAGCTGCGGTTTCATCGGGCGTGTTTTCGGCCGCCATTAGGCGCCTCCAACTCTCGAGCGGAAACTTACTATCCACGGCCACGTCGCCCTGATCACCCGGCATATGGATGAGCGCATCGACCCGCTTATGGTTAGATAATGTGGCTTGAAAGGAAAAGGAATTTGGCGGCAGATAGTCCGTAATCAGATCCTGCATCTGTTTTTCACCAAATGCGCCGCGGGCCTGTTTATTGGATAATAGGTTCTGTAATCCTGATACTTCCCCGGAAAGTGTTTCTATGTTTTTCTGAGCTCTATCGATCAGAGCCAGGCGTTCGTGAAGTTGCTTCAAGTTTTGTGAGTTTCGTTCCTGCGTATCGACAATCGTTTTTCCAACGCGCTCGGATACGGTATCCAAGCGTTTGTCGAGCGTTTCGCGGAGTTGATTTTCCCGTTGCGCCGAGTCTTCTGCAAATTGTGACAAGCGTCCTTGGAGCTCAACCTGGCGCTGGTTCATATCCGTCAAATGATGCCGCATAACGCTTGCCGAGCGCCGCGCAAATAAGAGCGTCAGTAGAACACTCAGCAAGATCAAGGTGACGGCAGCCACCAATTCAATCAGGCTTAGCGATATATCTCCATATGTGAAAAGAGGCTCCATTGGACCAATCTTTCATGATTTGCGGAGATTCGCAAACCTTTGCCCCATAACGTCAAGTTTTCGTGATGGTCCCTGTCTTGCTTTTTGTGATCTCTCGATTAATTTGCTCGCAAATATCATTCGGAGAGAATTATGCGAAAAATTTTAGCTCAAACGACCTTGGCCCTGGCGCTATCGTTCGGCATGGGGGCTTGCAAAGCCAAAACGGCTTCCACTGGTGATACGCCGGCCCCATCCAAAACCGAAGTCGCAGCTCCGGTGAGCCTGTCAGACGTCTTAGCGCATCCGCGCCGCGCCAAAGAAGCCGAGCGTGATAAATTTAGAAATCCAAAACCGACCCTGGAATTTTTTGAGGTCGGCCCCGGAAAAAACGTCGTCGAAATCTGGCCCGGCTGGTATACCAACGCGATCGCGCCCTATTTGGCCGAGAATAACGGCACATATACGGCGGCTCTTTATCACGAGAGTCAGGGCGAACGGGCTATGAAGCGGGTTGAAGCTTTCAAAGCTAAATATGCGGATACAGATGTTTATGGGAACATCAACTATGCGGCCTTTTCCAAGGATAGCGGATTAACAATTGCTCCTAATAGTGCGGATGTCATCCTGACTTTCCGCAATGTTCATAATTGGATGGGCAGCGGATATGCCGAGGAAGCCTTCGCCACATTTTATGACGGGTTAAAGCCCGGCGGCATTCTCGGTGTTGTTGAACATAGACTTCCAGAGACTATGGCTCAGGATCCGCGCGGCGCCACAGGATATGTCCAGGAAAGCTATATGAAATCACTCGCCAAAGCCGCCGGCTTTGAGTTTGTCGGCAGCAGCGAAGTTAATGCTAATCCCAAGGACACAGCGGATCACCCATTTGGGGTTTGGACACTACCTCCGAGTTCACGTACGCCAAAAGAAGGCTCTCCAGAGGCTTCAGACTTTGACGCGGCGGCCTATAAAAATATAGGTGAGAGTGATCGCGCGACACTCAAGTTCAGAAAGCCGGGTTAAATAATTGCTCAGGATTACCGTTATTTTTGCTGGCAATTGATCTGAAAATTTTTCATAAGAGGATCAAATTTCAGTGAAAGGATCCACAATGGATAATGCAGATATTGTTGCAAAAATGACGGAAGCTCTAGGTAAAGCTGGCGGTCTGGATAAGTCAGTCAAATTTGATTTTGGTGATGACGGTAAAATCTTTGCGTCCGGTACAGAGGCCAAAGAGGCGGATGACGACGCAGATTGCACGATTTCTGTTTCCAAGGACGATTTCGAAGCCTTGGCCTCAGGTGACCTAGACCCGATGATGGCCTTTATGTCCGGCAAGCTTAAAGTGGCCGGTGATATGTCAGTCGCGATGGGACTACAAAGCTTATTTAGCTCTATGTAGAGCTTGTTACGGGGCGAAACAGGGGCCGTTTGGCCCCTTTATTTTTGGGAAAAACGGTGGTGCAAAAACAGGACCTGGAACCAGCCGAAGTCGTTAGGCCAATGGGCGTCGCTTTGCCAGATGTCATCGCGAAGCAAAGTAGGTTTTACTACATTAACAGAAGCGGTGTCAGGCTTCGTGTCATGTTGGCGCAAACCTCCCAAGATGATCCGCGCGGATCTATTATCTTCTGTCCGGGTAGAACTGAGTTTATCGAAAAATATTTCGAGACTATTGAAGATTTCCTCGCGCGAGGCTTCCATGTATTGATTATGGACCCGCGAGGCCAGGGACTTTCGGACAGACTGCTGGACGACAGACTTAAAAGTTATGTCGAAAACTTTCAGGACTACGCAGATGATCTGGCTTTCGTAGCGGAAAGTTTTGAAGGATCGCTCCCAAAACCTCATCTCGTAATGGGGCATTCCATGGGAGGATGTATTGCTCTCATGGCTGTATTGAGCGGTGTTATGAACCCCAGCGCCATAATTTGCAGTGCGCCTATGCTGGGAATATTTGATGTCGAAACCCGGGTAACCGAATATTTTATCAGAATATTTAATCTGTTAGGGTTTTCAAAACGCAACATGCCGTTTCAGAAACAGCAAGGCGGGCTTCCGGTTCCGTTTGTCGGTAACAAGCTAACATCCGATAAAACCCGTTTTAAAAAGTGGGCCAGCTATTTTGAAACAACGCCAGAACTTCGCGTCGCCGGTCCGACATTTGCCTGGGTCAGTGCGGCCTTAAAGGCCATGTCTTATGTCAATCGCAATGCTCCGCAACTAAAAATTCCCGGCCTTATTGTAGCTGCTGGTGGTGATCCCATTGTTGATCCGATTTCCAATGTTGATTTTGCAAAAGCGGCTAAAATCGATTGGAAAGTTGTTCCTGGGGCTCTGCATGAAGTTTTCCTGGAACAAGACGAATACCGAAATCAGTTTTTTGATGTCTTCGATGAATTTCTGGAAAAGCAAGGTTTATAAGACCTGATAGCGTGACCTGGGTCACGGCGCCCGCCCATTCCAAAATGTTAAGATTGCGCTAACGGAGCGCAAATGACCTCATTTTTCAGATCCGCAGTTTGGACACGCAGCTCCAAAACTCGTTCCGGTTTAGGGCCGTATCTGATGCTGTTTGTGAGCGGCTTGATCCTATCAAAAATCGTTTTTTAAGCCGATTTCATTTGATCTAAAGCCGACGAATTCGGACAGACACATCTTTAAATAGGTGATCCGAATACCCATATGGAACGTAACAAAAATAAAAGACGAGAGAGATGACACATCATATTGACAGACTTATGGTGAACTTGGGCTTTAGCCAGTCCGAGGTGCGCCGCGTGCGTTATCGCAGAACATTATATCTGGGCATATTTGTTATGACCATGATGGCTGTTGGCAGCATTGTTCTCAATATAGGGCATTACGCCGGGTAAGGTCCATATACGTGACAGCTGATCTCATGATCATTGATCATGCCAACGGCCTGCATGAATGCGTACAGAATAACAGGGCCCACAAATTTGAATCCCCGTTTTTTAAGATCTTTAGATAATGCGATAGATTCCGCAGAATCGACAGGCACATCTTCTCGGGACTTCCATTGATTGACAATCGGTTTTCCGCCGACATAGCTCCAAAGATATTCACTAAAATCGATAGATTCTTCATCCCGCATTTTTATAAATATCTGAGCGTTATGAATGGCTGCATTTATTTTCAATTTCGACCGGATAATGCCAGCGTCCGCGAGTAGGCGCTCGCGATCCTTATCTGTGTAATGCGCTATTATGTCGGGATCCAGACCGTCAAAGGCCCGTAATATATTGTCGCGTTTCCGCAGGATGGTGATCCAGGCAAGTCCCGCCTGCATGCCATCTTGAATTAATTTTGAGAATAAGGCTTTGTCGTCCCAAATCGGCCGCCCCCATTCCGTATCGTGATAATGGCAATAGAGTTCATCATGCGGCGGAACCCAGCCGCAGCGATTGAGATCGGGGTTATGACTCATAATATTTCTCTGTATTGTGAATGACCAGATTTAAGGGAACCGGTCAGCCAGCGCCACTCCATCTCTATGATTATGCCTTCAGGGGTCTGAGAAAAAACAGCCTCAGCGGCGCCCGCGTCTAATGCTCCATCGGATGCGCGGCTATGATATATAATTGAGCCGCGAGAATTATCGGTCATTGTCCCAATAAGATGACCGTCGGAAAAACCAGGACCTTCATAGGTCGCGGTAAAGTTATTCCCAGTCTGATTGAATACGAATATAGCGTCTGACGTCACCCGGCCGTTTTGAGAATTTTTCACTGGAAAAAATTTACGGCCATCGAGATTGATCATAGATATTTCTCCATGGCGATATCGGCGCGGGCATATCGGGGGTGCGGCCCCTCATGTGTTACGCTCCAGCCGCATCGTTTATACAGCCGAATTGCGGCTGCATTGACCGTATTGCTGATAAGATAAATTCGCGATAAGCCCAGCTCCTTGCGGGCATAATCTTCAACCTTATCCATGATGATTTTACCGATACCCCGTCCTCTGTACCGTTCATCGACGGCCATTTTTGTGAGTTCCCATTCGTCTTCATCATCTTTCTTGAGGGCACAGACACCTGCCACCTGGTCATCAATGATGACAGCGAAAATTGAATTTCCGTTCTGGGCATAACTTTCCGGATGATCATACATATATTGATCTGAAGCTTCGACGTGGTGAAGCTCTTTGATCCAGGCTATATTGAGCTTCGCAAAAGCGCGAAAGTCTCGTGGGTCGTTACGCCGAATTTCCATGGGCTATCTCACGTAAATTTAT
>JAHDDC010000022.1:40384-51727 GCA_020629545.1 Hellea sp.
AAAGTCTCGTGGGTCGTTACGCCGAATTTCCATGGGCTATCTCACGTAAATTTATCTCGGTTGTGCCGACCTTAAGCGGCTTCACATTGTCTGCCAAGCGGTTCAGCCGCATCATCGCCATGCTGTTTTGATCATGAATCGATCTGATTTAAGAAAGTACTGTTAGTATCACCCACTAAAATCTCTCCACTCTTTGAATAATTGATTTTTCAACCCATGAACTAGCTTTATCCATACTCCGGTCAAGATCTTCATCTATAAGTGCATAGCACCATTCAATATCTTCGCCGTTTACATATGCCCAGACGGCCTCACTGGCATACATATACATTCTATCGAAAACATGACCGAGGTGAAGCGGCAAACCGGCATGTTTGCTCCCCCAGTAATATTTAAAAGCTGATTTTATTAGCGAGGCTTCAAGGCGTTGATCTTTATCTTCCGGGGGGTAAACCTCCCACTCCTCCTCCATCATTCTATTTTCCTGCCTCATAAAAAATCGGACGGCATCAAGAAATTTTTCAGACCTAATGGCTGTTTCAAATAAACTGTAAACCGTTTCATTCCGTGGTACTAAATAAACTTTAACCGCGCCTTCTTTTGGTCTCTTACGTGGATCATCTATCGCTTTGAATTCATTCGAATTCCGCAATTCATAATATGAATTTGCATATTGGCAACCGATCTCCTCCCAATCGTCGGGCATGGGCTTTGGAGCTAAACGTTTAAATCTCACGTAAATTTATTTCGGTTGTGCCGACCTTAAGCGGCTTTACATTGTCTGCCAAGCGGTCCAGCCGCATCATCGCCATGCCGCTTTGGTCATGAACATACATAACCTCGCCGAGGACACGATCACCGCCGGTAATTTTTTCGCCGGTCAGCTCACCCGCAAATTCAAACCCGACCATACGTTTCTTAACCTCGGTTTTTCGGTACATGCGGCTAACGACTTCTTGGCCAACAAAACAGCCTTTTTTGAAATCCACACCCGCCAGTCGGTCCATATTGGCGTTGGCCGGAAAAACTTCGCTTGTTTCAAAATCCCACTGACTATCTGGAATGCCGAGTTTGAGACGATGTTGATTATAGGCATCGTCTGTGTCTTCAGAGACAATATCATGCGCTATAATCCGTCGTCCAAGTGCCTCATGTCTGGGATCGGAATATCCTTCATCACCTGTACCGTCCCAAGCTGCATAAACGTCGCGATCATCCTCGGTAACTTCAATGGGTGCTCTGAGGCGGTACATAGAAAGTCTTTTTTTGACAGTCTCGCCAAACTTTGATGCTGTGTCCAAAATCAGATCATCATTGTCTTTGATCACAAAGAAATCCGCGATGATTTTACCTTGCGGCGTGAGTAGAGCTGCAAAGTTAATTTCGCTCTCAAGAGAATTGGTAATCAGACCGGATAACCAGTCATGGACACCCTCTCCAGAGAGGCGGATTAGAGTTCGGTCAAGTTTGGCGATCGGCATAGGAATTTATATAAGTCTTTTGGAGACAGATTGAAGAGCGAAGTCAGCGCCGGCTGGTAAAAGATGAACGAAATGTGAATTTAATTTTCAGATTGGTCTCAGATTTGCTATGATATGGGGTATGATGGTCAAAATATCCGAAAAACTGAGCGCTAACATTTTTCAAAAGCTTGGAGTCGGTTTGATCCTTTCAAGCGCGCTGTACAGCGTTTCAGCCTTATCTTACACAACCAGCGGTACGCGCTATAATCCGAGCTATGCGTCCACCCAGTCTCTTCCGGCTTTATCACCCCAGCAAATAGCGGCGGATGTCGAGTCCCGATTTGATCCTTTGACCGGACGCACAGAATATTACGCGCCGGACTTTGATCCCTTTGAAAATGATAGTCGCCTCGCGGGTTCCGCCGCCTTACGTTCGGCATCAAGCGGCATATCTCGCGATGGCGTGAGTCTGACCGGCGGCGCTTATATTGACGTGACCGCTTTATATGCGGCGGGCTCCCGGGATCCTTATGATGCTAAAGGGCTTGAACATGCTGTGTTTATGAACGGCGAGCCGGTTAATATCATGAGTTATGACGTGCAAACCCTCGATTGTACGCGAGATACCACGCGAATTGTTTATGATGATGGTTACTATCGTGGGGCCAATTACGGACATGTCGGGGGGATTTACCGGGCTTATCCGCGCTATCGGGGTCACAGTCACTATTACAGCTATAATGACAGAATTCGCTACGGGGCCTGGCGCGGTCTTCGGTCGAACTATTACGGTTATCATGGCTATGATCACCGCAATGACCGCAATAGGACAGGTCGGCGTTCAAATGATGTTTTGACTATTACCGTTCCGCCTAAGGACCCCGTTGAGGTTGTTCGGTCTGATCAAAATGACAATCAGAGAATTACCAGTCGCAATGTCATTCGGCCTGATATGCTTGGGGATCGCATGTTATCGACGGCGGCGACGCGCAATGCCAATCGAAGACCTGTTAAAAGCCCGATTGCTCGGGTTTCTCAACCCGTAAAAATTCCTCCGTCGCCGACTATTCGAACTCGGGCGGACATTATTCGGCCAGATCGAGCCAATGAGTACAGACTTTCGAATGCGCGTCAGCGAGACAATTCTAGTTCGCGCCCGGTACCGCGCAGCATTCCAATGCGAACGGATAAACGGCCGATAAAGTCGACCCCGAATCCGGTGAAAGCGCCTAGAATATCAACGCCATCAGCGTCACGAGCCGCGCCAGAGCCGCGTCGCGTAACCCGCACGTCGCCGCCCAATTCGAATAGAGCTTCGGCGCCGTCAAGACCTAGCCGCGCTGCGACCTCACGCCCATCCAGACCCGCGCCTTCAACGCGATCGAGATCGTCCAGGCCGAAGCCAATGTCTCGGCAGCTTGATCGTGCCTTTGGCGGACAAAATAAAAAATCCGCACGCGCCTTTAAATATTATCCTGATCGATATCAGACCAGCACATATGAGGTTACGCAGTGCGTCAAAGAGGAAAGGCTCACTTTGCATATTCCGGCTGATCGATTGGCAGCTGCCAAGTTTGATGGGCTCAGCATAGCGCTTCTGGGGAGAGATAGTCAGGATATCCCGCTTTACCTTCCGCCCAATTATGTCGAAGGATTTTTGATCGCCAATCCTTATATGAGGGCCGGTCAAACTTTTAATGGGTCTGTAAATTCAACTCCGGCGCCGATTTACCGATCTTATCCTTGATCCAATTGTTCCATAATGGGACGGGATCTCTCCAGCTCTGTGTTATAAAAATTCATCACGCCTCTGCGTAACCTAATTCGGGTAAATAATTCTGGCATATCCCTTGCAAGGAGAGTGATGAATTAGACGAAAGCTAAAATGTTTACTTCGCCAGTTTCAAATCTCCCACGTTGAAACTGACTACTCCCATTAAAAAAGCCCTCATTTAGGTGAGGGCTTTTTTTAATTCAATATTTTGGGTTGGTGCGGACTATCGAGCAGGAAGGGCGGTATTTCTACTTCGAACCGATCCCCTGCGGGTGTCTCCATATAGTAATTGCCGAGCATCATACCGGACGGGGCAGATAAAGGCGCCCCTGAGGTATAGCGAAACACCTCACCCGGCTTTAAAACGGGCTGTTCGCCGACGACTCCAGCGCCGCGAACTTCCTGAACCTGACCGCGGCTATCGGCGATTTTCCAGAACCGCTCCACGACCTGAAGGTCTAATTCTGTCTGATTTTCGATCTCGACCGTATATGCCCAAATAAAGCGGCTATCGTCAGGTGACGATTGCTCATCTAAATAATCTGGTTCTACTCTAACGACGACATCGCGTGTTTTTTGTTCGTACACGCCAGTCCCTCTCAATGTTTTCCCGACCCAAATGAGAAATCACTTTCTATGAATTGGATGATAGGCGCAAGGGTCTTATCCACTTGAATTGTTAAAAATGCAGTTCATTCTTGCCTAAGGGGAAGGTAATGGTAAAAAATTGTGATGAAGACCGGAATTTTACCCCAACAAGCCATTGAGGCTCTATTGCGCAGCGGCGCAATAACGGCAGATTCGGCCTTAAACGAAACCCAAATACAGCCTGCCAGCCTTGATTTACGACTCGGGCACAAAGCCATTAGGCTGCGGGCCAGTTTTTTACCGGGCAAGAACCGGTCTGTTGTCGATTGCTTGTCTGATGTCAAAATGCATGAGATTGATATCTCCGGGGGCGCGGTGCTGGAAACGGGTTGTGTTTACTTGGTCCCGTTGCAGGAGGCTTTATCGCTTAGTCCGAGTCACTCGGCGGCGGCAAATCCCAAGAGCTCAACGGGCCGCCTGGATGTTTTCACACGGGTAATTTGTGATGGAGCCACGGCTTTTGATGCCATTCCACCGGGTTATAAAGGGCCGATCTATGTGGAAATTGCGCCGCGAACATTTTCAGTTCTGGTTGCACCCGGTGATCGCCTTGTACAGCTTCGGTTCCGAAATGGTCCTCATCAACGACTGGAAACCCAAACTGTCAGCATAGACTTACAGGGCTCAGGTGACGATGCGGTCATAGGCTATCGCGCCCGTCGTCATGCGGGAATGGTAACCGTATCCAAGGTTGCGGCCCATAAAGCCGAGGATTTCTGGGTGCCGCTAAAAGCGCCGAATGGTCTCCTTATTCTGGATCCGGGGGAATTTTATATTCTCGCATCCAAAGAGGCTGTTGAAATTCCGATCGATCAGGCCGCCGAAATGGCGCCGATCGCCACAGAAATAGGTGAGTTTCGGGCGCATTATGCGGGCTTTTTCGACCCGGGTTTTGGAGTCAGTGATATGGGCGGCACAGGCTCACGAGCCGTGCTAGAGGTGAGGGGGCGAGATGTGCCGTTTTTACTCCGCCATGGGCAGCCTGTGGCGCGTTTGATTTTTGAACCCATGCAGGCCGTCCCAAATGTGCTTTATGGTCAGAACGGATCTCATTATCAGGCTCAGGGCTTGAGATTGTCGAAACATTTTACGTCCTAAAGGAAGTACTGAAAGGAGCCTTGCCAGGTTGCTTAAAACAGCATAACCTCACTTTTTTATTCGTGGGGGAATAATATGCGACATCTTATTATCATCATTTTTGCGACTTTGGCCCTTTCTTTTCCGGCCTTTTCCAAACCACCTGCTGAAGCTTTTGGACAACTTCCCAAAGTGTATGATGCGGCAATTTCCCCGGATGGCAGCCGACTAGCAGCCTTTGTAAATATGGGCGGGTCTTATGGTTTAGGCATATTCTATATCGATAACAGCGGACGAAAGCCTATGGCCGTGGGTCTTGCCAAGGGTGTCAAGCCTCAATGGGTGACATGGGCCAATGATGAGATTGTTTTGGGTAGTTTTTGGGAAAGTCATAATTATGGCAGCACGCCGATTACGACAGGGCATCTTTATTCATTGAATGCGAACACCCAAGAAGGCCAAATATTGGTTCAGCCCAATAATGGAAAAAGTGTGGGATCCCGAATGGGACGTGAAAGTTTTTTCCGACAGTTTAATAACGACGTAATCGATATGCTTCGGAGTGATCCGGACCATATTTTGATGAGTTTTTCGGATGAGAACGTCATCGCGCCTGATGTTCAAAAAGTAAATGTGAGGACAGGTGAGTATACAAGAATCAGGCGCGGATCAGCCAATATTCAAGAATGGTATACGGATTTACGCGGTGAAATCCGGGTCGGCCAGGGGCTGGCTGATAAAAGTACCGAAAAATGGACGCTTCGCATTCGCGATAAAGACGATGATAATAAATGGAGTTCCTACAAAGATTATCCGGGCCTAAAAGGTAATGAGACCATTTACGGGTTCACGTCAAATCCCGATGAAATGATAGTTGGTCGGTATAATGGTAAAAATACGATGGGGCTTTATGTTTATGATCTTTCTCAGAAACAGATTACCCGCAAAATATTTCATAATGACACATATGATGTGTCCGGCATTGTCCTGAGTAATGATGGCTCGGAGATCGTCGGAGCCAGTTACGTTTCTGAAAATAACGAGACTGAACTCTTCGGTTCCCGGCAGTCCTCACTCGACCGTCTACGGCAAAAATATCCGAAATTATCGGTCGACTATATTGATAGCACGCCTGATTATTCCGATGTGATTATTAAAATTTCCGGTCCCAGTGAACCTGGTGGTATTTACCTGATGGATTCCAAAACGCTTGATTTGTCCCGCATTTCTCCAATGTATGACGATATCAAAGGTCAGGATCTCGGCGAAGTTGTTTCAATCAAATATACAGCACGTGATGGTCAAAAAATCCCGGCCTTTGTCACTATCCCGGGCAGCGTCTCCGGGAAACCGCAAGGGCTTCCATTTATCATCTTGCCGCATGGGGGACCCTATGCACGCGATTCCAAACGCTTTGACTATTTGGCACAGTTTTTTGCCAGCCGGGGTTATGGCGTGATGCAAATGAACTTCAGGGGTTCTGTCGGGTACGGAAAAGAATTCGAAGAAGCGGGCCGCAAGAATTGGGTCGTGATGCAAGAAGATGTAGAAGATGGCACGCGCTGGCTGATTGAAAAAGGGTATGCGGACCCGGCGCGGACCTGTATCGCGGGATGGTCATATGGCGGTTATGCGGCTCTGATTGCAAAGATTAAGAACCCTGACCTTTATGCCTGCACGATTTCTATGGCGGGGGTTACTGACCTCAAAGACCTGATCAATGACATGAAGAAATATCGCTTCGGAAAAATAACAGCGCGCGGCTTTTTGAAGGGCTTTAGTGATAAGGACAACCTCAAGGAAAATTCCCCGGTCAAACGGGCCGCGGAAATGACAGGACCCGTATTTATGGCCCATGGTACGCTCGATCAGCGGGTTCACTATGATCAGTTCAAACGCATGAAGTCAGCCCTCAAGAAAAGCGATGCCAAGCTCACGACCTTGACCTTTAAGGACGAAGATCACTTCTTATCAAATGAAGAAAACCGCAAAGAGTTTTTCGAAGCGCTGGACAAGTTTTTGGCGAAATCAATCGGCGAAAGTGAGTTTGTTCAGTAAAGCTCGTTCAGGATTTTATGCTGAACAGCTCGCGCCGCCCAGAACGCAAAATTTTGCGCAGTGCGGATGATTAAGCTGTACCGGTGTCAGACTCTCTTTGAGGGTTTGCCCCATTTCAAATTGCGGATCATCCCACAGCAGCGTGCAGGATAAAACGGCCGGCTTGTCCGCGCCCTTGCGTTTGACCACCATGCGGGAATTGGCGCACATCATGCTCTCGGGATGAACGCTGAGAATGTCCCAGCAGGCTGTCGTAATTTCAGGCACATCTACCTGCTCATCCATTTCCGGAAATAACATTAGCGCGGCCGGATTCGACGCATCAATATCCCAGCCGTGTTTTTCAATCAGGGCGCGGTAGCCGTCTCTGGCAATCATGTCGCTTTCACTAAACATGGCGCGGCCAGCTATATGCATGGATAAATTATGTTCCGCCAACCAATCCATGCCTGTCAGCGCGATTTCAAAACTACCATCGCCGCGCTCGGCGTCATGTCCGGCGGCCGTAAAATGATCGAGGCTAACCCGAAATGTTAACTTGCCCGGAAAACGGGCATTGAGATCCAAAATAGCGTCTTGCACGCGCCGGCGCATCATGGGCTTCATTGCATTGGTCAGCACGAGCAGGTCATGTCCGCGCGCCAAAACCAATTCGGACATTGCGGCAAAATGCGGGTTCATACACGGCTCGCCGCCCGTCATGCCGATTTCGACCGCGCCCTGATCCATAGCGTCAATCTCATCCAGATAATCCGTAATATCGTCGGTCGTCAGATAAACAAAATGATCCGCAGTCGGTGAGCTTTTGATGTAACAATTCGCACAGGTAATATTGCAAAGACTGCCTGTATTGAGCCACAGCGTCTTTAATTGATCCCACGCCACGGATGCCCGGGTTTCCCCCTTGGCTGTGATAAACGGATCTTGAAACTTAGACGGATCGATTAAAGCATTCATGGGGGCTGTTTAGCGATTTTAAAGCGCGGGTCGATACACATTTTTGTGTTTATGCATATCGTTTTTCTAAGCCGTGTAACCAGGCGTCAGTCGGTGCCTAACCGGCCAAAGTAAAATCCTGGCGTTCACCTAACTTTTTAATGACCTTCACCAGAAAGATCTTGTGCAAGCATGAGTGCATTCTTGTCAGGATCGTAGAAGGTTGCCGTGCTTACCATCCCTTCAATCGTCATGGTTTCTCCATCGAACTCAACACCCTCTTTTTCTAATGCCTTACGTGCCACGACGATATCCGATACTCCGAATACTGGGACAGAGTTTCCAGGCGAAGGCTCATTATGTTCGCCTAGACCTAGGGTGACGCCTTCTGTTTTGGTATGCAGTTCACTCCATCCGGCTTCATCCAAATGATAGGCAAGTGTGAAGCCCAGTTTTTTTTCGTACCACTCAGCACTAGCGTAGCGATCACTCACAGAAATTGCGATAGTTATGGTATTGTCGAGTGTTACAAGCGGCATAGAGCTTCCCTTTAGGCAAAAAATATATATACTATACTTTATGGACATTAATTTTCTTGTCAAGATTACATCGCGCGCGTGGTCGCTCGACATACTCGAATTGCTACATAATGGCGTCGTAGGTAGGCAGGCGGCATTGCTGTCGGCATCAGGCGCAAGCCGAACAGCTTTCACTCAGAGTCTGAACCATCTTAAAGGATTGGGGCTTTTGGAAAGGAATCCTGGCCATGGTCATCCACTTAGACCCGAATTCAGACTCACGCCAGAAGGGGTAAGCGCTTCAATAATAGCAGATAAGATTAAAAAGGCCGCTCCCAAACCGTCTGATCAAATTTTACTTCGGCGTTCATGGACGATACCAGTTTTAGCCGTGAGCTATGAACCTCGATATTTCAAAGATATCAAAAATGAGTTAGGTACAATAACCGATCGTGCTTTATCGCAATCGCTAAACCGATTGCGATCACAGGACTGGTTAAATCGTACAGTCAATTTATCAGCCGGTCCACTGCGGCCGATTTACCAAGCATCGAATGTAGGAGCCTCGATCAGTCAGGCCGTCAATTTTAACATGCTGTGAACACAGCCCATATTTGGGGACTTGCTTTTTTAAAGACATGAACTTTAAACTGTAACCCATAAGGGGAACGATTATGCGAACACTACTATTATTGGGAAGCGTGTTTATCGTCGCTTCATGTCAGGGCCCAAACCAAACAGCTGAAGAGGTCGAGCGTGACGATATTAAAACTCTAGCGGTAACCGGCGTCGGCGAGGTAGAGGTCATGCCTGATCAATTTGTTTTATCGGGTGCCGTTATTAAAAAAGCCAGTACTGCAAAACAAGCGATGAACGAACTCGCTGATGTCGTGAATGCTATTCAGGCCGTCGCGGAAAATATAGAACAGCTTAATGACAATGAATTTAATTTCGCGTCGGTCAACACAACCGGCGTCAAAGATCCGGCATGTCTTTTGTTTAATCAGCAAGCTGACAGAACCAATAATACGTTGAGGGAGTCTGAGAAACGGATCACCAAGAAAGTCTGCAATGACATATCGCAGCAAGCTTCGATCAGCTTCAATTTCGTGGGCGGCCCGCCAGACCTGGCCGGAAACGCCTTGTCTAGTTTTTCAGAAGCCGGGGCTATTCGCCTGACCCTCGACGGGTATAAAATTAAAAATATCGAAGATATTGAACTACAGGCCGGAGAGAAGGCCATCGCAAACGCCCGCGAAAAAGCCGACCGGTTGGCGTCGGCTGGCGGTGCTAAAATCATCGGTGTTGTAGACCTTAACTCCTATAAACCGACCTATAATCAAAATACGGCTAAGGCGCCAAGCATTAATACGACGGGTGCGGGCGAAAGCGCAGAAATTGTCGATGGCGGCGACCCGGTTGAAGTTACCGATATGAATCTCAAAGTCGGCAAGCAAACGATTTCCGCGGCAGTCCGTCTGGAGTTTATTTATGAATAGCCGATTTCTAAACAGGCTCTGTTTTAGTGCGGCGACCATGCTATTGTTAGGATGCGGGGCAAAAACGGTCTCGGTTGATATGGGCGATGTTGATGACTACCGCGCTTTTCTCGATGCCCGAGAGAGCGCCGAAGCGCCAGAGCCGTTTAAGGCTGAACCTCTGCATGTCGAAGCTAAAGGAAAGGTCAGAGCTGCGCCGGATATTGCCGTTATAACAGCGACAATTACGAGCGATCATAAAAACGAATCCGCTGCGTTTAACGGCATGTCGGAAAAGGTCAATTCGGTTCAATCCGCTTTGGCTGGACGCAATATTGACACAGGTTTCACATCCGTTAGATCATCGCGGGAATTTGATGAGAAATGCCGGAATATCAACCGGGCATCTTTGATGCGTTACAATCAAATTCAATCTGATTTTTATTTTAACAGGAATTTGGACAGGTCAGGCAATACAGATACGAAACGTCGTCCTGACAGGGAACGAATCCCGCCGCAAGTGTGCCGCGCGCAATCTATCAAAGTCTCAACCCAAATGGTAATAAGGATCAAGCCTGCAGAGGCGGCAGGTGAAGCCTTGCGAGCACTTGCCGATGCTGGCGCAAAAGACGCGCAATTATTTGGCTATGATTTTACGGATTATGACCGATATTATCAGGAAGCAGCTGAAAAAGCCGTCGCTTTAGCGCGCTCAAAAGCCGAAGCCCATGCAAGATTAGCCGGGACACGTTTAGGCGAGATCGAAAGTTTTAAAGTAACAGCCCCTGCGCAAACCGGGCGTTTTGGGCCTCAGCCTAATGTTATCCGCAGCGCGAAACGTTATCGCGGCGAGACTGGATCGGCTGTCGATCGGCAAGTTAATCGCAAAATGAAACCTGGTGTCACACCACCCCTGACGACCTTTTCATGTTGGGATGGTAGCGTGGTCAATAATTTGAATGGTTGTCCACCCGCACCTCAGGCAATGTCACATATGACGTGCTGGGACGGCAGTATAGTATCTGATATCTCGCATTGTCCTGTACAAGCTGTTTTGGCAGACTCGTTCCGCTCGTCTCAATCATATTCAAACGCCCGCCCGACCGGACGGGCTTCAGGGAAAGGCGGCGGCGTTTATGGACAAAGCCTTTCATCGCAAAGTTCGCGCAGCACAACAAATGCCCTTTCGATGAGTCTTCTATCTGGCCCGCAAACCATTATTGTAACCGCCAATATGTCTTTTTCCTATGAGACTCCGCTCGACGGTAAGGTTATCGTGAAGACGGAAAAATAGAACGGGCCTTACGCTTTATACATTGACTCCGCTCGTGCCTTTAGCGCGTCGGCTGTGTCGTCAAAAGCCTGCCTGACCCACGGGCCGGCAAAGCGCA
>JAHDDC010000081.1 GCA_020629545.1 Hellea sp.
TATCTTCGAGGAGGAAATGCGACCCGCCTTTGAGGATAATCGGCTCATAATCTCGTGTTCCCGGAATAGCAGGCCGGACCGACTTATACCCTTTCGGTGCTATTTGATCCTTATCTGAAAAAAGGTTCAAAAACGGCTTTTCGAAGTTTTTAAGCTTCTGCAAAGCCTGCCAATTTTCAATCAACATAGGATTATCATTTCGGGTCGGCAGCATTTGGGTAAATTGCCGAATTCCGGTCAGATATGACTTGTCCGGATAAGGTGCGGCGTAACTGTCAATGTCAGCCTGAGGCATGTCGGATAGCGTAATTTTTGAAATTGTCTTCCAAAATTTCCATCCTTTATTGAATCGGATCCAAAGCTGAAACGCGCGCAAAAAGCCCGCGCCTTTCCGAGCCATTTTTGTGATGGGCTTATCTGGGTCACGAACCGAAAATCCTGTATTAGACATAATGATTGAACTTATACGGTCTTGATAATCTGCAATGGCACGTAGCCCGATAATCCCACCCCAATCATGTAAAATGAAATGTGCGTCCTTGACGCCTATTTTTTCAAACAGCGCCTCTTTGACCCATCCCTCATGACGCGCGATTGTGTAATCACACATCTTAGTGGGTTTGTCGGAGCGACCGACGCCAATGTGGTCTATAGCGATGGAGCGGAAACCATTATTGGCCAGAACCGGAATGAGCTTTCGCCACATGTAAGACCATGTCGGATTACCGTGGATCATCACCACTGTTGGGCCGTCTTTCGGCCCATCATCCACATAATGCATGCGCAGCTTGCCCCCTTCAAAATCATCCACCTCTATATAGTTTGGTCTGAAGGGGTAATCCGCAAGATTCTCAAATCGAGCGTCTGGCGTACGGTTAAACTCCATATCTAAGCCCACTCTTCGTGATAATTTTTGCGTTTAACGCGGCGACTTGGACGTTTAGCCAAGAACGCAGTGAGCCCCGTCTCGGTAAATAATTTTCTGATAGTTTTTCGGTCCTTGTCTGAGCATCCATCAAAATGATCCCAGAGGCGTTGCGCCAGATAAAAGCGGTAAGGCATCACCACGGAGGAAATAAACTCACCGCGCCATTTAAACTCGGCAAAGCCAATTCCGCGCCCCAAAGGCGCTTTGACCTTTTCGGGGTTTGCTCCCTGCTTTGCTAACCACTGCTCTGTATAGTCAACATGAGCCGAATATTCTGCCGCATATTCTTCACCCACATATGTCATCAAGGCTTTGAGCGTTTCCGGAATGTCGTTTCCGACATATAACCCGACCTGCGGATCGTCCAATGTGTGCTCTTCGGTGGCTTCAGGTCGGTTCATGCGCTCAACCCAGTTCCAGACAAGCGGTGCTGTCGTTTTCATCAGATATGCCGGCTTAGGGTCGCGAGCCAAATGTGCGTAAAGCGGATTAAAAAGGCCGTAATCCCCTATGGTAGGAGTGTCGCCAAGTAGGAAGTAAGTCTCTTTCAGATGAGCACTATAAAGATTTAGAAACTCAGCATAGCTCTTCTCAATCAAAGCGTAAGTTGTCTCAAAAACACCAAATGCCATCGCGGCCTTGCGCATTCGTCCAGATGCGTGGTCAAACGCAGCGGAACGCCCGGCCGCATCTAGATGTGCTGGAAGAACATCAGCAAAACTGACTTTGATGAAGTCCAAATTCTCGTCATCAAAATTCCAACGATAATGCATGGCTGGACGGAGCAGGCCCTCATTGCCAAAAAGCTGGAACAATAATGCAACCGCCTTTGTAACGGGGTCCCTTGGGAATAACGGTTCGAGGCCTAATCCACGTCCTTCCAAATATTCCAAGATATCCGTACCATCCTGAATGATATCACCCTCCGGCGTTTCAATCACAGGCATTATAAAACGCTGCATATGCGGATAGATGCGGGACATATATTCAGGATGCCCAGCCCCGCGCTCGGTCACAGGAATACGATTCCGGCGCATATAGGCGCGCGCCTTGCCCGTATAAAGGGAGGCCTGCATGCCGTATAATATGAAATCTTGATTCATTATTCGCTTTACCTGACCTGCGTGCTATAATATGACACTATCAATGTCATAATAGTAAAATCAAGGGAATTTTAGAAATTGATATTTTGTCAAAGAACAGTTCCTTAGAACCAGAATATGTCCATCAAGTCCCTGATAGTTCCGCGCATTGCTTCCAAAATACTAAGTCGGCAAACGCGCGACAAAAAGCGAGCACGATTTGAACGCGCGCGGATCGAGGCAGGCGAAGATCACATTGTTGAATTTTTCCATGATCCGTCTGATCCCTATTCTCAACTCCTCGAAAAAGTTCTGCCGGCACTTACTGAACGATACAAAATCAATCTCCTTACACATTTGGTCGGCCCACCCGACGCAGGAGCGGCACCAGAACGGGAAAAACTGGCGGAATATTCCAAGATGGATGCAATGAGGCTGGCGAAAAAAGCGGGTGTCGATTTTAGAATCGAAGAGCGAACACCAGCGGCTAACACCACTGTGGCTGATGCAAGGCGGGAAAAGCTCGGCCACTATCTTGGCGGAACGCTATATTATGGGGGCGAATGGTATTGGGGACTTGATCGTCTGCATTATCTTGAGGAGCGACTCATGGATATGAGGCTACGTCATGGCGGCAATGGCAGAAATTTCATTTACGCCCCGCCGCAGGTTCCCTCCGGATTGGGCCGGACAAATGCCGACCTTCATTGGTACCTATCCTTTCGTTCTCCTTATACAGCGATTGTTCGCGACCGGGTAAAATCACTCGCAGATGCCTATGGCGCAAAGCTGAAAATCAGATTTGTCCTTCCTATGGTTATGCGGGGCTTACCGGTCCCAAAAGCCAAGAAAAAATACATACCGCTTGACACGGCTCGCGAGGCGCGCAGGCACGGCGTTGACTTTGGAAGAGTTCTTGATCCGGTTGGAAGGCCTGTTGAGCTAGGCTACTCCCTTTTGTCTTGGGCACGTGAATACGGCCGTGAATATGAATATGTCCAAGGGTGGCTAAAAGCTGTTTGGGCCGAGGGCATCGATGCAGGTTCAAAATCCGGCATTCAAAAGATTGTTGAACGTGCAGGCCTAAACTGGAACGAAGCGAAAGACATCTTGGGAAATGAAGATTGGCGCGACGAAGCCGAAGCCAACCGTCAAGAGATGATGGAATACGGTATATGGGGCGTTCCTAGTTTTCGTGTTGGCGACACCACCACCTGGGGACAAGACCGTCTCTGGGTTATAGAACATGCATTACAAAAGTTGGTTTCATAGGGGGAGTTTATGCTCAGAAACATTTTAATATTTATTCCGATGGCCTTCGGGCTATTGATGGGCGGTTTAGCCTTTATGTCGCCGGATATCATTGGAGGCATATTAGGTGTCTCTGCTGACAATGCCGCCGGACGCGGCGCGATAAGCGGGGATTTTGGCGCCGTCTTTCTAACCGGCGCGGGCGCAGCAGCGCTTGCCTTATTTAAAGGTAAATCGAAACTGTTATTAATCCCGATTTGCTTATTTGGGCTAACAATTATTGGACGTTTATTTGAACTCTCATCAAGTGGCGTAGGAAGCGGCGCTATGCAGCCAATCATTATCGAATTGGTTCTTGTCAGCATGTTGGTCGTAGCATTCAAATTGTCAGAGAAGGAGGCTTAGGTCATGAAAAAGATTGTCATTGCAGCCCTCGCTTTTCTCGCGCTTCTATTCATTGGACGTCAGATGTTCGTCCCTAAAATTGCGGAGCGCGGGTTTGAAAGATTAATTTCCGAGCGTCTAGGCGTTGACCCTATGGCCGATTTGCAAGACGGCCTACATGTCTATATTTGCGGCGCGGGATCCCCCATGACCGATCCGAAGCGCAGCGGCCCCTGTATCGCAGTTTTAGCCGGTGAGCAGTCCTTTGTTTTTGATGCCGGAACAAATGGGTCTAAAAACCTAGCCCCAATCGGCTTCCCAGTAGATGAGATAGAAGGTATCTTCCTGACCCATTTGCATTCGGACCACATTGATGGTCTGGGTCAAATGTTACTCGGAAGTTGGATAAACAGTAGCAGGACTGAGCCCACAAAGGTTTACGGCCCAACGGGAACGGCCCAAGTCGTTGACGGCTTTAACATGGCCTATCAAATCGACAGTACATATCGGACAGCGCATCATGGCGTCGATGTTGCAAATCCGGCGTCTTTTGGCGCGACAGCTCAGGAAATCGCCTTATCCAGTGGCAGCAAAACCGTATATAAAAATGGTGACGTTAAAATTACCGCCTATAAAGTTAGCCATGAACCTGTTTCCGGCGCTATTGGATATCGCGTTGATTACAAAGACAGATCCATCTCCATTACGGGGGATACAGCTTTTGACCCCTATATTGCGACAGCGTCCAAAGATGTTGATGTCTTGTTTCATGAGGCTCTGAACATGGAGATGGTACAAGCCATGCAGGCCGCGGCGAAAGCCAATGGCGCGAAAGGCTTGGAGAAAATCATGCTCGATATTCAGGACTATCACACCTCGCCTGTTGACGCGGCAAAGACGGCGCAAATGGCAAATGCGAAAGCCTTGGTTTTATATCATATTATTCCAATGCTACCCTCAGATTTACTTATCCCCGTTTATACAAAAGGGATGGATGCTGAATTTGACGGTAAAATTACAGTCAGTAAGGACGGAACAGTTGTTCATTTGCCTGCTGGCGAAAATACGATTATTTATGAAGAAGGCGGCGTGGGTTTCTGATAGTGTCTTATCAGGGCCGAGGAGTTTAAGTCATGAGTAAAAAACGAGCAGATTTGAAAGTCGTCGAGAGCGACCAAAAATCTGATGGACGCCGGCAACGTAGTCAGCGCTCACGTCAGAAAATTTTGGAAGCTATGTGGGCGCTTATGCTTGATGGCGACATGGATCCAAGCGCCGCCGATATTGCCGAAAAAGCGGGTGTGGGTTTGCGGTCCGTATTTCGCCATTTTGAAGATATGGATGCCATACACCGTGAAATGGTCCTTGTGGCTGAAGCGGACGTTACGCCATTATTTATGAAACCTTTTGTGGCTCAGGACTGGAAAGGCCAATTACTGGAAATGGCTCCGCGAACTGCCGAGCTCTGGGACCGAATTCGCGTACCACATACGGTCGGAGAAATACGGCGTTTTAGGTCGAACGTGTTGATGGATGATTATAAACGAAGCCGTTTGAAAGAACTTGCCAGCGTGAAAGCCGTTCTTCCGGCAGATATATCCGACTATGAAACAGTTTTATTGTCTCTGGATACTATTCTCTGTTTTTCGACCGTTCGGCGTCTGCGTGAAGACAGAAATATGTCTTTGAAAGAGACTAAAAAGGTAATGACCCATATGGTGCAAGCACTCATCAAAGATATCGCATAACGTCATTATTATATTGACATTATTAGTGCCATATTATTTACTGATGTCATGAAAAAGATAATATTATTTCTCTTTGGTTTATTAATAGTGGGCGCAATAATCTTTGCGGCGGCTCTACCTTCAATATTAAAGTCGCAAGGTCTTCACCCTGATTATGATGGTCCGCGATACGAGCTGCCTGGCAAGCGGGCGCTTATTATTAGTACAAGTCACGGCGTTCTAAATAAACCCGGAGAGACCGAAGGTAAGAAGACCGGTGTATTCGGATCGGAATTATCCGTTCCCTATTACGACTTTCAAGATGCAGGTATGGAAGTCGATGTTGCCAGCATCAAAGGTGGCGCGATCCCCATTGATCCAATGTCATACAAATACATGATTATCACCGAGGCGGATAAACGCTCCCGCAAAGACGATGCCTTCCAAAAGAAGGTCATGAATTCTTTGAAAATCGATGATGTCGATTTTACACAATACGACACTATTTTCCTCGCAGGTGGTTGGGGCGCAGCTTATGATTTAGGGCAATCGGATGTACTCGCGAAAAAAATAAGTGAGGCCTATTATGGTAGCAAGGCCATCATTGGCGGGGTCTGCCACGGCCCGCTCGGACTCATTAATGCAAAAGATGAAGACGGAAATCTGCTCATTGCAGGGCGCAAAATGTCGGGCGTGACGGATAAACAAGTCAGAGAACTCAAGATCAACTTTACGCCTTTACACCCCGAAGAAGCCTTACGGGCAGCGGGCGCGAAGTTCGAAGCGAGTACCGCCAAGAAAGACCTATTCGCCACACATACTGTGATAGATAACGAAGGCCGTTTTGTAACGGGCCAAAACCAAAATTCAGGTCATGTCACAGCCCATGAAATGATGCGACTAGCAAAGTCGGCCCAATGAAAAAAGCGCTTAAGTGGGCAGGACGTGGGGTTGGTTTATTGGCCCTTTTATTCGTCTGCCTACTCTGGCTCGCTTTTTGTTCCTCTCGTCCGCCTAATATGACAGACCCAGCGACGCTGGCTGGGGATGGGAGTACAGTTGATTATTGCGATTTGCCCGAACTCGACAGCTCCGGCCTGATGGCCGCTGATATCCCCAAGGGCAACACGCCCAGCTGCGCCTATGAGCACTTTCCTCTTCCCATACTCGCAGACTGTACAGAGCCTTTAATCGAAGGCGCGCAGGATCTTCGAGGCTTGTGGAAAGCGGTATCTGGCAAAGTCGGCCATATCGAACGCATTGAACAATGTGGCGACCGCACAGTCATCACTGCCGCTGGGATCATCCATGATGGCGGTACCAACGCGACGGGCGGTCTAAATTCCAACGATACAGAAGGGTCTGTCTCTTTCATTGCGCGCGGGAAGGAATATTGCATGCGTACATCCGCTAGCATGACATGGCGAAATGGAAAGTTAGACTTCAACGTTTTCGGTTGGGGGCCTGTTGTCGTGCGGCGGTATCGCGACGGCGAAGACCTCATCTGGGAATATGCAGATGGCGACATCACACGGATGGAAAGAATATGTACGCTTCCACCAGAATATAAAACGCCAAAACCGCGAGGAAAACGGCGCAAGATTTTTTAGGTTGAACCTCCAACGGGCCCATTAAGGATCGGTTTTGAAACGAGGATTTCGGTAGCCTCTAATCCAGCATCTCTGTGGACGAGAGCCGCCTGATAATCCGGATCAACCAACATATCAAAAAAAGCAGAGATGTTCTGATATTCCATTGTGGCCATGCTATCCCAATCACCGCCACCCATTGACAGCTTGACCATATTTGATTGCATGAGCCGCCCTCCGCGTTTGATGACGTGTTGCAGGGCAACCATTCCGTAAAGATTGTAAGCCTCCTGACCACTTAACTCTTTTTGAGCCATTGAATGACCTTCCGGATAGTCAGCCTGTTTTTTATATTTTAGCAGGTTGACGAATTGATAAGGCCCTTCAGGGTTAAGGTCTAGCAAGCCCCTGAGGTCGTCAGCAGAAACATCTGCTACGTTTTGATCACCGGACTTCAGCGATTCTATTAGGTCTTTAATCTCATTTTGGGTCATAAAATTCCTTAATTCGGCCACCATGCCACGACATCTTCCTGCGTAGGTTCGTCTGCCAATGTCTTGTCAATCTGCACCGGATTTTCCAATGAATAAGGATAGAGCGATGGTGTGCGTCCGGCTTGATGTTTATCGAGGAGCGCTTTGAGTTGAGCAAGCTTTTCTGGCTCCGTTTCCGCGAGGTTATTTTGTTCTGTCGGATCCTTAGAGAGATTATACAGCCAGTGCTTATCCCGGCGGCCTTCATGTTGCAGTTTCCAATCGCCGGCACGCACGACTTGAAGGTAACCGCTCTGCCAATAAAGTGCATCGTCTTCGCGTTTGAACGCCTCCTCGTCGGAAATCAGCTTGAGCATATTGCGGCCATCAATCGGCACATCGGGCAATTTCGCCCCTGCGGCAGCCGCCAGTGTGGGCATAACATCTATATGGGCTACAGGCGTATCTATCTGGGTTCCTGCCTCAATACGCGCCGGCCATTTGACAAACATAGGCGCTTTGATACCGCCTTCAAACATGCTGAGTTTCCAACCGCGATAAGGCGCATTTACACCCGGCAGGCCAATATATCCCGCCCCGCCATTATCTGATGAAAAGACAACGACAGTATTGTCAGCCAGGCCTTTCTCTTCAAGTTTTTGCATTATTCGCCCCACGGAACGGTCGAGCGCACGGAGCATGCCCCCATAAACTTTAAGACGGTGCGGCTCATCTTCTCCAACCATTTCACTCACGGCATCATAATCGGCCTTGGTGGCTTGCAGCGGTGTATGCACGCCCCAATGCGCAAGGTACAAAAAGAACGGGCGGTTTTTGTTGGCCTCAATGACTTTTAGGCTCTCATCCGTCCAGTAATCGGTCAGATAGCTGGCCGGCCTAAAAGGCTCGCTCCCATTAAAGCTATTGGCGAAATCACCGCGCGCCCAAAGAAATTTATCAATCGGGTCAAAGTCAAGCTCTGCATTAACAACGCCCGAGTCATTCTTTGGCAGGTAATACATATCGTCCATATGCAAGGACTCTGTAAAACCCTGCGCATTGGGCCCACGATCGCCATATCCCAAATGCCATTTTCCGATATGAACGGTGTGATAGCCGTTATCTTTCAGAGTTTCCGCAATCGTTATTTCTTCGGGGGGCAAGCCCTGCCCATAGAAATCTGGAACATCCCCTTCGGGTTTCGTGTAAATCGTGCGGGCTATTGGGCTATCCGCTTTCGATTTCATATCATTGGCAATCATCGCCACCATACGGCCCATCCCCGGCGGGGTTGGTGTATATTCAAACCCCGTCCGCGTCGGGTAGCGCCCCGTCATCAACATGGCCCTGGACGGCGCGCAGGTCGCATTTCCAGCGTAAGCTTGCGTGAAGATGGCCCCTTCCGCCGCCAAACGATCAATATGAGGCGTGGGTACTTTTCCGCCCGCTAACCCACCGCCAAAAGTCGAGATGTCATTAATACCCAAATCATCGGCGAGAATGAAAACGATATTAGGTGGACTATTTTCAGCGGCAGTGTCTGGCCCTTGCGCCCAATCAATATTTATAGTCGGTCCAACCTCCGGCTTCCCTTGTGATGCTACGCGCTTGAGGATTATATCGACGCGGTTTTGATAGATATAAGTCCCGCCGATAATCGCCGCGAGCCCCAGCCCCGCTAAGAGTTTCCAACGTAATTTCATGCTTCAAATAAGGCTTCGCAACCTGTCCCTTTTATTATGTCATCGACGTGTTTTTGATTTTTCGACTTCAAATCGAAATAAGCCTCTCGAATCCAGCCTAGCGTTTTGGCCTGATACTTAAATGTAGGCTGTTTCCAGAGCGCGCCGTCAACGCGCGTTTCAAATGTCTTTTCGCCTGCCATGACAGCTTTGGCATTAGCCAGCATAACAGGTATATAAGTCCGGCCAATCTCTGTTAACAGTGGTCCCAAGGCCTCTTTGACACTCGAAGTCTCAAACCAGTCACTCCCCTTGGGTGAGAGTCCCGACAAATCCTCCATGCGGTCTATCCAGGCCCGTACACGAGCCGATATGTCCCGCGTTATTTTAGCCGAGGTCGGCTCAATAATTCCAAGCTGCGCCATTTGTCCAAAAATCGCGAAATCGGCCGCTGATGGCCGGCCGCCGAGCACATAACCTTCTTGCGCGATTAATCTGTCGAGTATGCCGACAAACCGAATATAAGCCGCCTCAATAATGGGCGCTGTTATTTCATTAGACCCGACGACATAGAGCCTATCAATCTGGCGTTTTGTGAAGTGATCAGACAAGCCTTGCGCGGTAACATCATTGATGACTGAACTCCCCCAAAAGATGAGGAGCGGCCCAGCATTTTTGTAATCTGCTTCATGCGCCCAGCGATAATGAAACATCGCCTTTGTCAGCCATTCATCTGCATAATCCTCAATCAGATCATTAAAGAATGCCATAACGGGATGGGGCGGAATAACAGACGGGCCTTCATAGTCCGCCTCAAAACGCCGTATAAGCGGCGTCGAATCTGTAACGGCTTTTAATTCACCACCTTTGTCCGGCAGGAAATATGTTGGTAGCAAAGCCACTTTCGGTCTGGGAAAACCTTCAGGCACCTGCCCCGTCGTCCAGTGGACACGAAAAGGAATTTCCCGATAACGCATCAGCGATAGCATCTTGCGAGTATAAGGCGAACCCGGCGCGCCCATAAGGTCTATTGGAGTTGTCATATGTAAGCTTTATTTATTGGCACTATTAATGTCAATAAATCAATCCAACTTGCAGAAAGGACGAAAGTTCACCGCAACAGGACAACTTGTGCTACAACCAGTGCAATTCTCTGTGCTACAAAATCGAGTTTGACTTACTTAAGTTATTGTTTTATCTATTTATTTCTGCACAGCATCATGCTGTGTGGGGGCACCACTAATTCCTATACTTACTATCCCGAAGCGTCCCTAAACCCTGTAAATTCCCCCTTAAAACCGCAAC
>JAHDDC010000001.1 GCA_020629545.1 Hellea sp.
CATAAATCGCTTGAACCGATGTAATCGATCCCTTGGTTGTCGACGTAATACGCTCTTGCATCGCGCCCATTTCAGTCGCAAGTGTTGGCTGATAACCCACAGCAGATGGAATACGTCCCAAAAGCGCTGACACTTCAGAACCAGCTTGCGTAAAGCGGAAGATGTTGTCAACGAAGAAAAGAACGTCTTTACCTTCTTCATCGCGGAAATATTCGGCCTGAGACAGCCCTGTAAGCGCCACACGAGCACGCGCGCCTGGAGGCTCATTCATCTGACCATAAACGAGTGTTGCACGGCTTTCACCATCCAGATCAATCACGTTAGATTCAATCATCTCGTGATACAGATCATTCCCTTCACGTGTCCGTTCGCCAACACCGGCGAAAACAGAGTAGCCACCAAACAGTTTCGCGATATTATTGATGAGTTCCATAATCAAAACAGTCTTGCCAACTCCGGCACCGCCAAACAGTCCAATCTTACCGCCTTTGGCATAGGGGCAAAGCAGATCAATAACCTTGATGCCGGTCGCTAGAACCTCTGTCTCAACAGCTTGGTCAACAAATGGCGGGGCTTCCTTGTGAATAGGCGCTTTGGTTTTGGTTTTTACCGGACCGCGCTCGTCAATCGGCTCTCCGATCACATTCATAATCCGGCCAAGCGTCTCTGGCCCAACAGGTACAATAATCGGAGCGCCCGTGTTTGTGACAGCCTGCCCACGAACTAGTCCTTCGGTCGAGTCCATCGCAATTGTACGAACCTGATTTTGACCCAGGTGCTGAGCAACTTCCAAAACAAGGCGGTTACCCTGATTGTCAGTTTCTAGTGCATTGAGGATTTCGGGAAGATCGCCCTCAAACTCCACATCAACAACCGCGCCGATAACCTGCGAGATTTTGCCTGTTGCTTTGACGACCTTTGCCGCCTTCTTTGTTGTTTTCTTAGCTGCTGCTTTCGCCATCTTTAGGTCCTCTCAGCGTTAAAGCGCTTCCGCGCCTGAAATAATTTCAATGAGTTCAGAAGTAATTTGTGCTTGTCGTGTTCGGTTAAATGTCAACGTCAGCTTGTCGATCATGTCGCCCGCATTTCTAGTCGCATTATCCATGGCAGTCATTTTGGACCCCATTTCACCGGCTTGGTTCTCTAGAAGCGCCGTGTAGATTTGAGTATTAATATTACGCGGCAATAATACCTTTAAAATTCCGGCTTCATCGGGCTCATATGTATAAATTGAGCCTTGGAGATCAGGTCCAGCCGGAGCATCGGCCGTTTCGTCCGTTGCAATATCGGCGGCAGCTGGAATAATCGTTTTAGCAACAGGTTCTTGCGTCATCACGTTTTTAAACTCTGAGTAAATAAGTTTACAAACGTCGAACTCTCCGGCTTCAAACATATCGGTAATCTTACGTCCTATGCCCTGAGCAATCCCGGCGTGTATGTTCTTTTCTTCCTTGAGAGACAAAAACTCCACAACATTATCGCCATAAAGGCGCTGCAGCTGATCCTGACCTTTTTTGCCGATCATGAAGAGCTTAACGGTTTTACCCTGCTGCTTCAGGTGGGTAATCTCTTCGCGTGCTTTTCTGGCGATATTGGTATTAAAACCTCCGCAAAGCCCGCGGTCTGCTGTGGCAACCACAAGCAAATAGGTTTCGTCTTTTCCGTTGCCAACAAGCATTTCCGGAGCGTCACCTGCCCCTTGCATGGATGATGCGAGATTGGAAATTACGTTTCCAATACGATCAGCGTAAGGTCGAGACTTTTCAGCTGCCTCTTGCGCTTTACGTAATTTAGCCGCGGCCACCATTTGCATGGCGCGTGTGATCTTCTGCGTGTTCTTAACGCTGCTGATCCGGCTTTTTAGTTCCTTTAAAGACGGCATTGCCGATCTCCCGCTAGTAGCTTAAGCTGAGAAGTTTTCTGTGAACTTATCAAGAGCCGACTTCAAGCGCCCCTCGATGTCATCTGTCAGCTTCTTCTCTGATGCGATGTCGGCTAGGATCGAGCTGTGATCAGCGTGAAGATGCGCTAGAAGATCAGCTTCGTATTTTCCAACAGACTTGACTGGTACGCCGTCAAGATAGCCGCGTGTACCCGCGTAAATTACACAAACCTGCTCTTCGACCTGAAGGGGTGAATACTGATCTTGCTTAAGAAGCTCAGTCAAACGCTCACCACGAGCCAGAAGTTTTTGAGTAGATGCATCCAGATCGGAACCAAACTGCGCAAACGCCGCCATTTCGCGGTACTGCGCGAGCTCACCCTTAATTGGGCCCGCAACCTGTTTCATGGCTTTGATCTGGGCTGATGAACCAACCCGAGAAACCGAAAGACCCACGTTAAGCGCCGGACGGATACCCTGATAGAACAAATCGGTTTCCAAGAAGATTTGGCCATCCGTAATCGAAATCACATTTGTCGGAATAAAGGCCGAAACGTCGTTACCTTGTGTTTCAATGATCGGTAGCGCCGTCAATGAACCCGCTCCCATATCATCGTTCATCTTCGCCGCGCGCTCAAGAAGGCGGGAGTGAAGATAGAAAACGTCACCCGGATAAGCTTCGCGGCCCGGAGGACGACGCAGCAGAAGTGACATCTGACGATAGGCAACTGCCTGTTTCGACAGATCATCATAAATAATCAGACCGTGCATTCCATTGTCGCGGAAATATTCGCCCATAGCGCATCCGGCAAATGGTGCGAGATATTGTAGAGGTGCAGGCTCTGATGCTGTCGCGGAAACGATGATGGAATACTCCATCGCACCGTTTTCTTCGAGCGTTTTCACAAGCTGCGCAACTGTAGAGCGCTTCTGCCCGATCACCACATAAACACAGTAGAGTTTGTCATTGTCGCGATCTTCATCAAAAGCAGCTTTTTGGTTCAGGATCGCATCAACAGCGACAGCCGTTTTACCTGTTTGACGGTCGCCAATAATAAGTTCGCGCTGGCCACGACCAATCGGGATCAAAGCATCGATCGCCTTAATTCCCGTTTGAACCGGCTCGTGAACAGATTTACGCGGGATAATGCCCGGCGCTTTAACATCAACACGGCGCCGCTCTTTGGTTTTGATAGGGCCTTTGCCATCAATCGGCTCACCTAGCGGGTTGACGACACGGCCAAGCAAGGCCTTTCCGACAGGTACATCAACGATTTCACCCAAACGCTTGACTGTATCGCCTTCTTTGATCCCCCGGTCATCACCGAAGATAACGACACCGACATTGTCACTTTCAAGGTTCAGCGCCATGCCTTTAATTCCGCCTGGGAATTCGACCATCTCTCCGGCGCGAACGTTATCTAGACCGTAAACACGGGCAATCCCGTCTCCGACGGACAAAACCTGTCCAATATCAGAAACTTTGGCCTGAGCTCCGAAGCCTTTTATCTGCTTCTTCAGAATATTGGAAATTTCAGCAGCACGAATATCCATGGTTAAACCTCTTTCAGGGCTAATTTGAGATCCTCAAGATTTGTCTTGAGAGAACTATCGTAAAGGCGAGACCCGATCTTGACGACAAAGCCGCCCAGCAGTTCAGGATCTACGCTTGTTTCAACAGAAACGGTTTTCCCGAGTGATTTCTTCAACTCGGACTTAATTTTGGTGAGCTCAGCAGCTGTCAATTTCTTTGCACTTGTAACTTTAGCTGTCTGAGCGTCCCGGCGAAGCGCGACCATCTCTTCGAAAGAGGCGAGCATTGACGGAATTTCTGAAGCACGGCGATTCTCTGCGGCCGTTCCCATAAACTGAGTGATTAATTTCCCGACCTTGGCCTTCGAAGCCACAGACTTGATAACGCTCACCTTATCTTCGGTCGCAAATACTGGATTACCCAATGCATCTAAAAGATTAGAGTTGCTCGCGAAGACTTTCTTCATCTTGGCGACGTCTTTTTCAACTGTTTTCAATGACTTAGCTTCTTCAGCCAGCTCCAGCAGGGCCTGAGCGTAACGTCCGGGGGCTTCGCCGGTTATAAGGTCTTGGTTTGACACAAACTACGATCCGTATCTCGCGCGGGCGGCTTGGAAATCTCACAGAATGACTTCTTCGGCCTGATTGATAAGGACATGCAAATCACTTGCGCTATCCCTGACTTGCGGCGCTATTAGCATGGGTATTTTTTAAAGCCAACCCATAGTTCCCTGCGACAGAATAGCCCTATGGATGAGGTGAATAATTCCTTAATTTTTAAGCGCTTTTTTCGCGCCTGACGACCCGCATCGGCATACCGTTTTCTGCCTGCAAGGTAATCCGCATTCGCGGCCAAGGTGGTGCTTCACCGATATATTCGAATCTGCATTGCTTAAATAATGACGCTGCAACGATCATAGCTTCCTGCCGGGCAAAACGTTGTCCAATACAGACCCTAGGACCAATCCCAAAAGGTAGGTATTGATAGGGATTGATCTGCTTTCGCTTTTCGCCAAAAAACCTATCCGGAATGAAGCCGTCGGGATTATCCCATAACGCATAGTGACGATGAAGCGCCCAAAGGTTAAGCATGACAGCCTCGCCGGCTTCAAATGTCGTGCCTTCCCATTCAACATCAGAAGTAAACTCACGGGTTACGAATGGCGCAGAAGGATAAAGTCTTAGAGCCTCTTCAAAACATGCCACCGTCCAAGGCAAATGTTCAGACCATTTATCAACGGGTACTCCATTCATATCAAGGGCGTCGATCTCGGCCTCAACCCGGTCGCGCGCTTTCAAATCTTGACTTAGTAAATAAGTCAGCCAAATCAGCCCATGAGACGTTGTTTCATGGCCTGCGCCGATAAACGTGACCGCTTGATCCTGAATTTCGTCTTTTGTCAGCGCTGCATGTTCATCATCGCCTGCCTCAAGCAATAATGTCAGAAAGTCTAATGGTACATCTTCGCCGCTTTGCAATTTGGCATGGCGCTGATCAATAGCTTTGCCGACTGTTTTCCACACGCGCTTCAACGCTTTTCGACCACTCGCTGTTGTAACACGAGGAAGGAAAGCGGGCATATTTAAGACATCGAGAGGATCAGGCTTGCCCATTGTCATCAGAACTTTATCAAAAGCATGCAATAGATCTTCTTTATCGGAGTCGATCTCGCTAGAGAATAAGGCGTCGGATAATACCTGATAGGTCAAAGCGAGCATCGCTTCTGTAAACTTGATTTCGGCGCCCTTTTGAAAAATCAATGGTAATTGCGTGTCGATAGTCGAGCGCATGCCTTCAGAGAAGGTTCTAATATGTCGGGGCGTGAACATGGGGGTTAACAAATGACGCATCCGTTTCCAGTCTTCCCCTTCAGCAGCGACGAGTCCAGTTCTAATCAGCGGTTTTAAAACGCTCTGTCGAACCCGGTTCATTTTCAGATTATTATGGTTCTTGACGAAAATGTGCTTGATGAGCTCCGGGTCAGAAATTGTGCAATGCGTTTGCCCAAACATTTTGCCTCGTACAAACTTCTGGGTTCGCGCAAGTCTGCCGGTCGACTCGATTGCATTGCGCATCAGAATCCTAAGAAATTTGACATCGTCGAAAATGTTCCATTTCTCAATATCGGCGATTACGGGTTGCGGCGCAGACGGTATAAAAATACCATTTTCAAAAGCTGGCTTAGGACGAAAGTTGTAGTCGTGTTTATGCATAACGCCTCTCTAGAAAATCTATATCCTAATTCAGCCTCGCAATACACCCCCATTCCTGCATAGCCTACATGAAGCTTTGCGGGTCTATATCGATGTGAAGTTTGTATTTCGAGGGCAGCTTCATCTTAGATCTCCAGCTTCGCATATATGCCGAAAGATCAATGGATGTTTCAGCTTGAACCAAGATACGTCGCCTGAACCGCCCGCGCAGACGGCCAATCGGTGGTTCACTGGGCCCCAGGATCTCAACGCCTTTAGCCCGCGGAGCCAGACCCACAAATTTGCGCCCAAGCGCCTCAACTTGTCCGAGCTCAGGCCCTGATACTATTACTCCGGCCAAACGACCATAGGGCGGAAGGCCGAGCATGTCGCGCATGGCCAGTTCCGCTGATACAAATCGCTCACGGTCTCCTGCAGCCAAGGCTTGGAGCGCCTCGTGATCTGGCTGATGCGTTTGAATAAGAGCTGACCCGGGCTTATCTGCGCGTCCTGCTCGGCCAGCCACCTGAACTAAGGTCTGATAAGTTCGCTCGCCAGCCCTAGGATCTCCGCCCACCAAACTCAGATCACCATCGACAACCCCGACAAATGTCAGACCCGGAAAATTATGTCCTTTAACCACCATTTGAGTACCAACAAGAATATCAATCTCGCCCTGCTCCATGCGTTGCATGCGTTCTCGAATCTTTTCTGCACCGCCCGATGTGTCAGACGACAATATCTCAATACGCGCTTCTGGAAAATGGCGGGAGGCTTCCTCGGCCACACGCTCAACCCCCGGACCGACAGACGTTAAGGCACCTTCGGCATGACAGGATGGGCATTCTTTGGGCATTCGCATCGAAAAACCTGTATGATGGCAGACAGCTCTGCCCGTCTCTCGATGCTCGACTAGCCAGCTATCCGTATCCGGGCTTTTCAATTTCTCCCCGCAGGCTCGACAAATGATAAGCGGCGCATAGCCCCTGCGGTTCAGATATAGCATAGCCTGTTCACCGCGGGACAAGACATTTTTCGTTGCCTCAATCAACGGTGCGGAAATGAAATCGCCTCTTTCCGGAGGGTCGTCCTTCAAATCGATCAAATCAATTTCCGGCAATGTTACGCTTCCGGGTCGTTCCGGCAAAACAACATGGGCATAACGCCCTGTCCGTGCGTTAACCAGACTTTCCAAGGATGGCGTCGCCGAAGCCAATACCACTGACGCCCTCGAAAGCTTAGCACGCACAACGGACATATCGCGGGCATTATAAATAACGCCCTCTTCTTGTTTGTACGACGTGTCGTGTTCTTCATCGACCACGATCAGACGTAGGTTCGGAAACGGGAGATAAAGCGCTGAACGCGCGCCAACAACAAGCTTGGCACGGCCGTTTATCACTTCGCGCCAAGTTCGGCGGCGTTCCGCTTCACCAAGGGCCGAGTGCCACGGCGCGGGAGCCGCTCCAAAACGGGCCTTAAACCTTTTCATGCCAGCTTGCGTCAGCGCAATCTCGGGAACCAGGATAAGGACCTGCCCGCCCTGTCGTAAGGCTTCTGCCGCGGCTTCAAAATAAACTTCGGTTTTACCGGACCCGGTAACACCATCTAAGAGGCTAACCGAGAAGTCCCCCGTTTGAACAGACTTAATAAGGCTGGCCGCGGCATCTAACTGCCCTGGTGATAATTCAAGCCCAGCGATATTGGGATCAGGTTCGCCGTAAGGCTGATCGACCGGAAGACCTTGAGCGATTAATCCCCCAGCATCGGCAAAGCCGCGAACAACCCCAGTGCTGACCCCTGCCCGCTCTGCGATAACGCTCGCACGTTCTGGGAATGGACCGCCAAATTCTATGACACGACTTCGAGCCGGAGTCATTTTAACGTTAATCGGAGATATTGGGCTATAATGGGTAACGATCGGGCTAGGATCCAAAGCTTTACGGGCACTCAGAACCATACGCAAAGCCATTCCTAACGACGCGCAATTATACTTGGCGGTCCAGCTTACAAAATTGAGCACTGCTTTTGGCAAGGCTTGAGTCGGCTTTTTCTCGGCGATTGGTTTTAGCTCACGGTCAGTCTCTGCCGCGCCAACATTCCAAACCACCCCCAACTTATAATGTTGTCCAATCGGAGCGAACACAAAATCACCCGGCTTGACGACCATATCAAAAGGCACTTCATAGTCGAACGGCGTATCGACATGGACAGGAAATAGAACTTGTGCGTTTTGCGCGGGCATATTCTGTGGTAGGCCTCATTAAAATCGACTCAGTAGAGTATTCGGAGATAACTTATGAAATTTTTCGTTGATAGTGCAGACTTGGATCAGATTTCCGAGCTTAATGATATAGGCTTGGTTGACGGGGTTACAACTAACCCATCAATTATTGCAAAATCTGGTCGCGACTTCAAAGAAGTTATCGCTGATATATGCAAGCTAGTCGAAGGCCCGGTTAGTGCTGAGGTTACAGCAACCGAAGCCGACAAAATGATCGCGGAAGGTCGTCACTTGCGCAAGATTGCCGAAAATGTTTGCGTAAAACTCCCTTTGACAATGGACGGTCTTAAAGCCTGCTCTACGCTAAGCCGAGAAGGCACGCCAACAAATGTCACGCTATGCTTTTCCCCTAATCAAGCGCTTCTAGCCGCTAAATGCGGCGCGACTTTTATTTCGCCATTTATAGGACGTTTGGACGATATCACACTTGATGGCCTTCAGCTGATCGAAGATATTCGTTTGATATACGACAATTATGGCTTTGAGACAGAAATCCTCGCCGCCTCCATACGCTCGGTAAATCATGTTAAAGAATGTGCATTGATTGGCGCCGATGTGATGACAGCCCCCCCAGGTGTTATACGTAATCTATCTAATCATCCGCTAACGGATAAAGGTCTGGCTGCGTTTTTGAAGGACTGGGAAGGCACAGGCCAAACAATCCTGTAACATAAAATTCGTCCAGATTATTCGGATATAAAAAAGACCCCACTTTGACTGTCAAAGCGGGGCAATTGTTCACAGGACGTGAATTAGATTTCTAAGATATATTTTTCTTAAGACGCATCACGTTCTCGGACTCGTCTACAGCTTTGTCCTTGGAAAAAATCTCTGAATTTACGAGACTTTGCCCCGAGCTTACACCGGTAATCGCAGCATATTTCTCAAGTTTTTCGCGCATCTGCTGATTGATCTTACGAAGATTTTCGAAGTCTTCTAAGGTCGTCGCAAACTTGGCATTAAGTTTCTCAAATTCTACTTTCGACTTTGAAAGTGCCTTAGCTGATCGGTCGAACTCTTCCGACTTAAGGCGCAGGCGATCATCAAGCGCCTCGGCACGATCACGTTCATTAACAAGAGCATTTCGGAGACTAATAAATTCCTGATCCAGATGCGTCGCCATATTCTCCTTGATCCGAATTTGCGTATCAAGTTGATCAATCCGTGTTTTCAGAGCCAGATTTTCTTCGTCCCGGCGCTTAATCGTGTCCTCGGAAACATTTCGCTGCGTTTGAAGATCGTAACGAACGTTCTCTAATTGACCTGTTAACTCAACATGCTTGCCTTTGAGGTCAGCATAATCCGCACGTAAATTCTTCAGTTCTACAGTTGACTGGTCGCTCGCAGCCGACTTGTGCGAATATTTCTCATTTAGCTCATCCAACGTATTGCGAAGCTCTACCAATTGACGTTCACGCTGTGCAAGCTCAGCAGTTTGACTATCCAAGCGGTCCTGCATCTTACCAATCGTATTGTCATTATGCCCAATTTTATCTTCGGCAGTTTGGAATTTTGCCGTTAAAGCCCGAATAGTACGTTCATTGCTGGCGTGCTGAGCTTGGAAGGCCGCTTCTTGATCACGGCTCGCAGCCAGAGATGCTTTGGCTTCTTCCAGATGTGACCGCGTTTCGCTGTGACGACGTTCAAGGTCATTGAGTTTACTATCGAGCTCGTTGGCCCAGCTGGTTTTCTGTGTCAGCTTAGACTCAAGCTCAGAAACTGTTTTTCCGAGATTTCTATTATCAGCCTGAACGCGCCGTAGCGCTTTAAGGTCAAGTTCCATTTTTGAAATTGCAGAATTCAGTGTAGAAATCCGCTTGATCGCCGACTGCTGACGTGCCGCACTATCTCTAAGATCGGCGGCAAACTCCTCCATCGAAGCCCGCGCAAATTCTAGATCGTCTGTATCCGGTAATACTGGAGAAATTTTCGTCTGGAGATCTAATGTGTTACGTTCTGTCGCTTTTAATCCCGCCATCAGATCGTAATCCCGTTCTGACTTCTTTCCCTTGTTAAATAGTCCCATAAGAACCTCCCAATCACCTTACGCCGTGTTTTACCGGACATTAATTTGAATTTTACCTACATAGATTCGCATTCAGCACAAACACTGTTCTCGCATAATCGGCATTTTCAATTCTAAGGCGTCTGCGGCTGCTGCGCTGATTATGGGTTTGCAAACGTTGCGACTCAGGCTGAATAGTCCAATGCCGTACGCTATAATCATTCTTATTGCTGTCTTTATGACGGCCTGCATTTCTGGCATTTTCGGCATGGCTGGCGGCATGGTGTTCATGGCCGTCATCATCAGCTTCATGGGCGTCTCCGAAGCTATGGTTGTTCACGGCGCTGTTCAAAGCGTTTCTAATGCATCTCGCTCTTACCTACTTAAAGAGAACATACGTTGGGATGTGTTGAAATTTCATCTCATAGGCGCGATTCCCGTCATTATCGCTCTTCAGTTTATTGCATTTGTTCCTGAGAAAAAGTTTCTTTTCATTGTTCTAGGCTTGCTCCCATTTCTTCTGTGGCTACCGCGCGGATGGATGCAAGGAGATGCTGAGAAGCCGCTTCATGCTATACTTTGCGGCATGATGGTTATGGCGCTAAATATAAGCGCCGGCGTTGCGGGACCTGCTCTCGATTTCTTTTATGTTCGGACTGGCCTAACCCGACAAGAGATCGTGTCGACCAAAGCTGTAACGATGCTATTTTCTCATATGGTCAAGATTTTTTATTTCGGAATACCACTTATCCGAGCTACCGGACTGGGAAGTCTTCCACCGATTTGGGTGTTCATACTAGCCATTCCTCTCGCATTTGCCGGGACTTTTCTCGGCACACGAATTTTACTGCGACTTAAAGATATGAACTTCAAATCCTACACAAAATTTTTGGTAACACTTATTGGAATTTATTATCTTTGTAGATCGGCAGGATTGCTTGGCGGCGTAGCCTGATCTTTTCGAGAATACCAACTGTAAAACCCTATTCCTAATAGCGTCATCAGTGTCCCCACGGCGTCCCAAAACCCAAATGGTTCACCCAGCCACCAAATCGCAAAAAATATCGTGGCAACTGGCGATATCAGGCCCAGCATTGCAGTGGCTTGAGGACCAATTCGGTTGATAGCAATATTGACCATGAAGGACGGTATAAGCGTTGAGAAAAAAGCAAGGGTAAGTCCAAGTCCCCAAATTCGAGACGGTAGCTCTGGAAACCCCAGACTTCCCGCGATCAAGTTTTGCGTAATGAGATGCGTGAAGATAACAATTCCCGCCGTAAACATAGCACAACAGGTAAATAACGGGCTTCCAACCCGGCTTATCATAGGTTTAGCCAAGAGCTGGAAGGCCGCGAAAAACAAGGCACATAGTAAAATCATGAATGTACCGAGCCACAAATTCTCACCGACGGTGATATCACCGCCTGCGAAGATTACGATAATCCCGAGATAACCCATTGCGATGGCCGCGATAGATAAAGGTCTCGGTTTGAAGCCCAAAAATATGACACTCAAGACTACAACAAACACAGGATAGGTGAATAGCAATAGTCGCTCGAGTTGCGCCGTCACATATTTTAAGCCTTGAATATCCAGAAACGCGCATATGTAATATCCCAGCACGCCTAGAAGGCCTGAAAGAAGTAGATATTTGAACGCTGGCAAAGCTTCGCCAGCCTGCTTCTTTCGAGAGACAATCCAGATAAAGATACCAAGATAAACGGGCATTGAAAATCCAAGACGTAAGGCCATGAGCGTAATCGCATCTATCTCATTGGCTGCAAGACCTGCTGATGGCTGGTAAGCCAATTTCACAAAAATCGCTTTCATAGAAAAAAGGACGGCACCAAGCGCGCCGAAAAAATAGCCCCAGCCGAGGCCAGACATGGGAGCCCTACCCGATCGCGTGCCCGCTACATATTCGCAAAGAGTCGGCCTCATGTCTTTTTAGGTCTTACGCGGCGTGCCCTAAAAAAATCTTTGAGCAATTGCCCGCATTCATCGGCAAGAATACCACCAATGCGATCTGGCTTGTGGTGACAGGTTTCGTGATCAAAAAACCTAAGACCGCTATCGACTGCGCCGCCCTTGGGATCACTGGCCCCATAAACAACGCGTGATATCCGGGAATGACTGATGGCACCTGCGCACATCACACATGGCTCGAGGGTGACGTATAAGACTAGCCCCTTCAGTCTATAATTCTTGGATTTATATCCGGCATCACGTATCGCTAGTATCTCTGCATGTGCCGTCGGATCATCGAGAGTAATGGGCGCATTCCCAGATCGCGCAACAATCTCTTTTTTTGCGGGATTGACCAAAACCGCCCCGACAGGTACTTCGCCCCGGCGTCTGGCCGCTTTCGCTTCGTTTAGCGCTTCGCGCATATAATCCTCATCGGTCATAAGATCAGTTGGACGGATTAAGGATACAGGTCAAGTTATGTCAGCTATGCAAAATAACGATCCTAACAAGAAGGATACCTCGAAAAGCGAATCCCAGAACAAGGATCGGAGTGAACGAATTGCCAAATTTCTGGCCCGTGCAGGCATAGCGTCTCGTCGCGATGCAGAGAAACTGATCGAATCCGGCCGGGTTAAAGTCAACGGCACGGTCCTTAAAACTCCAGCTTTTAAAGTATCACCGCGCGATAAAGTTTCTTTTGACGGAGCGCTGGTTCGAAAAGACCCGCCGCGCCTTTGGCGTTATCATAAACCGCCGGGCCTTATGACAACGCATAAAGACCCGGAAGGCCGGCCTACTGTTTTTGATACGCTGAGCAAGGATATGCCTAGGGTCATTTCAATTGGACGCCTTGATATGACCTCGGAAGGCTTACTCCTGCTGACCAATGATGGTGATCTTGCGAGAGCACTTGAACTCCCATCGACCGGTTGGATCAGACGCTATAAAGCCCGGGCTTATGGTACTATCACTCAAGAAGACCTTGATACGCTAATGGACGGCATTGACATTGACGGCATACCTACTGGCCCAATCGAAGCCAAGCTGGAACGCCAACAACGGGGAAATGCTTGGATTACAGTCACGATCCGCGAAGGTAAAAACCGAGAAGTCCGCCGCGCCCTGGATAGTCTGGGTTTAAAAGTCAACCGATTGATCCGAACCACTTACGGTCCGTTTCAACTTGGCGTACTTGAGAAAGGTCAGGTCGAAGAAGTCAAAAACCGTATCCTGCGCGATCAAGTCGGACATATGGTCGATATCCCAAAAATCGAAGACACGCCGGGCCGCGCGAAACTCGACCAAACCAAAGACCGGTCAAAAGGCAAAAGAGGTCAATCCAAAGACAAGACAAATCGGTTTGGCACGAATCGAAAACCCCAAAATGCCAAGGCTTTTGGCGCGAAAGACAGTCGGTCAAAACCCGGGAACTCAAAACACAAAACACAAAGACCTAACGGCAATCGATCTGGTAAACGTTCTTCCCCGAGCCGAGGTCGTAAATGAAAATTGTCTCCGGAAGGTTGCGCGGTCGCAATATTGCGACCCCATCAGGGCGTAATACTCGGCCGACGAGTAACCAGACTCGCGAGTCGATTTTCAATATATTAGGCCATGCGGATTGGTCGGCTCCGCTGGACGGGGCCATAGCTGCCGATATTTTTGCCGGATCTGGCGCGCTTGGCCTAGAGGCCATTTCCCGCGGCGCGGAGTTTTGCCTGTTTGTTGAAACCGAACCCAAGGCTCGCGCGGCCATTCGCACGAATATAGAGAAGATGGGATTATTTGGATGTACGCGGCTCCACCGTCATGACGCGACCAAACTCAAAGTTGCGCCCGGAAACCTTCGCGGTGCCTTTACCCATATCTTTATGGATCCGCCCTACAATAAGGGGCTATGGAGACCCGTGCTCAGTCGTCTCGCCCGACAAAACCTAATCGCCGACAACGGGGTCATAATACTTGAAGTCTCCGCCGAAGAAGAAACGGATCTGACCGGTTATGAAATTCTGGATGAACGCGTATGGGGCGCCGCCAAGGTATTGTTTTTGAAGCTGACCTAGCTATCGCCGACCAAATAGCCGTTCGATATCGGCCAGTTTTAACTCCACATAGGTGGGACGACCGTGATTGCATTGACCGCTATGGGGCGTGTCTTCCATCTGTCTAAGAAGCGCATTCATTTCCGCCGCATTAAGCCGGCGCCCTGCCCGGACTGATCCGTGACACGCCATGGTTCCGCAAACATCTTCGAACCTTTCCTTAAGGGTCAAAGCCTCATCATAGGCGGATAAATCATCGGCAAGATCACGTAAAAGACCTTGGACATTAACTTCGCCCAGAAGCGCTGGCGTTTCTCTAACGGCTACTGTGCCTTTCCCAAATGCTTCAACCATTAGACCCATTTCCGCGAGCTCCGCGCTGCGGGCCAATACGCGCTCCGCGTCGGCTTCGCCCAAATCTACAATATCGGGAATTAGTAATGCCTGACGCTCAACACCCTGCCCGGCCATGGATTGCTTCATTCTTTCATATACTAGCCGTTCATGAGCAGCGTGCTGGTCAACGATGACGATCCCATCATCGGTTTGCGCGACAATATAGGTCTCGTGGAGTTGCGCCCTCGCTGCGCCTAGCGGATTAGCCGTAAGGCTTTCCCGGTTTTGCTCTTCAGGAGCGCCGGGATGATATTGAGCCTGAGTTTCCTCTACCTTAGCTGAAAACCCGTCGACAAGTGGCTGCATTTGCGGATCAAGCCGGCCTTCTGGTCGATAGTTTTGCGGTGCATAGCCGCCGGGCCGGGTTCGGTAATCACCTTGGAGTGGTAGCGCTCCGCTCCCGGCTTGAATTTTGCCTAGTGCATAGTCAGAGACAGTTGTACTCGCCCGGTGTCCCGCACCGGCCAAGGCGTGGCGAAGCGCCGACACAATAAGTCCTCTAACCAAATTAGGATCCCTGAACCTGACTTCTGTTTTCGCTGGATGCACGTTCACATCCACATGCGTCATAGGGAGGTCAACATAAAGCGCGACGACCGGATAGCGATTACGCGCCAGATAGTCTTGATAGGCACCCTTCAAAGCCCCGTGGAGCAGACGGTCTTTGACGGGACGTCCATTGACGAAGAGATATTGGTGCTGGCTGTTTCCGCGCGAAAATGTTGGAAGGCCCGCAAATCCTGTCAGGACAATTCCCTCACGCTCCGTTTCAATAGCCAGCGCATTATCCCCGAAATCATTCCCGAGAATGGCTGCCAGCCTTGCTAGCCTGCCATCTTGGTCATCACTTTCCCGCACAACCCGAAAAGACGTTCGTCCGGATGAACTCAGCGAAAAGCCAACGCCGGGATTAGCCATTGCCAGGCGTTTAACGGTGTCTGTAATGGCTAGGCTTTCGCTCCGTTCGGACTTTAAAAACTTAAGACGCGCAGGTGTGGCGTAAAACAAATCCCGTACCTCAACCTTTGTCCCTGAAAGACCAAACCGCGGAGCTGGCTTGGGTTTTCCGACGTCACCGCCCTCAACTGTAATTTCCCAAGCGCTATCCGCATCAAGAGTTTGCGATGTTATATTAAGACGTGCGACGGAGCCAATTGAGGGCAATGCCTCACCCCGAAATCCCATTGTCCCTATATTGAGGAGATCCCAGACGCCGGCATCATTCGGAGATAGTTTAGAAGTGGCATGCCGTTCAATGGCAATTGGCAGCTCTTCAGGCGTCATTCCTTTGCCGTCATCCGTAACCGATATTAGCGTCCGCCCACCATCTTCATGGCGTATATCAATTTGTTTAGCCCCGGCATCAATCGCATTCTCGACTAATTCTTTGATAACGCTTGCGGGGCGCTCGACAACTTCTCCCGCCGCAATGCGGTTGACGGTCTCAGTCGGCAAACGTCGTATAGAAGGAATCGGGCTCATGCATTCGAGCGTAAGCCTTTAACCCGCAAGAGTCATTACGCTTTGTTTGAAGGCGCTAAGGCTTAGGAGATAAACGAACGATTTTTGTAGGTAAAGCCACATAGATTGCGCCGTCTGGCCCCGTCGTAACATCGCGGATACGTCCGGCATTTTTGAGTATCTCAGCTTCACCAACATATTCATCTCCGTCGACCTCGATCAGGCGTAAAGATTCGTAACGCAAGGAACCAACTAACAAACGGCCTTTCCAACTAGGAAAAAGGTCTCCCGTATAAACATCAAGGCCGCAAACAGCGATAGAAGGCGTCCATTGACTCACTGGCTGAGCCATGCCGGGTTTGGATTTAAAAGGCGTCAATTCCGTTCCGTTATAATTTATCCCAAAAGATATTTCCGGCCAGCCATAATTTACAGCCGACTTGATGACATTAAGCTCATCTCCGCCTTTAGGACCATGTTCCGTTTCCCATAATATTTTACTATCAGGGTGCCAGATCAAACCTTGAGGGTTTCGATTTCCATAGCTGTAGAGGGATGGATATGCTCCGTCCAAAAATGGGTTATCATTTGGTATTGATCCGTCCCGATTCAGACGATGGATTTTTCCATTGGGCACGCTTTTATCTTGAGCCATATCTTTTTTGCCGCGATCGCCAATGGAGAAATAGACATGGCCCTGATCATCAAATGTGATCCGACTGCCATAATGGTATTTCGTATCCAGATAATCTTCTGATTTTGCCTGAAACAGGATTTTTGTGTCGACCCAGTCATCGTCTTTAATCCGCCCTCTAATGAGTTTGGTCATGGATGGTCCGCTCGTGCCTGATAGGGCATGAGAGTATGTCAGATATATCCAGCCATTAGCCCTGTAATCTGGATCAAGTGCCACATCGAGAAGACCGCCCTGCCCGCCGCTATTGACGGCAGGTACATTGCTGATGCGCGTAATCTCACCGGATTGGGTTGCACGTATAAGCGCACCAGTCTTTTCCGTGGCTAAGATGGTTTCAGGCCCCAGAAACACAAAGCCCCAGGGCTCATCCAAGCCAGAAATATAATCCTGAGAAATCACACGATTAGTAAAAGACGGAACATCCACGACAGCATCCGTTAATACATTTGCATTGATCGTTGCTTCTTTCGAAGGCTTTGCTGTCGTGACGGCTTCTGATTTACCTGATTTAAGATAAGCGACCAGCCCGTCCAGTTCTTCGTTGGAAAACAATCCATCAAAGCTCGGCATTCCTACATCTTCAATTCCGGCTGAAATATGATGGCGAATAACGGCATCTTCCCTGCCATATAGCCATCTCCCATCAAACAAACTTGGGGCACTGCCGGCCATCTGGCTCGTGCCATGACAGGAAGCACAATTTTCGGCATATAATACCGCAGGCGATTGAGCGTCAGCATTTTCACATGACGATAACAGGACGAACGTAAAAAGAGGTAGAAGTTTTTTCATGGATTCACCTTAATTGGAATGTACCTTCATGTCACGAAATTCAATGGCTGCCTAATTTGACTCAAGCCAAAAAAAGCAGCACATTTGATGAACTTCAAAACGCGTTGTATGCGTAAAAGGCACATCATGAAAAAACTAATCTTTCCAAGCCTTGTAACTTTCGCTCTTTCGGCTTGCTCAGCAAGCGCTAAGGGACAGGAAACAGCACCGCCATCAGAAGTCCTTGCGCTATATGATATAGCCACCGCCCCGTCTGCAGACCGAATTTACTCTGACATTGAAAAGCTGGTCAGCTTTGGCACACGCCACACATTATCGGAAACCGAAAGCGAGACCCAAGGAATCGGTGCCGCGCGGCGCTGGATTTTTGATGAGTTTAAGAAAATTTCGGCCGAATGCGGTGGCTGCCTAGAGGTGATCTACGTTTCCGATGTTGTTGAAGGGGAATCGCGCATTCCGGAACCAACAGATGTTGTAAGCGTCCTGGCCATTCAGCGAGGAACAATCGATCCTAATCGTTATGTCGTAATGAGCGGAGACATTGATAGCCGGGTGACTGATCCCCTTAATGGCACATCAGACAGCCCCGGCGCCAATGACAATGCCTCGGGCATGGCAGGCGTAATTGAAGCCGCGCGTGTTTTATCAAGGCGATCCTATGCCGGTTCGATCATCTATGCTGGCCTGTCAGGCGAAGAACAGGGGCTGTTTGGCGGTAAAATTGTGGCGGCTCACGCGCTTCAAGAAGGCTGGCAGATCAAAGGGGTGCTCAACAATGATATGATTTCGAATATATCAGGTATTGATGGTGTCATTGACAACTCTACCGTACGGGTCTTTTCCGAAGGCACACGCGCCACGGAAACGCCAGAAGAAGCGCGTTTGCGGCGTTTCACCGGTGGCGAGGTCGATAGCCCCTCACGTAATCTAGCTCGCTATGTCAAAGCCCAAGCTGATCAATATATGACAAACCTAAATGTTATGATGGTTTACCGTCTCGATCGCTACCGGCGCGGTGGGCATCACAGACCGTTTAACGATGTCGGCATGCCCGGAGTCAGGATGATGGAAACCCACGAGCACTACGACCGACAGCACCAGGATCTTCGGACAGAAGACGGGATTGTCTATGGCGACACTATTGGCGGCGTCGATAAAGATTATGCGGCCAAGCTGACCGCGCTCAACGCGATCTCATTGGCTGGCATGGCGGGCGCTCCGCCTTTCCCCCAAAATGTTGAGGCCAGCGGCGCAGTATCTCCATCAGCGACACTCAAATGGGAAACGCCTGATAATGCCAGTAATCTGGCGGGATATCGGGTTCATTGGCGACTCACTACGGCACCAGAATGGACGCACTCCAGATTTGTTGGAAACGTGAATAGCTGGGAATTCACGAATTTAGTCATCGATAATTATTATTTTGGTGTTTCAGCCGTCGCCAAAGATGGGTCTGAAACCCCAGTCGTATTTCCGGGTCCAGCGGGACGATTTTAATTCCCCTCTGACGCGAACTAACATGACAAAATTCATAGCGCTGCCTATTCAGGCTGCAAAGGGAGTTACACATGACATCTACGCGTAAAATGATTCTGGGCAGCGCTGCAGCACTGGCCATCGCATTCGCTTTGGGAACTTATACGGCATCGAAAGAAATTTCTCTTACCTCCAAAGCCGCGGCGCATCCACATAAGAATCTAACAAAGTCCGACAAGACAGACGAACCTGAATTAGAAGCTAAAGACATGAAGTCATATGGGTCATCGTCGTCGCATGGATCTATCAAAGTGGAAAAGCCTGAAAAGGTTGAACAACCTGAAACAGGGGCAAAATCCTATGGCTCTTCATCATTACATACAGACAAGGATGACAACAAGAAACGTGTTGTAAAGACGATAAGAGAAGAGACCGTCGAAAGAATCATCATCGAAGACGATGAAGAGTCAAAAACTGAAGTCAACAAGAACTCAGCTGAAGCCCAAAACCACAAGAAAAAAACCAAACATAACGCTTCGAGTAGCGCCCATAGACATTCGCATAATCTCAACAAATTTAACAAACTTAAGTCATCCGAGCCTGATGAAGACGAAGTGAAAGACGAAAAATGGGATGTGAACAACCCTCCCGGTGAAAAAACCAGTGTCGAGATTAATGTCGATGAAGGCACATGGATGAGCCTTGATGTCAGCCCAGATGGAAAAACTATCGCTTTTGACCTTCTCGGAGATATTTACACAATGCCTGTGAGCGGCGGTAAAGCGACTGCCATCACGTCAGGCATGGCTTGGGATATGCAGCCCCGTTTCTCACCCGACGGCAAACAGATTGCGTTCACGTCAGACCGTGCCGGTGGTGACAATATCTGGGTGATGGATATAGATGGCGAAAATACTTCGCAGGTCACAAAAGAATCATTTCGACTTCTCAATAATCCAACCTGGAGCCCAGATGGCCGGTTCATTGCTGCCAAGAAGCATTTCACCACATCACGCTCACTGGGTACCGGCGAAATTTGGCTGTACCACCCCACTGGCGGATCCGGCGTAAAACTTGTCAAGAAACCGTCAGAAAGCCATCAGAAGGAGTTGGGCGAGCCTATGTTCTCTCCTGACGGGCGCTATATTTATTATACTCAAAATACGACTCCCGGCAGCACATTCATTTATGCGCAGGACTCTAATACGGAGCTTTTCCAGATCAAGCGTTACGATATGGAAACCGGAGAGATTGACAAAGCGGCCGGCGGTCAAGGCGGCGCTGTACGCCCTACTCCATCCCCCGATGGAAAATATCTAGCATTCGTCAAGCGTGAACGTATGCAATCCATGCTCTACCTCAAAGATCTGGAAAGCGGGAAAGAAACACGTATCTACGACAATCTAGATCGCGATATGCAAGAAACATGGGGCGTTCAGGGCATGTATCCCAATATGGATTGGTCACCTGACTCCACGCATCTTTACTTCTGGGCGGGCGGCAAGATCCAGCAGATTAGCGTTGATGGCGGAAAGCCCAAAACGATCGAATTTGAAGTGAATGATACGCGAGATGTTTTGTCAGTGCCGCGGCCAACAGTCGAAGTTGCACCGGACGAGTTTACGACTGAAATGCCACGATATGCACAGGTCTCACCTGATGGACGTCAGGTCGTGTTTGAAAGTCTCGGTAAGCTTTATACACGCAGCATCTCAGGCGGCACGGCGAAACGCCTGACCAAAATGCCTGACAATGTGCGGGAGCTGGATCCAAGCTGGAGCCGAGACGGAAAGTCAATTGTCTTTGTTTCCTGGAGTGATGATGGTCTTGGAACAGTTCATAAAACAAGCGCCTCAGGTTCAGGCCTCAAAGACCTGACTCGTCAACCGGGTCATTATCGCCGCCCAGCTATCACGCCCGATGGCGATTTTGTCGTCTATGAAAAAGGTTCCGGCGGATATCTTACGTCACCAGAATGGTCAAATGGTTCAGGTCTCTATATTCAGGCCATCGGCGAAAATGACCCGCAGCTCATTCGCAAATCTGGAACGGGTGCTCATTTTGGAGCGGATAACCTTCGCATTTACTTCACAGGCAATGCTGATGGATCAGCGGCTTTGATGAGTACGAACCTATTGGGTGATGACGAGCGCATTCACGCCTCATCAAAATTGGCGCAAAATTTTTATATGTCACCTGACTCCAAGCACATTGCGTTTAGAGAAAACTATAATCTCTTTGTCATGCCGGCTTTATTGGGGCCGCAGAATGTTTCTGCAGGTCCGAGCGCGAATGCTTTACCAGTGAAAAAGCTCAGTGAAAATGGCGCTACATATCCAAGCTGGAGCAAAGACGGTTCATCCATGTATTTCTCGATGGGGGCAGATCTCTATCACAGTGATCTTGAATCGGCCTTCGCAGATGAAGACTACGCGCAGGAAGTAGCTGCTGACCTGACCCGCAAAGTTAATGCCGACAAACCTGATAGCGCGGTAGCTCTAACCAATGCCCGTATCATTACGATGTCCGACGAAGATGGCGGGATCATCGAAAACGGATCCATTTTAATTTATGGTGATCGCATAGAGGAAATCGGTGATGATATCGAACTACCAGGTGGTGTGGAAGTCGTAGATCTGGAGGGTAAAACCATCATTCCTGGATTAATTGATGCCCATGCCCATGGCGCTCAAGGTGTAGGTGATATGACACCTGAGCAGAATTGGTCGGCCGTCGCACATCTAGCCCTTGGCGTTACGACAATTTTCGATCCATCGTCACGCGCCGCTTCAATTTTCCCAGCCGGGGAAATGCAACGTGCCGGAAAGCTTTTGGGACCGCGCATATTCTCGACAGGAGAAGTTATTTACGGTGCAAAAGCGCCCGGGTTTTTTGCGGCCATTAATGATGCAGATGACGCAGCAGAACATGTTAAACGACTGCGCAGTCAGGGCGCGCATGGCGTGAAAAACTATAACCAGCCTCGACGAGATCAGCGCCAGCAGGTCACGGAAGCCGCCCGCGAACTAGACATTTTAGTCGTGCCAGAAGGTGGCTCGCTATATCACATGGATATGTCGCTAGTTGTCGATGGGAATTCCTCGATTGAGCATAATATTCCAGTCGGCGAAATTTATGATGATGTCATCCAACTTATGAGCCAAACCGAGACCGCTTATGTGCCGACCCTTGTCGTTACTTATGGCGGCATACGTGGTGAGAGTTATTATTACCAGAACAGCAATGTATGGGAGCACCCCGTACTTTCCAAACATGTGCCCGTCAGACAACTCCAGGCTGATTCCGTTCGGCGCCAAATGGCACCGGAGGAAGATTATGCTGACAAAGCAGCCGCTGCTGTCGCTAAGAAGCTACAAGATGCGGGTGTATTAGTGACGATCGGTGCTCATGGGCAGCGAGAAGGTCTCGCGGCGCATTGGGAAATATGGTCATTTGCCAGAGGTGGTATGGATCCGATTGAATCCCTTCAAACGGCAACGGTGGATCCAGCCAAGCACCTTGGTTTCTTTGATGATATTGGTTCGCTCGAGGAAGGTAAGCTCGCGGATCTAGTGATCCTGTCAGATAACCCTATGGACGATATCTATAACACGGATAATGTTGAAATGGTTATGCAGGGCGGCCGCCTTTATGACGCTCTTACGATGGATGAAACCGTCACAGGTGACAGAAAACGTCTACCCTATTGGTGGGAAGAGTAAGCGCTAACGCGCTTACAGCCCTCCCAACAGGTCTGAAAGCTGAGCATTGACAATTGCAAATTTGGAAACCGTCCAACCGCCTTTGCGGGACATAGCCGAAACCGTATCCTCATAAGCTTTGATATGTGGCACCTTATCACGGGACCAATCTGATATCAGTTGATCGATATCCAGCTTGGAAGTCTTACCCGACTTTTTGTGATAGTTTGCGGCATCTTCTGCAAATTGTACCTGAGCCTTAAAGAAGTCCTCTTGCAAGTGACGCATTGCGAGGCGTTCCCAATGATCATTTGAGCTCGTAGACAACAGTGAAGCTCGGATGCGGTCAATTTTGAACCGTCCGCCAATCTCATAAAACAATTCCGCAGATTGAGGAATATCCCAGCCGACCCTATCGGCTAATTCAAGCACATCGAATCCGGACGCGCGTGACCTCAGCAGTGCGACATCAACGGCCAAATCTTTAGCGATACCCGCTTTTACAAAACTTTTTACCCGGCTATCGGCTCGTCGCTTGTCATAAGGCGATAAGAGCGCAAGCCAACGATTATCAACGACAGAAGAGAGTTTGGATCGCCGTTTAATACGAGCCTCAATCGTGCCTTTTTCGCCTCGGCGAACGAGCCAGGCCATAACACGCATCAGAACGCGTGCAATTTCCTGATGCAATTCTGTCTGTGCTTCGGCATCGACTTTATTGTCCAGCTTGGCAATATCCGCGCGCAAGGTTTCTATATCGAGCGTTTCATATGCAACCACAAAAGCTTTCGCAATGTCCGCGATTGATCCTTGGGTCTGCTCAATTAAGCGCATCGTCGACAGCGGGCCACAAACATCCACGATCTTGTTCACAAGCCTCGAAACAATGACTTCTCGGCGAAGACGGTGGCTGGCCATAGCCTTCTTAAACTTCTGAACCTTTTCCGGGAAATATGCCGCGAGGATCTTTTCCATATATGGATCGTCAGCAACATCAGTTCCTATTAAATCATCAAACAAAACATTCTTCGAGTAAGCCAAAATGACGGCTATTTCGGGCCGGGTTAGACCTTTCTTTTCAGCCGCCAAAGTCTGCATGGCCTCCCGGCTCGGTAAGCCCTCCACCGCGCGATCAAGAAGTCCGCGACGTTCCAATGAGGTCATAAACCGTTCATAAGCATTATGATCAAGAGAGGTCCTAATTTCAGAGAGTGATAAGGCGCCAGTTTGATCATAATTGTGCTGGAGAACCAAATCCGCGACATTATCTGTCATGGCTTCAAGAAGCTTATTTCGATCTTCCTGCTTTAACTCGCCTTGCTCGATTGCGCCGCGAAGAAGAATTTTGATATTGACTTCATTGTCTGAACTATCAACACCGGCGGAATTATCAATCGCATCAGTATTGAGACGCCCACCTTTACGAGCAAACTCAATACGGCCTGCCTGGGTCATTCCAAGATTAGCACCTTCTCCAATAACTTTTGCTTTGAGCTGATTACCATCAACCCGCAAACCATCATTGGCTTTATCGCCGACCTCTGCATTGCTTTGCTGGCTTGATTTCACATAAGTTCCGATGCCGCCAAACCACATGAGTTCCGTTTCGGATTTTAGAAGCGCGTGGATAAGTTCATCAGGCGTGACCTCGTCTTTTCCAAGCCCCGTCATTTCTTTGATCTCTGACGTCAAAGCGATCGATTTTTCGCTCCGGGAGAATACTCCTCCTCCTTTTGAGATCAGCTTCTTATTGTAATCCTGCCAGGTCGAACGCGGCAGGTTAAATATGCGCTCGCGTTCCTTAAATGATTTTGCGCAATCAGGATCGGGATCAATGAAAATGTCTAAATGATTAAACGCCGCTAAGAGTTTGATTTTTTTAGATAATAGCATGCCGTTACCAAACACATCACCTGACATATCGCCTACGCCAATAACCGTGAATTCTTCGGTTTGAATGTCCTTACCCATTTCGCGGAAATGGCGCTTCACAGCTTCCCAGCCGCCCCGAGCCGTAATGCCCATTGCTTTATGATCATAGCCAACCGAACCACCTGATGCGAAAGCGTCATCCAGCCAAAAACCGTATTCCTGCGATATGCCATTAGCTATATCGGAAAACGTAGCCGTGCCCTTATCGGCAGCGACCACCAAATAGGGATCAACCGGGTCCCAACTGACAACATTCTTTGGCGCTATAGTTCCCTTGCCTTTGTAATTATCGGTTACATCAAGAACACCAGAAATAAATGTTTTATATGCGGCAATACCCTCTGCGATCCATTCGTCACGCGTTCCATTCTTGGGTAACTGCTTTGGAAAGAAACCGCCTTTTGACCCGACAGGTACAATCACAGCATTTTTAACTTGCTGAGCTTTCACCAACCCCAGAACTTCGGTTCGAAAATCATCTCTTCGATCGGACCATCGCAAGCCACCTCGCGCGACAGGTCCAAACCTTAAATGAACGGCTTCAACCCGAGGCGAACTCACGTAGATTTCGCGGTAGGGCTTAGGGGCTGGAAGGTCTTCAATGGATTGGCTATCAAACTTTACGGAAATATAAGGCTTGGGTGCACCGTCTTCATTGATTTGATAAAAATTAGTTCGTAAGGCGTGATTAGCTGCACCAACAATACGCCGGATTACTCGGTCGTGATCCAAGGACCTGACGTCATTTAATCCGGCCAATATCGCTTTATGTTGGCGGGCTACGTCCTTCTTGCGCTCAGACATATTCTTGTATTTGGACGGATCAAACTTACTGATAAGATAATCAACGACCTGCCCCGTTAATACAGGGTATTGCTCAAGAGCTTCGATTTGCGTCGCCTCTGATGGATCTAGACCGCTTTGACGTCGATATCGGGCCAATAATCGCAACAGAGCGATGTCGCGCCAATTTGCGAGTAGCGGCAAAATCAAACGATTAAATCCATCATCTTCATTGCGTCCGTTCCAGGTCGCTAAAAATGCTGTTTCAAAAATATCGGCCAGTTTGTCGCCGTTATCGGCGTCAAAACCAAGCTGTAGCTCTACATCGTGAACCCATATGGGATCTTTATCCATTCGGCTGAGTTTGTAACCCGTTTCCGCAATAACATGACAGGCAAAGTTGCGAAATACGGGAACGACGTCAGACGGTTCAATTCGGTTTCCATAGCTGTAGATTTTCGCTCGGAAGCTCCGGCTTCCCTTTTTGGGCGGTTGATAGACCTTCACCGCAATATTTCCTGCTTCGACTAACGTCTCACCGATTTGCATATCTGCATAAGCCTCAGCCGGTGAAAACGCGTTCTGATAGGCCACAGAAAAAGCATGGGCATATGCGCTTGCGTTAATCTCTGAATTATCGGCCGCTAACTCCGCTGAATGCAAGACACCATCAAACCAAGGCTGGGCAATATTGGCAATCTCCGCTTCAAGTGCCTTTAGATCCGGGTGCAACCCCTTGTCTGGGTCCATACCAATGATGAAGTGAACCCGGGCCATCGGCGCGTCGCTATATTGCGGATAAAACGCAGAGATACGACCACCGAATCCAGCCTTCAGCAACTCGCCAATTTTCTTTCGCACCCGCGTGTTATAATGCTCGAGGGGAACATATACGAGAACCGAGGCAAAACGATCAAACGGGTCACGTCTCACAAAAATACGTGTCCTGGGCCTATCGAAACCCTGAGCGATACCGGTCGAAATATCTAAAAGCTCGTCTACATCAGTTTGAAACAACTCATCACGCGGGTAAGTCGAAAGGACATATTCAAGTCGTTTCGCATTGTGGGATCCTTTCGCGTGTCCGGCGCGTTCCATGACCCGCGTTATTTTCTGACGAATGAGCGGAACGTATAAAGGTGAACGACTATATGCTTCTGATGTAAACAATCCTACAAAACGTGTCTCGCCCGTTACATCACCTGCCCAATCGTAGTGTTTTACGGAAACATAATCCATTCGAACTCGACGATGAACTCGCGTAAAAACGTTAGACTTTGCGACGGTAACTGGCGGAGTAGATTTGATAAATGCTTGTACGTTCCCGGCCATAACTGTTGGTTCACTGCTTTGCCGCAAAACTGTTATGTCGCTATGTTTTAATAAACCAAGTTGAGAACTCGTTTCAATATTTGGATTGGCATAATCTAGATCTTTGCCGCCTTTCTTATTTTTCTCAAAATCATATTTTCGCGCGCCTAAGAGAACAAAATTTCCCGACGCCATCCATTCAAGAAACTCAACGCCTTCCTTGATATCGTCATCGTTTTCCCGGCCAGGCAAAGCGGAAAGCTCAGTCGCCACATCTTGAACATTTTTGAGTAACTTCTTGAAATCCTTATTTATTAATCGAACTTCTGCGAGGGTTAGCTTAAGTTCAGCTAAAAGACTTTTCTGTAAAGAAACCCCAATTGCTGTGGTCGTTACGAGAATCATGGATTCTGAAACCGCCGTGCCGTCTTTGGTCCACCTCCCGGATTTGTCACGACTTCCAGAGACAACAGGGTGAAAGAGCCCAGTAACATTAACACCAAAAGATGAAATCGTTGATACGACCGAGTCGACCAGGAAGGCCATATCATCGATAATAATTTTGATAACGCTGTCGGTTCTTATACCGTCTGAATTCGGTAGCATTTTATGGAGTTTCTCAATGGAAACCAACGTCTTTCCGATCTTTCGAGTTTCGCCAAACATCCAGAATGATCGAGCAAGCTCAACCAAGTCAGCTATTTCGTATCCAGACAGATCACTTTCTGTTGCGTCGCGGTAAAATCCACGCAAAAAGTCTTCGGCCCCTGGCTCAAACTTATTGTCGGTCGTATTCGTAAAGTCCTTAGACTTAAAAGCTTCGCGTAAAAACGAACGTTCGGTAAACTTTAAGCTACCCATTTATTTCTCCCCGCGCCCTTTTACTAACCTATTAGCTGGCGAATATTCGCATCAACGCCATCTGGTCTGCCACTTCATGTGTTGACATGCCTTGATCAAATGCTTGATCAAAAATATCGCCGAGAGTTTTGGCCAAACCATTTAATTTATCGTCAACCCAATCAAAATCATAAGTGCCGGATAGTTCAGCTGCAACATTGATGATACCACCGCCATTAATCACATAATCCGGGCAATATAATATTCCCATCTCTTTCAGCATGTGCCCCATTTCAGGGCTTGCCAGCTGGTTATTCGCTGCGCCGCCAATAATTTTGGCCTTTATATGTTGAATAGTTTCAGGATTTATGGCTCCGCCAAGGGCACATGGCGCAAAAATATCGACGTCCTGAGCATGGATAGCATCAGTTGACACTTTTATTGCGCCTAACTCTCGCACCGCTCGTTCAATTACATTATCGTTGATATCTGCCACCCACAGCTGAGCTCCCGCTGCGGAAAGCTTTTCACACAGACTATACCCGACATGCCCCAGGCCTTGCACAGCAACCCTAAGGCCAGATAAATCCGGACGTCCCAACGCATGGTCGGTTGCAATGTGGAGCCCCCTAAATACCCCTTCTGCTGTAACTGGTGATGGGTCCCCGGATGCGGCGTTGCCATGATCAAGCCCGCCGACAAATCTTGTTTCCTTGCGTACCACCTCCATATCTGCGGTCGAAACACCAACATCTTCGGCAGTGCAATAGACACCGCCGAGGCTTTCTATTGCTTTCCCATAGGCGGTGAAAAGCTTGGTCCGATCAAAAGCCCCTTCTGGTCTCATGATAACCGCCTTTCCGCCTCCAAACGGAATTCCAGCCATCGCGTTTTTGTAACTCATAGCCCGAGACAAATTAAGCGCATCGTCAATCGCTGCCTCTGAGTTTTCATAGCTCCACAACCGCGTTCCGCCGGCAGCTGGTCCCAAATTTGTATTATGCACAGCGATTATAGCCTTCAACCCAGACTCTTCGTCTGAAAAGAAATGTATGCCCTCATGGCTATCGAACTTTTTACTTTCAAAAACTGACATCATTTCTCTCGGTATGTTTATCTCCGTTTATCGTGATTGACGGGAATAAAAATGCCTATATTTTTAAAATTATGACAAAAAGGTTTAAAAAATTATGCCTTTAGGGTTTTTAAACCACTTGCCGCAGATTGAAGAAGTTGCAAAGTCAACGCGGCCCCAGTTCCGTCGCCCAGACTAACTCCAAAGTTATTGATCGGCTGCAATCCAATCCGGTCAAGAAGGGCTTCATGTGCAGGTTCGGATGTTAAGGATCCAGCTCGGCAATGCTCTATCGCTGACGGATTGATCGAATGGACAATTGCCGCAGCAATACAAACTACAAATCCGTCAAGAATTATTGGAATGGATTGATGGCGGGCTGCGACGATCGCACCTACCAAACCTGCGATATCCCGACCTCCAAAATAACGTAAATAGGTCAGAGCATCCGCACCTGATAGTTCATGCACAGACAAAGCATCTCGAACAGCTTTAATACGAACATCTGCGGAGTGATCATGAGCACCAGCCCAATAATCAGCCGTTCCGCCGTAAAGTCCTAAAGCGATGGCTGCGGCAGCCGTTGCGGATCCCGTCCCTGCACTACCCAAAGCTATAATATCAGCGCCTTCGGCTACGACTTCCATACCAAATGCAATCGCTCCGGCACATTCAGCCTCTGACAAAGTCGGACTAAGCTGAAAATTCGGAACAGGATGTTCAACTCCCATTTCGTAAACTTTATACGCGGCATTCATTTGACCGGCAATTCCTCGGATTGCAGCTTTATGCTTCGTCAATCCCGCCACCCTTTGCCGCGCTATTTTTTTTAAATCACCGTCCATAAACGTCTCGGCTACGCCGTGAGTGCCAGCGAAAACAGCGATGAGCGGCCTAGAGATATGTGGCAAATGCCGTTTCTGCCACCGCGCCAACCAAACCATTTGATCCTGCAAGCTTCCCAAAACCGGCTGTGGTCCGGGAAATTCTTCAAAAATGCCGGTAACCGCGTCCGCGGAGTCCCCATCACCAGCTGGTGCAGAGTCTATCAATTTCTTTATATCTGTCAGTGGCGAAGAATTCGTCACACGCTTTACCTCATGTTTATCATATTGTGTTCTAAAATGATTCGAACGGCGGTGTTTGTCTAAATAATGAATTTAACAAAACAATAAATACCAAGGGCGAGAGATGGGAATGACTGGAAAAGTTTTAAGAGACGTCGCATTAATCGGCAGCATAGCACTAGGAACAGCCTACGCGGCTATCCACAAAGACAAAATTTATGAATATTTCGGCATGACAGTGTCGGTAACCCGAACTGACTCCGCTGTGCCAATGGCAGAACAATCTGCAGAAGCAGCCCTGCCAATGACAGCTATCAAAGGCGTCGCGGTTTCTATTCCCAAAAATAAAAGAGATGGTCAGTACTGGACCTCTGCTCGCGTTAATAACGGCACGGTTAACTTTTTGGTCGATACTGGTGCAAGTTCCATCGCTCTGACACCGGAGGATGCGCGCCGAGCCGGAATTAAAATGAACGAGCTCGTTTACGATGTTCCAATTTCTACAGCAGCGGGACAAAATATTGCGGCTGCCGTCAATCTGAAATCAGTTTCCGTCGGTCCAATAACGCTTAGAAATGTGCGCGCAATTATTGTCCCGGAAGGCCTTTCAACATCGTTACTTGGAATGACGTTTTTGGGAGAACTTCAAAAAGTTGAGGCAACACCTCACGCCCTTATTCTAAGACTCTGAAAATCCTCGGCGAGTATCAAGCGCCTTTGCAATGATCTCAGAAGGCTTCAGGCCCTTTGAAACGTTTTCACTCAAGGTCCGGCGCCATAATCTCGCTCCTGGTAGATTTGCATACAACCCCATAATATGCCGAATGATAGCCTTTGCTGATCGATCCTTATCCTGATGAGTTTCGGCATATTTGATTAATTGCTGGACAATTTTCGCGCGATCAAAATCCGGCAATTGATCACCATAAATATTGCTATCGACTTCGCTTAATATCCAAGGTGTATGATAGGCCGCGCGGCCAAGCATTATCCCATCAAGTCCAGCGGACTCGGCAGTCCCGGCGTCCAAGCTTGCAAGCCCTCCATTAAGCTCGATTGCAATCGACGGAAACTCCTTTTTCATGCGCCGAACCAGATCATAATCCAGGGGGGGCACGTCCCTATTTTCTTTTGGTGACAGCCCTCGCAGCCAGGCTTTGCGAGCATGGATAATAACACGTTCGCAGCCTGCAGAGCTTACAGCCGATAAAAACTCCGGAAGAGTCGTTTCAACATCCTGGTCATCTACCCCTAACCTACATTTAACCGTTATTGAAATTGAAACGGCGTCTTGCATGGCCGCAAAGCAATCCGCGACAAGAGCTGGCTGCAACATAAGACAAGCCCCGAAACTCCCTGACTGAACACGATCCGACGGACAACCAATGTTGATATTAATCTCATCATATCCAACCTGCTCCCCAACGATTGAAGCTTTGGCCAGCTTTTCAGGATCGCTTCCTCCAATCTGCAGAACAACCGGGTGTTCCGCCTCATGAAAATCCAACAAGTAGTCCCGGTCTCCATGAATTACTGCATCAGCAACAACCATTTCAGTATAAAGCCATACGTGTCGGGACAATTGACGATGAAACCAACGACAATGCCGGTCTGTCCAATCCATCATGGGTGCAACACTTACTCTAAACTCTTGTTTTTTATACATTTTCCGCTACACTTCAAACAGTTAGAAAGGACGCGTGTGCACTCTCTTCATGATGTGAGAACTGAGTTTCAAAACCTAAACAAAATCCACGACATGATAAAACGGCATGATCCGAAGACGCTTTCCGGTCGCGGCAAAAATAGCATTTGCCAGAGCCGGCGCTGATGGCGGCACCCCCGGCTCGCCTATACCTTTTATGGCATCACCGTTTTCAAGGCCAACGACTTCGATTTTGGGCGTTTGATATAGACGCATGGCCTCGTAATCATGATAATTCGTTTGAACCGGCGCATAATCCTCATAGGTCATTTCGCAATTCATGGCGTGTCCTAATCCCCATATGATTCCCCCCGAGAACTGGGCTTCGAAATTAACAGGATCCAGAACTTTCCCGACCTCGCCAGCGCCCCAGACATTGGTAATCTTGATACCATCTGGTGTATTCAGAACGTCTACAATGACGGCGGTTCTAACACCAAAAGACATCGTAAAAGCCACCCCTCTTCCCTGCCCCTTGATTGGTCGTGGTCCCGTCCAGCCGGACATTTTTTCGACCTTTTCCAACACCTTCACAGATAAGGGGTCATCGGCAAGTAAGCGCTTTCGCTCTTGGAGCGGATCGGCTCCAGCCTTATGTATCAATTCGTCCAGAAAGCTCTCATGATGGAAACCGCAATGGGATGCCCCCACTGAGCGCCAGGAGCTGACGGGGACCATTTCTGGAACCTTGTAACCTCGAACGCGATAATGGGGTATGTTGTAGGGCTGGTCATCAGCACCTGTCGTAATGGTCATATCCGGCCCTGGCATGGATATACCCATCAGGCGGGCAAATTGTGAGCCCATAATGGACTGGCATGCGACTTTCAAATCAAAGCTCTCGACCTTCCCATCTTTGACCGAGCCCCGTCCGCGTGCCAGCGCCATAGGCCTTACATAATCATGAGCAAAATCTTCTTCGCGCGACCATGTCATCTTCACGGGCGTACCACGCATGGCATTGGCGATTTCAACGGTTTGCATGACATAAGTGTCCTCGAGACGGCGCCCAAAGCTGCCACCCATCGGCAGCACATGCATGTTGATATTTTTGATATTGTGGCCAGTGATTTTGGAGGCGTGCCTTTGGATAAAGTCCGGGATTTGCGTTCCGGTCCAAATATCCACTTGTTCATCAGTAACTTTAACGACCGCATTCAAAGGTTCTAAAGGCGAGTGCGATAGGTAAGGTGCGCGATATTCAGCCTCCACAACATCAGATCCGACAAGAGCCTTGTCTACACTTCCCAAATCTTTTCTGGTTAAACTTGGCGCATCGTTCTCGATCGTATTGAGTGCAACATTCCACATTTCTGCCGAACTGGCCGGATAAGGTCCTTGTCCCCACTCGATATCAATCGCGTTAGCGGCCTGAATGGCGCGCCAGGTATTGTCCGCGACAACTGCTACTCCGTGAGAGATTTCCATTATCTTTTGGACGCCTCGCATTTGTTTGGCATCAGCGTCGTTAAAAGATTTTACGTTACCGCCGATACCCGGATTAGCCCGGACAGTTGCATAGACCATGCCATCCATTTCCAGATCAATGCCGTATGCCTGCGTGCCCGTGGATTTGGCAATTATATCGGTTCGCAAGGTTTCCTTACCCAGATATTTCCATTGCTCCGGTTTACGAAGTTCAACATTTTGCACTGGTTTTATACTAGCTGCTGTGGGCGCCAGAGAGGCATAGCTCACCTTTTTCCCATCCGGCAGGATAACATGACCATTTTCGGTTTTAAGCGCTGTGATCTCCTCGCCGTAATCCATCGCAGCTGCTTTTTTCAATGTTTCTCGAGCAACGGCTCCGGCATGACGCATCCGTATATACATATCTGGCACGGTTGTTGACCCGCCAGTCATCTGCATTGGCACCAACTTGCCAATGACCTTCCCCAGGCCGGGTGCCATTTCATCGCCAAGCGCAAAGTTTGTGTAGACTTTCGATGGCTTTCCGACCCAAGTGCGAACGTTAAGGGGATCGACATCCAGCTCCTCGGCCAAAAGATAAGTTTGAATAGAATAGGCCCCTTGCCCTTTATCTGCGCGAGGCGTGATTAACATAACACCGTCCGCATCAATTTTGATAAAGGGCGTGATTGCGGCTTCGCCAACAGAAAGATTCTCTTCGAGTGGGTTTGCAAAAGGCGTTTGAACACGCCAGGCACCAAAGGCTACGCCGCCTGCAATAGCGGAAGAACCAATAAGGAAAGTACGGCGCGCTATTTTGGAGGCGGTTCCCATTATGCACCTCCCATCTTTTTCGCCGCAGTTTTGACCGCCGCCCGAATACGTGGATAGGTACCGCACCGGCAAAGGTTAGCTGACATCGCCATGTCAATCTGATCATCGGTCGGATCCGGGTTTAAATTAAGAAAGCTGGCTGCAGCCATGATCTGTCCGGCTTGACAATAACCACACTGGGCTACCTGATGTTCTACCCAAGCCTGTTGCACTGCATGCATCGAATCCGGTGTTCCGAGACCTTCAATTGTTGTTATCTCAGAGCCCTCAAGCTCAGCGGCAGGCACCTGACAGGACCGAACGGCTACGCCATCCAAATGGACCGTGCAAGCGCCGCACATAGCGATCCCGCAGCCATATTTTGGGCCGTGAATTTTGAGTTCGTCTCTGAGGACCCATAAAAGCGGCATGTCCTCTTCGACATCGATTTCATGTTCGACGCCATTGACGATGAATTTTGTCATCTTGAAATCCTTTTTTACGGGTACGTGAAGCGTAAGCTTTATAACATTTTTCAGCAACTCTATTTTGCTAGCGAGGCCGCGCACCTAATTCTTTAGCAAGAAACTAAATATCGCTGCTTGGAATAGAATGTTAACCGCTAAGCCGTCTTTATCGCCTGTTTTCAACTTCGGTTCGGCAAAATGAATGCGGCTGCAACACCTCCTACCAGGCCAAATAGGTGCCCTTCCCAGGAAACGCCCGGACCAGCAGGAACAACCCCTTCGATTAAATAGCCATAGGCCACGACAGCAAATGCGGCGCCTAAAATCGCGGCTACACTTTTGGTTCTGAGCCCATATGCGACCAAAAATCCTAGGTAACCAAAAACAACGCCACTTGCGCCGACATGAAGTGTGTTCGGGCGGGACAAAAGCCACGTTAACCCACCCCCAAATTACGGTTATCATGAACGTTGCGGGTAAAAACTTAGACTTATCAATTCCAATGATAATTCCGCCCATCAACGCCAAAGGCGCTGTATTTAACGCGGCGTGCTGAAAGCTCCCGTGCAATAAAGGGCAAAATAAGATTCCCGGTAATCCACTGGAACGACGGGTGGATAAACCTAGCCACCCATTTAAACTATAATTGGTGACAAAATTGAATATCTGGAAACACCAAATGATCAGCAAAAAAATTATAAGAGGCCTAAACTGAATGAAGTTTCCTTGGCTAGATTTCATTTCTTTCCATCCATCGCTCTAAACGTTCTCTTTCATCTTGATCCATATGAACACCAAGTTTTGTACGGCGCCAAAGTACATCACTCGAAGAAGAAACCCATTCATGTTTCATTAAATAATCAATTTCAGTTTCAGTTAAATCGTCGCCAAAAACCTCCCCTAAACCATTCAGAGAAGATACATTTCCGACAACGAGTTCAATTCGGCTCCCATAGGTCCTTGCCAACCGACGCAACATCCCAGAAGGCATCCAGGGATATTTTCTGGACATTCTTTCAAAAAAATCATCGAAGTCTATGCCCCCGATATCACCCCCTGGAAGTGGTGAATTCTTCGTCCAATCATCTCCCAGGTTTGGAAAGAATTTGGCGAGCCTTTGGAGTGCGTGTTCTGCGAGCTTTCGAGATGTCGTTATCTTTCCGCCATAAACAGACAAAAACGGCGCGCCCGGCGTAAACTCATCAATGTTCAAAACATAATCTCGAGTCACGGCCGAAGCATTCTCCGCCTTGTCGTCATAAAGCGGTCTTACACCGGAATAGGTCCATTTGACATCATCAGCGGAGATATCTTTCTCAAAGTATTCGTTTGCCGCATTGCAAAGATATTCTATTTCTTCATCGGAAATTTTGACCGGACCTTCTGCGTGGGTGTATGGAACGTCAGTTGTACCAATCAGGGTAAATTCATTTTCATATGGAATTGCAAATATTATACGGTTGTCTTGATTTTGAAATATATAAGAATGATCACCTTCAAACAGCCGATGGGTTACAATATGACTGCCTTTAACCAGGCGTAAGCTTTTCTCATTGGTATTTCTCTTCACACTTAAAAGAACCTCGTCCACCCAAGGCCCAGCTGTATTGACGATACATTTCGCTGTTACCTGACGTTTCTCGCCACTATTCCTTGTTAATAGGGCAGAGTACCCATTTTCTGTCCGTTCAATCTTTGACACGAAAGAGCCAGTTAAAATTTCGGCGCCCCGTGCATTTGCGTCGATAGCATTGAGCACAACAAGTCGCGCGTCTTCCACCCAGCAGTCGGAATATTCAAATCCTTTTTGAAGACGTTTTTCCAAAACGCCCTTATGAGGTGCCTGATCCAGCCGAACAGTTTTAGTGCCGGGCAACTCTTTGCGCCCCCCCAGGCTATCATATAGAAAGAGACCAAGTCTCAACATCCAGGCCGGCCGTAAACCCTCGTCATATGGCAAAACAAATCTCATAGGCCAAATTATATGAGGCGCTGCACGCAACAACACTTCTCGTTCTATCAAAGCCTCTCGTACGAGCTTAAATTCATAGTGCTCTAAATAGCGAAGGCCGCCGTGAATTAATTTTGTGCTGGACGACGACGTGTGGCTGGCAAGATCATCTTTTTCGCTCAACAATACCTTGAGCCCTCGGCCCGCAGCATCCCGAGCGATTGCGGAGCCATTTATGCCGCCGCCGATAATCAGTAGGTCAAATTCATTCATTATAGAAAATTCCCATCATTATTCACGTAAAAGTCGATTCTTGACGGAATATTAACCACAGAACGACACTACAGATTCGCACGTATTAGAGAGACGCTGACTAATTCAAATGAAACAAAACAACCAGCAAAATCTTACCCATCAAAATAATTTCGGCAACGATATCGGCCGTGAAATTCCCAAATGGTTGCAACAGATTGGCACGAAATTCAATATTGGGGTCATAATTTTCACACCTGATGATAGGATCATTTATTCCAATTCACAGTTCCTCAATCATTGTTCTTTGCCGGAATCTGTCACCTCCAACAGCTTGTCTATTAAAGACTGGCTAAGTTTTATGGCAGAGCGAGGAGATTTGCCTGAGTCCCATTCAAGAAATGCGGTCGCAGAGCTGTTGGATATTTTGCGAAATGATAGACTGGGTGAAGTTTCATATGACAATATCGAACCGCCAAATGGTAAAATTCTTCGATTTCGCAATCTAGTATCGTCCGAACAAGCGGTCACTTTGTTCACAGAAGATGTAACAATTCAAAAACAAAACGCTGACACCTTAAAACTTGCACTTGAGGTAAGTAAATCCGGTTTTTTCCATCACAATATTGACCAAGGAATTACCATTCTTCAGAGTTCTTACCTACAGAACATTTTTACATCTGACGAAATTAAGCAGGTTGAGAAACATGGTTTTTGGAGCCTGATGCCTGACGAAGATAGAAATGACGCCAAAACCTTATGGCAAAAAGAAGTCATACCTGGGAAAGGAGCCGTTTCTACTTACCGCCTTAGAACGCAGAAAAACGGAAATATTTGGATGAAGTTCTCGATACGTCCAATTCGAAATAAATCGGGAAAACTAAACCGAATTGTTGGCTTTTTCGAGGACGTGACTTTAGAACACAACAAACAAATCCAAATCAATCAGGCACAAGAACGTGACGCTGAAGCCTTAAAATCCCAGACCCAGTTTCTGGCTCGAATAAGTCATGAAATCCGTACGCCTATGAATGCCGTAATTGGAATTGCAGACGCTTTAATCCATCATAACCATGATCCTGAGCTTGTTCCTAAACTCGAACTCATTCAATCATCGGCTGGAAATATCTTAAACATCCTTGATGATACTTTGAACCATAGCAAGTTAGGAACAGACGAGTTTTCGATCAATCCGAAACCTAATGACCCCAGAAAAACAATCGAAAATGTTTGTGCATTGTGGGAAATCAAAGCGCAGTCAAATAATACTATGATAAGCTGTCATATTGAAGATAGTGTCCCTGATGAGATTATTTTTGATAGCTTCCGTTTCGAACAATGCCTCAACAATTTACTATCAAATGCTATCAAGTTTAGCCCAGATGGAAAAATAAATGTCGTCGCAACCCGTATTGAAAAAAACGGAACCTCTAGTTTGTTACTTGCTGTCAAGGATACCGGTATCGGTATGACCGCAGAACAAAAAGAACGGATATTTGAACCGTTTCAACAGGCTGACGAAAGCATTTCCCGAAGGTTTGGCGGAACAGGTCTTGGACTGAATATTACGAAAAACCTGATAGAAAATATGGGCGGTAACATATCCGTAAAATCTGAAATCGGGAAAGGAACGATTTTTATTCTCACGATCCCGATCGAGTATAAAACGAAAGAAGTTCTGGCTCCATCTGCTCGACTTTTTGATCAAATCATGCCGGAAGATTTTTCTGGCAAAGACGCCGAGACGCCTTATCAGCGCTTGAAAATTCTTGTTGCTGATGACAATGCGACAAATCATATGGTTGTGAAGTCGCTGTTAACGGGCGTCGTTGCCGAAATCTATACGGCAAATCATGGCCAAGATGTGATGGATATCCTTCAGATACAAAACATCGATATTATTTTAATGGATATCCATATGCCAGTTATGGACGGGATTGAAGCGACCTTACAAATTCGAAGCAGTCAAAAACATTATTCAGATGTATTGATTATCGCAGTTACCGCAGATCCAGAATATCAACAGCAAAGGCTATGTTTAAATATAGGAATGGACTTTGCGGTCGCTAAGCCGATCAAACTTGTCGATTTACTCGAAGCTTTCGATCACGTCCTGGCGTTAAAAAACGGCGAAAAACTACTTTTGACGGGCTAACGCTTATCGACACCTCTCTCTGGATCGGATATTTATAACTTAAATCCAGAGGGTCATTCCATGTCAAAATCAAAAATGTTATTTACGGTAGCTTCTGTTGTAGCTTTAACCAGCGCATGCTCTGACGTGTCGGAAAAGACCGAGCCAGATCAAAACGTTAATTACAGTCAAGATCGTGGAATGTGTTTCTCTGGTGGACCAATTTATACCGCCGTCGATACTGTCCCAAAAGTTGAAGCAGTGGCGGTAAGAAATGGATCAATTGTTTACAGCGGCGATAATGCCGGAGAATGGTGCAACAATAATGCTGGTCCCAATCCAATTCGGACTGACTTAGCCGGCAAAGCCATGTTTCCCGGGTTCTCGGACGCACATGGACATTTCGTTGGGATTGGTTTGCGAGAAATGACCTTGAATCTCGAAGGGACATTATCCGTATCTGAATTGAAATCAAAAGTCGCTTTAGCGCTAAAAGACCTGAACGGTGGCGAAACACTTTATGGCAGAGGCTGGATCGAAACGCATTGGCCTGAAAAACGTTTTCCAAATCGGGGTGATCTCGATGGAATTGCCCCAAATAATCCAGTTATCTTAGAACGCGCCGATGGGCATGCTGTTGTTGTCAATACCGCAGCACTCACCGCCTCAAATATCACGGCGGACACGAAATCACCTTTTGGCGGCGACATCCTCAAAGACAATAACGGGCAACCGACGGGCATGCTCATCGATAAGGCGGGCGCGCTAGTCAATGATCTGATGCCAAAGAATACGGAAAAACGAACCCGTCTAGCCATGAAAAAAGCGTCTGACCTTTACGCCTCCCGGGGCTGGACCAATATTCATTCCATGTCATTTGACCCGGCAGGCGTCGCCATGATCCGCGACGAAGCGTCAAAAGGTAACGTCAACATACGCGTTTATGCTTCGACTGACATTGGAGGAGGATTCGAAACAAAAGACTTTGCCGCTAACCCCTTTGCAGCCGACCTCATCACACGTCGAAGCATTAAACTCTACTCAGACGGAGCGCTGGGTTCGCGCGGCGCTGCTCTTCTCGCTCCTTATGATGATGATCCTGATAATATCGGTTTGATGCTGACAACTTATGAAACCATCATGCCGGTCTTAAAAACGGCATTAAAAGACGGCGTACAGGTCAACACACACGCCATAGGTGATCGGGCTAACAATCTGGTTCTGAATTGGTATGAAGAGGCCATGATGGCCGTGCCGGAAAACGAGCGGGCAATCGCCGATCCGCGCTGGCGTATCGAGCACTCCCAAATATTGAACATCGACGATATCCCGCGTTTTGCGAAGCTCGGCGTTATTCCGTCCATGCAGCCGTCTCATGCGATTGGTGATTTGCATTTCGCAGTCGACCGCATTGGCCCCGAACGCCTTGCTGGCGGCTATGCCTGGCGCAGCCTAATCGATAGCGGTTCTATTATTGCAGGCGGAACTGACGCGCCAGTTGAAGTCGGTGATCCGCGTATCGAGTTTTACGCCGCAGTGCACCGCAAGGACCTAAAAGGTTATTCCAATGAGGCCTGGTATGACGATCAGAAAGTGACCCGTCAGGAGGCCCTAAAAATGTTCACCGCCTGGCCCGCTTATGCTGCGTTCGAAGAGGACCGCCTTGGGACTATCGAAGTTGGTAAAGCCGCCGACTTTACAATCTTTGATCGGGACATCATGACTATAGCCGAACCGGATATCCTGAAAGCCAAAACCGTGATGACTGTGGTCAATGGCAAGGTTGTTTTTAAAGCAAAGTAATGGATAATCTCCTGCCCTGTCCGGAATGTAACTGCGAATATAGCTATGAGGATGGCCCATTACTGGTCTGCCCAGAGTGTGCTCACGAATGGTCAGTCTTTGTATTGGCCGAAGACAGTAAAGTTATCCGCGACGCCGTCGGCAATATTCTCAATAACGGCGATACCGTGACCGTGATCAAGGACCTAAAAGTCAAAGGTTCATCTACACCACTCAAGGTCGGCACTAAAGTCAAAAATATTCGACTGGTCGAGGGTGATCACGACATAGACTGTAAGATTGACAGTTTTGGCGCGATGAAACTCAAGTCTATTTTTGTTAAAAAGGTTTAGTACCTAAAACTTCTGTGCCTGCACGATATAGGCTTTAATTTTCACATTCCCGAGTAACTTCATCGCCTCAAGACGGTGAACACCGGATTGCAGCACATAACGTCCTTTCCCCTTTCGGACATAAATCGGCTTCATATTATCTTCTTCAAGAATTTCCTCGGCGAGCGGTAAAACCTTCTCTTCATCGAATTCCTTTTTTTGGGAAGACGGGACGTAAATCTCATCAATCGGCACTTGGACAATGCGCAACATGTTCGGCTATTCCCGGAAGTTTTTATACTGGGTTGGTAGCTCCAGACCCATATCTTTGACAAACTGTATAACGGCCTGCAAATCGTCACGCTTCTTACCGGTCACACGCAGTGTATCGCCCTGAATGGCGACCTGAACCTTCATCTTCGAACTTTTAATATCTTTAACGATCTTCTTTGCGAGTTCTTTGTCGATGCCTTCTTTGACCAAAATATTTTGGCGAACAGACTGTCCTGCTGCTGGTTCTATTTTTTGATAGTCTAGCTGTCCCGGCTCTATACCCCGTTTATGAAGCTGTCCTCGCAAGATCTCATGCATTTGCTTAAGCTTGAGATCATCATCGGCAAAAACCGAAATAACGCCCTCTTTGTTTTCCACGGTTGATTTCGACCCTTTGAAATCATAGCGGACTGATATTTCGCGCATCACATTAGCGATCGCATTATCGACCTCTGACAGATTAACTTCAGATACTATATCAAATGACGGCAATTTCAGACTCCATGCTTGTTCGATGGCAGATTAAACGCCATTAAGGGGCTATGTCTATTAAATCTGTGAAACTCTATCATTATCCCCTCTCTCGCTCTGCTCGCGTAAAATTTCTGCTTCATGAAGTTTACGACGAAGACTTTGAGACCATACACATGGATATGATGAAAGGTGCTGGGTTCGCTCCGGTATTCTTAGCCAAAAATCCCAACCATGCCGTGCCCGTATTGGACATTACTTATGATGATGGGACGGAACAGACCATGTTCGAAAGTGGCGCTATGATCCTTTGGTTGGCTGATGCCTATCCGGAGAAGAATCTCGCACCTTCACCTTCCGATCTTGAAGCCCGGGCTGACTATCTGCAGATGGTGATGTTTGGATCCTCCCATATGGATTTAGCCCTGTGGGAAATTCGCATGAATGAAACCATCCTTTCTGAAGGCAAACGCAGCGAAGTAATCGCTAAACATTACCGCAGAAAAATTGAAAAAGAGATGGCGCCACAGCTTGAAGCTCGGCTTTCAAAGCATGATTACATCTGCGGTGACACTTTCACGGCAGCTGACTGCATCACGGTTCAGAATATTAACTGGGCTAGAGCCTACGGCCTCTGTATTAGCAATATATTCAAAGCTTACATGAAACGGATCAAACAAAGACCTGCTTTCCTGCAAGCCTATGCTGATTCAGCGCGGTTTAGAGGATAACCGATTAATCCAATAAATTATCAGCCCGCAATCCCTGCCGTTCATAGTGAATGGGTAGAACTTTTCCGTATAAAGTTTTCACGCGTCTTGGATGTCCCACCATATCCGGTATTTCCGCATATGAAAAAATCCCTACATATCGGGGGCGCTTGCCATAAAGAGGTTTTACCCGATGTAGTGAATAACGTCCCTTAAATATCTGCAGATCGCCAGGCTCCAAAGTCAAGGTCGTCACTCCATCGTGCAAATCATCTAGTACGTTTTGTACCACGTCATAATTTTCGTCAGTGCTGGTTCGAATTTTTGGGCAATATTCGAACTCTCCACCGACTTCCGCATTTTGAATGGCTAGAGTGACGGTGTAATTATTCGTATCAAAATGCCACGGGAACCCATTCCCCTCATGGGCCATGTTTATAACCACATCTGCTAACGGATCTGCATAGGGATAAAAATTATCCTCTCTCAAAGCGGCTTTGATAAAACCGGTAAATGGCTCCCAGCTGTAAATAGTCCGAAGTAGGCTATCCTCGCCAAATGCATCACCCGGAATAAATGCGTTAGACCGTGGATAAAAACGCCGCCGAGGATGGGCAACCGGCAAACTATCGTCATCATCACCAAAATAGGCGTTGGTTAAGGCTGAATTGTGAAAACCATACTGAGCTGTTGCGTCTCCCTCGACCACCAAACGAGCAATGGCTTCGGACGTCAAAAACTGTTTTAAGACACAACAACCATCACGATCAATCTCCGCGTGGATACGAGACATGAGTGCTCTATGATCATCACCAAGTTCAGGCAAAATGGGATATCTTTCCAGATCAATAGCAGTTTGCGCATCTATGGATAATGGCTGCATGCAGGCCTCCCCAGACTCAATATTATCGCCGATACTCTAGATTCCAGAAACGGTACACCCCAATCTTTATATACAGCACATCCGTGGTATGAGTTGAACTCCCTTAAACCCTTTGATTAGTATAACCCTTTAATTCCTTCCGGGCGACTTGCATGCGGTGAACAGCATCAGGACCGTCGGCAAAGCGTAGCGTCCGCATTTGGGCATACATCATAGCTAGTGGTGTATCCTGAGACACGCCTGTTCCTCCATGCATTTGCATGGCTTCATCAATAACTTTGAGGGCCATATTGGGCGCGGCCACTTTAATCTGGGATATCCATGGAGCGGCAGCCCGGGCATCGCCTTGATCCATCATCCAGGCAGCTTTCAGGCATAGAAGACGCGCCTGCTCAATTTCGATCCGGCACTGGGCAATAATATCATAATTCGCCCCTAATTTGGCCAGTGGACGACCAAAGGCCTCCCGTGTCACAGCCCGGCGACACATAAGTTCTAAAGCTCGCTCCGCCTGACCAACAGCCCGCATACAGTGGTGAATACGCCCTGGCCCCAAACGCCCTTGCGAAACTTCAAAGCCGCGTCCTTCACCGATAAGCAAAGCGTCCGCCGGAATGCGAACATCGGTAAACCGGATATGCATATGACCATGCGGCGCATCGTCATGACCGAAAACTTCCATCGCCCGCAGAATCTCAATTCCGTCCAGACCCGCAGGCAGGATAAACATGGAATGTTGTGAGTGGCGTGGCACATCACCGTCTCTTGGCGCAGTCCTTGCCATGAGGATATACACCGCACAACGAGGGTCACCGGCTCCGGATGACCAGTATTTTTCCCCGTTGAGAACCCACTCATCGCCATCTTTGACGGCAGAGAACTCCAGGTTTGTTGCATCAGATGACGCGACTGCAGGTTCTGTCATCAAAAAGGCTGAGCGGATTTCACCTTCGAGGAGCGGCTTCAGCCATTTCTCTTTGTGTTCATCTGTGCCGTAGCGTTCGATAACTTCCATATTGCCGGTATCGGGCGCAGAACAGTTGAACACTTCCGGCCCAAGCGCACACCAGCCCATTTGCTCGGCCAGATAGGCATATTCCACCGTACTGAGACCATAGCCACGCTCACTATCCGTCAGCCAAAAATTCCAAAGCCCCTGCTCTTTGGCTTTGGCTTTTAGACCTTCTCGGATTTCGTTTTGGCGGTCCGTAAACGCAAAACGACCACCGGGTGCTTTGCCGACTTCGTGGTGATATTCTGCGTCCAGCGGCAGAATTTCTTCCTGCACCATTTTCCGAACTTTTTCCCAGAGTGGACGGACCTTGTCCGTCATGCCTAGATCCATTGTCATGTTAGTAACCCTTCATTGTAGCGATTTGTTCCATCTGGTAATTCGCATCACCAAAGAGCTCTTGAGCCACTCTTATTCTTTTGAGGTATAACCCAATATCGTATTCATCAGTCATGCCGACACCGCCGTGCATTTGTACACCTTCCAGCCCCGCAAGCTTAGACACAGAGCCCAGCTTAGCTTTCGCCATAGCTACGGGCATTTCCGACCCCGCTGCATCCATATCCATTGATGTAAGCGCCATAAGAACTGCTGAGCGGGCAATTTCCAGCTCCGAATAGAGATGAGCTGACCTATGCTGGAGCGCTTGGAACGATCCAACCTCCACGCCGAATTGTTTGCGTTCTCTGATGTAGTCCGTGGTCTGCCGGAAAGCTTCACCGCCAGTCCCCAGAAGCTCTGCAGCTATAGCAGCTTTACCTGCATTCACTATGGCTTTGAGAACATCGCCGCCTTTGTCGACTTCGCCCAGAACCGCATCAGCATTCACTTCAACATTTTCAAACTCAATTCTAGCTGAATTTCGGCTGTCGACCATTTGAGTCCGCTCCACGTCCAGGCCATTGGTTTTGGGGTCAACCAGAAACAATGTCAAACCATCCATATCGCCGGTCTCGCCTGATGTACGGGCAACGACCACCAATTGATCGGCAACATGTCCGTCCATCACCATGCCTTTTTGCCCATTAAGTTTGAACCCGTTTCCGGACCGCTCGGCACTCATAGCGGTGGCAGCCGGATTGTGCTTACGCCCTTCTTCGAGCGCTAAGGCCATAACGGCTTTGCCGCTGGCTATTTTAGGCAGCCATTCAGCCTTTTGTTCCTTTGATCCGCCTTGATTTAAGGCAGTCGCGGCCAGTATCGCCGTTGAAACAAATGGTGACGCTGTCAGGTTTTTACCCATTTGCTCGGCTATCAATCCGGCCTCCATAAAGCCCATATTAGAGCCGCCATGTTCTTCATCTATTAGAACACCAGCAAATCCCATTTCAGCCATTTCTCGCCACAGGCCTCTGTCAAAGCCTGTCTCATCCCGGCTGTCTCGGAGTTCTCGCAACTGTTTGGCGGGGGCTTTATCAGCGAAAAAGCCTTCCGCCATATCTGCGATCATTTTCTCTTCTTCGGTAAGGACCAATCCCATGGCTTAGGCTCCTGGCATTCTTAGAATATGTTTGGAAATAATATTGAGCTGAACTTCGGAGGTTCCGCCTTCAATAGAATTGCCTTTGGTTCGCAGCCACATTCGCGCAAGATCGCCGTCGTTAGAACGCTCCCCTTCCCACTCTAACCCGTCATGACCCGCCGCGTCCATCATCAACTCATAACGCCGCTTATTAAGCTCTGTGCCGTAATATTTAAGCATAGAGCTATCTGCACCTAACGACGCGCCGGCCTTCGCCTCCGCTAGTTTACGGGTTAATGTCAGCATATACGCCCATTCATCCACTTCGGTTTGGGCAACTTTGGCGCGGAGCATCGGGTCTGCCAGTTTTTTGTTTTCATCTAGGCCAACAGATGCGGCAACAACTTCGCTGATTGGACGACTGCTCCCTATATCTCCAATCATTTCGCGCTCATGGGTCAGGAGATATTTCGCGATCGTCCAGCCTTTATTGAGCTCCCCTACCAGATTATCTTTTCGCACTTTTACATCTTCAAAGAACGTTTCGCAAAACGGCGAACGACCAGAGATAAGTTTAATCGGCTTGGCTTCAACGCCGGGCGTCTCCATGTCGAATAGAACAAAACTAATACCGTTATGCTTTGAGGCCTCAAAATCCGTCCTGACCAGGCAGAATATCCAGTCGGCCTTATCTGCATAGGATGTCCAAACCTTTTGCCCATTGACGAGAAAATGATCACCCTTATCCTCGCACTTCGTTTGAAGTGAGGCCAAATCTGATCCAGCGCCAGGTTCTGAATAGCCCTGACACCAACGAATCTCTCCTCTAGCAATCGGCGGAAGATGTTCTTGTTTTTGGGCTTCGTTACCGAATTTCAAAAGCGCAGGCCCCAACATCCAAATACCAAACGAACTAAGCGGGCTTCGGGCATTGATGCGTTTCATTTCGGATTTAAGGACTTTCGCCTCTTCCTTGCTGAGGCCGCCGCCGCCATACTCTTTTGGCCATGTCGGAACAGTCCAGCCTTTGGAAGCCATGGCGTTCATCCAGTCTTCTTGCGCTTTACTGGCAAATTTATATCCGCGACCGCCCCAGCAAGCGTCATCAAAGCCTTTCATGGGCGTGCGCATTTCTTCTGGGCAGTTGTCAGCGAGCCAGTCTCGTACGTCCTGGCGAAATTCTTTGAGATCACTCATTACAGTTCTCCTGTTTTAATTTTGAGACGGGAAAGTTCCCCAAGTGCGTTGACCATTTGGCCGAAAGGTTTGAACCGCGGATTGTCGGTCTGTCCGTGGTAATAACGGTAGTATATTTGCTGAATAATGACGGCAAGGCGCCACAATCCATAGACATAGTAAAATTGAAAATTAGAAACATCAGCACCTGTACGCTCGGCGTAAAAGTCCAAAATTTCCTGACGAGTCATCATACCTGGCGCGTTGCTGGGTTGACGCAACATAAGCTGCATCATCGGTGGATCGTCCTTTTCTATCCAATAAGATAAAGTATTCCCAAGGTCCATTAGAGGATCGCCCAGCGCACAAATTTCCCAGTCCAGAAGCGCATCGATTTGTGTTGGATCATCTTTGTTTAAAATGGCGTTATCAATTCTAAAGTCGCCATGAAGAATGCTGGCGCCGTTTTCTTTGGCGGGTTTATTATCTTCGAGCCATTGACGGACATCTTCGAATTCTCCGACATCCTCTGTCCAGGCTTTTTCAAAACGTCGGTTCCAGCCGCCAATTTGTCGATCCACATAGCCTTCAGGCTTACCGAAATCTTCCAAACCAATGGCCTTGTAATCAACCTTATGCAAGTCGACGAGTTTTTCAAACAGGTTCTCGCAAAGTTTGCGGCCTTCCTTTGCACTCCACTTCCATTCTTCAGGTATCTTGACAATCATGTGACCTTCAACTCGGTCCATGACGTAGAACTCCGCCCCGATAATACTTTCATCATCTGTATAAAAAACGGAGTTTGGTACGCATGAAAAGACGGGTTTCAGCGCCGTAATGATCCGGTACTCGCGGTGCATATCATGACCAGATTTAGGCCGCGTTCCAAATGGTGGTCGTCGCAGTACCAAAGATCGATTTTCATAAGTCAGCGCATATGTAAGGTTTGAAGCTCCGCTGGAAAACTGACGAACCTCGGGAACGCCCTCAAGGCCTTCAACATTTTCTTTAAGAATTGCATCAATGGCAGCGACATCAAGTTCCTCGCCTTTTCGCACTTCACCTGCAGGATTAGCTGAACTCATAAGATCGTCTTGCCGCCGTCGACCACCATAGTCTGTCCCGTATAATAGCTAGCCTCATCTGAGAGCATATACATCACAGCACCTACCATTTCATCAGGTTGAGCCATTCTCTTGATAGGTAAGGCTTGTATCAATTGTTGTGCCATTGGGTTTTCTTTGAGCGCTGACGCGAGCTTGGTATCTGTAAAGCCTGGCAATAACGCGTTTACGCGAACGCCTTGTTGACTGTACTCGATGGCAAACCCTTTGGTCATGTTTACGAGCGCGGCCTTCGTCATCCCATAAATGACACGAAACATCCCCGGATTAATTCCATCAATTGACGCAACATTCACGACGGCTCCGCCGCCATTTTCAAGCATAAGAGGAATAGATTTGGAGGTTAGGAAATATGGTCCCTTCGTGTTAACCTGAAAAGTTTTGTCGAAAGCCCATTCCTCAGCTAAGTGTGCGGGGCCCATATATGGATTAGTAGCGCCATTGTTAACAAGATAATCCAGACGCCCGTGCTCAGCCTTGATCTCATCAAGCACAGCTTGATGCGTTTCGATTTCACCTAGATGTAAAACCTTGGCCGCAGCCTTAAGACCCTTTGCCCGAATATCATCAGCAACCTTTTCACAGGCTTCAAGCTTTCGACTGGTGCAAATTACAGTTGCACCATGCTCTGCTAGGCCGTGGGCAATCGCTTCGCCAATTCCGCGGCTCGCACCTGCGATTAAAGCTACTTTTCCCGAAAAATCAAAACGCGCCATAATATCCTCCTAGAGCTTTACATCTGTTAAATTGAGCTTAGATCTTAGCTTCGCCATTCCTGATATATAGCGATCATAATCCATAGCCTTGGCTTTGAAATAATCTCCCACAACAGGATGTGACAATACAAGAAACTCATTTTTGGAAATCGAGACCTTTAGCGCATTCGCAACGTCCGAAGGCTCCAAGAGTCCATCTTTATTGTTCTCAGCAAAAGACATCCCCTTGGTCATATTAGTTCGTACATATTGGGGACATACAGCGTGTACTGAAATTCCATCCGCTTGATGTTCAATCGCCATAGCTTCAGCGAACCCGAGGACAGCGTGTTTCGTTGCACTATATGAAGCACTTCCAATTTGATTTAATAGTCCTGCGGCTGAAGAGACGATAACGAATCTACCGCCTCCTCTGGCCTTCCAAGACGGTATCAATCGACGAGCGGCATACACACTTGCCATAACATTTACCGCCCAGCTCGTTTCCCATGATTGATTGCTAGCCCCTGCGGCGTTTCCCTCTCGTCCGTCATCAAAGCCTACTCCAGCATTTGAAATGAAAATATCAATCGGTCCAGACTTAGCCTCCGCTTCATCTATAAACCCGACCATCGCGGTCTCATCACCGACATCACAGGCATATCCAAACATATTGTCAGGTAGATTTGTGGGTGCGGTCAAGTCAGATACAGAAACGACTGCACCCTCGGCCAAAAACATATCGGCAAAGCCCCTGCCAATTCCCCCCAACGCGCCAGTAATGGCCACGTGCTGGCCCTCAAAGTTCTTATTATCCATGTTGAATTACTAAACACGGAGAATGACCTACGCAACCATTATATGCAAAAAGTTGTATATCAGAAATTTTATAAAAAAAAGCCCGCCTGTAATAGGCGGGCCTTCAAACGATTAAGGTCTATACCCTACTCAAAAACGCTGAGCTTTTTAACGCGACGCGCCATCAGGTAATAGAATGTGACACGGTTTTTCAGTCTAGCAGACTTCATTTCCGCGCAGGTATCTGCGGCTGCTTTTTCAGCTGCAGCTTGCGATAGGCCTAGTTTCTTCATGCCGAAGTTTTTAGAAACTGTAGCAATCTCCGTCGCATCAGAACACGCGACCAACGAAGAGTCACGATTGTTCAGTGATGGCCCAAGATACTTGGCGATATTGTCAATTGTTCCTGCCTTAGCAGCGCCGTGGAACTTACGAACCTGAGCGTAGTATTTAGAATACTTAGAACCTGCTGCTGAAGATTTCTTGGAAGATGTTGATTTCTTCGCAGTCGTTTTCTTGGCAGAAGACTTCTTCGCTATCGCAGGCGCAGCTTTCATGGCACGAGGCTTCCCTCCAGCAGCCAATCCTTTAGCTTGCTTAACCCACTCGTCACGCTGAATGCGGCCAGGAATAGAGTCGATTAGCTCTTCAACCATATTCACATCTTTTGCCTTCCAAGCACCAATTTGACGGAAGTAGTAAATACCTTTTCCGTTCAAGTCCTTTTCAAACTTTGGACCGATGCCTTTGATAAGCTTAAGATCATCCGGCTTACCGTCCGTCGGTCCATCGGTATATAGAACCTTAGGCTTTGGTGCCTTCTTAGCCGCCGGCTTTTTAGCTGGTGCCTTTTTAGCTGGTGCCTTTTTCTTAGCAACGGGCTTTTTCTTTGCGACCGGCTTCTTCTTCGCAGGTGCTTTCGTAGCCGAAGCTTTCTTGGCAGCAGGCTTCTTCTTCGCGGCAGGCTTGGCTTTTGCCTTGGGAGCCTCAGCCAATCGACCTTCGAGATATTTCACGCGAGCCGCAAGATAGCGGTTACGCCACTCGAGCGCATAAGAGTCGTCGTCACCATCAGCAGCACCAGCGGTCAATGAAGCCGCCGCAGGAGCTGCAGCCGGCGCGGCTGAAAGCTGTGATTTAAGAGATGAAATTTCACCATCACTTGTCGACAAGCGACCTTCCAACTCGCGGATACGAGCCCGAAGACCATCTGATTCAGCTCGCAACTGGCCTTCACCCTCGGCGCTTAGATCACCTGTGTGACGATTACGTCCTAGCAAGCCCCAAAGAAGCCAGCCAAGCAACAGGCCCAAAAGTCCCATTAAAAAGAGTGGAAGCCACCCAAAACACGTTAGATAAGATAATACACTACCCATAATCATAACTAAATCCCCTACTTAGATTGAGATACAACGAAATTGATCCGCCGATTAGCCGCGCGGCCTTCGGGAGTATCGTTTGTTGCTATTGGTTGAGACTCGCCAAATCCCTTGGCAGTCATTCTTGATATTTCTACGCCGTTATCAGCGAGGTAAGCCACAACTGATGACGCTCGCTGCTCACTGAGCCACTGATTATAATCATCAGATCCTTCGCTGTCCGTGTGGCCTTCCACCAAGACTTTAAAGGACTTACACTGATTGGCGGCCGAAGCCAGCGTATTCAATAGATTGAAACTCTGAGCCCCGCGAATTTCAGCCTTCGCGGATGCGAAGTTCACGCGTGTGTCGCCTTTGAGCTGATCGAACAGACCCTGGCATAGACTTGCGGACTTAACTTCACCGGCATTAACAGCAGCGGTATTTGGAACAGTAATATTCGCAGCACCAGTATAGCCACTCGTAAGTGACGTGACCTTTGCATTGATGCGGTCTCTTACGGAAGGCTCCGTTGTTATGCCTCGAATAAGTGCCTGCTGATCGTCGAGCGTAAATACGCCGCTATCCAAAGCAGCAAGCTCTGGCAAATGCGCGCTAATTATATTTTCCCAATCTGCATTCGGTGCGCCAGCTGCGACGCTGACTTTCTTACCACGAAGGTTCGCACCAAAGAGAGAACTAGCCTCTGAGATAATACGATTTTTCTCGGCTTGACTACGAACATAACCTGTCAGATCGACTTTACCGTCTTCCAGCTTAGTTGCAGAAAATCGGTATGGCGACACGGTAGGTATAGCAGGCTTTTTAACAACAGGCGCCGGCTTCGCTTTAGCAACTTCAAAATTATTGCTGACCTTGTGCCAGATCTTCCCTTTTTTCTTACACGTCTTGCATTCTGTATTCGCCGCTACCTGAGCTGCCGCGTCCGCAAGTGCTTGCGACGGTGCATTACCTGTTAGCTTGGCCACATTGCCTTCCATTTCAACTTTAGCAAAATTGTATTTGCCTGCGGCTAAAGCAGACTCAATTGACTCGCCCATCTGAACTGAACGCGCTTTCGCGTTCCATGGACCAACCATTGTCAGTAAAGCTGAAATGATCGCGAGGATGATCAATCCCCAAAACCACTTCCCCATAATTCCCTCCTCGGAAGTTAAATATCGATTCGTCTTAACTCATTGTACGTAATGATGCAACTTGCATTAGCTGCAGTACATGAACAAGCAATGAAGGGGATAACAGACGCTAAAGCAGCGCCTCTTTTGCGGCCTTATACTCCGCCTTCATTTGATCGACAACTTCTTGAACGCTTGGAGCAGAATGAATGGTACCAACGCCTTGACCAGAGCCCCAAATATCTTTCCAGGCTTTAGCATCAGTATTTCCTCCTGATCCGAAATTCATCGATGATTTATCAGCCTCCGGCAGGTTATTTGGATCAAGTCCCGCTGCTTCAATACTAGACTTCAGATAATTACCGTGGACCCCCGTAAATAATGACGAATAAACAATGTCCTCACCGGCGGAGTCGACGATGGCTTTTTTATAGGCTTCGCTCGCATTGGCTTCTTTAGTTGCGATGAAACGCGTCCCTAAATAGGCAAGATCAGCGCCCATGGCTTGAGCTGCCAAAATAGACCCCCCTGTTGAAATGGAACCGGAACAAAGTAGCGGACCATCATGAAACTCCCGAATTTCAGGAACCAAAGCAAATGGAGATAGTCGACCAGCATGGCCACCTGCCCCAGCGCAAACTGCTATAATGCCGTCTGCGCCGATAGAGAGAGCCTTTTGCGTATGTCGAATATTTGTGACGTCATGGAGCACGGTTCCCCCATATGAGTGCGCCGCATCATAAACCATCTGACTGGCTTGAAGACTCGTAATGATGATTGGCACCTCGTGCTTCACGCAAACCTGCATGTCATGTTCGAGCCGATTATTTGACCCATGGCAAATTTGATTGACGGCAAACGGCGCTACTTTTTTATCGGGATTTTCTTTTTGATAAGCCTCTAACTCCAGTTTGATCCGAACTATCCATTTCTCTAACTCCTCTGCCGGACGGGCATTCAAAGCCGGGAAAGACCCAACGATTCCAGCCTTACACTGAGCTATAACGAGTTCTGGGCCTGAAACGATAAACAAGGGTGCACCAATAACGGGTAATTCAAGGTTTTGTAAAATTTCGGGAAGTGCCATTTATTATTCTCCAATTATTTCTGGTTCTTGTCTAAAATCAACATCGGCTTCTGAGGCCATCCAAATCATAGTTGCCCAAGCCGCCACATTCTGGGCGACAGCGTCTTGGTCAATTTTATCAAATGTATCATCATGGGTATGGTGCAAATCAAAATAGTCAGTTCCATCCTGCTGCAAACGAATAGCGGGAACACCTTTAGCCCGAAGCGGGATAATATCCGGCCCGCCAGATGTGTCGCCATCTTCCATTGCAATGCCAAGATGCTCGATCGATTTTTGAATTTCCATGATCTTATCGCGGGCCGCCCCCTGCACGGTTGTTCGAACAGCATAAACGCGCTCGGCACCGAAATCCGACTCACTGGCCAATACGTGATTGTTCAGGTTGTCACTATGTTTCTCCGCATAAGCGAAAGCTCCGAGCAAACCAATTTCTTCTGCGCCGAAAGCAACTAGACGAATGGTACGCTTGGGCTTTAGCCCGCTATCAACAAGAACTTTGATTGCGCCTGCCGTAATACCTACTCCAGCTCCATCATCGACCGCACCTGTCCCTAAGTCCCAACTGTCCAAATGACCGCCGATCAAAATGATCTCATCCGGTTTTTCTGTCCCTATCAAATCGCCAACGACATTACCCGACGGCAAATCACCAACAGATTTAGGCGTTAAGGTGAGTTTGAGCGTCACAGTCTCACCTCGGCCCAATATTCGTTCAAGCTGATCAGCATCAGGCGCCGAAAGGGCTCCGATCGGAATAGGCTTAACATTATCGCGATAACGCATCTGGCCGGTATGCGGGAATCGATGACTATCGGTGCCGACAGATCGAATAACGACAGCTAAAGCGCCTCTTTTTGAAGCCTCGGTAGCACCAAGTTGTCGCTTCTTATTTGCAGGGCCATATCCAGCTCCATCATGAGCCTTTTCCATATGACCGGAAATAAAAACGATTTTACCCTCAAGCCCGCCATCAGGGGCATTCTCAAGATCTTCATATGTCGGAAAATAAGCAATCGGTGCTTCGATTCCACTATCTGGCGTTGCTGCGGAACCCCCAAGAGCTGTTATTTCCAGTTTCTGCGGAAATGGCGCAATGATCTCTGCATGCTCCTCTCCGCGTATCCACCCCGGAACTGTAAATGGCTCTATCCGGACATTGGAGAGACCAATATCCTTAAACTTCTTCACGGCCCAGTCTCGCGCTTTAGCTTCCTCCGGGCTTCCGGCGAGCCGTTGACCGATTTCAGTCGTAACGGACTCAATGATGTCATAACCATGAGTGCCCGCCAGGGCTGTATTCTGAATGAGCTCAATCTCTGGCGCAAGCTGAACCTGTTTCGCTGATTTAACCGATTGGTTTGCAATTTTTTCCATTGAATTTGAGTTCTGCATCTGCTCTCCCGAACAACTAACCAGAACTAAAGACAACAATGAGACAGAAATAAATTTGCGCATGGCGAGAATACCTCAATGACCGAATTTGCAGCTGTTTCGCAAAGTCGTGCCTCAAATACAATTATAAAATGGCTTTTATTTTTTTCACGATTGTGATTGAACAATCGAAACTGTATGAGGGCTGAGGAATGAAAAAAATATCTGTAATGGCAGCTACGCTGGGATTATTACTCTCAACAACTGGCTGCAAGACCGAAGTTGAAAAAGAAACCCCGTTTATAAAAGCACCAATTGCGTCTGCGGCGGACTTAGGTCGCCGAATAGAAAAACTTTCTTCGGACGAATTAGAAGGCCGCGCACCAAGCACGCCTGGCGGCGTCGCAGCCAGTCAATACATTGCAGACGAAATGAAAGCGGCCGGGATGGTTCCTATGGGTGTCAATGGGACTTATTTCCAGCCGGTTACGCTGACCGAGTCCCAATTACTGCCGTCTTCGAGTTTTGAAGTCAGGAACGGCGATCAAACAATTATGCAAAGCGATCCCAGCAATTCGGTGTATTGGACCAAAAGATCGGTTCCATCACTGACTGTCGAAAATAGCGAAGTTGTATTTGTTGGTTATGGTGTTGTGGCCCCTGAGTTTGGCTGGAACGATTATGAAGGCCTAGACGTTAAAGGCAAAACAGTCGTTATGCTGGTAAATGATCCAGGTTTTGCCACTCAGGACCCGGAAATATTTAAAGGAAATACAATGACTTATTACGGTCGTTGGACTTACAAATATGAGGAAGCTGGCCGTCAGGGGGCTGCGGCCGCGATCGTTATTCACGAAACCAAACCAGCGAGTTATCCTTGGGCCGTTGTTGAAGGCGGCTGGACCGGGCCTCAGCTTGATTTAGAACGTCCAGATGGCGGTGCCAATCGAGCCATGCTTGAAGGATGGTTTCATTATGACGCCGCAAAATCAGTATTTGAGGCGGCCGGCCAAGATATTGAAGCACTCAAAAAAGCGGCGCTAACCAAAGATTTTACGCCGGTTAGTCTGGATGGAATTTCTGTCAATGCACGCATTGACCAGACCTTTAAAAAGACAAAGTCGCGGAATGTGGCAGGCGGTGTAAAGGGAACGAAATATCCAGACGAATATGTACTTTACATGGCTCACTGGGACCATATGGGTAAAAATCCTGATATGGAAGGCGACAATATTTTCAATGGTGCCGTGGATAATGCAACGGGAACCGCCGCTATTCTAGAAATTGGTCAAGCTTTTGTCGAACAAGGCGCACCAGAGAGATCGGCGATTTTCGTGGCCGTAACAGCCGAAGAATCTGGATTGCTAGGTTCCGCTTATTATGGTGCAGATCCGCTTGTACCACTTAAAGATACAGTGGGCGGAATAAATATCGATGCAATTCTTCCCGTTGGCAAAACCAAAGATATGGTTGTTATTGGATATGGATCATCTGAACTTGAGGACAGGCTCAAAGATGTGATTGAGCCGCGCGGAATGTATATCGTTCCAGATCAAAAACCAGAAGCTGGTTATTTTTATCGATCCGATCACATAAGTTTGGCCAAATTGGGTGTTCCCATGCTGTACGCAGATGGCGGAGTTGATCATGAAACCCTGGGTAAAGAATATGGCATGAAGTTCGGTGACGATTACACCGCAGAACGCTACCATAAAGTTGCCGATGAATATGACAATAGCTGGGACTTATCTGGCATTCAGCAAACGACCGAAATATTATTTGAGCTAGGATATGATCTTGCCAATAGCCGTGATTGGCCAAATTGGTATGAGACTGCCGAATTCCGTACACTTCGGGACGAAATGCGCAAAGACTAAATGAACTCAAAAATTCGCATTAAATTTTCAGGGCGAATTCGCCCTGAACAAAACCCGTCTTATTGGACAGCACTATTCCCTAACCAAGTTCCGCAAATTGGAAACTGCATATTTTCTTTTGACCCCGAAGATCGAAACTATGACTGGCTGGTTGTCTACGAAGATTTGATGTATCCGGAAAGTCAGGGAAAATCTACTCGCCGCGAAGTGCTCGCCTGTCCGCGCGAAAACACTTTGATCATTACGCAAGAACCAGAAACAATTAAAATATATGGGCCTGGATTTTTGTCCCAATATGGTCACGTTTTAAATGCGCAACCCAGCCAATATGTCGACCATCCCAATCATATTTTGCAGGTCTCTCCCATTAGGTGGTTTTATGGACGCCCGCTGGAAAAATCCGACCACAATTACATCACTGTTGACTCAATGCGCTCAAGGGGCATGCCCAGAAAATTATCAAATATATCAACGGTTTGTTCCGATAAGCAAATGACAGAAGTCCTTAAGCAAAGGTATTTATTTACGTCTTATCTAAATAAAAACTTGGGGGATGATTTTGATTGGTATGGTCGCGGTATTAGGCCTGTTAACGACAAATCTGAGGCAATGGATTCTTATCGCTATCACATTGGCGTTGAAAACCATCTATCTCCGCATTACTGGACGGACAAAATCTCGGATAGCTTCCTGGCTTACTGCCTGCCGCTATATTATGGCCCGAAGAATATCACCGACTATTTTGACCCCGACAGTTTCGTTGCGATCGATATTTACAAACCTGAAGCCGCGCTTGAAACGATAAGAAAGACGCTGAAAGACAATTTATTTGAATCAAGAATAGATGCAATAACAGAGGCTCGAGAACTCGTTTTAACGGATTATAATCTGGTCAACATAGCCGCTAGAATCGTAGAAGAACGCCATGACCCTTCGCTATCTCAAAAGGGCACTGGGGACATTCTTGGCCGTCATGCTTTTCGTCAAAAACACCCTCTCCTATCTGTCAAAGATCTCGCCTTCCGCGCAAAAATGCGCGTTTATTAGTCCTAAGTACCGAAACATTCTATTGCCAAAGTCTGCAATCCGTTGAATAGATAGTTTATGCTTACAGTCCATCATTTGAATAATTCGAGATCACAACGCATCCTATGGCTTTTGGAGGAGCTCGGCGTTGAGTATGAAATCAAATCTTACGAGCGTGACGCGAAGACTAATCGTGCTCCCGCTGAACTCAAAACAATCCATCCTTTAGGAAAGTCACCCGTAATCACGGATGGCGATAAAGTTATCGCTGAAACCGGGACCATTATCGAGTATATTTTGAGGCATTATGGGAATGGAAAATTTGTTCCTGAAGAAGACTCTGAAGCATTCGATGACTACAGACACTTCATGCACTATGCTGAAGGTTCTGCAATGTTTCCATTTCTGCTCGCCATATATACGGGGTATTTAGGTGAAGCTGCAGCGCCCTTAACACCGATTATCATGAATGAGATCAAGGCTCAGCTCGACTACATTGAATATCATTTGATCGGACATGAATACTTCGCAGGAGACGAATTATCTGGTGCAGATTTCATGATGATTTTTCCTCTTGAAGCTGCCAAGGCTCGAGGAAGACTTCTGGGCTATGATGCGAGTATCGAATATGTGAATAAGATTCACAAACGCCCCGCTTACTTGGCAGCCTTGGAAAAAGGTGGAGACTATGCATTTGGACCCAATAAGTGACGGCTCTCGCATTTCATCTCGCCGCCCCTATACGTGACATCGAAGAGACCCGAAAGTTTTACACAAATCTGTTAGATTGTTCGGTTGGAAGAGAAGCCGACACTTGGATTGATTTCGACTTTTTTGGCCATCAACTGTCTTTTCACGTCAAACCTGATGAGTTGTCAAAAATATCTGCCAATCAAGTCGACGGGAAGAATGTTCCCGTAAGGCATTTTGGTGCAATTCTCGAATGGGATAGCTGGCAAAAATTGTCAAAAAAACTCACAAAGCACGGCATTGAGTTTGTTATCGACCCGTATATTAGATTTGAAGGCGAAACAGGAGAGCAAGCGACTATGTTCTTCCTCGACCCATCCGGCAATGCCCTTGAGTTTAAAGCTTTTCGTCATCCAGATCAAATTTTCGCCAAACAATAGATCCTTAAGATTTCCTTTCCCCTTAGGCCAGACTTGTAGATTTACAGAGCGATGACAGCGCTGTCACTCTAAGCACATGTTTTTATTACGTATTTTTTAGGTATTTTAAGATAACAAGACTGGAATAAGACAAGAATTCTGATAGGTCGTGCGCTCAAGCAGATCAGGGAATGGAAAAAGGGAATTACCATGTCAACCAACCCTTCAGCTCGCGCCTTAGGCGTCACGGGCTTCGATAACAATTATAATATTAACTGGAACTGGACACCCGCGCGCTTTTATGAAGCTGCCGTACGGGAAGAGAATGCAGAAATCGCCAGAGGCGGCGCATTAGTAGTAAAAACGGGAAAGCATACAGGTCGGTCGGCCACAGATAAATTCGTGGTTAGAGACGAGGAAACAGAAGATAAAGTGTGGTGGGAAGCGACAGATCATATCTCACCAGAGCAATTTGCGGCATTAAGAGAAGACTTCGAAGCCCATATGAAAGGCCTAACTCTGTACGGCCAAGACACTTTTGGAGGTGCAGACCCTGAACACCGCTTACCTGTTCAAATTATCACTGAATATGCTTGGCATGGACTGTTTGTGCATCACTTACTTCGTCAGCCGACCGCCGATGAGCTAAAATCATACGAACCTGAATACACCATCATCAATCTCCCGAGTTTCAGGGCAAACCCTGCCCGTCACGGTGTTCGCTCCGAAACTGTTATCGCAGTGAACATGAAAGACAAAGTCGTTCTGATCGGCGGAACATCCTATGCTGGAGAAACCAAAAAATCAGTATTTTCGATCATGAACTACCTTCTGCCTGAAAAACGGGTGATGCCGATGCACTGTTCGGTCAATGTCGACGATAACGACAATAGCGCAATCTTTTTCGGCTTGTCGGGAACCGGCAAGACCACCCTATCCGCAAACCCTGACAGAACACTTGTCGGTGATGACGAGCATGGCTGGTCAGAAAATGGACTGTTTAACTTTGAGGGCGGCTGCTACGCAAAAATGATCCGCCTATCCGCGGAATCCGAACCGGAAATCTATGCAACCACAAGCATGTGGGGGACGGTTTTGGAGAATGTGGTTATGGATCCGGAAACCCGTGCACTTGATTTCGACGACTCTACTCTGGCCGAAAACAGTCGCGGAGCTTATGATCTAACAGCTATCCCGAATGCAAGCGCCACAGGCCGTTGTGGGCAACCCAAAAATCTTATCATGCTTACGGCCGATGCTTTTGGTGTACTGCCTCCTATTGCACGGCTGACACCACAGCAGGCTATGTATCATTTCCTATCCGGGTACACTGCCAAAGTCGCAGGAACGGAAAAAGGGGTCACAGAACCAACTGCGACCTTCTCCGCATGTTTCGGCGCACCATTTATGCCGCGGCATCCCGTCATATACGGAGAACTACTTCGTGATTTGATTGCCGAGCACAATGTGAATTGTTGGATTGTAAATACAGGCTGGACGGCCGGTCCTTATGGAACGGGTTACCGTATGCCGATCAAAGCGACCCGTACAATGCTAAACGCGGCCTTGAACGGCGACCTTAATTCCGCCGAGTATCGACGTGATCCAAATTTTGGTTTTGATGTCCCGACAAAAATTGACGGAGTTGATACGGCTCTCCTAAATCCTCGCGAGACGTGGAAAGACGGGTCGGCATACGATGCGCAAGCTCAGAAACTTGTCGGCATGTTTATCGAAAACTTTGCCAAGTTTGAAAGTCAGGTAACTGACGATGTAAAAGCTGCCGCACCCGCAGCCGCATAGTTTGTTGTCTGCTCCTAAGCTGATCCTTTTCGATTTAGGAGGCGTTGTCGTCAGATGGACTGGAATTCAAGCCTTGTCAGAAATGACAGGGCTATCGGTCGTTGAGGTCGGTGCAATATTTAGCAACTCCGTCATTTGTACAGATTTTGAAATCGGCAGATGCGAAGCAAATTTATTCCTGGACGAAATTTGTGAACTTTTTGCGCTAAATAAGTCCCGTTCTGAAATGCGGAAACTGTGGAACTCTTGGGTTGGGGATCCGTATGACGGAATCCAAGAAATAATCAAAAAGCTTTCTGAAAGGTTTGAAACGGCCTGTTTATCCAATACCAATGAACTTCACTGGGCACATTTGAAAACTTACTTGGATCCAGACCGGATATTTCAGTACGCTTATGCCTCGCACCTCATTAACCTCGCGAAACCTAACACCGAGATTTATATTTACGTTCTCGACGAACTTGGTCACGCCCCAAACGAAGTCGTGTTCTTAGATGATAGCCAAGCCAACATAGATGCAGCGATGACGCTTGGCATCAGAAGCTACAAAGTCGATCCGCGGTTTGGCGCTATTCCGGTTTTGGAAAGTCTTAAACTGCTAGGTTAAAACCGGTAAGAACTCGCCATCATCGTTTGAGAGAAGAAGCTCAGCGGATACAATTCCGAAGTAAGCTCCCTGTAATGTCAATTTTCCGCTCTTTACGGCTTTTTCAACAAACGGATAGGACATTAGGTTTCTGAGCGATTGTCGAATGCCTTCAAGCTCCATGGCAAATTGTTTGTCTTCTGAATCATCCAAGCCTTGGAGCAATCCATCGCGGGCCTCATTCAAGATAGATACCCAGCTACCGACATAGCCGCCCTCATCATTGTCACCCATGCCGGCAAGGCAGCCAGCTATCCCGCCGCAACTTTCATGACCAAGAACAACAATCACATCAACTTCAAGAACCGTTACAGCATATTCGATCGCCGCAAGAGTTCCGTGATAGGCTTCATCATTTCCACTCGGCGGGACAATGTTGGCAACATTGCGCGCGACAAACATTTCACCTGGATATGCATTAAATATATCGGTCGGATCAACGCGGCTGTCAGCACAGGCGATAAGCATAATATCCGGATTTTGACCATGAGTACCCAGGCGCTCATAAAGTTCTTTCTGCCCTACAAAATCGCCCGATTTAAAGTCTTTGTAACCACTTTCCAATCGTTCACGCCAAGCTTGCATCTAAAATCTCCAAAATCCATTTGAACGTTCGCGCGAGGGATATAAGCGTAGCTGCGTAAAATTGCTATAGAAATCGATCCAATATCCGGCTTGACGTGAAAACGGCGATGGTTATGGTGCGCCACCTGCTAAAAAGCGCCAAATGAAAGCCTCTCTTGAGCACTGAACCCGATACCCAAAAACCTGAAACTGGAACAACAGCCGACGTCACCTTCGCTGAACTCGGACTAACGCCGAAAATTCAACAGGCTCTTGACGATATGGGCTATAAAAAGCCAACACCGATTCAAGCTGGTGCCATTCCTTCGGCATTACTTGGCAAAGATGTTTTAGGGATCGCGCAAACAGGAACGGGCAAGACAGCTGCATTCACACTTCCAACAATGCACAAGCTCTCTAAAGGACGCGCCAGAGCTCGTATGCCGCGCTGCCTAATCGTTTGCCCAACTCGCGAACTTGCCGCCCAAGTCGCCGAAAACGTCGAACTTTACGGAAAATACCTCAAACTTGAGATGGCACTTCTCATTGGCGGTGTGTCTTTTGCAGAGCAAGACTCAAAACTCAATCGAGGCGTTGACATTCTCATTGCGACCCCGGGACGCTTACTTGACCAGTTTGACCGAGGCAAAGTTCTATTGACCGGCGTACAGACGCTTATTGTCGATGAAGCGGATCGTATGCTTGATATGGGGTTCATCCCGGATATTGAAAAAATCTTTAAGCTTACACCGTTCACGCGACAGGTGCTTTTCTTCTCTGCGACAATGCCCAGCGAAATCAAACGCCTCGTCGATCAATTTTTGCACCAGCCTGTAACCGTAGAAGTCGCGCGTGAAAACCGAACAGCGAAAACGGTGACCCAAAAAATCGTTCGTATGCCGTCTTCCGATGCGAAACAGAAAAGAACCGCATTGCGCTGGATCATCGATAATAGCGAAGTAAAAAATGGGATCGTTTTTTGCAATCGCAAAAGAGATGTCGATATAGTCGCTAAGTCGTTATCCGTTCACGGACACAGTGCTGCGCCCATTCATGGTGATCTGGATCAATCTCTTCGAACAAAAACATTGGCCGAATTTAAATCTGGAGAAATCAAACTACTTGTGGCCAGTGATGTTGCAGCTCGCGGACTGGATATCCCAGATGTATCTCATGTTTTTAATTATGACGTACCAAACCATGCGGAAGATTATGTTCATCGCATTGGACGGACTGGCCGTGCTGGCCGAAAAGGCGACGCAGTCATGCTCGTCGCTCGGTTGGACGAAAAGTCCTACGCAAATGTTTTAGCATTTATCGAAAAGGATGAAATCGACGAGCTTGAAGTACCGGGCATTGAAGATTTTCCAAAAGAAGGTTCTCGTCGCAAACGTCGGGACGACCGAGGACCCAAAAAGCGATCTCGTTCAGGATCCAGATCATCATCTAAAAGAGAAAACTCTGAAGCTCGCACGCCCCAAAAGGCCGAAAAGAAGTCCGAAAAATCGTCGAAAAAATCCGAGAATAAACCCGAAAAAAAACCGAAATCCTCTGGCGCTGATAAGTCTAAATCCGAAAAGTCCAGCAATAGACGCGGGAAACGCGGCTCAGAACTTCCCACGGAAACAGCCAGCGGATTTGGAGACTCCACGCCCGCCTTTTTTAATACAGCCCTTCGCTAGCGTTGTGCTCGTTTGAGCAGCAAATCAAATTCATCCATCATTTGACCAATCACCGCGTCATTTTCCTGTGGGAGGCAATGCCCTGTTTCGGGTATGAGAACCTCACGACAATCATCGATATAGTTCGCGCAGGCCTTGCTATTTTCCGATGTGATAACGAAATCGTCGAAAGACGCCGAAATTATTGTTACGGGCATATCAAGTTTTGACAGAAACGCTTCGTTGTTAATGTGTTCGCTACTTTCAAAGAACTCAGCACCCCATTGGTTAGTGACGCCCCCTACTCTCTGTTCCGGTTGACGCGTGAATATTACGTCCCGCAAGTATAAACGTTTCGGATATGAACTGCATGTCGACCCTTTCGTAAAATCTAGGCCATCAGGTTCCCAGTCTTTTTGTCCAAAAACATAGTTTTCGGATTTCCCAAATGCGCGAGAAACAGACATTAGACGTTTAGCTTCATCAAAACTGTAAGGTGCGGACGCAGGCTTAAAGGCCGGGGCTATCAAATATAGCCCTGCAATCGAGAGATCATATTCGCCGGCTGCACGGGTTACAACATGGCCCCCAAATGATGAGCCCGACAACAATACTTTTCGGTCCGAAGGTAAATCCAGCTCAGCCATCCATTCTGCGATATCAGCTGCGTAAACACCAAAATCTTCTACCCATAATTTTTCAGGAAAATTATCCCTATGGCGTTGCGAACCACCTTGCCCTCTCAAATCGAGGCCAATGAGGTGGAATCCCCTACGCGCAAGTAAGTCAAAATGCTCACCATACATATCAAGGGTCGCCGTATATCCTGGCACCCAAATTATGGATGCCTTAGCGGCATTTCGGTTACCAGATTCACCCCACCTCAACCGCGTCCCGTCAGCTGTTTCGTAGGTTTTCCAAGTCCAATCGGGCGGCATTTCAGGTACAAAATAGGCATCAACCTGTTTCTGATATTCAGCGTTAACGGCATAAGCGGAATAAGATTTCTCAGGCCAAAAGTATAAGGCCAATAAACCAATAAACGATAGCGCGACCAGGCTGATTCCAAATTTCTTTAGCATTGATTATTGAGACTTCATCTTTTTTATGACTTGATTGTATTCCCATCGTTGTATCTCAATCATGATTTGACTAATCGCATTTTCCATTTTCTCGGCAATAACGTCCCTTGAGCCTGGTCGATTACCCTCACCGATCAAGGCTTCTGCATTCTCGCAAATTTTGCCAAAATTTACAGCTCCAATTGCCTTAGCTGTCCCCTTCAGCGAGTGTGCCATCATATACCATGTGTCATCATCGATGTCGGGATTAATACTACTCGCCCACATATCGACTTGATTTTTAAATAATCCAAAGACTTCAGCGGTCAGATCAGCGTCGTCGCCGACATAACGTTTGAGGTGCTCAAAATCGATTTCCGCGCCTATAAATTCCATAAGAATTTATTAGAAATTGTTGTGCTCAAAGTCTATCACTTAATCATTGATTCAGGGGAAAGAGAGCAAATGTTCAAAGCAGGCGAAAGATATTTCGAAGAAACAAAGATCGGCGAGTCCCGTTTATGGAGCTGGGCTATTGTATTTTGGTTCACAATTGTCGGAGCTGTCATCGCACAGAATATCGTCGTGGGACCAATACCTACCATCATAAAAGAGTCGAACCCGGAGCTATTTTTCAGATTCAACGAAACAGCGATGTCTGTTTTTTCGGATCCGGAAATCGCATTAAAAATGGGCGCCTTCATGGGCGGAAGTATGTTGGCGGCAATATTAACGGTTGTATTTTGGATCATAAACCGTGTGACATCAGGCTCCACTCGAATTTTTATGGGATGGCTAACGGCTATATTTGCAGTTCTCACATTAGTGCTAGGCGGCATAATTCTACCGGAAATGAATGACGTGGAATTGAATGCCGTTTTTCTAGAAATGATTGGCGAAAATGTATTTGCCTATTTTCTCATGTTGTTGTCGTTTCCAGCTATTTTAATCGCATTGTTTCTGGGTCAAAAATTCATCCACAAGCGCACAATAACCAGCATGTTCACCTATGCGGCCCGTATTGATTGGAGCAGAATTTTATTTGCAATCATTGTAACTTGGGTAATCTATGGGATTTTTACGGCGGTTATGCATTTTACGGGTATTAGCAAAGTTACCTATATGTTCGATTCAAAGCGCTTCTTCAGCTACGCGCTCGTCAGCCTACTATTGATACCCCTACAAAGCGGGACAGAGGAGATAATCTTCCGAGGATACTTGAACCAAGGATTTAGCCATATTTTGAAAAATAACTGGGTAGCTTTTTTCATAACGAGTTGCCTGTTTGCATCTATGCATTTGGCAAATCCTGAGTCCGTTTCGGGCGCAGAAGGCGGCAGCCTAAACCATCTATTGGTTATGAGCGGATATTTCTTGTTTGGATTTATCCTCTGCGTCATAGTCTACTTTGAAGGCGGACTTGAAGCCGTAATCGGTGTCCACGCTGCCAACAATATGTTCGCCGCAATATTCGTTAATTATGAGGGATCAGTTTTACCGACACCATCTCTATTCTTGAGCAAAGCCCCCGAGGCATCAGATAATTTTTACCTCGTTCTAATTCTAGGAATAGTGGCTTTCGTCTTATTCAAAACGCGCCGAAAGGACCTAACCTCTGAAAATCTTTAGAGAACCGATCTACGGCCTTGATCGGTTAGTCGGCAAACAAGCCAATCTGGCTTCATTGGATTGGCAAACCATCTTTCCGCCAAGCCTTTTTCGATGCATTTTTTAATAATAGATGGCGGGATTGTTTGACCTGATTGATCGAATATCGGGAGCTTTCCACCGGATTGTCGAAGCCCCAGTCTCAGATAGGCTTTTTCACCCGCCGTTACATTAACTCTTGTTTTTTCTTTCGTGTTCATTTTGTTACCAATTCGCTTATGACGTTAATCAAATAACGACTTTTCCCATTCACTTAGCCATAGTACAGTAAATTGACGTAAATTCGGTTAATTGGCAAAATACCGAAAATTAAGAGATTCTAATTGTCCCGTATTCGTAATAAAATCAGTAGCATAGAAGCCGATGATGATGTTGTATCAAAGGCTCTCGGTCTTCATCCTGTCGACGATTCTAAACCCATAGAACGGATCGCTCCACCCGAATATGATAAAAACGAGCCTATCGCAAAAGCCTCCGTTGACGAAGAGCCCCTTCCAACTATAGCCTCAAGAGAACTCAGCGCGAAGGACACCTACGCAGAACCAAAATCTGGAAAACCGGTTTTAATTTTCGGTCTTCTCGCGGCCGCTTGGTTAATCGGCTCAATTGTTACGTCCTTAAGCTTATTTAAAATTTCTTCCATCGCATCATTCACGCCGGCTCAAATGGGCGGCCTTGCGTTTTTCATATTATTTCCTCTTTTATTGCTGTTTCTAATTAGGACCCTACTTCGGAGTCTTTTTCAGCTCGATGCAAAAGCTGATCAATTAAGCGAAACAGCTGATGCTTTAATGCGCGTCGACGAAACGGTTGTGAGGCGCGCAACCGAAATGTCGGGAGTGGTTAAAGGCGAAATTGCCAATTTAAACTCCGGAATTGACACAGCCTTGACCCGAGCCGCAACGTTACAAGGTGTTCTTGATGAGCAGACGGAAAAGCTGGGGCAGACAAGCCTAGCAGTTGAAGACAAGACACAAAAAATAACGGATCGTTTGACATCCGAAAGAGAGGCCCTTTGGTCAATTTCAAACGCGTTTGAAGAACAAATGAAAGTTCTTTCCGAGACATTGGATACGCAAACCGAAAAACTCAATTCATCGACCAAAACCGCCGAGCAAAAAATTCAAGAAGCGCGCGTAAGTGTTGAAGGTACAGCATCCAAAATTAATCAGACATCGGATTTAGTACGTAACAATACGATGGAAGCGGCTTCGACCTTGACTGACAATCAAACAGAAATACTCCGGTTATCCGAGCAACTCAAAACACGTGCCGAAGAATTAGATCAAATCTATCAGAAACATAGTCACGATCTTAATGCAATGATTGGACAATTGAAAAATGAGCAAGAAGTCCTAAGTCAAACATTAGAAGAGCGCCTATCAAAAATGCGGGATGTATCGCTCTCCGCCCAAGTCAGCGCGGAACGTCTAACCGAGGCTAGCGAAGCAGGACGACGTACAGTTACGTCGCTATCAGAAGCAGCAAAACTTTCTGATAGTGCTATCCAGCAGAGATTTAGCGAACTTGAAGAAATGGTGAAATATTCAAACGCGAAAGCTGAGACCATAAGCGAACAAGCATCTCGGCGAGTTCAAGACAGCCTGTCGCAAACCCGCAAGGAAATTTCACGTATTGAAGATGATATGATGAAGCTTCAGGAAAAACTCTCTGCTACAGCCGATATGGATGCCGATAGTGCTCGAAATCCGGGAAAACCTAATCCAGCGGCATTTACGCCTGAAGAACCAAAGCAATCTGATGTACCAGCAAAAACAAAACGGGGCATACTCAATATAAGGCCTGTTGACGTAGACGAAGAAACGACCAAGCCCGTTTCAGCAGAACCTGTTTCGCGAGGGCTTGTTGCTGGATTAAGGCCTGCACCTAGTACTGAACGTGAAATACTTATTGATGCAGACGTCACACCACCTGAATTACCAGCAAAGTCAAGTGACGCTAATCTGGATCTTCGGATCGAAGACGGTTTAATCCGGCCTGTTACTCCTGAGGACGACGATATCCCTATGCGAGCTGACGAAACGATCTCTCGAACGCTGGAACAAACACCGCCATCTGGTTCTTGGTGGCGCGGAATATTCGGAAATCCGAAAGCTGGCGCGTCAGCCGCCGTAACATCCGCAAATAAGATTGATGATGACCGGACAAGATCTAATATACAGCACAATGAGTCATCGATCGAAAATCAAGTCTTGTCTCACAGCGAGTTTTTAGAGATTTTGAACGCCAATGGATTATCACCTAATGCGATCATTGATGATGGCACGATACTATCAGCGATAGACGCTCGGATTGACAAAGGCACAAAACAAATGTCGATAACCGTGATCAACCGTATTGGCGAACCCATTCATCATTTTGACAAACTCATCAATACGAATGAAGATCTGAAAGCTCACGCTGTGAACTTTGCTGTAAAATTCCATCATAGCCTCAGCACTATTTCCGAAAATGCTTTGGCCATGCGTCAAAAGTTCGAAAGTGAAGATGGACGGCTTTTCCTAATGTGCGACGCGGCGCTTAATAATTAGGTGCGAAATTGTTAAACTAATTTTTTAGATTTAACCCACTTACCCAATCCGCAATTTCAGAAAGTGCTGTTTTATTAGCGCTATCCATACTGGCTACGATTGATGAAACCGATGCTTGATCGGCTCGAACTGACTTCGTGACTTGTTTGGTACCGATCAGATTTCGGGTTGAAGATTCAGAAAACGTAGCTGAATATCCAATAATGATAAGCGGTGCGTTCTCTTTTCCGTTATCAAACCGTGCCTCAAAGTTATCGATGTTGATGTGAACGCGGTAATTAGTCCTTGCACCAGAAATTGGCATCACACCGATGACCTCTGGCTTGGCTCCCAGAATATCTAAAAAAGACTGTTGAATGAGCTTTGGCAAGACATCAGCCCACTCTGCATTTCCGGCCACAGCTACTCTCTTGGCGTCAGGCGAGACTATTATTTGTCGCCCCCCAATCAAGCGTGAGGCCGAGGGGGTATCAATTCGGACCACCGGCGCCCCTGAATTCGGGGTCACGGGTGAAACATCGGTTGTCAATCGATACACAGTCCCGGCAGGCTCTGGGTCAGGTAACACACTCAAACATCCCGAAAAGAACATCGAACCCAAGCATAGACAGGTAACATGAAGCTTGTTCATCATTGCGGTAACTCCATGACTTCGCGATCTTCACCTGCGATAAATTGTGCTGGGCTTCTTTCCAACTGATCGGCAATATTGCTCAGTGTAATCATCAAGTCACGAAGAGCGTCAGTCGTCTCTTCCAGATCTGCTAGCCCTGAATTTGACAATCGATTAATGGCATCCCGCATATCTTGCGCTGCCAAGGTTGATGAATCTGCAAGATCAGAATAACCGGAAAGCGTGAGATTTAGCTGATCCAATGAAGATTGAGCCTTAACAACCATTGGAGAAACATCATTCGATATCAGCGGCGAAATATCATTGGCTAGGAGCATATCAAAGTTCTTTGCTGACGCCTCGATTGCGAGCGCGGCACTCGACGTGTCTTTAGCCGCCTGTTCCATCGCTTTTAACATATCCGTAACAACATCGGTGTCGATATCGGCATCTTTTAAATTTGACGAAATATTATTCAAATTTTTCAAAATGCTATGAAAATCCTTGAGAGCGTCTTCACTCATTAAGACATTTACCCGCCGGATAGCCATAGTTGCGCCATCAATAATATTTTCACCTCCAACCAAAAAATTATCAAATTGGCTCATCTTTCCAGGAAGTTTTTCGGTTATTGGATTCAAACGCCCCATAGACATCGTACCCGGATTAATTTGAACATAATTCAGTCCCGTTAAACCCTGCGGTTCCAATTGGGCAAAGCCATCTTTAAATATTGGCGTTCCGTCGATGACTTCAACAGTGACTAATACCGAATTTGGATCATCATTATCAAAAGCCAATCTGGAAACTTCGCCAACGCTCAATCCATTTAAACGAACCTCGCTACCGCGCGTTAAACCCCGTACAGGTCCGGTGAACTCGACGACATATTCGTCACGATCAACGTCATTTTGCCGGCCAGACAACCATAATGCAAACGAAAGCATGGCAAACAAAGCCAAAAGAACAAACGTTCCAATCAAAGCATAATGTGCTTTATTTTCCATCTATTCGTTCGCTCCCGCTGCAAGCGCAGCACGTGATCTTGGGCCGCCAAAATATTCTTGAATCCAAGCGTGTTTCGATTTTAGCACTTTAGGTAAAGTGTCGGCAATCGCAATATGTTTGTCGACTAATACAGCGACCCTGTCGCAAGTCGTGAAAAGCGTATCCAAATCATGTGTAATGATCAAAACCGTCAAATCCATTGCGTCTCTCAACTCCAAAATTAGCTGATCGAAAGCTGACGCGCCTATTGGATCAAGTCCTGCTGTGGGCTCATCAAGGAACAGTAATTTTGGGTCCAGTGCGAGAGACCTAGCCAAGCCAGCTCTTTTGCGCATTCCCCCCGACAGATCAGACGGGTAGAGTGTAGCTGCATGAGGCGGAAGACCAACCAGATGGACTTTCATGTCCGCAAGCTCTCGCATTAAAGACACAGACAGATCCGTGTGCTCTCGGAGAGGAACCATGATGTTCTCGCGCACTGTCATTGAAGAAAAAAGGGCGCCGCCTTGAAATAAGACACCCATCTGATTATTCAAAGACTGGATTTCGGCTGGCAACAGGTTCTTACGATTTTGCCCAAAATAGTAAACATCACCGCCATCAGCTGACTTGAGACCGAGCAATGTATTCATGAGAACAGTCTTACCTGTCCCAGAGCCTCCAACAAGACCGACAATCTCTTGCCCCTTCATTGTAAAATTGAGGTTTTCGTGAACCACATTCTCGCCAAATTGCGTTCTGAGTCCTTTGACCTCCATAGGGGGTAATGAGAAATCAAATTCCATTTTTAGATTTCCATTTTGTAAAAAAGAACCGCGAACATCGCATCAATGGCGATAACACAAAAAATCGCTTGAACGACACTTTTGGTCGTTCGTGTTCCGAGCGACTCCACACTTCCGGTGACAGCCAACCCCTGTCGGCAGCCAATGACAGCGATAATTAATGCGAAGAATGGAGCCTTAAACAACCCAACCCAAAAATGATTAATACTGACAGTTTCCGTCATACGTTCAAAGAATAGGGTGGGAGATACTCCTGTAACACCAAGCCATGCAACCAGAAGGCCGCCGCCTATACCGGAAATCATCGCTAAAAATGTAAGGATTGGCGCTGAGATTAGGCATGCCAGAGCCCGCGGCACGACTAAGGTTTCATATCGGTCCAGCCCTATCACTTGCATGGCGTCTATTTCTTGTCGCATCTTCATTGCACCTATTTGCGCAGTAAATGCGGAGTCTGATCGCCCGGCTAACAAAATAGCCGTTATAATCACGGCAAATTCACGTAAAACCGAGATTCCGATAAGCTCGACCATGAAAACCTGAAACCCGAGCGAGGCCAGCAAATTGGCTCCCATATAGGCAATGACAGCACCAACAAAGAAGCTTAGCGTCATAATGATCGGGGCAGCATTTAATCCCACATCCTCGACATGTGCGACGACCGACTTCCAACGTATCGTATGAGGACGCATTAATTGCCGGAATAGTACAGTCATAAATTTACCCAGAAAGGCAAACGTATCGTAGGCCTCGAGGAAAAAACGGTGCGTGGCTTCACCCATCCGAACAAGTGTTCCGTACCATTGACGAGAATCATCAGGAGCGCGCCCCATAGACGCATCGGCAGCTTCTCGCATCAATACTTCGTAACCTTTAGATTTAGCGTCCAATGTATAGGGAAAGCACAAATCCGGCGTACATCGAATTGCGCGTGCCAATATATATGCGCCTGACGTATCCAGCTTTGTTATCGCGCTCATATCATAATGAACATTCTCATAATCGAGCTTATCCAAAGCTTCTCGCAAACGGGACTCTATTCGTCCAATTGTCATCAGAGACCAATCACCTGACACAGATAATGTGAGGTCTTTATCTGCCAATGAAATAGAAAAATCACTTGGCTCGGAGGAATCTATCATTGCCGAATTGGTCATTGCCTCTAAGGTGACCTTGTAATGGCCGAGGGTCAAGTCGAGGATTCAAATTGCGTCACTTAAACCATAGAATCGTAAAATGGCCCGCGAAAGGAAGCTTTCGAATTTCTAGAGGAAGCCTGTCGGAATTCATTACGGTACAGGTCCAAATAACTGAGAATGGCTTTTCTGGTGTCGCTGAATGCCGTCCCTATTCTCGCTATAACGAAACGGCTGAAAGTGTTATTGATCAAATAAAAGCGGTCGCAAACGAAATTGAGTCGGGGGCCGATAATATAGCGCTTTTGAATTTGTTGCCGTCTGGCGCAGCGCGTAATGCCTTAGATTGCGCGCTTTGGGACCTTAAGGCAAAAACCCAGAACCGGCGTATTTGGGAATTGCTTGGGCTTCCTAACCCAAGGTCCCGGATAACAGCCTTCACCTTATCTCTCGACTCACCTGAAAACATGCGAACTGCCGCCCAAAAAGCTTCCAATTTTTCTGTGCTAAAAATTAAGATTGGTCGAGACGGTGGATTAGAACGATGTCAAGCTGTCCTGGAGGCCAGGCCAGATGCAAAGCTGATCATAGATGCAAATGAAGCTTGGGATTTGAGTGAGGTGGCCAAACTCAGCCAATTGAAACGAGCACTGAATATTGTGCTGATTGAACAGCCACTTCCGGCTAGGCAAGACAAATCAGGATTATATGATCAGTTCCAAAATCTCACAATATGTGCAGATGAAAGCCTTCACACGTCAAAAAACCTAAAGTCAATCTGGGAGGCTGGCTACCGTGCGGTCAATGTAAAGCTCGACAAAACTGGCGGACTGACGGAAGCTTTAGAAACGATGAAAAGCGCAAAAAACATGGGCTTTAAGGTCATGGCGGGCTGTATGGTTGGTTCATCTCTAGCTATGGCACCAATGTTTGTTTTGGAGAGTTTCGCAGATTACATAGACTTAGATGGCCCCCTACTCCTCAGCAAAGATAGCAAACATCCAATTCAATATATCGATGAATTTATGCAGCCGCCTAGTTCTCAGCTCTGGGGCTAGCTTAATTTATCGGTTGCCCTGTTAAAGCCGAATTATTCTTTCTAACCGCATAGCCTAGTAAATCGGTGGATATTTGCAGTTTTTGAGAGGCTGAATTGAGCGCTGACAACTCCGAACCAATTTCGACTTGATGGACCTTGGCCGCATATTCGAAAGTTTGTTCTGCCTGACGACAATCCAATAAAGCCTTTTCAAGCTTCTTCAGATCCGGAGTCAAATCCGTATCTGCTGTTACATATTCCAAATATACATCAGCGGCTTTGTGTGTTTGTTGTGCCAGATAAGTGGCTTCGACAACATCCGACTTTAAATCACTGGGTGATATTTTTTCCGCATAAATAGTTTGTGCTGTCTTCGTTGGACTTGCCGAATTACCGCGGAGAAGCGCCATTGCGGCTGATTTCATTTTGAAAGCGGTTTTTTCGACCCAGCCTTTTTCGGAAAACCGGCTACTTAGTCTATCAGATGCTTTTAGGACTACGTTGGGCTGAGAATTGATAGCCGTGGACTGGGTCGCGTTCTCGAGCTCTGTCATATTGACAGTCGCGCAGGCCGACAAAGACAGCCCGATCATCAACGCTATGCCCAAACGGACTTTCATAGTTCCCCCAAATTCATTGGTTAGTAAGGTCGTTTTTTAACAGAAATTGCTGAACCAACCGTGAATTAAATAACGCCTTACTGCATTTTAATCATGCAGCAAGGCCTAATCATCGATTATGGCGATGATTTAATGTTTCGAATTGTTAACCGCTGAAAAACCGTGAGTAAATTCCACTTATCAGAACAACCGTCATAAATATCGGGGCTACATATTTAACGAAAAACATCAGGAATGTTCCTAAGAGCTTACTGTCCTCACCCAATTCTTGTGCCAAAATATTTTTATCTAATCGCCAGCCCGTGAATAAGGTCACCAGAAGAGCGGACAATGGAGCTACAATGGGCCCAACAATATCTTGATCAATCAATACAAAAAATCTTTCATGGAAGATACACCCTAATCCGACACAAACCATCGCGAGCGCAGTGCTCCAAGCCGCCTTTGCTTTTGAAATCCCAAATCTCTCCGACACCCAGGCCACACTCGGCTCTAGTAACGAGACAGATGACGTAATCGCAGCGAAAAAGGCTAGGAAGAAAAATGCCGCACCAATTAAATTCCCTGCTGGCGCGTTTGACAATGCCGTTGGGAGTGTCTTGAAGAATATTCCAGAACCCGCATCAAAGTCGAGACCATTAGCAAAAACAATTGGGAAAATTGCAAAACCAGCGATAAGCGCAACTAGTGTATCCGTAACGCCGACCGTTACGGCGGCTCTAGGAATATTCACAGATCTTGGAAGATAAGAGCCATAGGTAATCATAATAGCATTACCGATACCTAAAGAGAAGCATGCCTGACCCAGCGCACTATTTGCAACGTCGCCATTGATTTTTGAAAAATCAGGCGTGAACATAAACTTGAATGCTTGTTGCGCTCCACCTGAAGGTGCGCTGGAAATTATGGAATAGCCAGCCAAACCTATAAGCAAGATAAAAAACAGCGGCATCAAATATTTTGCCGCAATCTCGATCCCCTTATTTACACCTCTGGATACAAGAAATGCTGTCAAAAAGGCAAAAAACAAAAAGAATGGAATTACTTTTAATGGGCTTGCGTACAAAACATCAAATTGATTTGCAATTTGATCAGGTGTTTGACCCTCAAATGCACCTGTTAGAAACTTTGGAATATAGGCCAAAACCCATGCTGCAACCATACAATAAAAACTAACAATCAGGAACGATGCGATCATGCCTAGCCAGCCGCCTGAACTCCAAGCTTTAGACACGGAACTACGATCTGAAAGATCATTCATGCTATTCACCGCACTCGCAGCCTGTCCTGCACGGCCAATGATATATTCGCTCATCAGGACCGGCAGACCTACAAACGCAATACAAAGCAAGTAGATCAGAATAAATGCGCCGCCCCCATTGGTTCCGGCTTCAGCAGAAAATCTCCAGAGATTCCCCAGCCCGACTGACGAACCTACCGCCGCCATAATGAATGCAAAACGCGAAGACCATTGAGCCGTACCAGCAGCCGCCATATCTATTCCCCTAAATCTATTATTACCGAGCGTTTACAAGGGAATCTAAGGCAAAGGTCAAGTTAAACTCTATCTATTTTGAGAAATAATTTGCCTAACGACCACCGCGGGGAAGTTCGCTTTGACGATAAAGATGCGCCGAAAGCATGAGGCCAAAACCGGACATAACCGTCAAAATTACGGTACCGCCATATGAAATAAGCGGGAGCGGAACTCCAACAACTGGCGCCAATCCTGTTACCATTGCCAAATTGATAATAACGTAGAGAGAAAATGTCGCCGTCAAACCTAATACAACGAGCTTGGAAAACAAATGTCGGCACTGTAACGCCATCCAAATACAAAGACCAATTAGCGCAATATATAGACCAATGGTCATGAGTCCCCCTATCAAACCAAATTCTTCCCCGATTACGGTAAAAATAAAGTCTGTGCGATTTTCAGGCACATATTCAAGTTGTCGCTGAGTTCCCTTCATAAATCCCTTACCCGAAACTCCTCCGCTGCCGAGGGCTATTTTCGATTGCGTTATGTGATAACCGGCTCCGGTTGGATCTATTGATGGATCAAAAAAGGTCAAAATTCGTTTGCGCTGATAGGCCTTCAAACCAAACATAACAAATAGCGGAACAGCGACCGCGGCGGTAACCAAACCAGTGGCTATCACACGCCAGTTAATTCCCGCGAGATAAACAATAACAAGCGAGGTCATCGTCAACAATAAAGTTGTTCCAAGATCTGGTTGGCGAAGAATAAATTGTGCCGGAATTGCGATGATAAAAAGCGCCCCCATTAATCCAAAAACATGAGAAACACGATTTCTATCAAGATCGTGATAATAACGAGCTAGAGCCAATACAATCGCAAGCTTCATGATCTCAGATGGCTGAATATCTGTCACGCCGAGATCAAGCCACCTTTGAGACCCATTGCGCGTTACGCCAAAATAGTCCACGGCAGCCAATAGAGCCAGGCTCGCCAGATATATGGGATAAGCCAAATGATACCAAATTCGGATATTGACAAACGCAATTCCCAACATAATCGCGCTAGCTGCCACTAGTCTAAATAAATGCTGCTTAGCACCGTGTTCCCAGACCCCATCTGTCGCCGCATAAATCATCGCGACGCCGACAAGTCCGACTATGAAAATAAGCGCCGGCAAAAGCCAATTGATCTCATATACTTTGCTTTTAACATTCGTCCATGTGCTCATAGATTTTGACCCGCGAGCGCTTCATCTGCAGCTATTTCATCAGGTGCAATAAATCCATCCCTCTCAAGCGCGCGGCGGAGTAAACCTCTGGTGATATCCGCGGCTCGGCCGGCTCCAGATTGGCCGTGTTCCACAATAGTGCCTACAGCAAAACGAGGCTGATTAAACGGCGCATATCCAACAAAAATCGAATGATCTCGAAGTTTCCAAGGCAATTGACGATTGCTTCGAACCCCGGAAATTCGCTCGCTTTGCGAGATTCCTCGCACTTGTCCTGTTCCTGTTTTTCCAGCCATTTCAAGACCGTTAACCCCTAAGGGCATATTTCTAAAGGCTGTTCCGCCCGGTTCCTCGCACACACTTCGCATTGCCCTTTGAATGATTCCCAAATGACTTTCATCGATCCCAAGGGTATCAAATTGTGGTGTTTCATTTCCGATAATCAAATGGGGCGTTACTGCCTTTTTGCCATTTGCCAAACGCGCGGCCATAACTGCCAATTGTAATGGCGTAGCTAAAACAAATCCTTGACCGATGAAAGCGTTGAGAGAGTCTCCCGTCCGCCACCCTTGACCAAGCCTCCTGGACTTCCAGCTTTCGGTTGGAATAATGCCGCTAGTTTGACCCGATATTCCCAGATCGTATTTCTGACCAAGCCCCAGCTTTCTTGCTGCTTGCTCAACTAGGTCGATCCCCATTTTTTGCGCCAAGTCATAATAGTAAACATCGCAGGAGTATTTTAGAGACTCTTTCAAGTTTACCGGACCATGTCCACGGCGCTTCCAACAATGAAAATTCCGGTTCCCGACGCGTACTTTCCCTGTACACAAAACTTTTTCAGACGGGTTAACCAGATTATTTTCAAGCGCCGCCAGCATGACACACATTTTAAAGGTTGAAGCAGGCGGATAACCTCCACCAATTACCTTGTTAAACTGCGGCCTTTTCTCATCATTGTTCAGCCGTTTCATGTCTTCTTGAGTTAATCCGGAAACAAATTGGTTTCCGTCATAAATGGGCATCGAAAGGAGCGTTCTGACCTCCCCCGTCATAACATCAATAACAGCTACTCCGCCGCTATCTTCCTGAAACAAATCGGCTGCGTAAGTCTGTAGCCCTGCGTCAAGTGTTAGAGAAACATCATTCCCAGACACAGCGCGATTTCCATCATCAGGCCATTCCCGCACAATACGCCCGACGGAATTAACTTCGACCTTCAAACGCCCGGATTTGCCTCGTAGACGTTGCTCGGCAGCTGCCTCTACGCCCGTCTTTCCGATACGAAAGGTTGGTTGCCGCAACAGCGGGTCTTTGTCGTTTTCAACATCTTTGGGGCCGGCCTGTCCAACATAACCCAAAACATGGGCAAATGTTCCTTTATGCGGATAAAGTCTTCCTTCCCCGACTTTCGGAATAACTCCGGGTAATTCAGGAGCACGAATATTTAATGCGGCAAACTCCTCCCAGGACAAGTGATCCTCTATTAGAATAGGGACAAATTTGGCGTGTTTCTTGATATCTTTCTTTATACGGCTTTTGGATCCAGGAGATAGCGGCACGACTTCACTGATTTTTTCTAAGGTGAAATCCAAATCCTTTACCCTTTCTGGTATCATCTCAACACGATAGTCTTGTCGATTAATAGCCAGAAACTCCCCATTCCGATCAAGAATTTTCCCACGAGACGGCACAACGATGTTGAAATTAAAACGGTTCTTTTCAGAAAGGGATTGATAATCTTGGGATTTCACGACCTGTAGGAAATAGAGCCGGGCAGCCAAAGACCCAAAAACCGTAAGACCGCCAGCGCTTAACAAAAGTGTTCGGCGAGTCAAAGACTGGTTTTCCGCAGTTGTATCTCTCATCCGTAATCTTCTTCAACGAAGTACGCACGAACCAAACGGCGAGCGTAGTAGAATCCTGGGAATATAACGATATTGATTACCAGCATCAGGGCAAGTGGAAACAATGCGATTTGGTCGTCTACAACTAACGACAGAACAAAAAATACACTTACCATTACCAACATCCACATCGTAAAATTTAACCACCACTCAGCCAGGCTAAGTTCTGGGCCTCTTTGATCCGGACGGGTGGTCATAAAACCCAATAAAAAAATAATGGCCCACAGCCCAATCGCGCCGCCGGATAGAATATCAAGAAGAATTCCGGAAATAAAAATCAGAAGATAAGTCAGAAACAAATCTGCTTCTTTCGGCCATAGATAAACAGCTATGAGAGGCATAAACAAAAAAGAAAGTGTGTAACCAAACAGATTCACATTTGTAACAGAGAGCAAAACAGCAACCAGTAAAACCAGTCCCGCCTGGATAGAAAACGCTCTGGCCTTTGATGCTGTTATCGTTTCAACTATCATTGTGGTCTATTCGCTTCGGTACTGTTAGGCGCAGGATCAGTAGCTTGTGTGGGTGCAAAATTTTGATCTGAAGGACTTTGAACCGTTTCGCCATCTGAAACTCCGGAGCTACCAGCACTCGAATTATCATCGATCGGGTTTTCCTCTGGCGTTGCTATTTTTTCATATGGGTAAACCCAGACCCAGTCGACATAACTTTGCCGAGAATATAGGATCACATTATAGTCTCCGTCATCAGATATAGTCACTGTTCCAATAGGCAGACCAGTCGGCAGTAAACCGTCATCCCCGGACGTAATAACCACATCACCGTCGGACCAGTTGGATGCACCTGAAATGAAAGACAATTGTGGGAAACGTGTATTTCGCCCGACCATAATCGCGCGAGCTTGAGATTCCTTTGACATGACGGCGATCCTGCTGTTCAGATCCTCTAGTTTCAAAATACGTGCCGATCGTTTTCCGACCCGAATGACATGACCAAGCAATCCATCAATCGTCATAACGGCGTTTCCTTCCGTTACACCTGAGTTTGCGCCAACATTTAACAAGGCCGATCGTACAAATGGTCCATCAATTTCACTGACAACACGCGCTGCGATTTTTCGCTCAGGGATTCCAGATCCAGCGTCCACGCCAAAAATTTTTTCAAATCGTGCCAGCTTAATCGCGAGAGCGTTCGCCCGGGCTTCTACATCGCTTAACCGAGATATTTCTTGTCTTAATGCTTCGTTTTCAGAATGCGCTCGAAACCTTTTACGAACATCTGACGAAAAGTTCTCGAATCCCCGTATCGGCAAGGTGGTATAACTAAGAACAGTTGCCCCCAGCCCCTCTATCTCGGTTCGACTTTTCCGAAATCCATCATCATAGCCGCGGCTACCCAGAAAAAGAACAATAGACAAAAGGAGCAGAACAACAAAGGTCAGGCGGGAATTGCGCCGTTTCACTCTGAATGATTTGCCACGGCTACCAACCATAATTTAAATGCGTGATACGGCTGCTAAACACCGCTTGAGAGCACGCTCTTCCATTTCTTTAAGTTTTCGACGACGGTGCCGGAGCCGCGAACTACACAAGATAGCGGGTCATCGGCGATCGAGACTGGTAGCCCCGTCCGGTTGCGGAGCTCAGTATCTAAATTACGAAGCAGTGCGCCGCCGCCGGTCAACATGATGCCTTTATCAACGATATCGGCGGCCAACTCAGGAGGAGTCGCCTCAAGCGCATTTTTCACAGCTTCAACAATTTGCTCAACGGGCTCGGCAAGGCTTTCAGCAATCATAGCTTCCGAGACACGAATTTCGCGCGGGACACCGTTCATCAAATCACGGCCTTTAATCTGAACCGTCATGCCTTCGTTATCGGCCGGCATAGTTGCAGAGCCGATTTCTTTCTTGACCTTTTCTGCGCTCATTTCACCAATTAAAAGATTGGTAGTCCGGCGAACATATTGGATAATCGCGTCATCCATTTTGTCGCCCCCTACCCGCACAGATCTTGAATACACAATTCCGTCAAGCGACAATACGGCAACCTCAGTCGTTCCGCCGCCAATATCAACAACCATTGACCCAGCGGGTTCGTGGATGGGCAGGCCCGCTCCAAGCGCAGCCGCCATAGGCTCTTCGATCAGGAACACGCTACTGGCTCCAGCTTGCTCTGCGCTCTGATGAATAGCTCTTTTTTCAACCGCTGTTGCGCCAGAGGGAACACAGATTACAACACGAGGCCTTACGTTCCAGCGCCGATTATGAACTTTTTTAACAAAATGTTCGATCATAGCTTCCGCGACTTCAAAGTCAGCGATAACGCCGTCCTTCATCGGACGAATGGCTTCGATATTACCAGGCGTTCGCCCTAGCATCATGCGTGCGTCTTCACCGACGGCATGAACAATTTTGCGCCCGTTCTTGATTGAATATGCGACAACCGATGGTTCATTCAATACAATGTCGCGCCCTTTGACATATACGAGCGTATTCGCCGTGCCCAGGTCGATGGCAATGTCGGATGAAAATATACCTGCAAGGTTCAGCATGGAGTTCCTAATCCATTAGTAAAAGCCGCATTCGCGGCGGAGTTTATTCTTTGAATTCAACGATTCCAGAAAGATCACTTCTCTTTGCAGATAGTTGCAAAAAAAAGCAAGACTTCTAGGTGCTCATTTGGCAGAAATGACTGATTATTTTTCATCATCGGTTCTGATAAACTTTCGCAGGTAATTGCGAGATAAAAGCATTACCAAAATCAACGTAACCGCCAAACCAATCAGCCCCATTCGAATCCAATCGCTCTGCTCATTCGAAACAACCCCGGTTGTGATAAGGGTGACAATCAGAATTTTAGGAATAGTTCCTATACCCGTCCCTGAGAAAAACTGCGCAAACTTCATTCCGGAAACCCCAGCGGCCATGTTGACCAATATGAATGGACCTGTTGGAACCCATCGTACGAGCATGCTTGCGATAAAGCCATTACGCCGGACAATGTGGACGATTCTGCCAATCAGATCACCTCCATATTTCTCGACTCGGTCCGCACCAATCCAGCGTGCCAGCCAAAAGTTCAAAGATGCAGAAATCATTGTTGAAACCCAAGCCGCAAAACCACCCCAGAGGCCGCCAAAAGCCACGACGACTCCTGCGATCATCGCCCATTGAGGAACCCCGATAAATGCACCGATCACAAAAGTCAGCAAAATTATAAGTAAAGCCCAGTTAGACTCACGAAAATATTCGAACCACCTCAAATATTCGTTGTCATCCAGATTAAGGGATGCTTTCCCCAAAATTGCTAACAGCCCAACCAAAACAAACATGCTGATAACAACAATTATTGCCCTGCTGGCTTGCTTATCCATATGCCTAAAAAAGCGTGATATCATTCAAGCTCCAATAAATATGTTCGTCGCTTTAGATCAATAATTTGAGGCGTGAAAGCTAAGCCTCCATAAAATGCGGTAACAAATCAAAAAAAAGGCACTCCGAGGAGTGCCGCACCAAAAAAGGTAAGTTTGCGCATGACTGCTCCAACTAGGAGCCTCTGAACAATATTTTACCTTATCACACTCGTCAAATACTCATTTGAGAAATTTTTTGCCTAAATACTGCCTCATCAGTGGCATTTTTTACGCAATACCAATGCTTGGTCTGCCCCCTAAACCATGTAAATTGCCTTTTTGCAAAACGTCGCGTGTCACGTTTTGCCTCATTTATAGCGTTCTCGTAGGATAATTTACCATCCAAATATCGAAGAAGTGGCGGCAATCCTATTGCCTTCATAGCCGGGAGGTCCGTATCAAGAGCGAGCTTTTGAATATTTTTGGCCTCTTCTAATCCGCCATTCTCAATCATTTTCACATACCGATCATTGATTCTTTCGTAGAGCTCTTCTCTTTCTCGCAAAAGCACGCCACCCAGCCAATAACCTTGCGGAATTATGGGACGTGTATTTCTTTGCCAATCACTTAGTATTTTGTCGGTTCCATAAGCTACGCTGACGATACGGGTTAAGCGTTGCGGATCGTCACCCAGAACTCGGGAAGCCGCAACAGGATCTACAAGCTCCGCAGCATTTCGTAATTTTTGGATTCCATCGGCTAGAAGACTATTGGCCTTATTGATACCTGTCTGATTGGGAGATGGGATCGCCGCTAATCCTTCCGTCAAAGCCTTGAAGTACAGACCCGTGCCGCCCACGAGAATCGGGGTCTTTCCTCTGGTCAGGCAATCCAAAATTACCGGCACAACATCTCGCAACCACATTCCAGTCGAGTACCTGACTGATGGGTGGATAAAGCCAAATAAGTGATGCGGAACTGTCGCGATTTCTTTTTGGCTTGGACGAGCTGATAAAATGTGCAGGATTTCGTATACCTGCATTGAATCTGCATTTATTATCTCCCCGTCCACAGATTGCGCCAGCTCGATCGCCCAAGCACTCTTGCCCGACGCCGTAGGCCCTGCAATACAGACCACAGGTTTTAAATTATCTGGAAGCTTCGTCATAATGGCCTCTTTATCTCACTGCTTGACCATTGTCCTCACCAAAAGAGATTTAAAAGAATTCGATACAGTGTTAAGCACACTTCCCTCTGATGAGTTTGAAGTCCTTTCAGAAAATCAGGCGCTTGATATATATAGTAACGACCCTCTAACGCTCAAAAATATCACTGCCACTCTCGATCAAGTCGGTTTGAAATATGATTACTGCATTCAGGAAAATTCCAACCGCCGCAAACAACTTCTCATTTGCGACATGGACTCAACACTGATTGGTCAGGAATGCATCAATGAACTTGCCGATTTCGCGGGCGTTAAAACACATGTTGCAGAAATTACCGAACGTGCGATGCGAGGTGAAATCGGATTTGATGGCGCTCTCCGAGAACGAGTCGCCCTTCTGAAAGGCCTTCCGATATCAGTGCTGCAAGAATGTTTTGAATCTCGCATTTCACTTAACACTGGCGCTGATATTCTAGCGCGTACAATGAAAGCCCACGGTGCAAGGACAGTAATCGTTTCGGGGGGATTTACATTTTTTAGCGAACGCGTTGCGAAAGCCGCTGGCTTTGAACATCATCAGGCGAATATTCTGATTGATGACGGTAGCCACCTTACAGGAACTGTAGCTGATCCGATTTTAGGGCGCGCAGCAAAGCAAACGGCGCTCGAAAATCATGCGGCAGGACTTGGCGGGACAAAAAATGCAATAGCGATTGGTGACGGAGCCAATGATCTTGCGATGATAACGGCCTCGGGGCTTGGAATAGCCTTTTATGCCAAACCCGCTGTTGCCGCCGCAGCGCATTGCGCAATCAATCACACTGACTTAACAACAGCCCTTTATTTTCAGGGGTTTAAACAAGAAAACTTTGTGGAAAATTCCTAGGAAACCTCAAAAGAATAGAAAATAAAGTTTCCATCTCGGTTGATCATGAATGTAACATCCAAGCCATTTTCATCGGCGTCGGATATCGCATCTTCAAATGCTTGAGGTGTCACAACATCTTCAAAGTTGACTTGTTCGATAATGTCTCCAGGTAGAAGTTTACCCGCAGCAGGGCTCTTTGAGCTAACTCGAGTGACACGAACGCCCTGAGTTTCAGATTTCACTTTATGATCTTTACGGACAGCGTCAGATAAGGCTTCAACTGAGATACCCATAACGTCCTTATCCGCCATATCTGGGTCTTCTTTATCCCCTTTGAGATTATCCTTGGTCACTTTTTCTTTCAAGCGATCAGGTGTTACTGATACGATCTTAGTTCGTTTCTTTCGCAAGACCTCGATGTCGACGGCTTCGCCAATTTTAGTCTCAGCTATTATCCGAAACAGAGCGCGTTCACTGGGAACATCAGTATCTCCGACTTTCAGAATAACGTCACCGACTTTCAGCCCGCCTTTATCCGCTGGTGTATCTTTTTTTACCCGCGTTATGATAGCGCCTTTGGGAGCGTCAAATTTCAGGGTCTTGGCTAGTTTACGATCAACCTCTTGAACCCGAATACCAATAGTTGCGCGGCGTGTCTCTCCGTACTCACGAAGCTGATCAATGACCGACTCTGCCAGGTCAGCCGGAATTGAAAAACTAATACCAACACTTCCGCCGGTCGGTGATAAAATTGCTGTATTAACACCTATGACTTCGCCGTCCATATTAAACATTGGACCGCCAGAATTCCCTTTATTGATCGCTACGTCTGTTTGAATAAAATCATCATATGCGCCGTGATTGATTGATCTGTTTCGAGCTGAAACGATCCCTGCAGATACCGACCCACCATAACCAAAGGGATTCCCGATCGCCATCACCCACTCACCGACTTCAATCGCATCGGAATCACCAAAATTTACAGATGGAAACGGTTCCTCATCCTCAATTTTTAAGAGCGCCAGGTCGGTTGAAGGATCACGCCCCAAAAGCTCGGCATCAAAAGTTTCACCGTCGGGGAAAATCACTTCGATAACATCCGCGCCTTCTATGACGTGATTATTGGTTACAACATAGCCTTCGCCGTCAATAACAAAACCAGACCCGAGAGACTTTGAGACCCGGCTTTGCCCATTATCTTTGTTGAAAAAATCGTTGAAACCCTCAAGAGGAGATCCCTCTGGATAAAGGGGAACAACGGATGACACCTCAATATTTTGAGCTGTAGAGATATTTACGACTGCTGGACTTAGCGCCTTGGTTAGCTCCGTAAACCCATCTGGAACGCCACGTGCATCTGCGACTTGGAAGGATAAAAGGTATCCGGCGGCAAAGACCGGGAGAAAAAATGCTTTTAGAGACGGCTTCATATGGCTTTAATATCCTGTTTCGAGCGCTTTCAAAAGCACATTACTATGAAAAGTCTTTCACATATATTGCGAAGCTCACCTAAAGCGCAGATATTTTTATGCCGGCTACAATCATAACCACGCCGAGCGCGACTGAAAACAGACCGGCTTTATGTAATGTGCCGTCTGGCATGGAAAATATCTGCCTGTACATTTCTCGCATTTGAGAGGGGTAAACAGCCCAGATGGCGCCTTCAAGAGCGAAAGCACCACCTATTGCGATCAATGAAATCGTGGCCAGATTCACTAGCTAGCCTATTGATCCTTATCCAGATAGCCTAGAAGATCACCTTCGGAAGACATGACATAAGTTGAGTTTTTCCCAAATCCCTTTTTAAGAGCTTCCATCGAGCGATAAAATTCGAAAAAATCAGGATCTTGGTTATAGGCGTCAGCATATATTCGGTTTCGTTCTCCGTCGCCTTCACCTTTTGTTTTCTCAGCCTCTTCTCTTGCCTTAGCAACGATAACAGTTGCACGTCGTACAGCATCGTTTTCAATTTTGCGTGCTTCTTCTCGCCCCTGCTCCCTTAACAGAGCGGCTTCTTTCATCCGGTCAGCTTCCATTCTACCAAAAACAGATTGCGCGACCTCTTGCGGATAGTCAGCACGCTTGATACGGACATCAATGACTTCAATCCCATAGTCTTCATCAATAGCTTTCTTATTGGCAGCATCTTGGATTTCTTGCATTAACTCAGCACGACGACCCGCAACGATCGTTTGTGTGTCCACTTTACCCAATGAGTCACGCAGCGACGATTCCACAACCGGCTTATACCGGTCACGAAGGCGATCTTCCGTTCGGAAAGTCTTGTAGAACTGCAATGGATCTGTGATCCGGTAACGAACAAAAGCATCGACGAGAAGTGGATTTGAATCGATATCCCGGATCCGAACCGGATCAAAGTCTAGATCAAGGTTACGTCGCTCTAGCCGAACTACACTTTCCCAAGGCAGTTTGAACTTTAACCCAGCTTCGGCACCTTTGGGAGTTCCGTCCCATTGATTAACGGTCCGTTTATACTCACCGAATTGAAGGATTAGAGCTTGCTCACGTTCATCAACAATATAGGTACAAAGGATGGCTATGAACGCAAAAATTGCGATAATTATTCCAGGAATAATGGGCTTTTTCATCGTCGACTCCTACTGCTTCTTCTTCAGTTGATCGAGCGGAAGATAGGGCACAACGCCTGATCCACTTGAATCATCCAGAATAATTTTCTCGGCATCGCCGTAAACTTCTTCCATAGTTTCCAAATACATGCGCTGACGCGTCACGCGCGGCGCGCGTTTGTACTCTTCATAAATTGACGTAAAGCGCGATGCATCACCTGCAGAGTCCGCAATCACTTTTTCTTTATAACCACGAGCCTCTTGAATTAGTTTGTCAGCGTCAGCATTGGCTTTTGGGATTAGTTGATTCTCTTTCTCTCGGGCTTTCAAAATAGCTTGCTCCGCTTCCTGCTTGGCGGCAACAACGGCCAAGAAGGCTGCTTCTACCTGTTTTGGCTCCTGCGATTCCTTAATCTCGACTTGAGACACTGTAACACCGGCTTCATATTCATCGAGCATTTGTTGCATCAAGGCCTGAACCTGCGCAGCGACAGCGTCACGTTCATCAGTGATCAGCGGTTCAAGTTCAGTTTTACCAACGACTTCGCGCATTGCACTTTCAGCCACATCGCTAACCGCCTGTGGCACATTTTCGAGGTTAAAGAGGTAGTCGGATGAGTTCTTAACCCGCCAAAGAATGTTATATGCTATACGAACAATATTCTCGTCACTGGTCAGCATCAGGTTTTCTTTGCGCGCGCCAATAGTGATATTTCTTTCATCGGTAACATCGACCAGCTCTTTACGCTCGATCGGATCCGGCAATTTCAAATGGATACCCGGAGCTGACGTTCGAGAATACTCGCCGAAACGAAGTACAACAGCTTCCTGGTTCTGATCGACCGTGTAAAAACAGGAGAATAATAACATTAATAGCCCGACGATTACGAACAGTCCAAAAGGCCCTACGCGGCCCAAGGATCCGCCGCCTCTGCCCCCGCGGCCTGGGCCGCCTGAACCTCTTTTGGAACCTCCCGCACCAAATCGGTCTTTAAAATCCTGAATGACTTTTTCTGAGTTAGTCGCACCAGAAGGACGCGGGCGCGGACCTTGGTTTCCCTGGTTGCCTTGACCCCAAGGTGACTTGCCGCCACCTGAACCGCCATTTCCGGAACCTCCGGAGCCGCTACCCCATGGGCTCTTATTCTTTGACATAATGTCTCCGCTAAACTGATTTTCTCTAATGTGGCGTGACCCCGCCTTTATATCAAGAGCTAGTTATGCAATTCGCTTCAAATTCATTCGATCATAAATTCGAATTGTGTAATCAAAATCGTCCTTGGGGCCAGCAACAACGAATTTCTCCTCAGACAACTTCCAAGCATCCGGACTAATTTCAGGAAAATATGCGTCGCCTTTTAGGTCCACATGAACATCTGTCACATAAAGCCTGTCGCAATAGGGCATAAGCGTTTCATATAATCCGGCTCCGCCGGTTACCATGACCTCTTTGACATCAGTTTCTCCGGCAATTTCAAATCCTCGCCCCACAAGCTCACGTATTGAATTGAATATTTCAGCTGGCGGTGACATATAATTTTCGTTCCGGCTCAGAACTAAATTGGGTCGGCCAGGCAATGGAAAGGGCAATCCTTCCCAAGTCACGCGCCCCATTAACACCGGTTTGTTCAACGTCGTTTTTTTAAAAAACTGAAGATCAGAAGAGATATGCCAAGGCAAGCCGCCGTCAATGCCAATCACATTATTCCGGGACTTCGCCACTATGGCTGATAATTTAGGGAATCTACGCATAAGGATTATGGGTTACACAAGCAAATCGAATTCGTATAGTCGTGACATGACTCAAACCACTCAAAACCCATCTTTTCGGCTAACTCCGTGGGCTATTTTCATTACGCTTTTCTATGTATTGCTTATACCTTTCATAAATTGGTCATTTACATGGGCCCCAATGTGGGAAGTTTTCCCAGATTGGGCCTTTAACCCTGTAACAATCGTAACGGGGTTAGTCCTTGTCGTTCGCGATTTTGCACAGCGCGCGATTGGTCATTGGGTTTTACTCGCGATGTTAATCGCCCTTGTATTAACAGCTTGGCTCGCTGGACCAGAGCTCGCCATGGCCAGCGGGTTGGCATTTTTCATCTCGGAAATAGTGGATTGGGCAATGTTCACATTCACCAAATACAGGCTTTCGACGCGCGTATTATTGTCGTCCGCATTTGCGGCTCCAATAGATACCTCAGTCTTTCTAGCTATGGCTGAGAAAATCAGACCCGATCATTTTACTATGCCAAATGTGACGATGTCGATCATCGGTAAAATGACTGGAGCTTTGGTTATTTGGTACTTGCTTCGGCTGTCGAAGCGATAGTCTTATCTGACTTTTTCTCAAGCAATGAAACAGATATTATTGAAATTTCATATAAGAGATAGATAGCACCGCCCAGAACGATTTGAGTCACAGGGTCAGGCGGCGTAACAAAAGCTGCAAATAAAGCTATACCGACAATCGCGTATCGACGGCCTTTTCGAAGGGTATTTGACCCAACAATTCCAGCTCGCCCCAATAAAGACAAAATCACTGGAAGCTGAAACGACAGACCAAAGGCGATAAATAACGTCATGGCCAGTTTCAAAAACTCGCTAATCCTCGGGAGTAATTGCACATCACTGTTAACGGTCATACCGAATGCAAAGCTCAATACATATGGAAATATAAACTTGAACACCATTGCGGCACCCAATGAAAAAAGTATCGGAGAGATGATTAGGTAAGGTAGAAAAGCCCCACGTTCATTTTTGTAAAGTCCTGGGGCGATAAATTTGTACAATTGATAAGCAAAGACAGGAAATGACAAAATAATTCCGCCAAAAATAGCCAGCCGTATTTTAACAAAAAACTGTTCGAGGGGCTGTGTCGCGATCACTTGCGTTTCAATCAAAGGCTTTCCGGTTTCAGCAAGCTCTGCATTAATCTTGGCAACTGATTCATATAGTGGCGAAAGCAGAAACGACTCGATCCAAGGTAAAAAGGGAATAACAATAACGCATCCCACGATCAGACCGATAAGGCATTTAATTAACCGAGACCGTAGCTCATTAAGATGCTCAAGCAAGGGCGCTTTGCTTTGTTCTATTTCATCTGCTTCAGATGTTATCTTCGGTGTTTCGGTCACGTCTCGTCCTTCAAGACGTTATCATTCCCAGAATCTGACTTGGGATTATTCAACGTTGTACCTTCGCGAATCTCCTCATCCAGTCGTCTCATATCTTCCTCAAATGCCTCATCAGACAAATTGGAAAGCTTACCCATTTTTTTTAATTCTTCAATTTCGCGCTTAAGCTCAGACATCTCAGCCGCCTCGCCCATTTCGTCAAATGCCGACTTGAATTCCTGACTCATAGCGCGAATTTGCGCCATAAAGCGTCCGACACGCTTCATAAGCTTGGGCAGATCTTTTGGGCCAACGACGATAATGGCCAAAAAGGCCAGAATAATCATTTCCGCAAATCCTAATTGAGGGATCATGGGTTACCCCAACGAAACTGGCTTAGCCTTTTTCGTCCTTCTTGGGTGTTACGTCGATAGCTTCGTCAACTGCATCTTTAGCGTCATCAACTTCATCTTTAAGACCTTTACGAAAACTCGTAATACCTTTCCCCATATCTCCCATGATCGAAGATATTTTTCCTCGACCGCCAAAAAGCAATAAAAACAATGCTAATACGATCAATAGTTGCCATGGACTAGCAAACATAAAACTTCCTCACAATTTCGCAGCTTTCGTACCTCGCGAAGGGGCTCTATACAAGCTGCAATATCAAATCACTCGGCTTCCTCATCTCCCAGAAAGTCTTCAAAGAACTCAGGTTCGTCGCTATCGTCAAGCGGATCCTCGTCTTCCGTTAGCTCATCTGGCATAATCGGGGACGGCATTTCAAAGTCTTTTGGCAGACGCGGATCCAATAGCCCCGCGGCCTTAAGATCATCTCTACCCGGTAAATCTGTAATATTTTCTAAATTGAAGTGTGCTAAAAAGTCATCAGTCGTTCCATAGGTCACAGGTCTACCCGGCGTACGGCGACGGCCTCGCAGTCTAACCCAGCCTAGTTCCATCAAAACATCAAGTGTCCCCTTGGAAACGGCAACCCCTCTAACATCTTCAATTTCGGCGCGCGTAACCGGTTGGTGATAGGCAATAATCGCTAATGTTTCGAGCGCCGCTCGCGACAATTTTCGCGGGGTTTCTTTGATATCAACTAAATGTGGTTCGAGATCAGACGCTGTTTGAAACCGCCATCGCTTTGCAACATTAACCAGATTGACGCCCCGGCCCGCATAATCCCGTTGCAAACGCGCCAACAAAGCTGAAACATCTGCATCATCGGGCATGCGTTCTCTAAGCGTTTCTATATCAATTGGCTCAACAGCGGCAAATAACAGGGCCTCCAACAAGCGCAACTCCTGTTCGATTTCCGTTTTGCCTTTTAAACGTTCTGTCAAATCAACGACATCAGCCTCAATTCCTGCCGCTGCTTTTTCAACCCGATTGGTCATAACTCGCCTATTCTTCCTCTGTCAGATCGGTATTTCGCGATCCTGTGGTTTTGCGCACATAAATTGGTTTAAATGTTCCGGATTGCCTAATTTCCAGCTCCCCTAACTTGGCTAGCTCCAGCCCAGCGACCAGAGAGCTGGCCCGGATTGAAGATGACGGAATATCTTCTGTCAACTCACCTTTAGAGGGCAAAATAGATTCAAGCGATGTCCAGTCTGATGGACTGTCGATACCAACATTCAATAATGCCCGCCTCAGCCGTATACGCGCTTCATCCAAAGACATCACAAGAGGTTTTGGAACCTTAATATTTCGAATTGCCGCCTTTGAGCGGCTTTGGCCATAAGCCTGCAATATGTCAAATATGGTAGCTTCCCAAAGCGGCGTCGTCCTGGACCGTAGGCCTTCAGGGTTTCCGCGTTTGAACACTTGCTGACCCACTTGTGGCAAGCGAAACAATCCATCAGCAGCGCGACGCATACCTTCAAGTCTTTGGAGACGAAATGCCAAATGAGCTGCCAGCTCGTCCGCTTCGGGCATCATTTCTTCACCCTCTTCGCGCGGCAAAATCAACCGAGACTTCAAGTAAGCAAGCCAAGCCGCCATCACCAGATAATCAGCAGCCAGTTCAATGCGAAGGTCCGTCGCGGATTTGATAAAGGCTAAATATTGCTCTGATAGCTCCAAAATTGAAATTCGGGCTATATCAACCTTTTGCTGACGCGCCAGTTCGAGCAAAAGGTGTAGTGGTCCTTCATACCCAGTAATATCCAGAATCAATCCCGAGCCAATATCAGCGGCATCGTCAGCAGCCTCGAACCTTAGGTCTTCTGCAAAATCATCGCTCATGCCGCGCGGCTTCCCAGATCAATTAATTCGAGATATTCATTAAACGCAGCATCATAATCGAATTCTCTCGGGTCCTCAGCGCAGAGTTCGGCCATTCTGGCGCGTTGTAACGGCTTTCCATCTAGATACCGGCTTCCTTTGGCGACTTCTACCATGGCGGGCAATTTCCCAGAACATTGCAAAGCAATATCGCACCCTGCTGTCAGTGCTTTTCTTGTAATCGTCGTCAGATCGCCTGACAACGCTTTCATGTCCAAATCATCGCTCATCAACAACCCGTCATAATTCATCCGGTTGCGAATAAAACTGATACATTTTTTTGAAAGGGTCACCGGGGTTTTGCTATCAATGCTTTCGACTATCAAGTGAGCTGTCATCGCCATCGGAGCGTGGTTGAGTTCGATAAAGGGTTTAAAGTCTGATGCCAGAAGTTTTGGAAGCCAATTTGTTATGAAAGGTAAGGCTTTGTGACTATCAACCGTTGCTCGGCCATGCCCAGGAATATGCTTTATGACCGGTGCAACACCTCCGGTCATAAGCCCCGCCATTGCTGGCTGCGCCAAGTCAATAACGTCTTTCGCCGAGCTACCAAGCGCTCGATCGGAAATTATCGGATCAGCACCCTCCACAGGTATGTCCAAAACCGGAGAACAATTTGCTGTTATTCCAAGCGCTCTTAAGTCCGCAGCAATCAATCGATGATGCAAAAATACCGCACGTCTGATTTTCTTTGGACTTATATGGAACTGCGAAGTTACATGTCCAAGACTTGGGTAATTATGCCAATGCGGCGGCTTCAACCGCTGTACTCGCCCGCCTTCTTGATCAATAAAAATCAAACAATTGCGCCCGACTACCTCTCTAAGAGACTGCGTTAAAGCTGAAACCTGAGATGGCGTTTCAATGTTTCTGGAAAATAAAATAAAACCCCAAGGACGCGCATCCCGGAAAAATGTTTTTTCGGCAGCCGTCAGCTTCGGGCCTTGAAGACCATATATGACCGCCAAACTTCTCATTTGGTCGCGATAAAACAGGTCTGATTGCGAGTTTTCAATTTTTCACAAATACGCGTCGCTGTTGCTTTGTCCGCGAGCCCCGCGAGGCGAAGGCGATAGAAAATACCTTTATTAGCTACTTCCGCCCGTTTTATATCGGCGTAGCTGCCGCGCGGCAAAATCGCCCCATGTGACTTTTGAATATTTGCCCAAGTGTCTTGGGCAGCAATCTGACTACGAAGAGATGCCAGCTGAATGACGTGTCGGCTATCGCCAACGGCGTTGGTTACCGGTGCGGGCGTAGGACGGGGATCCGGAACAGCAGTCGGCACAGGCCTAGACGTTTGATCCTGAGTGCTTGGCGCGGAGTCTTTGACTTCAATCGCCACTTCTCCAGGCCGCTTCAATGGCTTTTCCGCGCTTTCAACGATTTCTGCTGATCCATCTCCAGACTTACCGTTCATAGCTTCAAAGATTTCCAAATCCTGATTTGGTGTTACCTCACCGCCGGCGTTATCGGGCTCTACTTTATATGGCGTGTTTTCCGCAATTATTTTTGGTGCGTCCGATCTATCGCGAACTCCGGGTTGGTAAACCTTCAACAGAAAAATAAGCGCTGCGATCAAAAGAAGGACCAAAAGACCGAGAAGCCAGAGGCCTTTCCGGCTGGAATAATCCTGAACATCAAACGGCACCAATTCCTCATCCGCATGCGGATCTGGACGGTAATAGTCATTCGGCTCTTGTGACATGACAATCCTCTATATGGCTACTGACACGAATCATAAGCCCGTGGCGTAGACTTCAATAATTTTGAGACAATTTCCAGTGACAGACGGTAACTTATGCCAGTTAACCCATCATTAACCCTCAAGATAACCTGTAACCGAAAACAACTTACGATGCTCAGCTATTGCAAAGGAGTCGGTCATACCTGCGATATAGTCACACACAACACGGGCCGTGAGATGATCATTCGGCCCATTACAGTCCTTCCTAATCTCAGTTGGCAAAATATCCGGGTCCTCAATAAATAGTTCGAACAATTCTTGAACAACCCGCGATGCTTGTCCCATCATACGATTGACTTTGTAATGTCTATACATGTTTTTGTAGAGAAATTTGCGCAAAGGCTTTTCAAATTCTCTGAATCCATCAGAAAAGTCGATAACGGCATGATCAAGCGCTCGAATGTCATCGGCTGATTGCGGATTTACCGCCTCTAAGCGACGACCGGCCTCGTCAAGTACATCTTTGATCATATAACCGATCAAATCTCTAATAACCTCATGAATTGCCCGGTTTTCACTTGTATCTGGAAATCTTTTCCAGACGTCTTCAAACGCGTCTTTGACTAATGGTACCTGTTCCGAAATTTCGTCAACCGTAAATAACCCCGCGCGCAGTCCGTCATCAATGTCGTGATTATTGTAAGCTATATCATCGGCTATCGCCGCTACCTGGGCTTCGGGTCCAGCATAGGTCATCAATTCGAGTCGCTCCCAATTTTCAAGTGCCCGAAGAGCCCATGGGAGATCGTCCGAATTATCGCCAGCTTTTAAAACCGGTCCATTGTGCTTGGCAATGCCTTCCAAGGTCTCCCAGGTTAGATTAAGACCATCAAAAGACGCATAACGATGCTCGAGGGACTCAACGATACGCAATGTTTGGGCATTATGGTCAAAGCCTCCGTAAGGCTTCATACATTCTGCTAATGCCTCCTCGCCGGAATGCCCAAATGGCGGATGTCCCAAATCATGCGCCAGAGCCAGACATTCAGACAAATCTTCATCAACCCCAAGCACCCTGGCAATTGATCTTGCGATTTGGGCCACCTCTAATGAATGCGTCAGCCGAGTACGATAGTAGTCCCCTTCGTGAGATACAAAAACCTGAGTTTTCCCTTTCAGCCGGCGAAAGGCGCTACAGTGAATAATCCTGTCCTTATCGCGTTGATAGGGGCTGCGTTCTGAAGATGGCGGCTGAGAAATTCGACGCCCACGACTATTATACGGATCAGAGGCAAAAACTGCTCGTTTTCGTATGGATAAAAAACTTTCCACAATAGCTCCGCTATTTGATTCTTAAGGTTCACCCCTTATATAAAGGTAAGTCGAAAAGGATAGCCCAATGCCAGACGTATCTGTTACATTAAGTTCTTCCGCCGCTGAGCAGATTAAGGCCATTATGTTGAAAAGTGACGATGGTCCTTATTTGCGTGTGGCTGTAGAAGGCGGTGGATGTTCTGGTTTCCAATACAAATTTGATTTTGCGAAATCTCCCGAAGATGATGATATTGTCATTGAACGGGACGGAGCAAAAGTCCTCATTGACATGGTTAGCCTGGACTTTCTAAGCGGGTCAGAAATTCATTATGCCAAGGAATTGATTGGATCTGCCTTCAAAATCAGAAACCCCAACGCGGTTGCCGCCTGTGGATGCGGAACAAGTTTCGCCATTTAAAAACTTTATTTTATTCATTTAGCCGCTAGGAATGACGCGTTATTAAGGCTGAATATGCGACTTGAAACCACCTTAAATCCCGAAACAGGACTGTCTCGGCCGCCCATAGGTCTTGCACTTGGCGGCGGTGTTGCCAGGGGATGGGCCCATATTGGCGCTTTAAAAGCTCTAATTGAAGCGGATATCAAGCCAGACATCATCGCTGGAACCTCTATCGGAGCTCTTGTTGGCGGCGTGTATCTCGCCGGGAAACTAGATGTTCTTGAAAATTGGGCCCGATCACTCAACCGCCGACGGATGATGAGCTATATGGATATTCGCTGGGGCGGCCCCGGTTTGATGCGTGGCGACCGCCTGGCCCGAGTCCTCAAGCATTATTTGGGCGGATTGAATATCGAAGATTTAGACAGGAAATATACAGCTGTCGCCTGCGACCTGCGCACAGGGTACGAAGTATGGCTTCAAAAAGGTCCTCTTATCCCTGCAGTGCGAGCATCTTATGCATTGCCGGGCGCATTCGACCCTGTCAAAATTGATGGTCGTTATATGATCGATGGGGCTTTGGTGAATCCAGTGCCAGTTTCAGCTTGCCGTGCCCTTGGAGCTCATATGGTTATTGCTGTCAGTTTGAACGGTGATGCTTTTGGACCAATCGGAAGCTCTCATGAACTTGATGTTGATGATGATCAACCTGAAAAAGTCGACCCCTTTAATCTCGCGAGCCAGTCGTTGAATAAATTGAGACCTGACAGGCTGTTGTTAAAGAGCATGATGGGGGCAACTGGAGAAGGAAATTCACCTAAACTTGGCTCTGTTATGATGAGCACTTTGAATATTGTTATGGATCGGATTTCCCGCTCGCGACTTGCTGGTGACCCGCCAGATGTCTTTGTAGCTCCGAGAATTGGTCACATTGGTATGATGGAATTTACCAAAGCTGACGAACTTATAGAGCGAGGCTATCGGGCTATGCAGCACGAGATTCCACTAATACAATCCGTAATAGAAGTTTTAAGTCAGATTCCGTCAGGAAATAGCGCCTAAGGCGAATATCCAAAAAATTCGATTTTTTTCGCGTGAGAGGAGCAAACTCTGTCCCGATCACGGAAAGTCGCTAGAAAATACGGATGTCTTCGGATGAGCACATACGGGCATATGTTGCTAATGATAATGTTCCCCCAGAAAACATCCCTCGCGGGGATGCTGTGGGCTTTAACGCGATCTTGCGTGAACGACAAATAGCACGCCGACGAGCCGAAAGTCTGGTTAAGCCGGACACGGAACCCAGCCGAGTCGGGTTATGGGTTTCTATTATTGTATGGGCCGCGTTCTCCATTGGTCTTTTTTGGTCATTTTATTCAAGTCAAACCGTTGGAATAAGAATTGTCGCCGCAATTGGTCTCGTTTGGTCAAGCCTATGGACTCGGTTCTGTGCCCTTGATCAACATATGACGCGATTAGCAGAGATATGTGTGTTGGTCGCCTTTGCTGCTTTTGTCAGCCTTCTAACGACCGCGTCGACACAACTTGGTTATCCACTTTCACTCGAAACCGGCTTATTCTTCTCCGTTGTTGCGGCCCTTATAGTGTCCTTCCTAAACGGGTCTAAAGTAGCACTCATGTGCGCCATAGGATGTGGATTGATTTGGGCGGCGTTACATCTGGACGGATATATCGACTCTGGTAATGTCACTGCAACAATACCGGCACTATGGGCAACAATGATTTGGCAATCCATACGCCTAAAGTCACGTTCCGGTGCATTGATCAGCCTTTTAGTTGGCTATGTCTGGCTAACAGGGAACGCATTTCAGGCTTTAAACGATGGCCGTCTTTCATTGTTATACCTAGCTGCGGGTACAACTGTTATTGGCACCCTTCATTATAGGGCCGCAAAGGCTGCAGGAGATGAAGGCATGAAAGGCACGACCCCGCACGTCATTATAGGTTTTTTAATCGCAAACTTTGGGCTTCTTTTGATCGGGAAATTCGCGCTCGATCCCAGTATCGACATCTGGCGCAACTCACATGCTAACGATGCGATAATTCGTTTGTCATGGCTCGCCATTAGTGGAGCCGCACTTTTCTTTTCATTCTTAGCTGGCTTGATACGGCGCAAACACAATCGGATGAAACTTGCGGGCGTTGTAATGAACACACTTCTCCTCGGCCTTATACCTGTGGGAGTTTGGTTTGAGCCTGTTCTTGACCCCCTTTCGCAGTCTACATTCAACATCAGCGTATACCCGGCGATTGGTCTATTCATTTTTGGAGTTGTTACTGCCAATTTAATCTTCTTTATTGCCAATGCATTTCGCCGGGCAAAATACTGGCAAGTATTAGCGGCCATTTTATTCTCACCCGCCCTCCTGACACTTTCGAGGGGTATAGATCTGGTTGATCAAGAAAATTGGGTTTTGTGGTTATTGGGTTTTCTCGCCGGACTGGTTGTGATTCTTCTCGCCGTAGAACCTCAGCTCGACACATCTGAAACTGCTGATTTCCGTCAAAGCGTGAGTAGCTCATGAACAAGAGACGTACATTTTTCGCCAGTTTGTTAACTGGCGTTGTCCTCGCTGGCTTTCCGCTTATCGCAATAGCCCGGCACAGTTATGTTCAGGATCAGGATATACATTTTGAGGTCAGCTCGACAATTTCGCCAAGATCGGACGTTGAAAATTTTGATATCTGGTCTGATATCAATATGCTCGATTTAGCCAAATTATCTGGAAGTAATAATTTCTTACGCGGGCAAACGGTCTTTGTGCATATGTCAAAAGGGCCAAATAATATTGCTTATCCATTTGCAGTAACGTCAAACCGTCCTGAGAACACCGACAAGTCTGTATTTACAATTCGCGGAAAAGTTACGGGTCGCGATCAAACGACATTGATCGTCAGATATAATTTTGAAACGTTTTTGCCCTCGAAACCTATCCAAAAAGTTGTCAGATCAGATCCGTCCCGGGAAGCAAAAGCCGTATTGGCAATCAATGACAAAGGACTAGCCAGGCTTGTGAGCGTCGAGATTGAAGGTAAATCTTATCCTTATCGAAAGATAGATTTACCTGCGCTAGATGGTTTAACCCAGTAAGGGGACAATAAAGCCCCCATAATAAATCCGCCTATATTAGCGACCCAGTAAATCGAACCAAATATAGATGATAAAGCTGCTAATCCAATATTCAACACAAGCCAGATAAGTCCAAAAACGATCAGCCTGTCTTTTCCGCCTATCGACCATCCTGCTGCCGCAAAAAATGCCGACCCGCCTGCAGATGCGCCGAGTACTATTCCCATACTTGTTTGGGTCGCTGCCCACCAACCCCATTGCATTAATCCGCCGAAAAATGTTCCCAAAACAAACATAAGCCAAAACCGAAGGGGCACAGATAATCTGTCCGTTTTTTCACGAATGCCGCGATAAGCAATAATTCCAAAAATCAAAACCAGCATTACTCCAACCAAGAGATGACTGGAACTCGCGTGAAAGAAACCGTGACCGAACAAACTTAATATCTGACGAATTGGACTAAAAGACTCTGCTTGCATTGGAACCAACCCGAACAATCCAAAGGCTAAAAGTTTAAAAGTAGGCACCAATGTTAGAACATAAAACGCCAACAATATGCCTATCAAATGCAGGACTGGTTTCTCAGAAAGATTGAAAACGGGTTCTTTGTCAGACATGTGGTTGCATACTGAATCGTAAACCCATCGACAACGCCAAAATAGATAATTTAATTTTACCCAAAAGACGCTACAATATATTGCCTAGAATCGCATCTGTAGTTAAGCGTTTCTGGCAATGAGGTAAGTGGTATCGTCTATTTCAATCAAAATGACACCCTACCCTGGTTTGTTCAGGTGCAGGGACAAGTCTATGGACCGTATTCGCACGAGCAGATGGCTAGTTTTGTTACCGAAGGACGGGTCATTGAGACGTCTTTAATAACCCAAAATCCAAATTCCGAATTCAAACTTGCGCGTGAAACTATATTTTTCGCGGGTGAAAGCCCTGTTGCTTTTGGGAAGCGAAGTTCCGTGCCTAGCGCCCTAACTCCTAGTCACCAACCTCAAACGGAGATCATTCCGACATCGGTTTACTTAATTATGGCCGAGATCGGATCAGATCAAGCGATGCGATTTCTCCATCTTATTCAAAAGCTAGGGACTGCTCAACGAATCGGAGATTCAGTTTGGCTCCTGAAGAGCGAAATTTCGATAGAGTCACTAAAACTGCAATTATCATCCACACTTAGCCGGCAGGATCGTCTATTTATCCTCGATAGCTATAAAAATAAAACGGCTTGGCATAACATTGGAGCAGACATGGGAGAACGGATCGACGAATTGTGGGGTAACCACTAGGCCCGGATTTTTTAACCAATCGCCTCCAGGTCTTTTGCAAAACGTTCCGCGTTCTTAACATAGACTTCGGCATTCATTTTCAACATGGAAATCTGATTTTCAGTAAGTGTTTTGACAACTTTTCCGGGCGACCCAATAACCATTGAATTATCCGGAATAACCTTCCCTTCCGTTATCAAGGCGTGGGCACCGATCAAACAGTTTTTGCCTATTTTCACCCCATTTAAAACAGTCGCTCCGATACCGATGAGCGAATTGTCGCCGATAGTACACCCATGTAACATAACCTGATGTCCAATAATGACGCCTTCGCCTATTACGAGCGGAAAACCGGGGTCCGTATGCAAGACAGAATTGTCCTGAACATTAGATCGCGGGCCAATCAAGATGTTCTCATTGTCGCCACGCAAAACCGCGCCAAACCATACTGACGAATTTTTCGCGAGTGTCACATTTCCCATGACGGCGGCTGTTGGAGCCACCCAGGCTGTTGGATCGATTTCGGGGGACTTATCTCCAAGTTTGAAAACAGACACTAACTTCCGTCCAAATCCTGCTGGAGAATGGATATGTTCAAATCGTAGGAGATATCTTCAGGATCTTCGTCGTCTATATAGAGAAGTCCTAAAATTTCATCGTTTAAATAAACTTCCACACTATCGGCAACTTTACGTGGCTTGATAGAAATAGCTTCGGTGCCAAACCTAGCACAAAGATAGTTGCGTACAGAAACGATTTGTTCCGGTGTCATAGATGATCTCCAAGTGTTTGATCCATTGTTTCAGTTGGGCTTGTTTTACATGGGCCGGCCACAGGCTTTGCTGGCACACCTGCGACTGTACATTTGGCACCGACAGCCTTCAACACCACAGAACCGGCTGCGATCTTAGCATCGTCCCCAACAATAATATTTCCAAGTACACTCGCCCCGGCACCGATTAAAACACGGTTCCCGATCTTTGGGTGTCTATCCTCATCAGCCTTACCTGTTCCTCCAAGTGTGACGCCTTGCAAAATGGAACAATCGTCACCGACAACAGCGGTTTCGCCCATTACAAAGCCTGTTGCATGATCGAGCATAATCCCGGAGCCAATTTTAGCCGCTGGGTTAATATCCACTCCGAATTGCTCGGAGGCTCGATTTTGGAGGTGAAAAGCGATCAGATCACGTCCCTGATTGAATAAGGCATGAGCTAACCGATGCGTTTGAATGGCCATATATCCTTTGAAATAAAGAAAGGCCTGCAGGCATGTTCGACAAGCCGGATCTCGATCCATAACGGCCAACAAATCTCTGGCAGCTGCATCAACGATTGAATCATCAGACTCGACAGCTTCGGTTAAAACACGTCGGAGTTTTAACGTTGTGAAGTCAGTGGTAGATAACTTATCAGACAAATGATTAACGAGCGCCGTCCCTAGTGTTTCCTGCTCAAGAATCGTCGCGTGCAAAAAAGACGACAATGCAGGCTCTTTGGTTGCATAGGTTGCCGCCTCCTTTCGCAGGCAAGACCATGCGCAAACATCATTCTGAACATCGGAAGCTATATTGAGTCTACCCATGGAAGTCTCCTTTATTCAGACAGAGATAGTAAGCCTTGTTAAAAAAGCAAAGCAATTTTAAAAATAATTTAGCCTCGACCCCGATATGGCGGAACGCCTTGTTCCGGTATCCAAAGACCTTCAGGTGCTTGTCCAAACTGGTAAAAGACATCAATGGGAATACCGCCCCGCGGATACCAGTAGCCCCCAATTCTAAGCCATTTGGGATCAAGCTCTTTCACTAGTCGTTGCCCAATGCCAGTGGTGCACGCTTCGTGAAAATCGCCGTGATTTCGAAAACTCCCAAGATAGAGTTTGAACGACTTTGACTCCACTATCCATTGATCTGGACAATAATCTATCATCAAATGCGCAAAATCTGGTTGACCCGTTACAGGACAAATTGAGGTAAACTCAGGGCAAGTTAGTCGAATCAAGTATGGCTCGCCAGTCGGGTTTGCTACACGCTCTAAAATCGCGTCATTCGGCGAGGACGGCAAAGGCGTATCACCACCTAACTGATCTAACTTTTCATAACGCTTTTCTGTCATGCCGCGCCACTAGCCCTAAAATCTACCAGTTTCAAGACTTAGATAGGATTTCGCGTCTCGGGCGACCCGTGAGAAAAGACGTCCCAAGAATAAACTTCATTCCCTTAACCTCGACGTATTTTTGTGTGAGGTGGGACAAGGTAAAAACAACGGCCAGATATGGAACCAGTAACAGATCACCATTTATCCCCTGCAAAAACCATTCAGAAGGAACAAGTTTGGATATTACGGCATAAAATATTACAGCAATAATCATGTGAACCATATAGATTGAGTAGGAAATTTTTGCGAGATACTTGAATACTCCGGTCATCATAACGCGCGACACGATTCCTTTATCGAATGCAAAAGTGAGAACAAACATCAACAGAATCGGTCCGACAAAAAACTGAAGTTTGCCTGGGCAATAAATCACAAATGCTGTGCTCATCGACAAAATCAGAATTTCAATAAAACTTGCCGTTCCGAACCCCATATTTTCAATCGCGCTATTAGATTTGATTCTCCGATAAATTTCTGAGCCTATCACGCCCGTATAAAATCCCGCTAAACACCTAAAAAATGCTAGATCGTATGTGATATTCATATCCGGCTTCAATACCGCTAACATGGCGTAAATGCTTAAAACAACGCACCCGAGAAAGAGGAAATGCCCCGTCTTCTTAAGCGGAAACCAGATTAGCATAGCGACAAACGTGAAGTAGGCAAAGAATTCGACACTTATCGTCCAGCTAGGGACATTAAAAGACAGAGTATCGTGCAACCCCATGGATTGTAGCAGAAATATATTTGAAACTAACGTACCCACACTTTCACTAGCGCCATTTTGAAACGGTAAAATTTCGCCGGGATCCAGTGACGCAATGCCTACAAAATGTAAGAATACCCGCGCGCAGGCGAACAAGAGGAAAACGAATAACATGAATAAATGTAACGGATAAAGCCGGGCAAATCTTTTCTTGATAAAGACCAGGCCTTGTTCTGCGTTTGTAATCCGATTGGAGTAAAGCGTGAACAATAAAAAACCAGAGAAAACAAAAAATAGGTCAATTATGATTGGGCCGTTTTCCAAAAAGGCCGAACGGTTAAACCAACTCGGCCAGTAGGTATGATAGATCGCGACGAAGATCGCCAACAATCCCCTAAATCCATCCAACGCTCCAAAAAATGGGCTGGATGCCCTAGCTTGAATGTCCTGTTTTGAAACAGATACCACGACGATCTCCTAATTGAGCTACATTCATTTCAAGAATGATGCCCAATTCGCCTGGAAGGAGAGCTTTCGGGTAAGAATACATTAACTAAACAGTATTTTAGAAAAAGGCTTGAATGCCGGTTTGTGCCCGCCCCAATATCAACGCGTGAATGTCATGCGTACCTTCATAAGTATTCACTGTTTCCAAGTTCATGGCATGGCGCAAGATATGGTATTCTTCGGAAATTCCGTTACCGCCATGGATATCACGGGCTACGCGGGCGATATCGAGAGCTTTTCCGCAATTATTCCGTTTCATGAGACTGATCGATTCTGGCGCCCAGGCTCCGTCATCAAGCGCTCGACCCAATGCAAGAGATCCCTGCAGTCCCAAAGCAATTTCGGTTTGCATATCGGCAAGTTTCTTCTGAACAATCTGAGTAGCCGCAATCGGTTTTCCAAAAACAATTCTTTCCAGCGCATAGTCTCTGGCCGCGTGCCAGCAAAATTCAGCTGACCCCATGGCTCCCCAGCTAATGCCATACCGCGCTTTATTTAAGCAGGAGAATGGTCCCCGTAGGCCCGAAACATTCGGTAAAATGTTAGCTTCGGGCACAAAACAATCTTCCATAGCGATCTCGCCAGTAATCGACGCACGTAAAGAGAGTTTTCCTTTTATCTCAGGGGCCGAAAAGCCTTTCATACCTTTTTCAAGGATAAATCCTCTGATCTTACCATCCAGCTTAGCCCAAACTACGGCGACATCGGCAACAGGGGAATTGGTAATCCACATTTTTGTGCCATTTAATATGTATCCGCCCTCTGATGCCTTAGCGACACATCGCATCGCTCCGGGATCAGAGCCGCCATCTGACTCGGTTAACCCAAAGCACCCAATCCATTCGCCTGAAGCCATTTTAGGAAGATATTTTTTCTTCTGCGCTTCCGATCCAAAGGCTTCGATGGGATACATCGCCAGTGAACTCTGGACAGACATCATTGAGCGATATCCACTATCGACGCGCTCCACCTCTCGGGCAACCAGGCCGTAAACAACATGGCTGGCACCAATGCCGCCATACTCTTCCGCAACCATCGCTCCCAATAGTCCAAGCTCACCCATCTCTGTGAAAATTTCACGATCAAACCGCTCTTCTCGGTTGGCTGAAATCACACGGGGCATTAACTTATCCTGGCAATAAGACCGCGCGGTATCCCGGATCATTCTTTCTTCTTCAGTCAACTGCGTTTCGAGGAAAAGCGGGTCATCCCATTGGTGTTTTAATTCTGAGGTTTTATCAGCCATGCGTGCCGTCCTTTATTCTCTGCTTTAGATGTCTTTATCGTTCAATTTTTTTGACGAATAGTTATAAATGCGCTTTCACAGGGCTTTTCCGAGTATTCACCAATGCTGAGTCGGCAGCCCAATATCCCACCGACTGACCGGGATTTAAGTTGAGTTGCGTATAATCGACTTCATGTATCAGAATGTCATTACCAGAAACTTTCGCCGGACATAAAACAGCTCTGAAGTCTGATACTTTTCCGGCGCTGACCAGATGAATCGAGCCACCGGATACAGAGCTTACCGCCTCAGCAGCACCTATTCTACGATTCATTATCGTACGAATAGTATCTCGATAAGCATGTACGATCGGGCCCGCATCAAAAAGATCAATGGTTCCAGAAAAAATAAATCCCTCTTTTTGAAGCATACGTAGAGCTGCAGCTCCTGACGGGTGAGGCTGTGCCATAGATGCTCTAACATCAATTGGAAAACGAGAGACGTTCACACGCCCAATTGGGACAATATCGCCAAGTGCATTGGGATTTCGGTCAAAATATTCATTGTCAGCTTCTAGGAATGATTTCTCAAGCTTGTTTTTGAAAAGATAGTCGTAGAGCGGACTTCCATCAGCCCCGCAAATGCCCCTGAGCTCCGCAATAACGGTGTCTCCAAATCTCCAGGGCTCGGCGGCCATCAAAAGATATCGGACCTTCGCAAGATATTTTCCAAGGCCATAATTGCGGTAATCTGGATGTAAAAATAATGATCCGACTTCCGTAGCGCCGGTAAAGCGAGACGATGCGACCAAGTACTGATCTAGACCATCCCCCACTATATCGAAATTTATAAAGGGGCTGTCGACACCGATTTGGGTCTTAACCGCAGCACATCCAATCAGCCTGTCCGCATGGTACATCCCCAAGAGATATTTGTGGGGTATTTCTATGGGCTTTTCACCCGCAAAACTTGTCTCTGATGACCGGATATAGTCCAGCAGGAATTCCCGCCGGGGCTGCAGGCTCGACAACCCACCGCTTGATCGGCGAACCATTTCTAACAAATCGTCAACATCCTTTGCTTGAACAGGATGAATATGAATGCCCTGGGGTATGTCCTTCTTCATACGATCCCTATTAATCGCGATGGATATTGATTCGGTTTACGAGTTAGGATGCAAAAAATATTTCGGTTATTGAAGTGACATAATGATCATTTTCATGTATCTTTTCTTACAATTTGATACTTTTCATTAGCATATTGATAAAATGAGAATTACTTTTAAAGATCAACAATTATTGTCGGTTTTGCGAAATAATGCTCGCGCAAGCATTACAGATATAGCCAAGAGGCTCGGTGTATCGCGCTCAACCGCACAGAAAAGATTGGAAAGACTAGAACAATCTGGAGTCATCGCTGGCTATACGGTTCAAATGTCGGCCGCTTATCTTGACCGGGAAATCAAAGCCCATGTCTCAATCACCGTTATGCCCCGTATGACGGCCGAAATAATAGCAACTATGAAAAAAGTTCCAGAGGTCAGATCAATCTATTCAGTATCTGGGCCTTTTGATCTCGTTGCAGAAGTGGCTGCATTAGATGTCAATCGACTCGACGCAGTAATAGACGAGATAATTGCCATAGACGGCGTGGAGCGAACTGAAAGCTCTGTAATTTTATCAACACGCTTGAAACGATAACGCTCATCTTAGTTATCATTCACTTCTAAGTAGCCATTGAGCGTTGAAGAGAACGGACATTCAGACTAAGCTAAGACGGCAAAACGTTCTAAAGAAGAGACATGATGACCCTGCGCAAGAAATTAATTCAGACTTCAGCCTTTTTAGCCTGCTTTACGGCTTTAGCGGCCTGCAAGGCCCAAACAACCCTAGACAACCCGTCTGAGACACCAACGAAAGTACCGGCTGCTTCAGCCTCTATGTCCATCGATTTTGAGAAATACACGCTCGACAATGGTTTAGATGTTGTCTTACACGTTGATCGTTCCGATCCAGTTGTTGCAATTAATATTGCTGCACATGTTGGGTCAGCACGAGAGACTGAAGGCCGAACAGGTTTTGCTCATCTCTTTGAGCATCTCCTATTTCTCGATAGCGAAAACCTGAAATATGGCGGATTGGACGAGATGAATACCCGCATCGGCGGCGAAGGGACAAATGGATTTACCACCCATGATATGACCCAATATTTCCAGGCTGTTCCCAAAGATGCACTTGAGAAAGTCATTTGGGCAGAAGCCGATAAGCTTTGCTGTTTTATAAAAACAGTCTCACAAAATGTCATCGACAATGAAAAGCAAGTCGTCAAAAACGAAAAACGTCAAAGAGTTGATAATCAGCCCTATGGGCATAACCTCTATATCATCAATAAAGCCCTCTATCCCAAAGACCATCCGTATAATTGGCAGGTTATCGGATCGCTTGCTGACTTGGACGCAGCATCTCTTCAAGACACACAGGATTTTTACAAAAAATGGTATGTCCCCAATAATGTCACCCTCACTCTCACAGGCGATTTTGACATGGCTGAGGCAAAATCCCTGATCAGTAAGTATTTTGGAGACATTCGTCGAGGAGATGAGATTAAGCCCTATGAGGCCAGGCCCAGCGATTTGACTGAAACCAAGAGCCTTTATCACGAAGACAGTTTCGCAACTGTACCGCAACTTACCTTGGTCTGGCCATCTGTACCGCAATATCATCCGGACAGTTATGCGCTCAATATTTTGCTTGAATATCTGACAGACGGAAAGCGAGCGCCCATGTCTGAAGTATTAGTCGATGAAGAAAAACTCACGAGCAGCGTTAGCGCGTTTAATTATGCCAAGGAAATCGCAGGTGAATCCTATGTTTTCGTGACGGCAAATGAAGGTCAGGACCTTGACCCGATAGTTCCAGCTATTGGAAAAGCCTTTGCACGTTTCGAATCAAACGGCATATCTCAAGCTGATCTAGATCGAATCAAAGCCGGACTGGAAGTTAGTTTTTACAATGAAATGCAAAGCGCGCTCGGCAAAGCTATTTCCCTGAGTGAGTATAATCTGTTCACGGACGACCCTGGTTTTATCTCAAAGGACATAGCCGGAATGCAAGGTGTCTCAACAGCCGATGTTATGCGGGTTTATAATAAATATATAAAGGATAAGCCTCACCTTCTGACAAGTTTCGTTCCAACAGGCAAACTGGATCTGGCGCTAGAAGGATCAATTAAGGCAGAAGTTGTAGAAGAAAAAGTGGTCGCCGGCGAAGGTGCACCAGTCGATTTTGATCCTGCCGCACGTGTTATCGCTGATCCAACACCGTCAAGCTTTGACCGAACGATCGAGCCTGACTTTGGAGAAAGCTATACGTTACCATCGCCAAATGTTTGGAGAGACTCCCTGCCCAATGGTATCGAAATATATGGCATGCATAGTGACGAAACGCCTTTGATCTATTTTTCTTTAAAAATTGATGCCGGCAATTCTCGCGGCGACTTTGACAAACCAGCTATTCCCGACATGGTTTCAGCTATGCTCAAAAAAGGCACTGCCAATAAAACGACGGCTGAACTTGAAGACGCGATCAAGTCACTTGGATCTACGATTTCAATTTCTACAAGCTCTAACGGAACGTTTCTGACCGGTAACACGCTCGCTCGAAATTTTAATGCGACGATGGAGCTCGCTCAGGAAATACTGTTGGAGCCAAGGTGGGACGCGGAAGAATTCGATCTTTTAAAGCGTAAACTTGCGTCTGACATTGATCAGGCTGCCGCGAATCCAAATGCAATCGCATCCCGGGAAATGGCAAAACTTCGATATCCGGAAGGTCACATTTTACGGTATGCCTATTATGGCCCTAAGGACAAACTCGAGACCGTAACCCTTGAAGACCTTAAAGCATTCTACGAAACCAATTACACCCAGAACAATGCTGTTCTTCGCATCGTTGGTGACATAAAAAAGACAGATGTAAAGTCGGCGCTAAGCTCCTTATCAAATGGATGGGATAAACCGGCACCAGTGGACATCAAATTAGCTCAGCCTGCGCCTGTCTCAGAGTCTAAGATTTACTTTTACGACATCCCCGGCGCCAAGCAATCTGTATTGCGAATGGAGCGCCAATCGATGACCGCTCTCGACCCAGATTATCCACTTGTCGGCGCTATAAATTTTCCGCTTGGGGGAATCTACACATCAAAACTCAATACGGAACTTCGCGTCAATAAAGGCTATACTTACGGCATTCGGTCTGCGTTTAGCGGCGACAAAGATCGCGGCTTTTTTACCGTAAGCTCGTCCGTTAGGACCAATGTCACCAAAGAGTCCCTTGAACTCATCAATCAGATCGTCAGTGATTACGGCCCTGAATTTACAGAAGATGACTTGATTGGTTTGAAAGACGCTTTAAGCCGTGGCCAAGCGCTCAAAAACGAAACCCTAAGTGATAAACTTGGCATGCTAAATCAGATTAGCACCTATGGCTATCCTGTTGATTATAAAGCACAAAACTCAGAAAAAATTCAAGCCCTGTCTCTAGAAGACTTCAAGCGACTAGCTAAAGAAAATTTGCGACCAGATGCCATGCGCTATTTAGTTGTTGGTGACGCGGCGAGCCAAGCGGACGGGCTCAAAGACCTTGGATTTGGGGATCCCATAATGCTTGAGGTGCAGAAATGAGACGACTATTACTTGCAGCTTCTCTGGCACTGAGTCTAACCGCTTGCAATGAGACTGGCTCCAATTATGCAGGGAGTCCTGAAATGGTGTCTGACAGCGCGATGATGGAAGTCATGCCGCAGATGTCAAAGCACAGCGCCGACTACGCAGCAGGCACTAGTGGAACGGGCGGAGCATCACCGACAACGCCGCCTCCTGCTACCAATAGCGACAATCCGACTAGTCAAAGCTTCATGGCCTATCGATATATATATAGCTATTTTATGCCGACTAAGAATGTTGAGCCAATATCCAAAACACATGCTGATATGTGCCTCAACGCTGGCCCCGATGTTTGTCAGGTTTTGTCCTACGGGACACAAGCTCATTCTGATGATTTTGTGTCAGCGCATTTACGCATTCGCGGAACACCGAAATGGCTTGAAACCTACAAGGCAAATATTGCAGCCTCCGTCGATGAGGTTAAAGGGGAACTTAGAAACTCCTCAGTGAACGCAGAGGATCTGACCCGGGCCATATTGGATACCGGCGCAAGGCTAAAGGCTAAGAAAACTTTACGAACACGGCTTGAAAACCATCTGGAAACCCGCGATGCCAAGCTGGGTGATCTATTATCGCTAGAGCGCGAGCTAGCACGAGTTCAAGGCGAAATAGAGAGCGCTACGTCAACCCTCAATGTTCTGCGAAAACGTGTCAGTATGTCAGTCGTGGAGATCAGCTATCAAAGTCGGTCCCAAGCTGTAACCCGCGGCACATTTACGCCGGTCATTGAGAGTTTAAGGGGGTTTTTGGGGAATATGGCCCAGGCCTTATCCTATGTAATCAATTTTATTGCCGTATTACTACCCTGGTTAATATTCGTCATTCTACCACTCATCTGGTTGCTGCGTTGGATTTTGCATCGGCGGCGCAGTAAGGCAAAATCATAGACCCATTTATCTATGATCCTCCAAAAGTACCGCTGGACATCATATACAAGGATGCAGACCTTATTCTTGTAAACAAGCCTAGCGGCCTCTTAAGTGTGCCCGGCAAAGCCCTGAATCATCGTGATTGTCTTGAGACACGTTTGCGGGAACAATATTCGGATGCGTTGTTAGTTCACAGATTGGACATGTCGACATCCGGGATCATGATATTTGCCCGCAATAAGAATGCTCAGCGCCATTTAGGACTTCAGTTTGAAAAACGATACATTCAAAAAGCTTATCAGGCCGAAGTCTGGGGAATTGTTCATGCGCAAAGCGGACACATAAATTTACCCTTGATATGCGACTGGCCCAATCGACCCCGCCAAATTGTAGACTTTACAAGTGGCAAGTCTGCTCAAACCGACTGGGTAGTCCTCGAACAAAAGACGCTTACTACTCGGCTTTCGCTACTTCCAAGAACCGGTCGATCTCATCAACTAAGGGTACATTGCCAGGCGATCGGATATCCGATCATTGGAGATCGGTTTTATGCCCCTGATGATGTACTTAAAGCTTCTGAGCGACTTATGTTACACGCTGAGACGTTGAAGTTTAGGCATCCGCAAGACGGTAGGTGGTTGGAGTTATCCGCGCCCTGCCCGTTTTAAATAAGTCGAAACGAATGTGCGCGTCACATCTTTTTTAACGGCTCGAGCCGCTTGATCAATCTCAGAGACAAGTGTTGAGACGGCCGGAACTGAACGGTCAAAATGGGTATAAATAAACTTTACGACATCCGCTTTTACCGATCGCCCCTGATCTTCAAATATCTTTCGAATAATAGGCTCCAGAATGTCCTCATCAGGCTCTGCCATTGTAAAAACCGGTATGTAGTTCAACCTGGATCGCAAATCAGGTAGTGAAATAACCATCTCAGCCGGCAAATAACGACTTGTCATTAATAAAGCGGGTATTTCGCCATTTAAGGCTTTGTTGATCCAATTAAAAAGGTCTGTCTCTTCAATATCTTCAATATCATCCAAGAACACTTCCTGTCCCGACGACGAATTCAAAGCGTTTAACCAAGCAGACCCCAGATGAGTCTTGCCACATCCCTGTGGGCCGCAAATTAAGAGTACCGGAGCAGGCCAATCGGGATAGGCCTTAACCGCGCGAAGCGCTTCGACATTAGTTTTCCCAGCTAAAAACTGTTCGAAGGAATGCTGAGCCGAAGGTGTGAGGTCCAGAGGGTATTGATCAGGCATATAGTCGTTTAGTAACGACCTTTGCGGAACATGACTGTTCCAAGTTGTCCATCCTGCCGCATATCAACACCTTTGTAGCTTAGCTCATTGCGCAGGCGTTCCATGTCGCCACCATACGTAATATTCATGAGCGCTCCATCTTTAGACAATGCATCCAATCGGGCCCCTTGAATTTGCGCCGAATTATTGATGATAGACTGCAACCAGATCCAATCACTATGACTGCGATACAGCACTGACACCGGCATCGAGACGGCGTTTTGAGCAAGAGTTGCAGATGCAGACTTCCAATCATCCTCTACCCGGCTCATAACCGCCCAGGCTGCATCTTCGTAACTCGGGCTAGTAACTGATCCTAAGTCTTTTCGAAGACCGCTATCAATAGAAACGTCCGACATCCGAACCTGTATACCGCCAAGCGCAGGCTCTGCATTCACGACTAATACTTGCCGCGCCCCGAACAAACCACCAAGGCGCTTGAGAGCCGCAATATCGACATTTGCCGCCTGGGAACTGCTGATCAGGCTATCATTTCCACTTCCCAATGTAATGGGCTCAACGGGAGTCAATGAATTGGAAAAAGCACCAGTCGCCCAGACCGCATGCCAGTCGTTTGGTGTCCAAAGCCCGTTGCCTGAAAGAACAGGAACGATCAGACGTTTCTCGGCTTGGCTGGACATCATTGTCATGCCTTGAGCCTCTAGATAGCGTTTTACCTCTGACGGAACGAAGGAGACCGTTACATCTCCGAGATATCTCTGTGTAGATCGTTTCTCATTTGAAACCTGCAATGCGCGGATCATTCTCGCGATTACTTCTGGACTGACATTTGAGAAATCTTTTCCAGCCCTTTGAGACGGGAGTGTTAAGCGATTGAGAAGTATTTCTGCGGCGCGAATTTGCCCTTCGGTATTCGCCGCGACCTGCGCTTCAATCGCATTGCTACCCGTGGCATCCACCTTTACCCCTGCAACAGTGAATGGGTCACCAGCGAATGCCGTAGAAACGCCCACCCAGAATAGAACGAAAGCGAAATATATACGTTTAATCATAGGATGATTCACTAAACGGATTTTGGCCGATTTAAAAGAGGAATTGCATCTGTTTTGCAGTAAATTCCAATTGCCACTTGCACGCAGCGCCTTTTTAGGTTTGTAAGCGTTTCAGGAATTAGATGAGGAAATTTGCGTGACCGACAAAACATCATCCCAAGGTCTTACCTATGCAGATGCAGGTGTCAGTATCGAAAAAGGCGATGCCCTAATTGATCGTATTAAGCCTATGGCGAAATCGACGAGCAGACCTGGCGCAGATGTCGCTTTAGGCGGATTTGGTGGTGCTTTTGATCTCAAAGCCGCCGGTTTCAGTGATCCCGTCCTTGTTTCGGGAACTGACGGCGTTGGCACCAAGTTACGGATTGCCATTGATACTGACGTTCTGGATACGGTTGGCATCGATCTTGTGGCTATGTGCGTCAATGACGTCTTAGCCCAAGGCGCGGAGCCTCTTTACTTTTTAGACTATTTTGCAACAGGGCATCTAGATAATGATAGGGCCGCATCTGTGATTTCAGGGATTGCGGAAGGCTGCCGCCAATCCAGATGTGCGTTGATCGGCGGGGAAACCGCCGAAATGCCCGGCATGTATGAAGGGAAAGACTTCGATTTAGCCGGCTTTGTTGTAGGCGCGGCAGAGCGTGACGGACTATTGCCGCTCAAAGATGAAATGGAAGCCGGAGACATGCTGGTTGGCATTATGTCAAGCGGACCACATTCAAACGGCTATTCACTTATAAGAAAAGTTGTTGAACTTTCGGGACTGTCTTGGCAGGCCCCAGCTCCATTCGATCCAGAAAAAAATCTGGCGGAAGCCCTTTTAACTCCAACAAAAATCTATGTCCAATCCGTGCTACCTCTGGTTCGCGAAGGATTGATCAAGGGTATCGCCCATATAACCGGCGGCGGGCTGACCGAAAACACACCGCGCATGTTGCCAGACCATTTAACACCGAAATATGACATGTCGAGCTGGGAAAGGCCGGCTGTCTTCAAGTGGCTACAAGAAACCGGAAATATCGCTGAAGCCGAAATGCAGCGGGCATTTAATTGTGGCATTGGTATGGTTCTCGCTGTGTCTAGCGATAAAGCCGATCTTGTTGTTGAGAAGCTGATGGAAAACAGCGAAACCGCGATGATCATTGGTAAGTTAAACGCCTGATGCCGCGTCGCAAAGTCCGAACAGCCATTTTGATATCGGGCCGCGGTTCAAATATGTTGGCCCTTGCCAAAGCGGCGATGAATTCTAATTTCCCCGCCGAGATTGTACTCGTAATATCCAATAACCCCGAAGCACCTGGCCTGCAACTCGCGACAGATATGCACATTCCGGTTATCGCTATGGATCATTTACAAGTAAAATCACGAAAGAAATTTGATGCGAAAATGCACAAGCATCTTTTAGACCACCAGGTCGAACTAATCTGTTGCGCAGGCTATATGCGAATATTGTCACCCTGGTTTGTATCGAAATGGCCTCGCCGCATCTTGAACATACATCCATCTCTTTTGCCTAAGTATAAAGGACTACATACTCATCAAAGAGTTTTGGAGGCCGGAGATACTCATCATGGATGTACTGTTCATTACGTCAATGAAGAACTGGATGGTGGCGATGTAATTTTACAAGCCAAAACAAAAGTTAATTCGGAAGACACTACGGAAACGCTTTCCATGAAAGTTCAAAAACTTGAACACCCTCTTTATGTTAAATCCCTCGCAAAAGTTGCCAGTTCTTTTGATTTTTCAATATTGTAAGGTTTCGCTAACCCTGAATTTTTACATCTTCACAACCACACATTTTGATCTTTAATTAGAATCTTCCGTGTAGTTTCTCAGCATAATCAATGACGCGGGGGAAACATGCTTAAGCGGTTTCTACAAGATGATGAGGGCGCAACAGCGATGATATTCGCGCTGGCCATGCCGCTTTTTATCGGCGGGATAGCTTTGGCGGTCGAACTTGGCCACTGGCATCAAAAGAAGTCAAAATTACAAGATATGGCTGACAATGCAGCTCTGGCTGCAGCTCACGAGGTTATGCTTTTGGGTGAAACCGCAAATTACGTCTTCGCGGGAAAAGGGCACGCTCTAGAAAACGGGCATGATTTTAACTCCGGTAGTGTGGATGTCATCAGTCCCCCAACCGTGGGTGAATTTGCCGGAAAAAACGCTGTTGAGGTTACCGTTAATAAAAAGCAGGAACTGTATTTCACCAAATATTTTGGACAAAAATCGTTGACTTTGGAAACAAAGGCGACAGCGATGATAATCGATGGTGTTCCAGCTTGTGTGTTATCACTATCACCTGATGCGGGACCAGCATTAGCGTTAGGTGGGTCTGCGAATGTTGATGTTCGTGGGTGTGGTGTGCATACGAATTCATCGGCAGCTAATTCAGTTGAAATCGGAAACAACAATTCATTTATGGCTGACTGTTTGAGCACAGTAGGTGGGATTTCAGCGGGGAATGGATTGAATTTGGGATGCGAAGATGGCGCCCAGGATTATTCTCGAACAGTTAGAGACCCTTATCGGAACACCACTATTCCTGACAATGTATCCAGTCTCAGCTGCGCCAGCATTCAGCGGCAAGGTCAAAATAGATATATAAGTTTAAATGGTGCCTCTAGTGGGCGAGTATGCTCGCCTGTCACAGCTGGCGGCCTTATCGAGTTTTTAGATCCTGGCACATATTACTTTGACGGGGAAGATTTGACGACCAATTCGTCTAACTCATTGATATTTGGCGAAGGCGTGACGCTGGTATTTATGAATGGCGCCACTTATAACGGAACGAATGGCGGCAGAATAAACTTGGTTGCCAATGATGAAGGACCATTTGCGGGTTTAGCTCTATTCTTCGACCCCCTTACAACCACCGACAGTTTTCTGAGAATAAACGGCAATCAAAATTCCCTGATAGAGGGTGTAATTTACGCGCCCACCATGAACGTTCAGTTTAACGGTGGTGCCAATCAGAATAGTCGCTGTACACACTTAATCGCAAACACTGTCGACCTTAGAGGCAATTCAGGCTTTACGAATACTGCGTGTGATGAACTTGGTGCACGGCAAATAGGCGGCGAATCAGGCGTCGCGCTCGTTCAATAGAGGTTTTGATGAAAACTATTTTTAGAAAACTAAAGAACGACGACAGCGGTATCGTTTCTGTTGAATTCGCATTGATTGCGCCGATGATGATATTCGGGGCTTTGGTTGCAATAAACCTAGGCTATCAAGTTAATAAGCATCAAAAACTTGCATCGTCGATCACAGCCGGATCAAATTATCTTCAAAACTATGCATTTGAAGAAAATCTGAACGATATGCGACCAAACTGGAACAGCGATACAGAAACAAAATCTGACAGCACTCCTGTTGAGACAGCTAAATTGGTGATTCAATCCGCCTATGGGGACGAGTTGAATTTAGATGAAATCAAAATAAACGCTTATTGCGGGTGCCCCAATAATAAGGTCCCTGACGAGTCTGGAACCGGAGATTCGGATCCCGATGGTTTTGAGTCTGCTTTAGAACAGCCCGAAACATCAAATCGGGATTTTGATTTCACTAATCCAAAACAAGACTATTACACCAAGACGAGAGTATCCTTGTGGCGCAAAGGCGAACTCTGCGCATATGACTGTCCATCTCAAAGTGGTAGGGCCCGAGTATTGATGGATATCGACATCTACCACAACATGAAAGATCTTTTTGGAAAAGACATCGTTATTCACGAAAAACTAAAGGCGAGACTAAGATAAAATGCAAATCCTGCACAAATTCTTACGCAATAAAGACGGTGCAACCGCAGTTGAAGCCGCTATAATTTTTCCTATTTTGTTTATGTGCTTGTTTGGAATATTTGGTATCGGAAGCTTTATGTACGGGTCGCATCAGGCGCAAAGAACCGTCGAAGCAACGGCAAGGCTAGCCTGGGTGGAACATGAGCCAACGCGTGACGATCTGTTAGCCTTATTGAATGAAAATATGCAAAATGCGCCGTTCGGCACTTATACCCCGAGTGTGCAGTTGTTGACTCAACACGGCGGCGAGTATGCAGAACTTTTGGTAGATTACGAATTTACGTTTGATTTCCCGTTTATAAATCAGTTTGAGTTTAATTCGACAGCTAAAACCCAAGTCAAAATCCGTTCCATGCCGGTCTAAAAATAAAAATGGCCGAGCGATTGCCCGGCCAAATAATTCCTACGGTCTAAGACAAATTATCCGACAATCTCATCTTCTGCGAAAAAGAAGGCGATTTCTTCAACGGCAGTTTCCGGCGCATCGGAACCATGTACCGTATTGGCATCAATCGACTTGGCATACTCTGCCCGGATTGTTCCCGCATCAGCCTCGGCCGGGTTTGTCGCACCCATAATTTCGCGGTAACGCACAATCGCATTCTCACCTTCAAGAACCTGAACAACGACGGGGCCAGACATCATGAACTCTACCAGATCGTTGTAAAATGGACGTTCCTTATGCACGGCGTAAAATCCGCCAGCCTGTTCTTTTGAAAGTCGCAGACGTTTCTGAGCAATAATACGAAGACCGGCTTCTTCGATTTTGGCATTTACAAGACCTGTGATGTTACGCTCTGTTGCATCAGGCTTGATGATAGAAAAAGTACGTTGTACGGCCATGGAAATCTCCTATGTCAGGCGCTAAATACAAATTTTAGAATATGAATTCGGGCGCTCTATAACGGGCGTTTGACTATATGTGAAGTCATGATAGTCACCCTTTTTTGCTAATTTTGATAATATTGTGCTCCACATTAATGATCTGACATATCGGATTGAAGGCCGCCCGCTATTCCAGCAAGCAACCCTCGCAATTTCACAGGGAATGAAAATGGGTTTTGTTGGGCGAAACGGAACTGGGAAATCCACCCTATTCCGATTAATCAAAGATGAAATCAGTCCTGATGACGGATCTATCACGTTGCGAAAAGGCGCCAAATACGGTGTTGTTGATCAGGAAGTCCCCTCTGGCCCTGAAAGTCTGATGGAAACTGTTCTGGCAGCAGACACAGAGCGCGCGGAGCTGTTAACCGAATCCGAAACCGCCACTGATCCTATTCGAATTGCCAATATTCATACCCGATTATCCGATATCGATGCATATTCGGCCGAAGCCCGCGCTGGTTCTATTCTGTCTGGCCTTGGTTTCTCCGCTGCCGAACAGTTAAAGCCATGCGCTGAGTTCTCAGGTGGGTGGCGTATGCGCGTTGCTCTTGCCGCAATGCTATTCGCGAAACCAGACCTTCTTCTGCTGGATGAACCAACAAACTATTTGGATGTAGAAGGGGCCGTCTGGTTGGAAAGCCACATAAAAAACTATGACGGAACCGCCTTTATTATTTCCCATGACAAAGACTTTTTAAATCGTGCGGTCACACACATTGCCCATCTGAGAGAGAGAAAACTATTCGCCTATTCCGGCGGCTATGACAATTTTCAAAGGCAGCTTAGGGAGCAACAACGCCTGTCCATGGCCATGCGGGATAAACAAGAGGACGAAAGACGAAAACTCGAAGCGTTTGTTACCCGGTTCAAGGCAAAGGCCTCCAAAGCCAAACAAGCGCAAAGCCGGGTTAAGCGCCTTGAAAAGTTAAAACCCATCGCTACGATTATCGACGATCCTATTCCGCCGATAGATTTACCATCGCCTGAAAAATCATTGTCTCCGCCGATTGTTAGGTTTGACGATGTCACCTTGGGATATGAATCAAATAAAGCCATACTGAAACGTCTTAATCAACGCATTGATCCAGATGATCGTATCGGAATATTAGGTAAGAATGGGCAAGGCAAATCGACCTTTGCCAAAGCGGTTATGGGCATGCTCCCGCCGCAAGATGGATTTGTCAAACGTCACAAAAAAATGAAAATTGGCTATTTCGCTCAACATGAAATTGACGCTCTGAATACATCTAAAAGTGCTTATGAGCATGTCATCGAACTTATGCCGGATGCGACTGAGGCTCAAAGACGCGCAAGGCTCGCGCGTTTTGGACTTGGACATGAAAAGGCTGAAACAATAGCGGGTAATCTCTCCGGTGGGGAGAAAGCGAGGCTTTTGTTTTCTTTAATATCGTTTCATGCGCCGCACTTACTGATTCTAGATGAGCCCGCGAACCATTTGGATATGGATAGCAGGGCTGAACTCATAAATGCGCTCAATAGCTATGACGGCGCAGTTGTCGTTATTAGCCATGATAGAAATTTGCTTGAATCTGTGGTCGATAGATTATGGGTCGTGGACAACGGAACAGTCGAAAATTTCGAAGGATCACTGGAAGATTATCGCCAGCTGCAAATTGAGAAATCTCGTCCCCTCAAGAAATCGGCCGCAACGCCAGAAAATGATAAAGCCCTGCAACGTAAACAAGCCGCAGCAGAACGCGAACGTCTCGCCCCCTTAAAAAAAACATGTCAAGATCTTGAGACTCTTATTGAAATTGCACGAAAGAAAATTGATAAAATTGACGCAACGCTAGGGGATGGCGATCTGTTCACATCTGATCCCCGCAAAGCTCAAATTATTTTGGACATGCGCCGTGAACTTGAAAATGAACTTAGTGCTCACGAAGAAAGTTGGCTTTTAGCAACCGAAGCCTATGAAGCGGCTAAGTTCAACTCTGAATAAAATTCAGCCATTCGTCTTCAGTCAACGTCTTGATCCCCAGCTCTGAAGCTTTCTTGAGCTTTGATCCTGCACCGGGGCCTGCAATCAAAATATCAGTTTTAGCAGACACACTTCCGGACACTTTTGCCCCAAGCGCTTGGGCTTTTGCTTTGGCCTCGTCGCGTGAAAAGCGTTCGAGTTTTCCAGTAAAAACAACAGTCTTTCCGGCAACAGGACTATCTGAAGTCGGAGCCTCCGCATCAATGACGGTTACATACGTCAGCAAATTATCGACGATCGTTTGGTTGTCCGGCGAATGAAAGAAAGACTTAATTGCACTGGCTGCCCCTTCGCCAACGCCGTCAATGGACATCAATTCAGCCCATTCATTTCCACCAATGACATCTATGCTTTTAATAGCATTGTAAAACTTGTCCCAATTGAGATAATGCTTAGCGAGCAATCCAGCATTGCCTTGGCCAATGTGCCGAATACCTAAAGCGTACAAAAAACGATCAAACGCGATTGACCGTCTCGCATTGATCGCGTCAAACAAATTTTCAGAGCTTGTTGCCCCCCATCCTTCCCAGGTCTCAAGCTTTATGTCTTTATTTCGGGTCTCAAGCGTGAATATATCTGCGGGTTCTTTTACGAGACCTTTTTCATAAAAAGTTTCAATCTGTTTAGATCCCATGCCGTCTATGTCATAGGCGCGACGCGAAACAAAATGTATAAGACTTTCAATAGCTTGTGCGGGGCAATTAAGGCCGTTCGTGCAGCGTTTCACGACATCAACTCGCCCCGATTTCGGATCGGTATCATTCATCGCTGGAGCGCTGCAAACTGGACAGGTTACGGGATAGATAAATGGCGGCTGTTGGCCATCTTTGGTGACGCGAAGGACTTGCGGAATGACATCACCTGCGCGCTGTATCTCAACCGTATCGCCCGGTTTTACGCCCAATCGTTCAATTTCGTCTTCATTGTGGAGCGTCGCATTTGACACAACGACGCCCCCAACAGTAATCGGTTCGAGCTTAGCCACTGGCGTTAATGAACCGGTTCGGCCAACTTGAATTTCAATATCTTTGACAATTGTGATCGCTTTCTCTGCTGGAAATTTATGAGCAATGGCCCAGCGCGGCGCGCGAGAAACAAACCCCAATCGTTCTTGTAATGACAGATCATTAACCTTGTAGACAACCCCGTCGATATCGTAACCTAGATTGGCTCGCATCTCCTCAATCTCATGATAATGAGCGATCATCTCCGCTGGCGATTGATGAACTTTCATAAGTGGATTTGTATCAAATCCCCAGGATGCCATGGCATTGACGGCCCCCATTTGCGTTTCTGATAATGGCGCGCTTATGTCTCCCCATGTATAAGCAAAAAACTTAAGCGGACGATTGGCGGTTACACTTGGATCGATTTGTCGCAAAGATCCAGCCGCCGCGTTTCGAGGATTTTTATACGCGTCTTTTCCGGCGGCTTCCTGATTCTCGTTCATCGCCTCAAAATCCTGATGGTCGATATAGACTTCACCCCGAATTTCTAAAGTTATCGGCCAGTCACTTCCAGATAGCACTAAGGGAATATTACTGACTGTTCGTAAGTTCGCGGTAACATCCTCTCCGGTCTGACCATCTCCTCGAGTGGCGCCGGACACTAGCTTGCCATTTTCATAACGCAGCGCTGCTGAAAGCCCGTCGATTTTGGGTTCAGCTGTGAAGGCTAAGACAGTATCTTCTGAGAGGCTCAGGAAACGTTTAATCCGCGCGGTAAAATCCTCAACGTCTTTGTCCGTAAATGCGTTATCCAATGAGAGCATTGGAACGATGTGTGAAATCTTCCCAAACTTTCCAGAAGGTTTGGCCCCAACAGATCGAGACGGGCTATCTTTGCGAATTAGATGGGGAAACTCATTTTCAAGCGCCGTATTCTCTTTCCTTAATGCATCATACTCGGCATCTGTGAGAATTGGTGCGTCATCCTGATAATATTGCGAATCCGCTATTCGGATTTCCATCGCCAGTTCTTTGAGGCGTTTCCGAGCTTCGTCTTCTGTCATGATGCCCGCATGAGTTGGCGCGCGGCAGCTCTTGCTTCATCTGTAATCGTTTCCCCCGCCAGCATACGCGCAATTTCTTCTTCGCGCTCATTCGCAGCAACTGCGACAACGGAGGTTGTTGTAGATTTTGCACTACTCGCTTTTTCAATCCTGTATTGATGGTTTGCACATGCCGCGACTTGAGGACTGTGTGTCACCACAAATACTTGCCCACTAGATGAAAGCCCAGCAAGCCTTTTACCCACGGCACTGGCTACAGCGCCCCCAACCCCCTGATCAACTTCGTCAAACACCAAAACCTGTTCTTCATTCCCTGACAAAGCCACTTTTATTGCCAAAGCAAATCGCGCTAGTTCACCGCCGGATGCGACTTTATCCATTGGGCCGATGGATGAACCAGGGTTAGTGGCGACGTCGAACCTTATTTTATCTCTGCCTAATGCGGTATCTGCTCCGGCCTCAACTCGAACCTGAAACTGCGCGCGCTCCATTTTCAGCGCTGGAAGCTCACCGATCACCATTTTAGCTAATCGTTTTCCGGCTTTTATGCGCGCTTGCGTCAAAACTGACGCCTTACGATCATATTGCTCTACAGCAATGTCTGCCGTCTCTCGAGCTTTTGATAGCTGCGCGTCTACATTATCGATAAGAGACAAACTTTCCGCAAATTCTCGGCGTTTTTCAATTAGTGATGCGCTATCAACTCCATATTTACGCGCGGCGGCTTTGATAGCAAAAAAGCGTTTTTCGGCAGCGTCGAGTGCGCCGGGTTCTGTAGTGAAGGCTTGAGCCGCGGATGCAACAGACTGCCGGGCCTCGTGGGTTTCAAGAAGCGCCCTTTCCAGCGATTGAGAGGCTTGCAGAAGCGCATTGGCGGTAATCTCATCATCGAACCCTACTTTCTCTCTGATGCGTTCAATACCGGCAAGCGTAGCCGATAAGCGGCTTTCATAATCACCTTGGCCCAACACCTGTTCCGCAGTTGCAAGCTCCTCCAGAGCGCCTTCTGATGCCTGCAAGAATCTCCGTCGTGCACCAAGTTCTGCCTCTTCGCCCGCTCGAACATCCAGCCTATCAAGTTCCTCCACAGCATAGGTCAGAAACTCCCTCTCGCTCTCAGCCTGCTCGGCTTTGTCTTTAAGCGCTGTATATTCTAATTGCTTCAGCTGCATGTCAGCATGCGCATGTCGGGTTTCCCGTAAGGCCTTGTCGTAACCGCCAAACTTATCGAGCATGAAAATATGCTGGCTTGGGTCAAGAAGACCACGTCCATCATGTTGACCATGGACCTCAACCAGATGCCGACCGATTTCTGATAAAAGCCTGACGCTAACAGGTGTATCATTAATATAGGCTTTGCTACGCCCATCAGTGCCTATTACCCGCCTCATTATCAAGCTGCGATTGTTATCCGTCTCGAAGTCTGCTTCTTTTAATATTTTCCAAACCGGGTGTATTTCAGGAAGATCAAAACTTGCGGTACACTGGGCTTTGTCCGCGCCTTTTCTGACAAGGTTCCGATCGGATCTCGCACCCGTTGCCATCGCCAAGGCATCTAGTATGATGGATTTACCTGCGCCCGTTTCACCGGTCAGAGCAGTCATACCCGGTTCAAACTCAAGATCGAGTGAACTAATCAACACCACATTTCGGATTGAAAGCCCCGAGAGCATGCTATTATCCTAGAATAAGCGTTCTCTGAGACGACGGAAATATCCAGGATCGCGCGCGCGTTTAACTTCGTCGTCCAAATTTATGCCAAAGTTATCGAGGAGATCGTAGCTATCCTTATACCACTCGCTTTGAGGGTAATTATATCCTAAAACAGACCCAACAAGTTTGGCTTCCTCAATAATTCCGATCGAGACATAGGACTCCACTAGTCTATGCATCGCTTCCTCGACATGTGATGTCGTATCGAAATCTGATACGACTGTTTTGAAGCGGCCTATAGCTGCCAAATGCTGATTTTCTTTCAGATAATAGCGGCCAACAGCCATTTCTTTTCCTGCAAGATGATCATGTGTAAGCTCCAGCTTTAACCGGGCGTCCCGCGCGTAATCGCTTTCTGGATATCGCCTAACAACCTGCTGCAGCGCAGCCTCCGCACTTGTCGTTGTCGCCTGATCCCGTCCAACATCATAAATTTGATCATAATAGGACATAGCCACAAGATAATATGCGTAAGGTGTACTTTCGTTACCTGGATGAAGGCTGATAAAACGCTGCGCGGTTGAAACAGCCTCTTCATAATCAGCGGATAGATAATTCGCGTAAGCCGTCATCAACATTGAACGCCGGGCCCATTTGGAAAATGGATGTTGACGTTCGACCTCTTGAAAAAACAACTTCGCTTTTGCGAGGTCATTTTTTTCCATAAAATCCATTCCGGAATTATAAATATTTTCAGCTGGCCGCTCCACATATGCCAACTTCTCTTTCTTAGATCCGCCCAATGTCGAACAGGCTGATATGGTCAGCAAAACAAGCAAGCCGACCGACAATTTCGAACATAATTTTTGTGGCATGAAAAGCTCTTACTTGATTCTAAAGAATGTATTGAGGAGGCTTGTAACTGAGAAACTCAGCGGGGAAAAGTGAGAATAATGTTAGGCTAGGACTGAATCGCAGCCTATTTCATTCTTTTCTGAGGGTAATGTGATAAATCGCCAGGCTGTAGGGTCCGCAAAAAATGCGGTCAGCAACTCATGATTTAGTCCATGCCCCCCTCTGACTGTCGTTATCTTTCCTAAAACCGGACCAGCCAGGTAAAGGTCTCCCATCAAATCCAAAGCCTTGTGCCGCACAAATTCGTCGTTATATCGCAAGCCGCCGGGATTAAGAACCTTGTCTCCATCAACGACGATCGCATTCTCATAAGACCCACCTTTACTAAGGCCGGCTTCGCGAAGCGCGGCGACCTCGTGAGCTCTCGCAAAGGTGCGCGCCGATGCGAGGCGATCCCTGAACGATCTCGTATCAGGTTCAATTTCCATGCGCTGTCTTCCAATCGCGGCATCTTTGAAATCAATGGTAACATCAAGATAAAGAGACTTGTATGGCTCGATACGGCCGAACTTACTACCGTCGTTAATCTCAACCGCCTTCAGAACCTCCACATATCGTCTTGGCGCAGGCTGTTTCAAAATACCAACTTGCTCAATCAACTTTAAAAACGGTTCACTACTTCCATCAAGAGCAGGTAATTCCTGACCATCCATATCTACAATTAAATTATCTATTCCAACTGACGCCAATGCAGCCATCAAATGTTCAATTGTCGAGATTTTAACCCCCGCCTTATTGGATAAGGTTGTACAATTTTTCACACTCGTCACCGCGTCCGGCTTAACGGCAACTCTATTGTCTCGATCTGTGATGTCGGTTCGGACAAACACAATTCCCGTCCCGACCGGCGCAGGCTTTAATGCCACGCGCGTATGTTCGCCGCCATGCAGCTCAACGCCTGCAAATAATGTCGGAGCTTTGATCGTGGATTGTCGCCTAACAGGAACCAATTTATATACCTTTTTATGTCCCCGTTAACTACGGCGTGAAGCCATCGCCCACAATAAAAGACCTGTTTCCAATTGTTTCGCAAGATGACAATACAGTCATTCAGCAGTCATAATCATTCCAATTATCAGCCTTTCAGCCATAAAAAAAGCCCCGCTTATGCAGGGCCTTATTAATTCTTGGTCAGATTAGCGTGACTGACGCCTGAGAAATGCTGGTATTTCTAACTCATCATCGACATCATCACCAAAGAGATCTCCGGTATTTTGTTTCTTTGGGCGCGAGGGGGGCTTAGTGGAGACCGGTATAGCTTTTTTCCGTCCGAAAAATCCAAATGGCCGTTTTACGACTGTTTGAGGTTGCGGATCGGCAACGGGTTCAGCCTGCACGTGTTGTCGCGAAGGAGCTGGTGTAGGGGCCGGAACCGGTGCAGGTTCTGTTATAGGCATAGGCGGCGGCACGATATCTGTAGGCGTTGTCGCGCGCGACGTATTTGCCTGGGCAATATATGCAGGCTCGATATCGGCTTCTATTTCCTCTAGCGACGGAATATCATCCTCATCAATTATAGCGACAGGCTCTTGTGTAGCTCTCAAAGACCCTGCACTTTCTCGCAAACGGGAAATATTAGCGTCCAAACTAGACTGGACAACTGGCGAAACGCCCTCATATGCTCCGACACCTGTCGCAACAACTGACACTCGAACGATACCATCAAGATCGGGATCAAGCGCCGAACCAATGATAATATTGGCATCTTGGTCAACTTGCGAACGGATAAGGCTTGCCGCCTCATCTACTTCGTAAAGCGTCAGATCCTTACCGCCAGTAATATTTATGAGTACGCCGCGAGCGCCCTTCAAAGAAACGTCATCTAATAGCGGGTTGGAAATGGCACTTTCAGCGGCTTCCACGGCTCGGCGCTCACCAGTTGCTTCGCCAGTTCCCATCATGGCTTTGCCCATTTCATCCATAATTGTACGGACGTCATTAAAATCAAGATTTATAAGCCCTGGGACAACCATCAGATCAGTAATTCCGCGAACGCCAGAGTTTAACACTTCGTCAGCCATCGCGAACGCGTCCGTCATGGTCGTTTGTTCGGTCGCAATTCTAAACAAATTCTGATTTGGGATCACAATCAGAGTATCAACGGCATCAGAAAGGCGATCAATGCCTTCTTCCGCTATTGTCATCCGGCGTGAACCTTCGAACTGAAATGGCTTGGTTACAATTGCAACGGTTAAAATGCCTTTGTCTCGGGCAGCGCGCGCGATTACGGGCGCAGCCCCTGTACCTGTACCGCCGCCCATACCGGCCGCAACGAATAACATATGAGCGCCTTCGAGCTGTTCAAGAATTTCGCCCATAGAGTCCTCAGCAGATTGCTCGCCTACCTCAGGCTTCATACCTGCGCCGAGTCCTTGCGTAATACCGCTGCCCATTTGGATACGTCTATCTGCTTTAGAGAAAGCTAGCGCTTGAGCGTCCGTATTTGCAACAACGAACTCAACGCCCTCAAGTCCGGAGGAAATCATATTATTAACTGCATTCCCGCCTGCTCCGCCAACGCCGATCACGACGATACGGGGTTTAATTTCAACAGACTTGGGAAGCGAAAGATTTATGCTCATGACTCGCCCTTAAATTATGGTTTGCATTTCGTTAATTTGTGCCTGAAATCTGTTAAACAGGTCTTAATAAACTCGAATGAAACCTTAAATAATGTGCAATATCTTAGAAATTTTCTCTAAGCCATTGTATTGAACGACCTAGGCTGCCACCCGCATATCGCTTCCGCAAATATCGCCGTCCCGTAAGGTCGGGCGGGCCTGAGATTACTTCTTTTTCGTTCAAAAACTGATACTTAAGAAGACCTGTTGCAACGGCAAAATCCGGGCCGGAAAGGCTATCTTTTAGTCCCAGGACACCGTGTGGACGTCCAATCCGAACACGCTTATTAAAAACGAATTCCGCGAGCTCTCTTACTCCGTTCAGCTGCGCACCGCCACCTGTCAAAACGATTCGTCGTCCAGAGTAATTATCTAACCCCTTTTGACTCATGCGGTCCCGTAAAATTTCAAACGTCTCCTCTACCCGACTTCTAATAACGCCAGTCAGCATGGACTTTGGTTCGTTATGAAGTGTGTCTTGCGCTCCCATAGGTGGACAAGGAATATTAACACGATCATCGTCGGCTCCGTGCAAGGCCGATCCATACAACATTTTAATTCGTTCAGCAGCTTCTGGCGGCGTCATAAGTCCCCGAGCAATATCTTTGGTAACAGTCTGGCCACCAACAGAAAGAGCCTCAACATGAACGAGAGAATTGTCTCTAAAAATTGACGCTGAAGTTACGCCGCCGCCCATATCGATAAGCGTCACGCCCAAATCCTTCTCATCCTCTGTCAACACGGATAGGCCGGCTGCATAAGGTGAGGCACTGACCGATTTTATGTTAAGATGGCAGCGTTCAATACAATGAGCGAGATTACGAAGAGGTCCAACCCCGGCCATGACAAAATGCATGTCGACTCCCAGAGATTTGCCGAACATACCTCTTGGTTCTTCAATATTACTTTCACCGTCCACGCTCCAGCTCAGCGGAATAGCATGCAGGATTGTTTGTTCTGGTTGAGCAAATTCGGAAAGAGATGAATTCACGAGACGTTTCAAATCACGATCAGCAACTTCGCCGCTCGCAAATTCTGTTTGAACCGTAAGATGTTCTGACCGTAACGAGCGCACTGCTATATTCACCGCGACAGATCTGACAGGCACCCTAGCTTCGCGTTCCGCTTTCTCAACAGCGGTTCGAATGCCATACTCTACAGCCTCCATGTCAACAACGGCACCAGATTTCAGCCCTGCACTAACGCCGAAACCAGAGCCGATCAATTTCACGCCCATATTGGGATCAGACTGCCCAATCAGGCAAACGACCTTGCTGGATCCAATGTCCAGAACAGCATGTGTGTCGGGTTTTTGACGATTCTTGTTGCGCATTTCAAACTAAGCAGGTTCTCTGTTAGATGGAGCGAGCGTTATACGGTCCGCAATCCTTAGGTCGATCACAGAAAGCTCTCTATCCAAAATCTGAGTTTGAAAATGTAAATCAGTCAAGCGAGATAAAGCCATAGCCAAATCATTCTGCGGTAATTTCACACGCATTTCACCACCATGCAGAATCAGATCCCATCGGCCAGTATTATGGTAAACGAATGTATCGACCTTCCGCCTTATTCCCTCAAAATTTGCGACAATTTTTTCAATCTCAACGAAATTCTCTGGGGCGTCGCCCCCAACAATAAGCGGCAATTGAGGATAATCAGCTAAAGCAACCTGACTAATGGCTTCGCCACTAATATCCACGAGTTGAATAACGCCCTGATTTTGCCAAAGCGCATAGGGCTTACGCTCTATGATCTGAACAACTATCCTATCAGGCCATAACCGTCTAACGATTGCCTTTTCAACCCAGCTCAGACTTTCAACTCGTCTTTGTGCCTCGCGCAAATCAAGGTCGAACAGATAATCACCGTTCTGAACGCCTAATACTCTGCGAACATCCTTTTCACTTAATCGCCCTTCCCCCATGACATCGACCCGGTCAACGACGAAGCCCATGGAGATCAACCTATTTTTCGTAAAATCGTTCCCGGCTTGTTTGGCATTTGGCAAAAACCCGCCGAGCCATAAACCCAGAAAAGCGATGGCAAAGAAAATAAACATCAAGCTCAGAATAAAGCGCCACATGCCTTTTCGAGAATAGCTAGCAGCGCGAAGATGTGATGTTGCCCAGTTGCGGGCACCTCTTAAACCAGGTTTCAGGGGACTTACCCGTGTTACATTCGTTTTTTTGCCTATCGCGGCCATGAAGCATCCTCAACAATCCAGCGGCAAAGCTGTCCAAAATTCATTCCGACAAATTCAGCTTGTTCTGGTACAAGTGAAGTCGGTGTCATTCCGGGTTGAGTATTAAGTTCAAGCATTACGATTTTGTTTACGATATCCTTTAAGTCCTCATTAATGTCATTAAATCTGAAATCAGATCGGGTTACGCCACGACATCCTAGGGTTTCGTGTGCCAACAACGCCCAAGTTTTGCAAAGTTCTTCGACGTCTCTGGGGATGTTGGCCGGCACGATATGGCGCGAACCCCCATCAGCATATTTAGCGGCATAGTCGTACCAACCAGTTGTTGCGATAATTTCGGTAACCGCGAGCGCTTTACCGTCCATAACGGTAACAGTGAGTTCACGACCCGGAACAAACTCTTCGACAAGCACTAGTTCACCCATCGCTTCGTTATGAGCGATTTCGCTTTTGGGCGGATTGGTACCATCTTTGATAATATAGACGCCAACACTGGATCCCTGGGCATTCGGTTTGACCACATAGGGTGGATCCATTGGATGACTTTCGGCGACCGCCCGTCGATCCGCCAGTGTGCCAATAGGCACATTTATGCCAACATCGCGCAGAACGGCTTTGCTACGATGTTTGTCCATAGCTAGGGCCGATGCCATAACACCGCTATGTGTGTAAGGTGCGCCAAATAGATCAAGTACACCTTGAATCCGACCATCCTCACCCCACTCTCCATGAAGAGCGTTAAAGATTACATCCGGATCAGCAACATGAAGCTGCTCCCAAATATTATGCCCTACATCGATCTCGACGACCTCAAAACCTTCATTTCGCAAGGCTACAGAAACACCAGCGCCCGACGCCAGCGAAACGTCACGTTCCGGCGACATACCCCCTTTTAAAACTGCAATACGTTGGCTCACCGGCTCTCTCCGATCCGTTTAACTTCCCACTCAAGGTCGACGCCCTCACTCTTTTTCACCATAGCGCGGATTATCTCACCCAAAGTTTCAAGATCATGTGCGGTCGCATCGCCAGTGTTGATCATGAAATTACAATGCTTTTCGCTCATTTGAGCTCCGCCAACTTGAAATCCACGACCACCTGCAGCATCAATGACCTGCCAAGCCCCGCGACCTCCCGAAACGGATTGATCTGGGTTCTTAAATGTTGAACCACCGGTTTTCTCACGAATTGGCTGACTGTTTTCTCGTTTTGATGTGATTTCATCCATCCGAGACTGGATATCTTTCGGCACTCCAACTCGCCCTTTGAAAACAGCCTGCGTAAAGATCAATTCTTGCGACGCACCAGAGTGTCGATAGCTATATTGCATTTCATCCAGCGACATATTTTGTCGGCGTCCGCGACGGTCGATTGCGATAACATTTTGAAGAATATCTTTGGTTTCTCCGCCATAACAACCCGCATTCATTCTCAGCGCGCCGCCAATCGTGCCGGGAATACCAGCATAAAATTCGAGCCCTGCTATACCGGCCTTAGCCGCCGTTCGCGCGACTTTATTATCTAGCGCAGCGGCGCCCGCCGTCACTGTCAAGCCATCAATCGATATATCAGCAAATGATGGTCCGAGCCGAATTACAACACCTCTAACACCTCCATCCCTAACCAGTGTATTCGACGCCACACCCAATATTTGCACCGGGATGTCGGAAGGCGTAGACGACAAAAACAAGGCAAGATCTGCCTCATCCTTTGGCATAAATAGGACTTCTGCAGGACCGCCGACCCGCAGCCAAGTATAAGGTGCGAGCGTAACACTTTCTGAAAGCTTGCCTCTAACCGTGGGCAATCTATCGATTAACGACATCAGAGGCTTTCGAGGTCTTTAGCAAGACCAGCTGCCCAATATGTAATGTCGCCGGCCCCGAGGCAAACAATCAAATCACCGGGTTTCAAATTGGGCTTAAGGGTTTCGGCTAAATTATCTTTTGTGATCGACTGGGCATTGCGGTGACCATGCGCCTTAAGCCCGTCAACAAGGGCCGGACCACTTATATTCGCGATAGGTTTTTCGCCGGCTTCGTAGACATCGGCAACATAGACTTGGTCCGCATGATTAAAGCATGTGCAAAACTCTTCAAACAGATCCGACAACCTAGAATATCGGTGCGGCTGAACGACCGCATGGACGGAGCCTTCGGTAACTTGACGGGCTGCTTGCAAAACGGCCTCAATCTCGACGGGATGGTGACCATAATCGTCAATGATAGTGACATCGTTCCAGTTTCCAACATGAGTAAAACGCCGCTTAACACCCCCAAATCCATCGAGAGCTGACCTGACTTGAGCTTGAGAAATCCCCAGACGACGCGCCACGGCAATTGCCGACAAGACATTTTGCGTATTGTGTCGTCCCGCCATAGGGAGAAACAGGTCTTCCCAGCGATCTTCTATCCCATCAACATTCCGAAACACGACATCAAACCGTGAACCCGTCGGCTCAAGTTTCAGGTTTTCAGCCCGAACATCCGCCTGCGGATTAAAGCCATAAGTGATAACTCTTCGATCCTGAATACGGGAGACCAAGCTTTGAACTTCAGGATGATCAATACATAACACGCCAAATCCGTAAAACGGCAGATTTTCAACAAATGTCGTAAAAGCCGCGCGAAGCGTATCAAAATCCCCGTAATGTTCCATATGTTCCGGGTCGATATTTGTTACGACGGCAACAGTTGGAAATAGCTTTAAGAACGAACCATCAGATTCATCAGCTTCAACAACCATCCAATCGCCAAGTCCAAGCTTAGCATTTGAACCATATGCATTGATAATGCCGCCGTTAATTACAGTCGGATCAAAGTCGCCCCCTTCAAGCAAGGCTGCCATCATCGTTGTCGTTGTTGTTTTGCCATGGGTGCCACCCACAGCAATCGCCCATTTCAAGCGCATGAGTTCGGCTAGCATTTCCGCACGCCTCACAACTGGGATAGCGCGAGAGCGGGCTTCGACCAATTCGGGATTGTTTGCTTTAATCGCAGAAGACATAACAATGGCCCCTGCCCCCCGAACCTGCTCGGCTTTTTGCCCTATAAAGATTGTTGCGCCTAGCTTCCGAAGACGTTTTACATTGGGGTTCTCTCTGATGTCGGAGCCTTGAACCGTGTAACCCAGATTCAGCATAACCTCCGCTATACCGCTCATTCCGATTCCGCCGATACCGACGAAATGAATTGGACCTGTATCGAATGGAACTTTCGTTGCCATTGCCATATCACTACCAGGCTTAACCATGTTTTGCCTTTCAGGCGTTTCTAACTGCAGATATGACAAGCTCGGCCATGGCCTCGGTTGCATCCGTATGCGCGGCCTGCCGGGCGGCATTTGCAGCTTTCTTGAGCCAGTTCGAATCATTTAATCTCACCTCTAACGTAGATTTCACTCGCTCTGGCGTAAACTCGGATTCGGGCAAAATATCGGCAGCTTCAAGGCTTTTCAATGCTTTAGCATTTTCCGTTTGATGGTCATCCATTGCGATGGCCAACGGAACCAATAAGCTTGGCTTACCCATCGCCGCAATTTCGGAAACAGATGAGGCGCCAGCGCGCGCCACGATAAAATGCGCCGATGCAAGATGGGTTTGAATATCTGTGAAAAAAGGTTCGCATAAATGAGTAACGCCCGCCTCATCATAGACTTTGCGAGCATGGCCAAGACTTTCAGCGCGGGTTTGTTGAACGACCTGAAGTCTATTCCGTAACTCTAGCGGCAAAAGAGATATAGCCTCAGGCATGACTTCACTTATTGATCGGGCACCGAGACTGCCACCGACAATCAATAACTTTATAGAGTCTTTAGGCTCCGTGTAGGTTGTAGGTATTGCATCAAGGATCTGCGCGCGAAGTGGGTTTCCGATGCATTTATGTTTCGCGCCAATTGGCAATCGCGCAAGAGCTTCAAAACCAGATGCTACAATTTTCGCGCGCTTTGCAAAAACCCGGTTGACCCGTCCGAGCACAGCGTTTTGTTCATGAATTAGGGTAGGCACACCCAAGCTTTGTGCAGCTCGCATCGCTGGAAAAGCAGGATAACCCCCAAAACCGACAACCACATCAGGCTTCCAATCTTTGATGAATTTTTTTGATTGAGCTACACCTTTGTTTAAGCGGAATATACCGCGAATAGCTTTGAAAGGTTTTCGGGGAGAAATCGTTGCGGCTTCAACATTGATGATTGGATCTGCTGGGATTTTTCCGGCGTGTTTGCAGCCTCGGACATCGGTAATCATTGCGATTTCCCATCCCATATTCCGTAAATGTTCTGCAAGTGCCTGGGCTGGAAACATGTGTCCGCCAGTGCCCCCGGCGGCGAGAAGAAGCCTCGGCATGCTAGTTTCCAAATCCGTAGGCACCTGGCCTGCGTCGTGTAAAGGACAAGATTAACCCTGCGGAAAAACAAAGAGCCAACATGGAAGACCCCCCATACGAAATGAAGGGCAAGGTCATACCTTTTGGCGGCGCCATGTTAAGATTGACGAACAGATTTATAAGCATTTGGATGCCGATCATCGTCGCTAAACCTGCAACTGCAAGCTGACAAAAATAATCATTGAGCTTTAGCGCGTTTCTGAAACACCGAATAACAAAACCGGCAAGGAGCACCATAATAATTGCCGAGATCAGAAATCCGAATTCTTCGACTGTGACAGCAAAAATAAAGTCGGTATGGCCGTCAGGGAGACTAAATTTCACATCCCCCTCGCCCGGACCTCGACCAAAAAATCCACCGCTACTGATGGCTTCTAGCGCCCGCTCAGTCTGATAATTATCGTCACCGGCAGGGCTCAAAAATCGCATGATCCGAGATTGAACATGCGGCATGAATATGTAAGCTGCGAACGCGGCCATGGCTGATCCTGCCAACATGAACAACATCCAACCGAGTGACAAGCCAGCAAAAAAGAAAACGGCCGCGAAACAGACAGTAACAAGGAAAGATTGCCCGAAATCTGGTTGCTGAATCAGGAAAAATATCAATAAAAGATAAGCCGAAAAAACAATCGGAACAGCAGGCACACTCAGATCTCTTTTTCCGACAGAAAACATCCAAGCTGCAAAAACGACGAAAGCAGGCTTGGCAAATTCAGAGGGCTGAAGTCCAAAAGGACCTATAGACAGCCAGCGTTTTGCGCCCTTAACTTCGTAACCTGCTATTTGAACGATGCAAAGAAGCACCAAACTGCCGAGCAAAGTTAAAACGGCAATTCGCCTTGCATTGACCGTATTGAAGAATGAAAGAAAGGTAGCCCCAAAGAAACCCAATAAAACAAATATGCTGTGCCGATACAGGAAGTAAAACGGGTCATCCAACCTCAGGCGCTCAGCAGCAGCTGGCGACGCCGCCATAGACAAGATCAATCCCGTTCCCAAAAGACAAACAAAGAAAGCTAAAGTTAGATGATCGACGCTTCGCCACCATTCGAAAAATGGCGATCGAGCGGTCCGAGATCGCGACATAGCATTTGTAAGCGTTGTCACGCTGCGCTTCCCCGACGAGATATCGCGTCTTTTTCGCGTATGAACATTTCTGATAATCGATTGACCTGATCTCTGAAAGCGTCACCCCTGACTTCAAAATTCTTAAACTGATCAAAACTTGCACAAGCTGGCGATAACAAAACGATTGGATTTTGCACATTGGAATTCAGGGCGTCTCTCAGCGCACATAGAACCGCCATTTCCAGTGTCCCCGAGACCTTATTCTCGACTTTGGCTTTTGAAAGAGTTTTGTGAAAGCTCGGCGCAGCTTCACCAATCAAATAGGCTTTGCGCAAATTGTCAAACAATGGCGTTAAAGGATCTATCCCGTCGGATTTGGCCTGACCCCCGGCAATCCAGAATATGTTCTTATAAGACGCGAGAGCTTGCCGAGCTGCATCAGCATTTGTGGCTTTACTATCATTGACGAATCTAACTTTGACGATTTCGCCAACTGTTTCCATGCGGTGCTCAAGCCCGGGAAAACCTAAGATCGCTTCTCCTACAGACTGTGCGTCTATCCCGAAAGTGCTAACGGCAGCATAAGCCGCCGCAGCGTTTTGCCAGTTGTGCATTCCCTCAAGCGCTTTAGCTTTGTTCAAATTGGCAACTTCAACAACTTTTGCACCTTGAGAACAGTAGAGCTTCCCTTTTAGGGCGCAAACGCCGTGTCCCAAGGATTTTCGACCTGATATCGGAATTATACTCCGGCCATTAGCCACTTTTAATTCAGAACAAATCCGTTTGCCTTCAGCATTGTCTACTCCAATGACAACCGTATCTGCCTTCGTTTGATTGAGGAATATGCGTCTCTTCGCAACTTCATACCCATCCATATTGCCATGACGATCCAAATGATCGGGTGTTAGATTTAAGAACACGGCAACATTGGCTCGCAACGACCTCGTTCGTTCTAACTGATATGATGATAATTCGAGCACATAATAGGTTCCCGAATGCATACTATCGAGGTCCAGTACTGCTCGACCGATATTACCACCGATCTGTGCATCACGTCCGCAAGCACTTAAGACATGACCGATTAAAGATGTCGTCGTAGATTTCCCATTTGTGCCTGTAACCGCGATAATTTTAGGCCGGTTTTCCGGCGCGCGCGCCATAACTTCGCGGGCAAATATTTCTATGTCGCAGATAATTGGGACGCCCGCTGCTTTGGCTTCAGTCGCGGTCCAATGCGGCTCTGGTAGATTATCTGGAACGCCAGGAGATAATAGCAATTCATCAATTTCTGACCAATCGGCCTTATTTAAATCTGCTATCGGCACACCCTGATTTTCAGCTTTTTTGACTGTCTGCGAATTGTCATCCCAAGCCAACACTTTAGCTCCACCGGCTTTTAACGATAAAGCTGCCGTTATACCAGTTCGCCCCAGCCCAAAGACCGCTATAGTTTTCCCTTTAAATGTTCCAGCCTTAATCATCGGTCTACCGCAGTTTCAGAGTTGAGAGTCCTATCAATGCGAGTACAATCGCAATGATCCAAAAGCGAATAACAATAGTGGGTTCGGCCCAGCCCTTTTTCTCATAGTGATGATGAATTGGCGCCATTCGGAAAACCCGTTTTCCTGTTAGCTTGAATGACGCCACCTGCACGATCACAGAAACAGCCTCAAGCACAAATAGCCCGCCAATAATGGCTAGTACAATTTCGTGTTTGATGGCTACAGCGGTTGAACCTAGCGCACCGCCCAGCGCTAAAGATCCTGTATCGCCCATAAACACCATGGCTGGCGGCGCATTATACCATAAGAAGCCGAGTCCAGCGCCAATGATAGCGCCGAGAAAAATGGTGATTTCGGCACTGCCTTTGACAAAAGGCACACCCAGATATTCACTAAAGTTAAAATTTCCAACCAGATAGGCAATAAATGCTAAGCTCATACAGGCGATCATCACCGGAACGATTGCGAGGCCATCAAGTCCATCCGTGAGATTGACTGCATTGGCTGATCCTACAATGACCAAACATCCGAACGGAATGAAGAAAATACCCAGATTAATCCAAGTGTTTTTCAGGAGAGGAATTGCCAGTCCCGTATTAAACCCGTCTTCTGGCGTAACGGCGCCAGCCACCACATAACAGGCGACAGCAGCTATCAAAAATTCGAGAATCAGCTTGACCTTGCCGCTAAATCCTTTCGGGTTTTGCCGCGATACTTTCAGATAATCGTCGTAAAAACCAATCGCGCCGAATGAAACCGTAACCAAGAATACGGTCCAAAGAAATGGGCTATGGAGGTTTCCCCAAAGAAGTGTCGAAACCACAACAGACAACAAAATCAGCAAACCGCCCATGGTCGGGGTACCGGCCTTTTGAATAATATGGCTCTCTGGGCCATCTTCACGAATGGGTTGTCCCTTCCCTTGGCGCATTCGCAGCATGTTGATCATCCTCGGGCCAAGAATGAATGAAATCAACAAAGCTGTCATCAACGCACCGCCGACCCGAAACGTAATATAGTTAAATAGATTGAAAGGTTGAAAATCTTCGGCCATGGGGGCGAGCCATTCATAAAACATCGGCCACTCCTTTTTGTTCTTTTCTAATAGCCGCCACCAGTTTTCCTAGACCTGTTGCATTGGAGCCTTTGACTAGGACGGTATCACCATCCATGAGCTCTTCTTTTAGTGCTGTTAGAGCCGCTTCCCAGTCTCTTGCCCAAACGCCCCGCATCTTTCGTGGCAGCGCACCTTTAAGTGAACGCATACACTCGCCTAAAAATACAACCCGAGCGACATCTGCAGACATAAGAGGTTCAGCAAGATCTGCATGTAACTTTAATTCATCTTTTCCAAGTTCAAACATATCGCCAAGTACGGCCAGCTTTCGTCCAGACGTTCGACTTGAAAGCGCCCGAATGGCCGCGCCCATTGACTCTGGGTTGGCGTTATAACTGTCGTCAATCAGCGTGAACACCTTGCCATCGAGTTTGACGTCTATTGCCTCGCCGCGCCCAGGGAGTGCCCTAAAACCTGATAGGGCTTTAACAGCTAAATCTATTTCAATTCCAGCAGCATGGCTTGCCGCTATAGCGCACGCTGCATTTTGCACCCAATGCAAGCCGTCGAGCGGCAACTTGAGCTTGAATGTTTTGTCGCCGTGATGAATATCAGCATATATAACGCCTGTTCCCAAGATTGCATTCGAGATGCGAAAGCTTGCGTCTGGATGTTCACCAAAACTTACGATTTTAGCTTTCTTTTTTTGCGCGGCTTCTGACAAAAATTCAAAATACTTGTCATCCCGGTTTAAGATAGCTGTTCCGCCATCAACCAGGCCGTCAAATATCTCGGCCTTTGCCGATGCAATGGCGTCAACATTTTTGAAAAACGCTAGGTGCGCGGGTGCTATTTTCGTGATTACGGCAACTTGGGGCGCAATAAGGGGTGAAAGGTCAGCTAGCTCTCCTGCGTGGTTCATACCGACTTCGAATACACCAAAATCCGTATCTGGCGGCATGGCTGCGAGTGTTAATGGTACGCCCCAGTGATTATTGAAGGACTTTTGTGACTTATGGGTTCGTCCAACCGCCATACAAATCACGGACATGGCTTCCTTCAGGCTCGTTTTCCCAACGCTCCCGGTGACGGCAATACGTTTCGCATTTGATCGATTCCGCGACGCAATCGCCAAGGCTCTCATGGCCTTTAGGCTATCTTCAACGATTAATGCCGGAGCCTGCTCATTAGGATTTTCTGAGATCACAGCCGCCGCGCCAGCTGCTCTAGCCGCTGGAATAAAATCATGCCCATCGCGGACATCTTTGAGCGGGATAAAGAGGTCTCCCCAGGTCAGTGACCGCGTATCAATTGAAAGCCCGCCGACCATCCAACTGCCTTTGGCTTCGCCACCAGTCGCGATTGCCGCTTCCTCGGATGTCCAAAGCTTATTGCTCATACAGAAAGCTCCTTGAGCGCGCTTTGTGCCTGTAAAACATCGGAAAATGGAATGATTTCATCGCCAATGATCTGACCTTGTTCATGGCCTTTCCCTGCAATTATCAAACAATCTTTTGGACCTAACAAAGAGATGCCATGATGAATGGCCGCCGCCCGATCTCCAAACTCTTCAGCGTCAGGGCACCCTTTCAAAACAGCCTTACGTATTGCGGCCGCGTTTTCTGTTCGGGGATTATCGTCCGTGACGATAACTTGGTCAGCCAACTTTGCGGCCATAGCCCCCATTTTTGGCCTTTTGCTTGGGTCTCGATCCCCGCCGCATCCAAACACGATTATTAACTGGCCCATCGTATGAGGACGGACGCTCCGTAAAAGTTTGTCCAGCCCGTCTTCTGTATGGGCAAAATCGACCAGTATTGGCGCACCCGCAGTTGTGCGACCGGCAAGTTCCAGACGCCCAGAAACACCCTTTAAATTGGACAGCGCCGCAATAGCTGTTTCAACATCCACACCAGTTTCTATCGCTAATCCAAGTGCAGCGACGGCGTTCAGGACTTGAAACTCACCGACCAACGGGATTTCGACTTTGTACCGCTTTTGATTGACAATGAGATCAACGCGTTGGCTCGCTGCCTTGGGCATAACCTCATCAATTCGAATATTTTGCCCGGCCCACCCGGCGCGAATGACCTTCTGGCCTTGCTCTTCACAAGTCTTGGCCAATCTTTGACCGTACTCATCATTAACATTGATGACGACTGGCGCGCTTTTCGGCGTGAGCTCTGTGAATAGCCGAGCCTTAGCAGCGTAATAATCGTCTATATCAGGATGATAGTCGAAATGGTCTTGCGTTAGATTTGAAAAACCAGATGCTGAGATTTCAACATAATCCAGTCTAAACTGTTTTAATCCGTGACTTGACGCTTCCATACCAACATGAGTGACACCCATCGATTCTAGCTTGTTCAACGTCTCATGAAGAACCAATGCGTCCGGCGTGGTGTGGCTCAGAGGAAGGTATTCGTCATCAAAGCGCACTCCCAGCGTACCAAAACACGCTGATTTCAATCCCGAAAACGACCAAATTTGCCGCAAAAACTCTACCGTCGAACTTTTGCCATTTGTGCCCGTCATCGCCACAAGTGTTTCGGGTTGACCTGGAAACAATCGGCGCGCGAGCTTACTATAAACCAATCGCGGGTTTTCATGTCCAATATATGGCAGATCAATCGGCAGACCTGGCGTTGATAAGATGGCCGATGCACCGTTTTCCAATGCTGCCTCGATGTATTCCCTGCCATCAGCGACTGTTCCCGGAAGCGCCGCGAATAACATACCCGGCTTGACTGTTCGGCTGTCGCAAGACATGCCAGTGATTTCCACGTCTGGACCAGTATGCATTAATGGCGCGATGAGTTCAGAGAGCATCATTGTAAGGCCCCCTGTTCCGAAAACGGGCTCAGAGCAATGGGCCCAACATTTCTCTTAACGTTGAGAATGGGCCCTATGCGTTCGATAATAGCACGTGTTGTTGGGGCTGCGTTCCAGCCCGCGGTCGCATAGCCGTAAGTCCCTTCAACAGCTTTTGGCTCATCGAAAGTCACGAAAACCACATATTTCGGGTCTTCATAAGGAAAGGCCGAAATGAATGACGACACAAGCCGTTTCGTATCATAGCCATCCCGGCTTGGCTTATCGGCTGTTCCTGTTTTACCCATTACTGAATAGCCTTTAACGCGCGCATTCCTACCCGTCCCGTCGGTCGCTACATAGCGCATCAAGTCGCGCAAGGTCTTAGAAGTTTGATTTGATATAACGCGGTGTTTCTTGACCGGATGCCCAGAGTCTCTCTTTCGTAAAGTTGGCTTTACATATTCTCCGCCATTTAGCAGCCCAGCCATAGCCGTGGTCAAAGCCAGCGGCGTCACGGAAATACCGTGCCCATATGAAACTGTGACGGTCGTGATGTCTTGCCACTCTTTCTGAACTTGCGGCGCGGCGCTTTCGACCAACTCAATCGGTACCCGATCGAGAAGCCCTATCTCTTTAAGAAATGACTGCTGACGATCACCGCCAACACGTAGGGCCATCAACGCAGTTCCACGATTTGAACTTTCAGCGAGGATTTCCGGCATCGCCAAAGGCATTTTACTCGGGTGATCATCGCTTATTACTTTATCTCTAATTTTAAGGGGACGCTGAACAGGGAATTTTTCCACGAGATCTGTAACACCTTCCTCTAAAGCCATGGCCATTGTAATCGGCTTAAATACTGAGCCCAACTCATAGGTCGACATTGAGGCGTGATTATAGAGATTTTTAGGCAATGATGTGTCAGGGCGATTTGGATCATAATTTGGCAACGACGCCATTGCGAGAACCTCACCGGAATTAATGTCCATTACAATAGCTGCGGCCGTATCCGCTTCGAATTTTTCCATTGACCTGTTGAGCTCTTCAGCAACGGCATTTTGGACACGAAGATCAACAGACAAAGCTAAAGAAGGCGCGTTATCGCTCGACAGAACATCGTTGAAAGCCCGCTCTGCGCCAGCCAGTCCTTTTAAATCTACATCGGAAAAACCAACAACATGCGCAGCAAGATTGCCTCTAGGATATATGCGCTGTGGTTCCGTTTGAAAAATTAACCCCGGAATACCTAAATGAAAAACGGCTTGCTTTTCTTTTGGCGTAAGGCCCCTACGAAGCAGAACTTGATCGCCGCGACGCTGCAGGCGTCGTAACAACTCATCCCGAGATATATCAGTAAGGACTTCACTCAGCTGATCAACCAGCTCAGCTTTGTTCCAAATGTATTTAGTGCGAGCATAAAGCGCATAAGTTTCGAGTGTTGTTGCTAATAGCTCTCCATTGCGATCCACAATGTCGGCGCGATATTGCGGATGAGAACTTTTGTAAAAACGAGACCCATTGCTCTCTGTCAAAAGCGATATTTCTGCCAATCTGATAATGGCAACAATAAGCGCAAAAACGAATATCGCGGCCCCTATGCGAATTCTTATACGTCCCTCAGATACAGCCACATATTCGTTATCTTCAACATGCATCTGACGACGGATTGGACCGCCCTGATCAAACTGGGTCACGGCTGCACCTCGGTTTCAGCAACTCGCAACGGGAATATTTCAACAATATCTTTAGCGATGATCATCTGACTCGCTTGAATTGGCGAAAGCTCAAGCTTTTTGGAGGAAAGCTCACTAAGCCGGGAAGGACTTTCAAGATGAGCAAGTTCAGCTTTGAGGACTTTAATGGCTATTTCTTCGGACCTGACAATCTGCTCCAATTGAGCCGCCTCAGCCTTTGCTGTTTGCGCCCGCATTTTCACAAAATACAAACATATAGTCAGGATCACACCAACCAAAAACAAGACAAACACGACTCCGCCGCCAGAACGCTGCCCATATGCCGAATACTGCCCCCTCATGCCGCCCACCTGTAGTCATGAATCTGAGGCGCCTTAGGCATCAGGCTTTCATCTTGATTAAATGCCGGCGCGCTCGTTCTAATGGCCCACCTTAGACGCGCAGAGCGCGATCTGACATTTTCAGTCAACTCCGTTGCGGCAGGTAAGATCGCCGATCTTTGAGAGACTTGAAAACTCGGATGAAAATCATCCTCTTCCGTTAACGGCATATATCGAGAGCCCTTTGATGGACGCTCAGACCGACGCCTGACGAACTTTTTGACCATCCGGTCTTCTAACGAATGAAAGGAAACAACAATCAGCCGCCCGCCTGGCTTCAATATCTTTTCTGCCGCAATTAGACCACGATAAAGCTCACCAAGCTCATCATTTATAAAAATCCGGAGGGCCTGAAAAACGCGCGTCGCCGGGTGAATTTTACCTGTTCTACCCAGGGCTTTTTCAATAATGCCCGCAAGCTCACCTGTTGTTAATATTTTCCCATTTTCGCGAGCATGAACGATCGATTGGGCTGCACGCCTGGCACGTTTTTCCTCGCCGTAAATCTGAAAAATTCGGATCATATCTTTTTCAGACAAATTGTTGACCGCATCCGACGCCGTTGGTCCAGACACACTCATTCGCATATCAAGAGGCCCCTCGCGCATAAATGAAAATCCTCGCTCAGCCTGATCAAGCTGCATGGATGATACGCCAATATCGAGAACAACAGCATCAACCTTTTCAGAGCCCAAAACTGTGTCCATTTTGGAAAAGGGCGTTTCGATGAGTTCAAATCGTCGATCATACTCCTTGGTTAATTCACTCGCGCGAAGCTTCACATTGGGATCCTGATCAAGACCAACCACACGGCAGCTACTCGACTTCAGGATAGCTTCGGAGTAGCCGCCATTTCCAAATGTTCCATCAACGTAGATTTCACCGTCTTTAGCCTGAAGGGCCTCCAAAACCTCTTGGAGCATAACAGGATAGTGCATCATTCGCCGCTCCCCTGCCCGGTAACCCGCGGGATAGAAACCAACCTGCTGCGATTTTCGCGCGCTAAACGCCTGACATCGCCAACATGCGACTTATACGAATCGGGATTCCATATTTCGAATCGACGTCCCAAACCGACAAATGTCGCCTGACCGTTCAGACCTGCATATTCCGCGAGATCTTTGGGCAAAGTTACCCGCCCGCCACTATCAAAAGACAGCTTTCGACTTTCGGCAAAGATAGCCCGCTGTAATGCCATTCGCCCTTCATCATAATGATCCATGGTTTCCAGGGAACTCAAATAGCTCTCCATCAGGGCGATACCGCCGCCCTCAAGATACTCCCCGTCAAAGCTGGGCCACACGACGATCCCATCAAAGACACCACCGCCCACAACAGCACGAAAATCTGACGGCACAGAAATACGTCCCTTTGCGTCCAGATTATTTGTGGCCGTCGATAAAAACATCTTTCCCCTCATGGACTGGGATCAGTCCATATATTCTGGGATAACATGGGATTTTATGGGATACAATGCCAAATTAGGGGAATATTAAGCATAATTGGGGTTTTCACACCCCAAAATCCGTTCAAAGTATAAATAAAAAGAACATTGGGCGAACATTTTGACGGCATAGCCTGAATATTCGATAGAGTATTCCTACATGTTTAACTTAAGATAAATCTGAAGACCCTATACTGGGAAAGAATGGAACGGTTTGATGCCAATATTTTGCTGGATTGCTACCGGCGCGGAGTTTTCCCCATGGCGGAGAACCGTAACGACACAGGCATATTCCTTGTCGACCCGGATACGCGCGGCATTATCCCCCTTGACGGACTTCACATATCCCGATCGCTCCGCAAGGTTTTAAAGCGGAATGAATTCCAAATAACATTTGATAGATGTTACCCTAAAGTATTGGAGGAGTGTGCTCGCGAGACAATGGATCGACCGGAAACCTGGATCAATGGCGGGATAAATTTTCTATATAATCAACTTCACGAAATGGGACATGCTCATAGCGTCGAAGTCTGGCAAAATGATGATCTAGTCGGCGGCTTGTACGGAGTATCGATTGGCGGAGCATTCTTTGGTGAAAGTATGTTCTCCCGAAAAACCAATGCCTCGAAAGTTGCCCTCGTCTACCTGGTTAATCAGCTGAACGCACGCGGATATTCTCTACTCGACACACAATTTATAACTGACCACCTTAAATCATTGGGTGCCATCGAAATTATTCGAGCTGAGTTTCATGATAAGCTGAAAGAAGCCCTCAAAATAAAGACATCCTTTTACGATATACCAGAACGGTGATACTTATCTTAGCTCCGGCTCAAAAACCTGAGATCCGCCTTTACAATCAATAACCCAGACATCATAGACGGGATGCTCTAGAGCTGAAATCGCGGGCTTTTCCGCGAGCATCCAACCAGAGAAAACCTTCTCACCCTCGCGCTCGCTTCCTTCACCGTCGGTACGCTTGTCAAATATTTGAAGAAACGCCCATGTTGCCGGAATTTCCTCTGGCGGTTTCTTTTCACAATGCTTGATTTCGACCCGTAAGGATCCGTAATCCAGACTTTCGCCGACATTGACCGTAAAATCTTTGGTCGTTGCCGTAACCTTATCGAGCGCTCGCACAACAACCTTGTCGCCAACAATATTTGACGCAAATGCTGGCAAGGCGAAAGCAAATACCGAAGTCAATATCAAGCTGGCGCGTATCAACCTTCAGGACTCCAGCTTTCATAATCGCCGGACAACTTTGGGCGAACACCGCCGCGATCTAGACTGCCCTTTGGCTTATAGGCATAGACTGTACCCGTAAGATTTGGGTGGTGCGGCTTGATCCAATCATGGTTTGCCAGTCCAGCTTCTGCCGGCGGCTCATCATACATGTGGTGTAGCCAGCCATGCCATTCAGCCGGCACGCGTGACGCATCCGCATATCCATTATACTTCACCCATCGGCGCTGGCGTCCATCATATCCTTCATCACCGCGCTCCTGATAATATGTGTTACCATATTCGTCTTTGCCGATCTCCTCTCCTTTGCGGCGGATCTGCAAATTCGTTCCGATTGTGGAACCATTCCACCAGGTAAATATGCGCTTTATCAAATTTGCCATCGGGCCATTCCTATATCAAATCGCCGCTCTTATGCCGCGACTCATTCTTTGCGTAAAGCCTATATGTGACCCAATTATGGCAAATTCTGTATTGCAACTGATATCTCACTAAGCGCGAGACAATACTCGCTGGGCCGCTTTGACGATTGGGGCTTCCAGCAATTTTCCATCAAGCAAAGCAACATTTCCGTCAGCCGCCTCGAAAGCCTGCATCACACGCTTTGCGTGATCAATTTCTTCTAGGGTTGGCGCGAGAGCTTTGTGGATAGGCCCGATTTGCGCGGGATGAATAGCCCCGCGCGCAAATATTCCAAGCCCTAAGGCCCGGGATGTATCGGCCTCTAGGCCTTCAAGGTTTCTGACGTCGATGTAAGGCGTGTCGAACAATAATACGTCGTTAGCTGCACAGGCGGCCACTAGACGTGAGCGCGCATAGAGATGGGTTTCCCAATCGGGATTACACCCAACATCACCTGCATAATCGATCGCGCCATAGAACGCGTAAATCACTTTCTTATGGGCGATAATTTCTTCACAATTTACAAGACCTTTGGCACTTTCTATAAGGGCGAAAAACGGACCAAGCTTGTCTGGAAGAGCCTTATCGAGATCCTTGATAACAGCAACTGAATCAACTTTTGGGACAAGAATATAAGGTAGTTCTAACCCGGACTTCGCTAGCGCTTTGACATCATCTTTATAATAAGGGCTATCGGCAGAATTTATCCGTAGCGAAACATGTTTATGATCTGTACCGCTGAGATAGTCCAAGACAGTTTCGCGTGCCGTGTCTTTATCGTTTGGACCAACCGCGTCCTCTAAATCGATACACACAAGATCCGCATCCGATTCACAGGCTTTCTCAAATCGGTCCGGTCGGTTTCCCGGAACAAATAGTAAAGAGCGGTACATAATAGTCCTTATTATTTCTGCGTTCGGCCAGCCAATAGAATTGAAACTCCGACAATCCAAGAGAGATATTTCTCGACCATGCCGGCCCAAGGCCCTGTCATGTTATATCCACTGACAGCAATTACAAATCCGGCAATGATCGCGATTAGCACAAAAACGTCCTTCGACTGAATTCCTAGACATTTTAGCAATAGAGATGGACCAAAGGCTGCACCGAGAGCCACCCAGGCAAACAAGACCCGGCTGAAAATATCTTTTGGGAGGTAGAGCGTGAGCAGAACGGCCAGAACCGCAACCGCTATCATGGAAAGCCGGCCGGCCAGTAGAGAAGACTTTGGCGCCTTAAATCGCATACCACTATCATGAGAAATCGCAGATGCAGCCGCGAGCAATAAGCTATCGACGGTCGACATTACAGCTGACAAGACCGCAGCGAGCACAATACCCGCGATAACAGGCGGTAAATAATTCTTGGCAGCCACGAAAAATATTTTCTCACCGCCAGCTTCTAAATTTAAAGCTCTCGCCGCAAATGCCAGGGTAACAAGACCTGAAAATATAATCACTCCCCAACCGATCGTAATGGCAGCCGCTATCTTGCGGGACCGATCATTTTTCACCGCCATGATACGATTAAGGAGCTGGGGCTGACCAGCTGCGCCAAGCCCAACCCCTATAAATCCAAGCGCAACACCAATAGCAACCATGTTCCAAGCGCCCTGTCCCGACCAGTGGAAATAGTCTGGTGGCGCTGACTCAGACAACGCCGTTGACACACCACTAAACCCGCCCGCCGCTGACAGGATCGCCAACGGTACGAGGATACAGGCTGTCATCATTACAACAGCCTGAACTGCATCCGTAATACTGGCCGCCCAAAAACCGCCTAATAGGCAATATATAACAATTATCACGGCGCCAATGAGGACAGCTTTCGTGGCGCTTATGCCAAAGATAGACGTAAAGGCGTTACCGGCGGCTTGGAACTGGGAGGAAATATAGAATATGAAACAGAACAATATCATGAAGGCAGATACGAGGCCTGTTATCCGTTTAAGGCCAGAGGAAAACCCGTCAGTCAGAAAATCTATGATCGTGATATGGCCTTTATCAGATGTTTCCGTGTTTATCTTTTTGCCCATTAAAAGCCAGGTCAGCATATAGCCACCAAATATGCCAGGTAGCAGCCATAACGCCACCAGGCCTTTCGCATAGACAGCGCCCGTGAAGCCAAGCAACACCCAGGCAGAACTCGTCGACGCCGCATAGGATAAACCAGCCGTCAGCGGCCCCAAGCCCTGCCCCGCGAGAAAGAAATCCGAATGGTCGTTTACGCGCCGCGACGCCCAAAAACCAATCGCAAGCAGCATCACCTTATAAAAGACGAGCGTTACCAATATTGTCTGGTTAGCGGTCAAATTCTCTCCTTATCGGAAAATACAATATCTAAATTCGATAAGAGGTAAAGGCGCACCGTAAGCTACCGCGACAATCTGCACAATTGCATTTATTTCAATCATTACACATATTTCTGTTATGACAGAAATTACTAAATATGACGAATTAGTTCCTCTGAACGAAATGCCCGAACCCATTCAGGAGTTTATCCTTCATTGGGGCGATATGGGAACGAGTTGGGGCGTAAATCGCACGGTCGCTCAAATCCACGCCCTTCTCTTTATCACGGAGAGGCCCCTTAATGCTGAAGAAATCACCACAATATTGGGCGTCGCACGTTCGAACGCATCAAATTCAATAAAGGAGTTACTTACAATAGGAACGATTAGGCGCGTTCCAATCGCTGGAGATCGTCGAGATTTTTTTACAGCAGACACAGATGTTTGGGAAATAGCCCGAAAGATCGCGGCTATAAGAAAAGCGCGTGAGGTCGACCCTGCCCTTCGGACACTCACACAATGCCTTGCAGCAGCAGAGACAAACGATCTGGTAACTGCCGAGCAGAGAAAGCGTCTCAAGGACATGCACGAGTTCACGGCCAGTATGGATCGCTGGTATCAGCAAATGCAAAACCTGCCGTCGGGAACTCTCAGTAAACTCATTAAAATGGGGGATCGGGTGGTTAGCTTGATCAATTTCGGAAAAACAAAGGAGCGGTAAAGGAGATCAAAATGAGGAATAGAAAACCATACATTCAAAAGCCTGCACAAAGCAACGAATGTTTCGAGTCTAGTCTCACAGACCTTCGGTTCCGCAGCCTTCTCGGCAAACAAAACTGGAATGCCTTACCCGCCGCTGTCCAGAAGAGGTTCAGCAAACGCCTCAACATTGGATATTGCGCGGTGTACAAAGGCTATATCCAACATACAAAAATAAGCAGGGCCGGAAAAATATTGGGGCAAGCCTTGCGCCTGATTGGGGCGCCGCTACCACTCGATGATGACAATGAAAATCAAGCGGCAATCGTAACGGTTACCGAAGACAAGCAAGGCGGTGGTCAATTCTGGACACGACAATATGGGCGGCGCAATGGGTTCCCTCAGGTCTTTCATAGCACAAAGCAGTTTCGCGGACCGACGGGCCTCTATGAACATATCGGATTTGGTTTAGGTATGAGCCTCAGACTCGAAGTCAAGGACGAAGCGCTGATCTTTCGAAGCGATAGATATTATCTGGGCGCCGGAAAACGACGCCTGGCTTTGCCCAAATGGATGACACCCGGTCAATTAACAGTCGGACACGCAGACCATGGCGACGGCTGGTTTGAATTCACACTGAAACTCGATCATCCCTGGTTTGGCAGACTGATCGATCAATGCGGAATGTTCTGCGATGAGAGTGGGTTCTAGAATGGTCTCATTTCTGACTTGGTTCTCCCGCCTGATTTACCTCACCGTAATTCTCTCCGTCACATCAATTAAGGGACTGGACCATGAATGAACGCTATACAATATACGAGCGAACCTACGGACTTTTAATGGTCTCGGTGATTATCTGGAGTTTGATCGCAATTTTCGCAATCGGACAAATTATTCTATCGACAAATCCAGCCATTCCAAGATTATCCGCGTTATTCTCATTCTTGATTTTATTCGCGCCAATCTTCCTCGTTTGCTTAACGATCGGATTGCCTAGCTGGTGGATCGCTCAAAAACTTGGTTTTGATTCCAAAATCTCGGCGACCATCACGGGAAGCATTTCAATGCTGTTCGTTTTGTTTGCTTTAACAGGCTTTGACTTTTCCTTGCTTCTCCAAATTGGACACAAAGACTATATTGGGACGGTCGCTTCTTTTGCCATTTTTGGCGCAGCGAGCGGGTTTGTAGCCCGGGTATTTGCTGAACGTGCGCGAATACGAAATGGCTGTTAAAGCATTGACGAAGATTCTTATCATAGGCGGATATGGCGTTTTTGGGGGCCGTCTTTGTGAGCTAGTATCCGACATAGAAAACCTGACAGTATTTGTTGGGGGCCGAACCCTGTCCAAGGCCGAAAAACACTGTATCAAAGTCGATCAAGGTCTGGCCAATTTCATTCCGATTAAACTGGACCGTGACAATATCGGAGTGGCGCTAAACCGATATGATCCGGATATAGTCATCGATGCATCCGGCCCTTTTACTCTCAACAGGCCCAATCCCTTTGGCGTGATCGAAGCCTGTATTACCGCCAAAACACACTATCTAGATCTCGCGGATGGTTCGGATTTCGTCATGGGTGTAAGCAACTATGATGAAGCCGCAAAGGCCGCGAAGATCGCTGTTATTTCCGGGCTTAGCACATGCCCGGCCCTAACCGGCGCCGTCATCAACGAAATCGCAAAAGAGATGACCATAACAGATATTGAAATGGGCGTTGCCCCCTCTCCCTTCGCGGGTATGGGGCTCAGCGTAATCAAAACAATTTTTAGTTATGCTGGCGCCCCCATCAAATTGGTTAGACATGGCAAATTCATATATGCAAATGCTCTTACGGAACACCGTAGCGCCACAATTGCACCGCCAAATTCCATGCCCCTACACGCCAGACGTTTTGCATTAGTCGATGCTCCGGATTTACAGATTTTCAAGTCTAGCTACCCCAACTTTCAAAACATCTGGATGGGCGCCGGGACCCAGCCAGAATTTATGCTGCGAATGCTGATCATATTATCCAAATTCAGGGCGCTATTCAGGCTACCGGACTTCGGGTTTTTGTCAGGTTTTGGACATTGGTTCCTCAATACGTTTCGTTTCGGCGAGCATCGCGGCGGGCTATATATCAAGGTCAAAGGCCGCAAAGATGAAATAGAAGCAGTCCGTGAATGGCACTTGATCGCAGAGGGGGATGACGGCCCTATGATCCCATCCATGGCCGCCGCCGCCGTCATTAAAAATATTATCGACGGACAGCCAATGAAGCCAGGGGCGCGGTCTGCCGATAGAGAGCTTCGGATCCGGGACTTCGAGCCGTTTTTCAACAGCAGAAAGATTTCCTTTGGTTGGCGCACTCCCCTCGTTTCAAACGATGTGTCAATTTTTGAATCTGTTTTAGATCAAGAATTTTCAAATCTCGCAGAGGCGTTAAAAACCTTACATAAACCGAGCGGTAAAACGATTTGGAAAGGCGAAGCTGAAACCCAGGGGCCCGCTAATATATTTGGAAAAATAGCCGGACTCTTGGCGGGCGTTTCTGTATCAGACGCTAGGTCTTCGGTTACAGTCTGCATAACACCTCATAATGGCGGCGAAACCTGGCAACGTGATTTCGGGGGCCGAAAATTCAAAAGTCACTTAAAGCCAGGATTAGCGAAAAATGAATATTTGATGATGGAGAGTTTCGGGGCCATCAAAGTCGCGATGGCGATATTCAAGAAAGGCGAGACATTACGGTTTGTACCTAGGCGTTGGTTCTTGTTCGGCCTGCCAATGCCCAAAGCTCTTTTGCCTTATGGAGATACATTTGAATACCAAGAGGATGGCAAGTTCTGGTTCAATGTCAGCCTGAATGTTCCGCTAGCCGGGCGGGTGGCAAGCTATAAAGGCTGGCTACAAAAAAAGGAGAATTAACATGTTTGGAGCTACTGGAATCATCATTGCAGTTATTGGTCTGATTCACTCATTTTTGGGTGAAAAAGTAATCGTCAAACCTCTATTGGCGGGATCTAGTTTATCGGGGTTTGCCAATAGGACCGTTCGAATTGCTTGGCATATGACAACGCTTTTTTGGTTCGCAATCGCTGCTTGTTTCATCGCCTTGCAGTTTGGAACAGGAAAATTTGTCAAACACTTCCTACTGATTCAAGCTGTCGCTTTTGGAATTGCGTTCATAATCTCGATTATGAATAGTAAAGGTCGTCACATATCCTGGACAGGTTTCTTGGCCGCGGCGATCCTATCAGGATATCTCGCTACTATGGGTTAGTCTCTAGTCACGGGCTAGATATTTACGTACTAGGTTCTGATAACCCTGCGGGAATAGACGCTGAATCTTATCGGCGATTTTCGCATCTGGCCCAACGAGCACGCGTTTTTTATTTTTCTTAACGCCTTTAATGATTATTGCAGCGGCTTTCTCGGCCGTGGTCAAAGCCAGTTTGTCGAAATAGTCGATAGCTTCTTGGTGAGACTTCCCTTCCATGAAGGTATTGTTCTGACTGGTTCTTGCAAGTCTAACGATATTGGTTTTGACACCGCCGGGGTGAACTGAAGTGCAACTCACCGATGACCCAGCATCGTCAAGCTCCAAGCGAAGAGCCTCAGTCATGCCTCGCACTGCAAATTTGCTTGCATTGTAGGCCGAGTTTGACGGCGCGGCGATTAAGCCAAATAGGCTTGACGTATTGATGATATGTCCCCATTCCGCCTTTTCTAAAATGGGTAGAAAAGCCTTTGTTCCATAGGCTACGCCCCAAAAATTTACGTCCATTTGCCATTTAAAATCTTCGATCGACATCTGGCTAAACGGAGCATTCAGGGCGGCCCCTGCATTATTGAAAACCATATTTATCTGTCCAAATTCATCTTGGACAGATTCTGCATAAGCAAAAATCGCGGCTTCTTGCGTGACATCGATTTTATCGGTTCTGACTTTCACTTTGCCCCCGATCAGATCTCGGGTCTCATTCACGGATTCTAGGTTTATATCGGATAGCGCTAAATGAACGCCTTCTTCCGCTAACTGCAAAGCCAAAGTTCTGCCCATGCCAGACCCGGCACCTGTTATGACAGCGACGGCATTTTTAAATGAACGCATAAATCCTCCTATAATCTGTGTAGAACAGACGCGGTTTATTCACCAGCGCTATCTTGCAATTCTGATTGATTGGCCTAACTACGACTTATGCCAAAGTCTCCCGATAGCTCTGTCCGTGAAGCACCCGCGAATTGGGTGCCTCATAGACCGGTACGTCCGGAAAAAGCCGAAGGCGGTAAAAAGTTTCAACTCGTCTCTGAGTATGATCCGAAAGGCGATCAGCCCCAGGCTATTGCTGAGCTTGTATCAGGCCTAAAAGACAATGAACGCGATCAGGTTCTCTTGGGCGTTACCGGATCTGGCAAAACATTTACGATGGCGAAGATTATCGAAGCCACGCAGCGCCCTGCCCTGATCATGGCCCACAATAAAACGTTAGCTGCACAGCTCTACGCCGAATTCAAAAGCTTCTTTCCGTATAACTCGGTTGAATATTTCGTCTCTTATTATGACTATTATCAGCCCGAAGCTTATGTCCCGCGAACGGATACATTTATTGAAAAAGATAGTTCCGTAAATGAGCAAATTGACCGTATGCGTCACGCTGCAACTCGTTCAATTCTCGAACGGGACGATTGTATTATCGTAGCATCCGTATCTTGTATTTATGGCATTGGATCCGTTGAAACTTATACCGCTATGACAATTGACGTGAAGGCTGGCGAGTCCAAAGACCCGCGCGAGCTTATGGCCCAATTGGTGGAGCTGCAATATCAACGGAATGACCTCGCTTTTACACGCGGCACGTTTCGCGTTCGCGGCGATACAGTTGAAGTTTTTCCGGCTCACTATGACGACACGGCCTGGCGGATAGACTTTTTTGGCGATGAAATTGACGCGATCACAGCTTTTGATCCGCTAACCGGAAAAACCACGCAAAAATTAGATGCCGTTCGGGTTTATGCGAATTCACACTATGTGACACCGCGCCCAACACTGCAAAGCGCGATCAAGGGCATAAAACGTGAGCTCACAGGTCGTCTAAAAGAATATGACAATTCCGGCCAATTGCTGGAAGCCCAACGATTGTCCCAGCGTACGGAATTTGATCTGGAAATGATGGCGGCGCAGGGCTTTTGCTCGGGTATTGAAAACTATTCCCGCTATTTGACGGGGCGAAATGCGGGTGAACCGCCGCCAACCATGTTTGAGTATCTACCAGACAATGCGCTCCTGTTTATGGATGAGAGTCACGTTTCGGTCTCACAAATTGGCGCGATGAGCAAAGGCGATTACAGCCGAAAGTCTACACTGGCCGAGCATGGCTTTCGCCTCCCATCAGCGCTCGATAATCGGCCCCTGAAATTTGATGAGTGGGAAGCCATGCGGCCGCAAACCATCTTTGTTTCAGCAACACCGGGCGACTGGGAAATGAACCGAACAGGCGGTATATTCACCGAACAGGTCATTCGCCCAACCGGATTGATAGATCCGCCCGTAGAAGTCCGCCCAGTCTCGCTCAATGGCGCGAGTCAAGTCGATGATGTCATCGATGAGGTCCGCAAGGTTGCCGCCAAAGGCTATCGTTCTCTTGTGACAACTTTAACGAAGAAAATGGCGGAAGACCTGACCGAATATATGCATGATCAAGGCATTCGAGTACGCTATATGCACAGCGACATCGATACGCTCGAACGGATTGAAATCATCAGAGATTTACGTCTGGGCGTCTTCGACGTTTTAATTGGAATTAATCTTCTGAGAGAAGGCTTGGATATTCCGGAATGTGCTTTTGTCGGGATTCTCGATGCTGATAAGGAAGGGTTTCTACGATCCGAGACATCTTTAGTTCAGACCATTGGTCGAGCCGCGAGAAATTCCGCCGCTCATGTTGTGCTTTATGCTGACAAAATCACAGGATCCATGCAAAGAGCCATGGATGAAACCGATCGCCGCCGCAAAATACAGATGGCATATAACGAGAAACACGGCATCACGCCGCAAACGGTTCTGCGGGGAGTATCAGACGTCGTCCGAGATCAAGTTGCCGAAGATGATCAAGCGTCCTTTAGACACAAAGACTCAAACAAATTCGGCAAGACAGGACGGCCCCAGCGACGTCTTCTCGAAGAAGCGCGCGAAAAGTTTGGCGACAATATGATCGCCGTCATTGCCGACCTTGAAAAGAAAATGTTCGAAGCGGCGGAGAATTTGGAATTTGAACTCGCGGCTGAACTACGTGATCAGATTAATGAGTTGTCGGGCGACTAGTCTCGCCGCTCAAAAATATCAAATTCCGGCATCGAACCTATTAACTCATATGATTCCCACGCCTTCGCAAAGTCAGGATGACGCGAAAAATATTCAACATAATCTATGCTGACATCATCGAAATAGGGTTTGTTTGTTCTGCGATCCACAAAAACCAAATCTGGACGGAACCGATCAAAATCTTCGGCAATTACACGTCGGTTAAACATTTCCATTTCGTCCAACATCGGAGTTGAATGACCGAGAGCATTCCGACGTTCTTCTATGCTGACTGGCATCCAGACAATTGGGAATCTTGATCCCCACTCCAAGCCCTCATTCATTATGTAAGGAAAGGGTTCGGATAATTTGGTTGTTAAAATCAGAACGGTCTCAGCACCTGAACCGTCGACAAATTGGGCCCACCGATCATTGGCATCATAGTTTTGTTTGGAAACCGGGTAAAATGCGTGAAGCAATCCGGCCATGAGCAATAGGAGTGCGGATATCCGCTGAGTCCCCGAATTTGAAAGCCATGTTTTTAGGTCATGATAATGGCAGACCAATATGTAAAATGTTCCAATCGATGCAAATGAAATGGCCGGAAGAATTTGATAAAGCCAACCTTTCTTCTGCACCCAAAAACAAATCATACCCGCAACTATCGCTAGGCTAAAGATCCATAAAAGATCATTCGTCTTGCGTGTCTCACCGCGGTAACTCGCGAGTATGATAAATCCCAATAGCGATAGGCTCGGCAATATAGACTGGCTTGCGATATCGCTTAACGAAGCTTGGAAACCAGTTTTATAAATTTCATCCGTATAGGGGACGATAATGTTCAAATAATCCGGGTAGACGATGAAAATGAAGACCGCATAGACAGCAAATATCAGACCCATGACATAAGGCTCTGGTCGAAGGAAAGATTTGGCTTTCAGCCTAAGCAGCGCAAACAGCTCAAGAAACAAGGGTAACAATAAAAAGAACGGTTTAATACTAATGCCAATAGCTGCGATGATACCTATACAGACGGCAAGGCCAGCACGAATATTGATCGCATTCACTCTGCAATAGATCAAATAAAGATAGGGTAGCACCAGCAAAACAAAAATATGTTCCCGCTGACCGAAATTAAAACCAGCCCCAATCAGGAATACCAAGGTAATAACACAAAGGTGCGCCCCAATATGAGGAAGATCGGTTCTTCGCAACAATCGATAACTCAGCCAAATTGATAACGCCGCTAGCGCAAAAACCATAGATTTGAAGATCAAAATCGCTTGGACGCCTATCAAATCGCTGAGCCAAATCGCCGGCACGTGAAGCCAAACGGACATCGGCAAATTGAACATATAAATGTCCTGATAGAGCGTTTGTCCCGATGTGATCTTATCGGCAACATATAACAGCCATGCCGGATCATGAGAGATTGCCTCTGGAATTCGTATTAACAAAGCCACGATCCAGATAACGGCCATGGCCGCGATCCAAACACGTCGTCCCCGTACATTGTCGGCATTTGTCATTCGGGCTATTTATCAGTCGACACTAAAGAAGGCGTAAAGGCCTCGACCTAACTAAGGTCAAATAAAAAATTAAATATCAAATAAGCAATCACTAGCAGGCCCGCAATCCACCAGGCGCCAACATAACTGTCTTCGGAATAATCAGCTAAGTCTTGTGCAAGATCGTTTTCGTTTGGCGTTGCATAAGGATCAATGACCCCCAAATCTTGACGCAAAAATTCAATCTCGCGCAATACATAGGGATCAATTCCCTCTTTCTCATACCAATTCATTTTTCGAAAAATAAATTCACCCGTAGCAGGCGATAAAAGTGGCCGTTTACGCCCGCGATTATTCAGAGATGCGTCATCTGAATAATAACCAAATTTCCTGAGGAGTGTTTGCCGAAAAATAGAATCAAAATCTGTGCGAGCATCTATTGTTTCCAACATCGGGTCTTCGAACAAAACATGCCAACTATTTATATCGTTTGCTGCCCATGGATTATCAAGGATGGCATTAATTCGCTTGATCACTACATCCACAAAACTGGGCTCTGCTGGTTCCACAAAACTTGGCTCTTCAGGCTCATCCAATACACTTATCTTTTGCGGGAGCTCTGGATCACGATCCAACTTTACTTCGACGTTTACTTGGTCAGATGAAATCGCAAGAAAGCTCTTTTCCTCGCTATATTTGGAGTAGTTTTTTGCGCGATCAAATGCGTCTCGCAATGCCATAAAACCGGCCTGATCTTCGTCTGGCCTGACAGTTTTCAATTTGCGAGCATAGGCTTTCTTTATGGCTTTACTATCCGTCGTGGGACCTTCCAGCCCCAGAATGTCCCATATAGACGCCATCAAAAAATATCCATATTCTCAATCTGGTCGAGCCATTCGGATAGTTCTTTTCGTGCCAATTCGATATCCGTATCCTTTTGAGCTTCCAATACACCCTGAAATTCAGTGAGGCGATGACTGATTATTTTTCGAATGTCGCCGAGCTGATTTTCATATGCCCGTTCAAGACGTGCAATAATCGTCGCGTTCTCCATTTTATCTTTGGGGTGCACTTTAAGTTTTTCAAGTTGCTTGAACCGTTTTTCGATTTCGTCTTGAGATAGACTTCCCGGATTGCCCTCCAAAATCAGCCGGTTCGTTTTTTGCGTGGATTGTACCGTCACCAACACTTCGAGCACGCCGGAAACATCATAGGTAAACCGGATATCAAACGGCTCATGCTCTTTCATATTGCGCGGAAGGTTCACGTTCAAACTTCCAAGCAAAACATTGTCTTTCACGCGTGGAGATTCACCCTGGTAAATATGTAGATTAACTTGGGTCTGGCCCTTTGTAAGATTTGAATTTGTAACGACCCGACTAACAGGAATGACAGTGTTGCGTTCAATAATTGGTTGAAAATGGCCCGTATCAAATCCGCTTCGCGTTTCAACCGTGACTTCTGTGCCCAGTGTAAACGGGCATACGTCGGTCATAACCACATCTTCGAGGGCTTCATGACGATCAACCAACCCGGCCTGCACTGCCGCTCCCAAGGCCACGACCTGATCAGGATCAAGTTTGTGTTCCGGGAACAGTTTGAGAAGGCGCGTCACGTGTTGACGAATAAGCGGCATTCGTGTTGCGCCTCCAACCATAACGACGCGATCGATATTTTCGGCGCGTAACCCCGCATCCGAAATTGCTCGTTGTATCGGCATACGGAGCTTCTTGATTAAGAGCTCTGTAATTGATTCAAATTTCGCTTTATCAAGACTCAGTTTTACAGGGTTTTTCCCGGCATTAAAATTAACACCGACTTCGTCTTTCTCAGACAGTTCTATTTTAGCCTTATCTGCAAGATCTCTTAAAAGCCCTTGAGATTTTCCATCTAGTTTTTCAAACGGCGTTCCGATTTGTTCAGAAAATTCCTTGACGATAGCATCGGTAAAATCCTCCCCGCCAAGGAATGCATCCCCGGCCGAGGATCGAACTTCCATAATCCCCTCGAAAATTTCAAGAATTGAAACATCAAATGTGCCGCCTCCGAGATCGATAACGATGAATGTATTCTCGTCTTCCTTGGTGTTCAGACCATAGGCCAGCGCAGCAGCAGTAGGTTCATTTATCAACCGTTCAACATGCAGCCCTGCCATTTTTCCTGCCGCATATGTTGCTTTGCGCTGAACATCGTTGAAATAGGCTGGCACGGAAATAATAGCTCGGGAAATATCGTGCCCGAGATGGCGCTCGGCATCTTCTTTCAAGCTTCTTAATACTAGAGCCGACAGTTCTTCGGCGCGATATGTCTTGCGCCCAAGTCGGAAATCTCGGTTAGTTCCCATATAACGTTTAAACCGAGCGAAGGTTTTCTTAGGATGCGTCACTAGTCGGTTTTTAGCTTCTTCTCCGACAATAATTTCGTTGGCATTATTCAATCCGACAACAGACGGGGTTAAGACGCTCCCTAGCGCATTCGGTATGAGTTTCGACCCATTCTCCGTGAAAACCGAAATCAACGAATTTGTTGTTCCAAGATCAATTGCAACGAGTGTCATAAAGATTCCCCCACAGACATTTATTATAGTGAATTCCAAGCGACGACTCAAACATCCTAATCAGTTTTCGCCTGCCGAAACACTAACAAAAATTAATTAGTGCATTCGATTTATTCATCTTCCGTACACCATAATTGGCTATCTCCCCGTGTTGCAAAACTTGCAGATGAAAAGGAAATAAAAATGATTAAGAAAATCGCACTTGCGGCTGTCGTCAGCCTCGCATTTTCTGCTCAATCGTTCGCGCAAGATGGTTGGACAGGTGAAGCATCACTCGCCGGCGGAAAAACAACAGGTAATACAGATACAGAAGATCTAGGACTTGGCCTGAAGCTTGGTAAAGAAACAGATAAATGGCGTCACAAGTTTGATGCCCTCGTCGATTATGGAAAAGTGGACGGACTTAAAAACAAACAACGCTTTGCGCTAGGTTATCAAATCGACCGCGATATCAATGAACGCATGTATGTTTATGGAAATGCGGATTACTTTAACGACAATTTTGGCGCTTATGAAGATGGATATTTCGTCGGTGCTGGTCTTGGTTACAAGATGATATTGCCAGATCCAATTGGCTGGAATCTCGAAGGCGGTGCTGGCTATCGTTCTCAAAACCCACGAGGACTGGACATGCTAGGCAACGAACTTGATCGAACAAATGAATTTGCTCTTCGCGGCGCATCTGACTTCGACTATGCGATCAATGATAACGTATCTCTTTACAACGACACCGAAATTCTTTGGTCAGAAAGTGATACCTATATTTGGAATGAAGTTGGTCTCTCAGCTCAATTAATGGGCAATTTGGCTGCACGGATTTCTTACCGGGTCGATCACCATACTGATGTTCCTCCTGGAACAAAGAAAACAGATACGGCAACTCGTTTTGGCGTTGTTTACACAATCAAATAAGATCCAAAAGATCTGAAATAGCCCCGCTCTTCGAGCGGGGTTTTTTATTGACCTGGCCGATAATCTCGAGTGGCTAATGGTAACACTTGTTCAAGTGTCATAGGCATGCGTTTATATTCACCCTTCGCAAATAGATGAGCCTGGTCAGAGTAATGTTTTGAGGTCTCATCAAGCGTTGCGGCACCAAATTGATGAATAGAATCGAGTGATAATACACCATTTTCATCCCAATCTGCGACCATAATATGAGAGTCGCCAGCAACCGCGACAAGGCCTTTATTTTCGATAAAATTGTCGTAGTAGCCGTAGATTGCGCGAAGTGTATCAGGGCCGCCCCGAAGAGGTAAATCAACATCTCCTCGGCGAAGTCTATTAACCTCCCCCCAAGGCGGATCAACTCGACCAAAAATTTCAATAAGTTGATCAGATGCTAGTTTCAACGCTTGTTCTGGCGGCATCAAATCGTCTTTGATCTCATACCCCATGGCATGCATCCCGGTTAGAACAGCAAGCGCAGCCCTACGATCCTGAATTTCGGTTGACCCATTCCAGTTGGACAAAATTCGCTGAGCCTTTTTCATGTCTTCAGTTTCAAATGTCATGACCTTTATTTTCTCTATCAACTGCCTGATATTGGAATCCTTTGCATAGCGTGCATCAGCCCTGTACTTATAGAGCTCTTCGCGAGTGATAGACTTGTCGCCTTCAAACAAAGCCAAAGATCGTTTTGCGCGATTAGTTATACGGGTTTCGATTCCGTAGCTTTTAGGGAAATCCTCTCGGTTCAAGTTGTCTGCACGATCCGTTATAAAAAACGGAGACGAATTTGCACTAAATAACCATCCGCTCTCGGGGTTATAAATTTGCGGAAGCTCTGACACGTCACGATAGCTTTTCCAGATCAAAGACGAGTTGTCGCCGGGTAGCACACCTTCCCAGTTAGGTCCCTCGATTCTCTTTGGCATTTTGGCATTGTAGACATGACCGATATTTCCGTCCTTGTCGGCATATACGATATTGAAACTCAGAACGCCGTTCTGGGCGACGGCAGCTTTCCATTCATCAAGCGACTTTGCTTTGCTCATGGCATACCATTGATCAAGCGCACCAACGCCGCCCTGCCCGCTAAATCGTATGGCATAAAAACCATGGGCTGTTTCAAGCGCAGGACCGTGCTCCGTCCAGTACATATTTCTTTTGATGGGTAGAGAGAATGGCCCGCCGAGTTTCACCCGAAACTCCGACTTCGAAATTTCGAAGTCACGCCACTCACCGTCCAATTTGTATTGCGTGGGTTTCTTTTCCTTATTGATCTCGAGTTTATATACATCGACAAGGTCCGGCTTATTGACTGTATGTGCCCAGCCATGTCGAGGCGTCACACCTTGCGCTATGATGGGGGTTCCCGGAAACCCGCCCCCAGCGATATTCAGTCCCTCTTCCGACACAACATGTGCTTCAAACCAGGCATAGGGCCCGACAAAAGGCTGATGCGAATTAACGACTAAGCGTGTATGCCCATCGGCGCTTCGAGACGGTGCTATCGCAAAAGCGTTTGAGCCTCTAACGGCTTTCGGAAGCCCGTCCCAATGACTCAGCGTTTTCCATGGGCTGACCTCAGGCGCTTCTTCTGCGGTCATAAGCTCCTGGAGGATCTCATCCATGCGATAGAAAAATGGCGTAGCCCAGGTATATCCCGCGATCACGTCCTTATCTGTCATGGGCAGAATTCCCGGCTTTACCTGATCGCGATTTTCAGAAGCCCACAGATTAAGCCCGTCTGCGTAAGCTTTTGCCATAGCTCTAGCTGGGATCGAAACTTCACTGTCAATCTTATTCGCAACAGCGGACTCTACTTTGACCAAGTCAAACAAGTAGTCCATGGCAGCAGCATCTTTACCTTGATACTCAGCCGATACCCCTCGCGATGACATGATTTGATTTTGAATGGTCGCCCAATCATCTTCACCATGCGAATATCCCATTCCGAACGACGTATCAGGGTCAGTTTTACCGAATATATGCGCTACACCCCAATTATCTCTGATGATTCTGGCATCATAGCTGCTTGCGGTTTCTCGGATCAGATCATAGTCGACTTTTTTGGGGCCTGGCGTTTTGAGCCAAAAGGCCAGACATAAACCTGCTAATACGAGAAAAACTAGTCCTATTCTCAAATTCTTCATGGAGCTGCCATTCATTCATCAATTGTTCTGGTAATGTGGTATAGGGTCTTCGTAGATTACTATCCAGAGAAATGGGGAATATTATGAATCAAGCTCTCAATATTCAGGACATCTTAAATGAGGTCCTTTCGAGCGGCAAGGAATTGGCAGCTGAAGCTAAAGACAAAGCTAATGCATCCGGTGCTTTAGACAAAGGCAAAGAATTGGGCCTTAAAGGCGAAGATCTTTTAATCGAAAAGCTTGGCCTCGAAGATACTCCAAAAGTCCGCGAAGCTTTACGAAAAGGTGTCGGGACAGGAACGGCCGCCGGTGCTTTATTACTATTATTGGGATCCAAATCAGGTCGGAAGCTCGCAACGTTAGGCGGATTGGCAGGCCTTGGAACAATAGCTTATAAAGCCTATCAAAAAAACGGCGGCAAAATGCCAGCCAATTGGAAAGATGAGGTAATCGGACTGATTTCAGGGCCAAAAGCCGAAACCAGGTCAGAAGCCATTCTAAGAGCAATGATTGCCGCGGCCAAAGCCGATGGCGATATTTCAGAAGCTGAAATGGCCTATATAAAGGAACATGACGAAGTTAATCTGGATGATATTCTAGATCAAGAATGTGATCCCCGTGCCATAGCCAAGCTCGCTGATAGTGAACAAGCCGAACGCGAGATTTATGCCGCATCATGCCGAATTGCCAATGGGCTCAGCGAAAAAGAACGGGATTATCTGGATGATCTAGCTATGGCGCTTCGGCTTGACCCAGAGCTAGCGGCTCGGATTGAGACTGACGTTCGAACCGGCTAACTATTCAGATTTGTACGCATGAAAAAAGGGTGCCATATTGGCACCCTTAACTTTGAACGTTTGAATATTACTTACGATATTGGATCGAAAGTGTATCAGCGCGGAATGATTGTCCGGCAGTGAATTCAAACATGCAGCTATCGTCTGTGTAATCCATGAAGTTGTAAATTGGATCCGGCTCACCACCCTTGCGGCAAGTATCACGTCCGACCGGGCAACCATAAGCTGGTGAACGCTCGGCCGCTGTATCAGAGACCAGATCGCCGCCGTTACAACCGCCTTGGAATGTGTGATATAGACCCAGCCAATGCCCTACTTCGTGTGTACCAGTATCACCCTCATTATAGGGCGCAGCGGAACCACCAGGAACGCTAGCATTTAAGATTACAACACCATCCATCAATGGATCAGATGCGTAACTTGTGGGGAATGTCGCCCAACCTAGCAATCCACCGCCAACTGCATATGAATAAATATTTAGCGTAGCTGAGTCGCCTTGGCGCAATGCTGACTTCATAGCTCGCTCTGCGGCACTTCCTTGTCCAGCTGTATGCCAAGTCGAATTGTTCGTGTAAGTCGTTTCAATCAAATTAAACTGAAACGGTGTGGCTGTTCCGCCAGTTCCGCCAGCAAAGGCATTGTTAAGAACGGCCATTTGCGCGTCGACATCTGCTTGAGAGTCGCAGTTATTACCGGCGTCATCACAAATGACGTGGTAAACAGTGTCGAAAGTAACTGATCCAGCCGGACGAACTGTATCGCCACCGCCATCACCGCCGCCGTCACCGCCGCCATTGCCATTACCGCCACCTGGTCGATCAGGCTTTTTTGCATTGTTAATTCGCTTTTGGACTGCTTCATTGATCAATGTGATTTCGCGATCAGAAAGGTCGCGTGTTCCGCAGCGAAGGAAATTTGCGTTTCCGTTCGCATTTTCCCACCCCGATTGATCTTGCGCCGTTGCTGGCAAGGATGAAATCATCCCGAACGCAAATACTGTGGACGCAGACAATGCGAGTTTTGTAGCAAACTTTTTCATAAGTTCCCCTGTTTTTATTGGTTTATGGAGCGGCAGGACGCCGATCCTCGGCCATTTCTAAAAAAAAGTTAACATGAATGTCTAGCAAAATCCCATCTTTGCGTTAAAAATGAGGCTAAGGAGAAGTCCAATGAAGTTTTACTCTAAAGTGGCCTTAATTGGCACACTCATTTTGCTCAGCGGGTGCGCTCAAGGCGTTTCGGACAAGGATAGTTTTCCCAAAGAAACCCCCAATGTTAAATCCATGGCAGCGACCGGCGAAATGTGTGGCGGTATCGCTGGCATTCAATGCGCCTCGGAAAATGATTATTGCCACACGACAATCGAAGCGCAATGCGGCGCGGCAGATCAGTCCGGCACATGTCAGACCAAGCCTCAAATGTGCACGATGCAATATGACCCGGTCTGTGGTTGCGACGGAAAAACCTACGGAAATGAATGTACCGCCAATGCAAAGGGCGTCAGCGCCGCATATAAAGGCGAGTGCAAACCATAGACTTGCGCAACGTCCCTGAGCAGATTAGGTAAGCGCATGTTTCAGACGTTTTTTAGTGAGTTGCGCGCGGCAAAAATCCCCGTTTCAATCAGGGAATATTTAACGCTGCTTGAAGGCTTGGATAAAAACGTTGTTAGCGACAGTGTAGATGGATTCTACTACTTATCACGTACAGCACTCGTTAAAGACGAGCGAGATCTCGACAAATTTGATCAGGTATTTAGCCATGTCTTTCGGGGTATGGATTATCTGTCTGATATTTTTGGCATGGCCGAAGGTGAAATTCCGGCTGATTGGCTGCGAGCTATGGCTGAAAAATACCTCTCGCCAGAAGAAATGGCGGAAATCGAAGCATTAGGCGATTTTGACAAGATTATGGAAGCCCTAAGAGAACGGCTTGAAAATCAAGATAAACGCCATGAGGGCGGAAATAAAAATATAGGTACTGCAGGAACATCCCCCTTTGGTGCCTATGGATATAATCCAGAAGGTATACGGATCGGCCAAAAAGAAGGCCGTCATGGAAAAGCCGTCAAAGTCTGGGATAAACGCCAATTCAAAAACTTGGATGGCGACAAAGAGATCGGCACTCGCAATATAAAAGTCGCGTTACGGCGCCTACGAAAGTTTGCTCGCGAAGGTGCGGTGGAAGAACTTGACCTCAACGAGACTATTCGGGGAACGGCAAAACAAGGCTGGCTGGATATTAAAATGCGACCGGAGCGCCGAAACGCGGTAAAGGTCTTGGCACTTTTTGATATTGGCGGATCAATGGATAGCCACGTCAAACAAGTAGAAGATTTATTCTCAGCCGCAAAGTCCGAGTTTAAACGCCTTGAATATTTTTATTTTCACAACTGTTTGTATGAACATGTCTGGAAAGACAATATACGGCGCATGCGTGAAGTGACGCCAACATGGGATATTTTGCATAAATATCCGTCAGATTATCGTGTCGTTTTTGTCGGCGACGCGGCGATGAGCCCCTATGAAATTGCGGTCAGAGGCGGATCTGTCGAACATTGGAATGACGAACCGGGCGCACTCTGGCTTCAAAGAGTTGTAGAAGTCTATCCGCATCTTGTCTGGATTAACCCAACACAGAAAAAATACTGGCAATATTCGCAATCCACCCAAATGATCCAGGACATAATCGGGCCCGATCGCATGTTTCCAATGACGCTATCTGGACTTGAAAAGGCTATGAAAGAGCTCGCGAGATAAGCCTAATTGACCGTAAACGCTATCCTAAGGGTTTTCGCCTATATTCCGATAAAAATATTATAGGTGAAAATTATGACGGGTAAGGATAATACCGCGTTGACAGACGCGGAACAAAACGTTGATGCGTCTATTTATGATAAAAAACAGGTTATCGATTGGCGGATCAACCCGCGTTCATATGAGTTTTTAGGTACAGAGTTCCATCCTCTTGATCCTATACAGACGCTTAGCCGGGCCAAATGGATGACAACGGAAGAGCCTTTCCGTTATCTTGTGACCCCCAACGTTGATCATATTGTAAGATTGACCAAGGAGCCCGAAATATTCCAACCGCTTTATAAAGACGCTTGGTTATCGGTATGCGACTCTCGAATTTTAGAGGCACTGGCCAACAAATCCGGTATCCCCCTTAAAGCTGTTCCCGGCTCCGACCTAACCCAACAATTATTCGACAATGTTATTACAGAGGACGACACCATCACTGTAATTGGAGCGGATACGGAGATTATAGACATTGTCAAAGAGAAGTATGGTTTATCCAAGGTCAACCATCATGAGCCCCCTATGGGACTTCGCCGGAAACCTGATGCGGTAAAAGAATGCGCCGAATTCATTCGCGATAATCCCGCCCGGTATGTGTTTATCTGTGTCGGTTCCCCGCAACAGGAAATGGTTGCCAAAGCCGCCAAAGAACTTGATGGAACAGTTGGCCTCGGCCTATGTGTTGGCGCAAGTCTCGATTTCCTTGGCGGGCGAACCAAACGCGCTCCAAAGTGGATGCAGCGCATTCGGATGGAGTGGTTGTTTCGATTGATGAGCGAACCCAAGCGCCTATGGAGACGCTACCTCATTGACGGTCCGCGCATTTTTGCGATCTGGCATCGCTGGTCAAAAGCCCAGACATAAGACACAAAAAAGGCCGCCATAAAGGCGGCCTAATTTTTGTTTTTAGTTTAAGTTAGAAGTTATACCGTGCGGACACGCCGTAAGTTCTAGGCTGAGACGGATACGCATTAACAACGCCGAACTGGAAAACACCTGGGAAAAGTGTCGAGAAGTAACGATCATTGAATAGGTTACGACCCCAGACCTGAACCGTAAACTCATCATTGATTTCCAGACCCATAGATCCGTTCACGAGACTTTGCTCGCGCTCATCATAGCCTTCGAAAATAGTCCGTGCTGCAGGATTATAGAATGCCCCTAATCCAGGGATTGTCGCGGAAATATCAAGACTGTCAGGCGTTAAGTTTCTAGCTTGAGTGGCCGGACCTTCATATTGCCAATCGGCGCGAATATACCCTGACATTCCATTATCGAATTCATGGCTATAAGTTGCACCGAGCGATAGGCTAACATCACTGACATTGTCAGGCTTTTCACCGGTTCGGTCGATTGGACCAGCCGGACCAGAAGCATTTCTAAAGTCCGTGAATTCTGGATCCAGTAACGTAGCGGCGGCATTGACCTTAAACCCGTCAAATAATTCATACTGACCGTCAATTTCAATACCTTTAACACTGAGTTCCCCGGCATTTGTCAAAACAAATGACGAGCCGACAAACGCATTGGTTTGAAGCCCTTCAAACGTTTGATCAAAGAGTGCGATATTTAAGAAACCACCGTCAAACTTCGACTTCACACCAAGTTCGAACTGCAGAACTTCCTCTGGACCAGCATAACGTGTGCCTGGCGCAACATTTGGATGAACCGCAGATCCTAAAGCCGCAAAGTCGGATGCAAACGGGCGCGAGTCACGTGACAAATTCCACGAACTTGCTTTAAACCCGGTTGAGGCAGATGCATAAACATTAAACGTGTCATTCAGCTGATAGGCTGCGCGAAGATTCCAAGTGATTTTATCATCGCGCGTACGCCCGTCCTCAACATTGTTTGGGAACCCAACAAATGGCGGCTGAGTCTGAAAACCTTGAAGACCTAGGAACGGGTTTTGTGTTGGATCAGATAGATCCAATGCCGAAACGCCTGCTGTTACGGCACCCTGGAAACCTTGATAAGCCAAGTTCCCTGGCGCTGTTATACTGAGATCGTTCGGATCCAGGAAACAGGCAGGTGACATTGAAACCAACCCAACATTGGTTGGAGTGAAGGGCAATGCACCAAATGGAGCGCCAGTTGTAGGATCAATACATGAACCTGCGAAAGCTGGGAAGTTTGCAGCCAAACCGCCTAATACCAACGCATTAAAACCCGGAGCGCCTGCAAGGTCGAGACTTGAGAACAAATCAGGATTTACAGTATCGCCTGATACTTTCTTCTTATCATTCGTATAGTTAAGTCCCGCTGTTAGAGTCAGACGATCACTAACTTCATAGTCTGCCGTTCCAAAGAAGGAATAGGCTGTGTTATCCTGTTCAAAACTTTCAACAATGGTCACATCCCCATTTGCAAGAGTCCCAGGAGCGATGCCGTTAGCGGCTTCGACAACGCCAAGTACTTCCGGGCCGCCTGCTAGGAAATCAATGTAAGGACGAAGCGCGGCGCCATAATCAAGCGTAGAGCCCTGGCTCACCTCTTCGAGGAATAAAAACCCGCCTAACATCCAGCTCAGTGCGCTGTCAGAATTCGATGAAAACCGTAATTCTTGCGTGATTGTATCGACACCTAGTGTAGACGAGACGCCATCAAGCATGGCCGTACGGCTATAGTCGGCATCTGATAGATAAAAACTGTCATTATTTCTGATCGAAGAAATTGAAGTTACATCGAAACCATCAAATTCAGCGTCAACATGGAAAGACAAACCGTAGTCTTCGATTTCATTAATTGAGTCAGAATTTTGGAATGTCGTGTAGGAGAATGGATCAGCTACAGATGCGGTTGCAGGTGTTGGTAATCCGCTCAGCAATTGGAAAATTCCGCTGACAGGCCCGGCTACAACATTGGTTACGCCGCAGCACTTTTCGTCGATTTCGGAGTAATCACCAATAAGGCGGAATTTTAAATTATCAGAAGGCTCGTATAAAAACTGACCTCGGACATTCCATCTGTTACGGTCATTTGTGTCTGAAAGATTAGGATCAGCACTTTCAAAATATCCATCGCGCTTGTTTATGCTACCACCGAGACTAAAGGCAGTTGTGTCAGAGCCGCCTAGGCTATTGGAATAATAACCTTTCAGGATTGTCTGATTGTAGTTCCCATAAGTCGCTTCAACATAACCATCTTGCTCATATGAAGGCTCCGCGGTTACGACTGAAATAACACCCGCAGACGCGTTCTTACCAAACAATGTCGACTGTGGTCCTTTGAGAACCTCGACACGCTGCAGCTTTGGAAGGTCATTTACCCGTGCTGACGACCGCGAACGATACACGCCATCAACGAATACACCAACTGATCCCTCGATACCGCCATTATTCGCGCCATTACCCGAACCTCGGATAATGAAGTTCGAGTTTTGTGTACTTTGAAGCTGATTGACCCGCAGTGATGGAACAACACTTTGCAGATCGTTGATATCCAGGATTTTAGCCCGATCGATTGTTATAGCGTCCGTAACGGTTACGGCGATCGGTGTTTGTTGCAACGTCGTCTCACGCTTTGTCGCTGTAACGATGATTTCATCATCGACATCTTGTGCATAGGCTGGTGCGCCTATCGCCATCGCGGTCACAAGTGATGTGGTCATTAGGTAGGATTTTTTGAACATATTTTCCCCAAATGTAAAAGAGTTAGTTTTGGTATTCTCTCCCGCGACCATTGAAAGGCCACGATTTTATATATTCGGGGTAGACCTTTAAGCGCGCAGGTTCAAGTAGGACTATGCAATTTTTAGAATATGTTGCTAATTCGCCACAATCATTTGTTTTGCATCGTAATTCCCTTTAGGACAACAACATGATGACTGAGCAGGACCATTGTTTTATACCGGATTTAGAAGACGCCGGAAAACGTATCGATAAATGGCTTTCAGAGAATTCGGAGCTATCACGCACACGTATCCGCGTCTTGATCGAATCTGGGCAACTTTTGATCGGCGATCGAATTCTGGACAATCCCTCTGCTAAAGTCATTGCCGATCAGGAATACACTTTAACTGTGCCGCCGCCTATCGAATCCGAACCAAAGGCCGAAAACATACCCCTCAATATTACTCATGAAGACGATGATTTAATTGTCGTACACAAACCAGCGGGAATGACAGTTCATCCGGCCCCCGGATCGCCGTCAGGAACGCTTGTTAATGCCTTACTGTATCATGCTAAGAGCAGTCTGTCCGGAATTGGCGGAGTTTTACGCCCAGGAATTGTACACCGCATTGATAAGGACACCTCAGGCCTTCTTGTTGTCGCTAAGAATGACAGGACCCATCAACACCTATCGCGACAATTCGCTAAACATACGGTAGAGCGCACATATCATTGCTTTGTCAGAGGCGTTCCGAAACCAAAACAGGGCCGAGTCGAAAGCCGGCTGGCCAGATCTCCACACAATCGCAAGAAACAGGCCGTTGTCAAAAACACCTGGCAAAACATGGAGGCGTCCGAACATGGCAGACATGCTGTTACAAATTACGCCTTTGTGACGGGATATGGTCAAATGCCAAAGGCATCGCTGGGCACGCCGCGATTCTCAAAAGTAACTTGTCAGCTTGAAACAGGCCGAACTCATCAAATCCGTGTACACATGGCGCATCTTGGATGCCCGTTGGTTGGTGATCCCTTATATGGGAAACATCGCGGCTTTAAGAATGCCAAAGACGATGGCGAGCTTGCCGTGCAGTCCTTTTTAGGATCATTTCGCCGCCAAGCTTTGCATGCCAAATCTCTAGGTTTCATCCACCCTATATCCAAAGAACACTTGAGTTTTGATAGCGATCTACCATCAGATTTGATTGAGCTTGAGAATTTACTATCGAATTTACCCGGATCATAGCTTTCAATTCTGCGAATTCGATTTGTAACATCCTACTTTCCTGTTATCCTATGGCATAATTATAAGCAGATGGGGATTTAGCGATGAAAAAAGTATTTTTTGTTTTTGGCGCTTCGATTTTGTCGACAACTTTGTTGACAGCACCGGCCAATGCTCAGCCCGGCGCATTTGAGATCAGCGCTGGCGGCGTTGTATTTGATGACTCTAATTTTATGGGAGTTATAGGCCGGATTGGTTACACTCAACCAGTCTTTGACAATACGTTTGCTATTGGCGTCGAGGGCGAAGCTGGCTTTGGTTTGTCTAAATTTGAGATATCGGATATTCTAGTTCTGACCGATGGCAATAATAATTTTACAGATGTTCAAGTCGATCAATCCGTAGAGATATCTGATTCTTTTGGTGGGTATTTCATCGCCAGAACCCCAATCACGTCTAAGTTTGGTGTCATCGGGCGCATAGGATATCGAACGACATCTTTCGCCGCCCAGCGCGAAATCGAGTATGTAGACCCTAACGTTGATCCTGAAATATTCCCAGAATCGTCCTTGGACCGGTTTCGCCAAAACTTGGACGGGAAGTTCGAAGGCTTATCGGGCGGGGTCGGAATTGAATATGCCTTTAATCGTAAAAGCGCCATCAGATTTGACGCGACTTATGTTGACAAACAAGATATCGAAATCACTGAAGGTAATACTTGGGTATCTATTGTTTACGCCCGACGTTTTTAAAGCCCAATTGGTTTCTTAGATAAGCTTTCAAAAAAAATCCTGTTTGCAGCTTTATTTCTTCGTTTTCGTTCCTATATGGTCCGTTCTGGAGGGTTTATGACCGATAAAAAAGTGGACAATTTACCAAGCAAAGCACCGGCTAAATCGGTCGCGGATGCTAGCTATACGGGCAATATGAGCTTGTCAGTGACGTTGTCCCCCGAGCAAGGCCTCAACCGCTATCTGGCTGAGGTACGAAAATTCCCTATGCTTGAAAAAGAAGAGGAATTCAGATTAGCCAGACGTTGGCGGGAAGACGGCGATACGCATGCTGCGGAACGGATGGTCACATCACATTTACGGCTGGTTGCCAAAATCGCAATGGGATATCGCGGCTATGGCCTGCCAATTGGAGAAGTCATTTCAGAAGGCAATGTCGGACTTATGCAGGCGGTCAAGAAGTTTGACCCGGATAAAGGCTTCAGGCTTTCCACCTACGCCATGTGGTGGATCAGAGCTGCGATTCAGGAATATGTCTTGCGATCATGGTCTCTTGTAAAAATGGGCACTACGGCAGCTCAGAAGAAGCTATTTTTTAACTTACGTCGTCTTAAGGGGGAGATGAAAGCCATCGACGACGGTGATCTCACGCCTGAGAACGTTAAAAAAATCGCGACCAAGCTAAACGTTAAAGAAAAAGAAGTGACATCGATGAACCGCCGCATGAGTTCAGGCGGTGATGCGTCTCTCAATGTCACGATTGGCGGTGAAGACGGCGGATCAGAGTGGCAAGATTGGTTACAAGACGATACTGCGAGTCAGGAAACTGTTCTTGGCGATAGTCAAGAGCACGACGCACGCATGGAATTGCTACAAGATGCCATGAGCAATCTGAACGAACGCGAACGACACATAATCGCTGAGAGACGCCTTTCTGATAGCCCCAAAACCCTGGAAGAACTGGCCCAAATTTACGATATTAGCCGTGAACGTATTCGCCAGATTGAAGCCAGAGCTTTTGAAAAATTACAAGAAGCGATGTTGGCTGCGGCGCAAAAAACGGGGTTATTAGAAGCCGATCCAGCTTAAGCGCTTATTCGACTTTTACCAATCTTTGCAATTTGTTTGCGAAAACTGGGGAAATCCCACTGTCACATATTGACCCGGCAAAACTTTGTTCTAGTCTGCGCCCATGGCACAAGACTTGATGAAATATGAACAGATGACCCAGCTCGCGCTTCGCAGCGTTGTTCGGGACGCCATCCGTCGGGTTATTCGTGAGGACGGCCTACCCGGCGCTCACCATTTCTACATTACCTTTTTAACGCGATTTCCTGGTGCCGAGATAGACGAGACGCTCGCCAAGAAATACCCCGAAGAGATTACGATTGTTCTAGAACATCAATTTTGGGATTTAACCGCCAATACGGACGATTTCGAAGTCACGTTGAAATTTGGTGGAGTGCCTAAATATCTGAAAGTTCCTTATCTGGCGATTACACGTTTCCATGATCCAAGCGTCGGGTTTGCTCTTCAGTTTGAGCCGCCAAAGGAAATGCAAGGACAAGACCCATCGCCTTTGGCCCGCATAGCCCCCGCAGCCAAACCCAAACCCAAACCCAGTCGAAAAGCTGACAGACCCGGCAAAGACAAGAAAAGCAAAACCGCTTCAAAGGCAAAGAAAACACCTGAAAAGACTGAAGAGACTGTCAAAGACGAAGAAAAGGTCGTCAGCCTAGATTCCTTCAGGAAGAAGTAAGTTACCATAAAAGAGCAAACTATGACCAAGATGCGTACTGAAACTGATAGTTTCGGGAAACTAAAAGTACCTGCCGATAAGTATTTCGGGGCACAAACAGCACGGAGCTTGATTAATTTTCCAATTGGTGTCGAAACCATGCCTCCCGCGCTTATCCGCGCATTGGGTATTGTAAAACGGTCCGCCGCTCTCTCAAATCAGGCACTTGACAATCTAGATGCCAAAAGAGCCAAGGCGATTGTGAGGGCCGCTTCGGAGGTTGCTGAAGGCAAGCTGGACGATAATTTTCCGCTTTCTGTTTGGCAAACAGGATCAGGGACACAATCCAATATGAATGCAAATGAAGTGATTTCGAACCGCGCGATCGAAATTTTAGGCGGCGAAATAGGTTCAAAAGATCCCGTCCATCCTAACGACCATGTCAATCGTTCACAGAGCTCAAATGACACATTCCCGACCGCGATGCATATTTCGGCGGCGGAAGAAATTCATCATAACCTCCTTCCCGCGCTTCAGAAGCTTCGCAATGCTTTAAATGACAAGGCTCAGGAATTTAAAAAGATAATCAAGATCGGACGAACGCATACGCAAGACGCGACACCGGTCACGCTTGGGCAGGAATTTTCCGGCTATACGCGGCAAGTTGAGAACGGAATAAAACGCATAGAATCAACATTAAAAGAGCTCTATTTACTGGCGCAAGGCGGAACGGCCGTCGGGACAGGGCTTAATGCAAAACCCGGTTTTGCAAAACATTTCGCAACCGAAGTCGCCAATTATACAAAACTTCCATTCAAAACCGCCCCAAATAAATTCGAAGCGCTCGCCGCGCATGATGCATTTGTTTCCTGTCACGGCGCAATCAATACCGTCGCTGTAAGTCTTATGAAGATTGCCAATGATATTCGGTTTTTAGGATCGGGACCTCGATCAGGTCTAGGTGAATTATCTTTGCCTGCCAACGAGCCAGGCTCGTCTATTATGCCTGGTAAAGTAAACCCCACGCAGTGCGAAGCGCTGACAATGGTCTGCACGCAGATTATGGGCAATCATACGGCAATGACAATAGCAGGATCACAAGGACACTTTGAACTCAATGTCTTCAAACCTGTTATGGCTTATAACATGTTGCAATCGATCCAGCTCATGTCCGACAGTGCTCATGCGTTTACGGACAAATGTGTTGTTGGAATTACAGCTAATGAGGACCGTATTGCAGAGCTTCTGAATCGGTCTTTGATGTTGGTTACTGCCCTGGCGCCAACGATTGGGTATGATAATGCGACGAAGGTCGCAAAAACCGCTCACAACAACGGGACGACGCTGCGCGAAGAAGCCGTCAGACTTGGATTTGTCACAGAAAAAGAATTTGATAAAGTTGTGCGGCCAGAACTGATGATCAAGCCCAGATAATGAGTGACAATGTCATCAAGTTCGGCAAAGCGAAAAAATCTCTGGCCCGGAAAAACAAAGAAAAACAAGCTTCAGAAAACCGAGTGAAGTTCGGCCGGACCAAAGCCCAAAAACTTAAAGACAAGTTTGAGCAAGACAAAGCCCACACAGGTGTCGACAAACACAAACGTGACGAGTGATGAAAAAAAAACGCTCTCTGTCACTTCACGGTCACCGAACGTCGATTGCTCTAGAACCTGAGTTTTGGGAGGTCATTGAAATAGAGGCTCAGAAACGAAAACAGTCCCTGGCGGGACTGTTGTGTGAAATTGATGACGAACGCGTTCAAAAGCGAAGTCGATCTGGCCTAGCATCCTATCTGAGGGTTTGGGTTCTCAAGCAGGTCTCATCTTCAAATCTGAGTTAGTCAGAAACCACGATTGTTTCTTCAGCATCCATGATAACCATACCGCCAGACGGCTTCCCTGGATTAGTCAGCGCCTTTTCTTGCGGCGTTCTTTTCGTAGGTTTAAACTGATCACCCACATAAACGGGTATCGTTTGGCTCTGGGTTATGACTTGCCCATTCTTAAGTGTAACGATCGCGACGACTGATATATTATGTACACCTTCGCTTCGAGGCTGGAACTGAAGATTCATTTCGTTTTCAGTAATCCCGATTTCCGGAGAGTTCACTTTTTGTAGCTCGCTCCGTGAGAACATTTGAATGCCGTCGCTTGGATAAACCTTGAGCTCAACCTTGGCGTCCTCGTAACGATCAGTGACCTGCACTTTGATCGACTCGGTTACACCCAAAGACGAGCGTCCGGAAAAATCGTGCCGAAACTGAACTGCCGCCGATGGTTTGCTATATCCGGTATGGCTCATCTTTACCGAAGGCTTTGCAGCGGTTTTCATAGGTTCAGACTTGCTTTGTGCATTTGAACACGCGCTTACAGACAAAATAGCAGTAGTAATCAAAATACTTTTAGAAAAACAATTCATGATCACAATCCTTTTAATTAGTCACAGTGACGTTGTAGCAGGCAGCGCCGGACGGACTTGTTTGACCTTGGAAGACGTTTGTCGCGTCATAGGCGTCAATAATATAGGTCGTCCCAGCTGTTAAAGTTCCTGACCAGGTTTCAGAGTCGACCGCACCTCCTCGAGACGAAAATGCCGTGCTGGTTATGCCCTGATTATAAATATCAAAATCTGGATCACGGCTAGTCGCGCCCGATACTCTAGACATCGTCACGGTATGGGTTCCCGAAGCCGATGGTGTAACTTCAATATAAGCTCTATTTCCAAGTTTATTATAGGTCCCAGCAACAGCGTTTGAACAGACCTCAACGCTCGCACCACCAACACTCACCTGCTTGTAAACGGGTAGTGCGCCGGAAATACTTCCGCTATTGGTTTCCCCGGATCCAGTTGGACCAGATCCGTTAATTGACTGTTCCGCTAGTAAAGCATCAAGTCCGGCCGTATCTCCGCTATTCATCGTTTTGTACTGCTCAGCAAAATGAAAGATCGTCGTCAAATAAGGCGTAGTCTTATAGCTTTCCGAAACAAGCGTATTATAGATTGGAGCAAATCCCGCACTGACATTGTCAGTTCCGTCGCTGTTTGAATCATAAATATCATACAAAATCGACTGTACAGATCCCTCATTAAACCACCCTTCATTAGAGTGGGCATTACTTTCCACATCAATAGAAAAGCCCTGAGCTTGTTGAGCTCGATTACTATCCCGATAAACAGGATCATCTGTCATCATTCCTGACAACGCATTACCGAATCCCTCACCAAAAGCTACCCGCGGGTCCAACCGATCACCACCACCATGTGGACCTCCAATCGAGTCTGAACGCGATAACCTGTCTTCAAAATAGTGACCCCACTCGTGCACAACGACGTGATCATCATACTCATCCGTGTCATCATCATCATCGCCCAGGATGAAAATATTTCCATTGGTATAGAATGATGTCCCGATAGCGCCTGACGCATTGTCACCGCTATTTGTCGCCGTGTTGTTGACACTCCAATTGAAGTTCACCAGTGGCATAACGATGTCCGGATCAGCTGCGGCCATTTTCTGCAATGAATCGTATATTGGATTTAGGATTGCAAACGGCCCGGCCTGGCGGGCAGAAGTGTAACTCGATCCTCCCCAACCGGAGTCAGCCGTGAGAGTTCGGTTTGCATTATTCTCACCTGTATTTGTCAGGCTTCCTTGTAAAACATATAAATCGCCATTTGACGTGTTATCAATAACTTTTACGTCCCACTGAGGACCCGTCGTCGAAACCATTTCTGCAAGCGCACGAATACGAACATCAGTGTTGATAGGAGCTTCCAATGTATAGTCTCCACTTGCATTTGTACGAGTGGTCTCAAGTACTGCGTTGGACGCATCCACAGCTTGAACTGTCACGCCGCGAGCCGGACTAATAACCGTATTTGCGTAATCTAAACCATTGGTTGTCGTATTGAGCGGAACTAAATCAAACTGAATCTTCCCACTTAACGTAACTGAATTTGGTGTCGGGTCACCCGTTACTTGAACCGTGAACGTATCAGTTGTCGTATTATTTCCTGAGTCTGTAGCTGTGACTGTACAAGTCACGGTAACATCAGTTTCCGTGGTTGGAGCCGTAAACTCATTATTCACCCACGACCCACCATTGTCGCAGGTAACAGTAGGTACAATAGTCTCGCCTGAATTATCTGAAACCGTAATGATATAAGAGGCTGACTGCCCGGACTCAACGGTGAGATTAGCCGTTGGGAGCGTCACCGATGGAGCCGTTGTGTCCGGAGGGTTAACCGTAACAGTTAAGGTCGCCGAACTATCATTTCCAGAATTATCACTTGCAGAAGCCGTACAAACGCTCGTGGTTTCGACCGTTACGTCAGGTGCAGTGAAAGTTGATCCATCAAAACTCCCGCCGTTGGTACATGACACGCTCACATTCGGCGTGTCTCGATTATCAATGGCTGTGAGTGTCGAGGTCCCTGTTCCGCCTGATGCCACAGTAAGTGTCGGAGGTTCAAAACTGATACTGGGTGCCTCAGTGTCAGGCGCCACCGTAATCGTTACGGTCAAAGTAGCGGACCCTGTATTCCGTGCGACGTCCTGAGCCGTCGCAGTACAAACACTTGTCGTTTCAGTTGAAACATCAGGTGCCGTAAAAGTATTGTTCGAAAAACTACCACCATTCGTACAGGTCACCGATGGGTTTCCTAGAACACCAACATTATCTGTAGCCGTCAGAGTTGACGTTCCCGTTGAACCACCTTCGACTGTCAAAGTTGTTGGTGAGAATGTTACCGTGGGTGCCGTGGTGTCAATTGCGCTGCCTCCGCCCGGCAAAGAACTACCGCCCCCGCCGCCGCAAGCCACTAATCCTAAACACGTAACTGAAAGTAATGAGGCTCTAAAATTCATAGTGCGCTTAATCCTTATGTTTCGAACATTCATGCTTGGATTCACTTATTCAGTCAAATTACTACCATGTCATTGATGAACAGAATCCAAATTTGATGCCGATTTTACATGTAGAATTTTTAATACTCATCGCTATGTTCACGATATGTCTATCCCTGATTCTTTTCAGCCCGTTCCGCCGCCAATAGGTGGATCCCTGTCTGCGCGGGCCATGCCGCGGCGCTCCGCGCAGGAAGTTGACTATCTCTCTGGTTTAAATCCCGAACAGAAAGATGCAGTCCTAGCTACGGAAGGCCCTGTTTTGGTACTGGCAGGCGCTGGTACAGGGAAAACGCGGGTTTTGACCTGTCGTCTTGCCCATATTCTTGCAAATGGGATGGCCTATCCGTCGCAAATTCTATCCGTTACATTCACCAATAAAGCGGCGCGTGAAATGCGAGAGCGCGTTGGCGATCTGATCGGTCAGACTGTCGAAGGGCTGCCATGGCTCGGCACATTTCATTCGATTGCAGCCAAAATCCTGCGTATCCACGCAGAGCTCGTCGACCTCAAATCAAGCTTTACAATCCTGGACACCGATGATCAGGTCAGGCTTCTAAAACAGGTCATTCAAAGCGAAGGCATTGACGAAAAACGCTGGACACCGAGATTTCTAGCCAATCTGATTGATAGCTGGAAAAACAAAGGTCTTACGCCGGACAAATTACCATCTAGAGAAAGCTTTAAGTTCGCAGAAGGGAAAGGTGCTAAACTCTATAAAATATATCAGGATCGTCTAAAAGTCCTGAATGCCTGTGATTTTGGCGACTTATTGCTCCATAACATCTCGATTTTTACAAACCATCAGGACGTGCTCGAAAAATATCATAAGAAGTTTCGTTATCTCTTGGTGGACGAGTATCAAGATACAAATGTCTGCCAATATCTTTGGCTCAGATTGCTCGCGAAAGGCAGTGGGAATTTGTGTGTTGTCGGTGATGATGACCAATCCATCTATGGCTGGCGCGGCGCCGAAGTCGATAACATATTACGGTTCGAAAAAGATTTTCCGGGCGCCAAAGTCGTCAAACTTGAACGCAACTATCGATCAACGGTTCACATTCTGGGTGCAGCCTCAGGTCTCATAACAGCCAATCAGGACCGCCTTGGGAAAACGCTATGGACTGATATTGATGGCGGCGACATGGTCACTGTTACAGGCGTATGGGATGCGCCCGCCGAAGCCAGACAAATATCGAACGAGATCGAAAACTGGAAAAGTAAAGGTCGAGACTATAATGAAGTTGCCGTCCTCGTTAGAGCCTCCAGACAGATGCGCGCATTTGAAGAGCGGTTTATTGCATTAGGTTTGCCTTACCGGGTCATCGGAGGACCGCGTTTTTTCGAACGTCAGGAAATTCGTGACGCTCATGCCTATTTGAGGCTTGTTGTTTCCGAAACCGATGATTTGGCATTTGAACGCATCGTCAATGTGCCCAAGCGTGGTATCGGGCAGACAAGTGTGCAAAAATTGCAGCAAGCGGCGCGTGCAATGAATGCCAGCCTCGAACATGCTACCAACGAAGTTATCAAAACTGATGAAATCAGGGGCAAAGCCCGAACAGCCCTTAGAGCCTTTACTCTGGACCTGAAACGTTGGCGTGCCGAAGCCAAATCTTTAAGTACAGTTGATCTTGCTGAACGTATATTAGATGAATCTGGTTACACACAAATGTGGCGAGACAATAAAGATGCGAAATCTCAAGGTCGCCTGGAAAATCTAAAAGAACTTATGCAGGCACTCAGCGAGTTTGAGACGCTTGAAGGTTATTTAGAACATGTTTCGCTTGTACTTGATATGGAGTCCGGACCGCAAGAAGACGAAGTATCCCTCATGACCTTGCATGCTGCGAAAGGGCTCGAATTCCCTCTTGTGTTTTTACCCGGCTGGGAAGAAGGCGTATTTCCTTCGCAAAAGTCAATGGATGAAAACGGACTTGCTGGTTTGGAAGAAGAACGCCGCCTGGCTTATGTCGGACTGACTCGCGCTCGGGAGAGAGCCAAAATTTATTTCGCGGCCAATCGACAAGTTTACGGTTCCTGGCAATCTAGCATTCCCTCCCGCTTTATTGATGAATTGCCGCCACAACACGTTACAGCCGAGTCAGAAACCGGCTATTATGATCAAAATTCCAGAGCCAGCGGCTTTGTCGAAGAAGCTTCCAGCAATTTCGCGGCATCTTTTGACAGGACTCGTTCATCTCCGGGCTGGCAAAGGTACCAAAATCGGAAATCGTCTCCACCTGTCATTAACGTAAAGGCATCGAGACGATCCGCTACTCAATCAAAAGGATCGGAATTTTCCGTCGGCGAAAGAATTTTTCATCAAAAATTTGGCTATGGAACCATTACAGCCGCTGAGGGCGCTAAGCTAACAGTCGCTTTCGAAAAAGCTGGCGAGAAGAAAGTTCTAGACGGGTTCGTCGAAAAAACATGATACATCTCAAACCTATTTTACTCGCATTAATAGCGCTCTTCGCACTATCGGCTTGCGCGTCTAACCCGACAAAGTTGAATATTATGCAAATCAATGGTTTTGCATCTCCAGCCTCCGACGACGGGGAGTTCAGAGGGCTCGAATATTTGGCCAACCCTATAAAAGGGGACGTGAAAAACCGAGTGAACATATTTTATTTGCATGGCATCGGCTGGACAGAAGATCCCAATAGTGATCCCCTCGCCAAAAGTTTCATTGCGGGAATTGCCAATGCCTATGGACTGGATATTGCCGGAAATATTCTAAGTTCTCGATGCGGCACCAAAACGGAAACCGATGACCGCGTTTCGAACTCTATCGACATCACAACAGGCGCGTCGCCTATATATTATCAATCTATTATTCCTGGTGCACAGCTGAAACTGGACAAACTTGTATGTCTTGACCGCCAGACTTTAAGGGTCGATCCAACGCTTGAATATGTAGTCTATCGGGCTTTTTGGGATGAAATATTCTGGGACGGTATTCAGGACGCACATGTGGGTCAGGATGATGCCCAAGGGTACTCTAGGGGCATTTCGGAATTGCGCCGCAAATATAACCGGCGATTAAAAGACGAAATGGTCAATTACGGATTTTCTGATGCCGTTATGTATCTTGGTGCAGCGGGTCAAGAAATAAGAAAAGCCGTCAAAGGTGCCATGTGCGCCGCAGCCCTTGACGCCGCCGGACAGACATTCGAATCTCAGGGCACAAGCATTTCTGCTGATTATGCTTGCGCTCAGGCTTCCAAGAATACGCTTCCATCCCACCCCTTCGCATTTGTGAGCGAAAGTCTTGGCAGTAAGATTTCATTTGATGTCATGCGAGAAGTTATGACGGACCAAAAGCAAACCATACTCGATGATATGGTTGCCGGTAGTGAAATATATATGCTTGCCAATCAAATTGCGCTTTTATCCTTGAGTGACTTAACCACAACGCCCGTTCGCAAGGCTGAAATCAGTACTGCTGACAGGCCGCGGATTATCGCGCTGTCGGAAATTAATGATTTTCTGTCCTATGAAATCAGCCCGTTCTTTGAAAACCTCTGGGCACGACAATATGTTCCAGATGGCCGAGAGAGGCCAGAGTTTACGTCAACGGCTCGAGAACAGCTCAGTCAAAATCTAGGATTTGACTTTGTCGATATCAGGCTTGAATTTGCGGATCCAATCGTAGGATTGATCAATGATTTCGTTGATCCGCTTCAAGCTCATTCCGAACACTCTGCGGAACCTGACGTCATGACATTATTGCTATGCGGAGCGGTCAACGGAAAAGCTCGCAAAACGGCGTGCCTCGCGACCGCCGACGAGGAGATTGTCAATTAGCAAGCAACAAACAGAAATGCCTTTTGCACTATATGTAAGAGGCCCCAAAGACCAAATGTTTGATCTGTCAGACGCGTTGGGTTTTGAATCCGATATGGTCGCCTTGTCCATTTCAATTTTTGAAGATGATCCCGAAAATGATATTTTTCATCTTCAGGCCTTATTCGAAACTGAGGAAGAAGCCGAAAGCGCTCAACTACAATTGAACCTCACACCTGAGATTGAAGCTTTTGTAACGCAAGTCGCCGACGAAGACTGGGTCGCGATCAGCCAGAAAGGCCTCCCGCCTGTTGAGGCTGGCCGGTTTTGGATATATGGCAAACACGACCGTGATCAGATCCCGGACGACATCCCCTGGCCTATTCACATCGAAGCTGGCCCCGCCTTTGGAACAGGTCATCACGGTACCACAAAAGGCTGCCTTTTAATTTTTGATGACCTTTTGCAGTCAGGGAAAAGATTTGAAAAAATTCTAGACTTAGGGTGCGGCGCCGGGACGTTGGCCATTGCCGCTGCAATGGCACTGAATAAAAAGGTAATCGCGACCGATATCGATCCCGATGCCGTCAGTGTTACCCTGGAAAACGCTGTGCAAAATAGAACTTCAGATTTAATTGAAGCTTATGCAGCCAATGGTTTTGATAGTCCGGCTTTGACCGGCAAAAATTTTGATCTCATATTCGCAAACATTTTGGCAGGGCCTTTGATGGGACTTGCGCCGGAAATTGCTAAGGCCTTGGAACCTGGTGGACACGTTATTTTATCCGGCATACTCGATGAACTCGCGGACAAAGTCGCCGATAGTTTCAAGGCGCAAGGCATAGACACAAAAAAAGGCCCATCCCTGTCGGGTTGGACCTCACTTTTCGGATTAAAAAGAATACTCTAATAAACTAGAATCCGCGAACTATACGACGTTCACGTCTGATTTGACGTCTAGCAATCAGGCTTGATACGTGCTTTTCGCGGCGAGCGTGAGCGCCCGCAAACGGTGTTTTGAAATTAGCATTTGCGGCTGTTGTAAATCCGCGTCCGTTAAATGTTGTCGTCATATTGGCCTCCTTTTGGCCGTTTCATTTGATGACCGTCAGATAGCGATTTTGGGCAAAATGAGAACCGCTAGAAGCGCCTGTAGAGCTATGCAAAACTGCATAGTGATTCAGATTTGATTAATAATTGGGCGGCTTCATTCAACCTCGTAATTTACAACCACCCCATTGACGACAGTCGCATTTATGCGGCCTGGGCGATAATCATAAGTTACGGGCATTGGCTGGCCATTATTACGAACGACGCGGAAAGGCCGGCCCGAATATTGAGCCATGTCTTTCGCGTTCTGAATTGATTGTCCGATATAGGGCTCACTTTGACTAGCATATTGCCAATGTTGGCAACCCGACAATACGGCTATGCTCAACATCCCATATAATACCAGCCAGATTTTTTTCATATTTAAACCCTATATGAAGGTCGTTCTTTCATCCGGTCATGCCATTCCAATAGTGCGGTTTGGGTTTCAAGCGGAGCGGCTTTGACCCATTTGGCAAAATCAACACAGATCGTTGTCGTAATATCTGCAACGGAGTAGTTCTCCCCCGCAATATATTTGTTCTCTTTCAGATGCTCATTTATATCCTCAAAGAACCAAGCAATTCGTTCTTGGCCGCGTTCAGCTAGTTCCGGGATTTGTTTGACATTTCGCGGACCAGGTAGTGCACGATCCTTCATGCTTTTGGACGCGTTACGAAGGGCTTCCGCTATTGCCATTAATCCATCAAATTCGGCTCGCCAATTCCACTTCGCAATCAGGGCTTTCTCTATCGGCGTACTCCCAAGTAGAGGTTTGTCCGGATATTGAGCCTCAAGATAAGCCGCAATTTCAGAGTTCTCCGTCAATACTTCGCCACTTTCGACGACCAATGCCGGAACTGTACAGCGCGGATTGATCTTACGATAAGCCTCACCCATTTGCTCATTTGAGCGAATGTCGACTTGAATATTTTTAAACTCTAGACCTTTCTCCGCAAGGAACATTTTAGCGCGTCGCGGGCTGGGCGCTCCATTAAAATCGTAGAGTGTCAACATATTCCCTCCTAGGCCTTTGAGCCGTGATTATATTCCCCAAAAATCAATCCCATATTGTAGACGAAAAATATGATGAGGCACTGTAACAGAAACAGAAAAATGCCATCTAAAAAGGGGTTAGGTTTTTGGATGTGAATTGAGCCCTTTTGCAATTGGCGTCGTGACGTTGCGAATGACAGGGTCGCCGCAAACGCCAATACTGGTATAAGCCCCGGATGCCAAAATCTATACCCTGCGACAAATGCGATAATGATCAATATATAACCAATGTACTTCATGATGTTTTATCCTTGGATCTGGCTTGCCCGCGTCCCTTTGCCAGCGCTTTAATAATACCTCGAAAGGTCCGAACTTCCTGTGCTGTCAAATTCGCGCGCGTAAAGGGCGCTCTTATATTACGGCTCATGAGCGGCTTTTTATCAAGAGGAAAGAAAAAACCGGCTTTGTCCAGCTCATCTTCCAAATGTTCAAACATTCTAACTAGATCTTCGCGGCTCGCCGCTTCTGCCGGCGCAATATCAAAAGCGGGCGGCGGGGCAGCGCTTTGGGATGAACCCCAGATATATCCAAACACACCTACGGCCTGCGCTAGATTAAGCGAGTGAAAGGCCGGGTTGATTGGATAGGTCAAAATATGATTGCACAATACCACGTCTTCGTTTTTGAGGCCGGCTTTTTCGGGCCCAAATAAAATGCCTGAGCGCGTTCCGATAGCCGCCCGCGCGTGCAATTCAGCGCCAACATGCTCTGTACCCATAACGGGGATTTCAAGCTCTCTTCGCCGAGCTGTAGCCGCTAAAATGAAGTTCAAATCCGCGACAGCTTCGGCAGTTGTTGCGTAGACCGAAGCATTTTCCAAAACATCTATCGCGCCGGCTGCTGTTGCTTCTGATGCGGGATTTGGCCAACCATCACGAGGCGCAACAAGACGCAAATCCGTCAGACCAAAGTTTAGCATTGCCCGCGCCGCTGCGCCTATATTCTCGCCTAGCTGAGGATTAACCAGAATGACCGCTGGTGCTGCCCCCGAAACCACTGAACTATCTTGTACTCGTCCAAGCTGATCTTTGACGCTTCCGCCCATATTGTCTCTTTCCTATCGCGTAAGTCTCTGTTAAACGCGGCGCAAATTTATCAAATCTGTATACAGAGGTTCAAATGGCAAAAATCAAGGTAAATAATCCAGTCGTGAATATGAATGGCGACGAGATGACACGGATCATCTGGGACATGATCAT
>JAHDDC010000082.1 GCA_020629545.1 Hellea sp.
TGACAAACAAATTCGGATTTTCCGCGAAATCTCTCATGCTGCTATCAGCAGCGAGCCTCGCGCTACCAGCCATTTCGCATGCACAAACGGCTGGACTTGATGAGATTGTGGTCACGGCGACAAAGCGCGCACAATCAGTCCAAGATGTACCATTGGCAATCAGTGCAATTAGTGGCGAAAACATTGAAGCATACAATGTTGAGGATTTAAACGACCTTGCTCAAACAATCCCCAATTTGAACATATCTGACGGCATCACAACTCAAACCATCACTATGCGCGGTTTGGGAACAGGACCGGAAAGAACATTTGAGCAAGCGGTTGGCATGTTCATTGACGGACAATATATGCCACGTTCTCGGCAGTACAGGTCACCTTTTTTCGATGTTGAACGCGTAGAAGTTGTCAAAGGGCCACAAGCGGTTCTTTTCGGGTTGAACTCGACTGCTGGTGCAGTCAGCATTACTTCAAGAAAAACTATGCCGGGTGATGAATTTTCTGGAACTATTTCTGGTGAAACAGAGTTGGAATTTGGCGGAGGGAAAGTGTCAGCCGCGATTGGCGGATCACCGAGCGACAATATTGGATTGCGCGTCGCAGCTTCTTATCGAGATACTGGCGGATATTTTGAAAATACCACAACGGGAGAAGATGAGGGAGATACAGAACAATTTCTTGTTCGCGGTACACTGACCGCAGATGTTGGAAGCAATAGTATGGTCACCTTAAAGGCCGAGTACGCTGATTATAAAGTTCAAGGCAATGTCGGCGAGATTTTCGGCGGAGCATCGCCATTTCTTGAACCGACAGATGGCGTTTTGGACTGGCGCAGATCATCGGAGGCGTCCTTATTACCCGTCGCCGCTGAACTTGGCTTTTTCAGAAATGGCGCGCCAGGAACAGAAGCTCAAAACCTCAACTTGGTTGCCAGTCTGGAGACTCAATTCGGTTCCCATGACTTGTTAGTAATGGCTACGCATTCTGAATTCGAGTATGACCTAACGACCGATCTTGATACATGGGGCGCCAATGGTCTCGACGCAGCTATTGATGAAGATTATAACCAGCAAAGTATTGAAGCACGGATAACCTCGCCCGATGATGGTCAGTTTAATTACTTTGTTGGAGCCTATTACCATAAGACGGATCTTAGCAATGAGCAGCCCAACATTTTTGGCCCAGCCTTCTTCGGACCTCAAACTGGCTTTGTTCAAGGAACAAATTTTGAACTCGACTCGGATTTATTCTCTGTCTATGGCTCCGGGACATATAATTTTTCAGAGGCTGCTAGAGTTATTTTTGGGGCCCGGTATTCAAATGAAAAGAAAAATGTTCTACGCCCAGATGATCCATGTGAACTCCTTATCTTTCCAAATACAATCCTAACGCCTCCCGCTGGCTTGGCGGCATCCCAATGTACGAATCCCGCATTAATAGGATTTTCAGACAGTCGTTCATCTGACAATTTTATGCCGGAGGCGACACTGCAATTCGATGCAACCGATGACACGATGCTTTACGCTAGAATTGGTAAAAGTGCGAAAGCTGGCGGCTTCTCTACGTCAAGAGTCGCTGCCCCAGAGGACCTTGAGTATAATGATGAAAAAGCTCTTGGTTATGAAATCGGATTAAAGTCAAAACTATTTGACGGACGTGCTGAATTCAATGCCACAGCTTTTGTGAATGAATTTGATGACCTTCAAGTTAACTCATTTATTGTTGATAACTCAAGTGGTACCCCAATTGTTACCCCCAACATCCAGAATGCAGCAAAAGCGACCTCAAAAGGTGTTGAAATTGATGGGCGTATCGCTTTGAATGAGCATTTTACCCTCGGGGGAGCCTTTGCCCTTCTTGATGCTGAATATGACAGTTTTGAAGCAGGGCCGTGCAACAACATAAACAACTCACCAAATGCTTTAGGGTTTTGTGATTTATCCGGAGAACAACTGCCATTTGCAGCCGATTGGTCGGGAAATGTCTATGCTGACTTTAACTACCCACTTTCTGATAATTTTGATGGATTTGTCGGAGCTAGTGTTTCCTTCAGCGATGAATACAGAACCGATGGCACTTTAACCCCAGTAGGTTTGCAAGATAATTGGCGGCGCTGGTCTGCACGTATTGGAGTGCAATATGATGACCGTTGGACCTTAGAGCTCATAGGTAATAATTTATCGAATGAAGCTGTAAATGGCAGTACTCAGCCATTTGGATCGTGGAATATCGGATATCTAGATCCGCCTCGTACAGTGACCCTTCGGGCCACAGCGAATTTTGGTGGTTAATGAATACACCATAATTGAAAAGCGGCATCACCGTGTGCCGCTTTTTTTTTACTCGAGATGAGAATTCTTAGTTTTATATATTTGACAGCAATTCTTCTTAACGGCTGTTTTTATCAGAAAGACTTTGATGGCTGGCAAAGACAGTCACAATATGTAGAGATGCGTGATGGAACTCGATTAGCTGTAGACATCTATCGACCAACATTAAACGATAATCTACATGAAAAGCCATTGCCAGTTATATGGATGCATACACCTTACCATCGGCAGAAACTTGATGAAAACGGTCAAATACTATCGGATAATATTCTTCCTCCATTGCATGAAGGCGCCGACACACTTTTGAAAAATGGCTATGCATTCGCCGCTGTTGATGTGCGCGGATATGGAGCCTCGTTCGGGAACGTGGAAAATTGGATTGGGCCACAACAAACCGACGATGCTTATGACATAATTGAATGGTTATCAACGCAGGAATGGAGCGACGGAAACATAGGAATGACAGGTAGGTCATACCTTGGAACCGCCCAATATTTCGCAGCGGCAAGCAACCATCCAGCCTTAAAGGCAATCTTTCCAGAGATGGGCGGTTTCGACAATTATAAAATTTTTTACAGCAATGGCATTTACCGCAGTGACCTAGCTGAAAGCTGGGAAAGTCTGACAAGGGCTCTCAATGAAAGTCCTCCTTTTTCACCTAACGGTGTGGCACCCATAGATAATGACAATACCGGTCGCCTCTTGGAAAAAGCGATCGGCGAACATGGCCAAAACAAGTCCTTAGTAGAAACAATAAAAAACTCCCCCTTCCGCAATAGCGAGATTGGCGACAGCGAGCAAGCACCTCACCAACTATCCAGTCCCGCTTATTATCTTGAAGATATTTCCAGATCTCAGGTGGCTATATATCATCGGACAGGGTGGTTTGATTTATATGCCAAGGACGCCCTTTTGTATTATAACAATCTGGATAATCCACAAAAGCTGGTGATTGGACCTTGGTATCATCGCGAACATTTCGGTTTTGATAGAGACCAAGAAAAGTTACGTTGGTTTGACTACTGGCTAAAGAATAAACGAAATGGCGCCGATGAAGACTTAAACATTTCCTATTATGTGAACGGTCTGGGATGGAAACAATCAAATTTCTGGCCTCCTGTTAGTCTTGCAAACCAGTATTTTTTGAACCTGTCGCCAGCAGAATTCGGTCCTTTGTCTACCGAGCAGCTTGATACAGAAACATCAATTACTCGGCCAGTTGATTACACGGCGACCCTCGGTTCAACGCTTGAAAGGAATAACGGACTTTGGCCGGAGCGCACAAAATCATGTTCAAATTCAACAGTTGATAAATGGTGTTACTCAGACTCTGGCTATCAATTAAAAAATGGTGAAAACAGCTTCCAATTTACATCGCCGCCATTGGAAAACGACGTGATCATTGTTGGCCATCCATTGGCAGAGTTGTGGGTAGATTCTAATCAAAGTGATTTTGACATATTTGTAATTTTAGAAGAAATAAATGCTGACGGAAATATTCATTACGTTTCTGAAGGGGCCATGCGCGCCTCGCACCGCAAGACTCAACCAGCTCCTTATAATAATTTTAATCTCCCCTGGATCAGTAATCTATCTGAAGACTATCAACCTCGATTCAATGGACCAGAAAAACTGACTTTTGAACTGTTCCCAGTCGCAAATCTTTTTGAAAAAGGGCATCAAATTCGGATCAGTATTACAGGTGCCAACGCTGGGTCTCATCAACCGTCCAATCAGGAATCTGGTGCCGAACTTACCCTTTGGCAAAGCAAAGAATTTCCTTCGAATATTGTTTTCCCTGAAATCAACTTCGATGAAGCCGAATAAGCTAAATAAAATTACGGATTTCGTCGGCCTTTTTTATGTTCTAAATAAACTGATATTTGTAATGGCCGCTTTATCTCTCAGTGCTATGAGATCCTGATAGGCTGAACTTTTAAACCAGCGCATAGCTTCTTCCTCGTCGAGAAAGCTTATCAGTACAATTTTTTCTGACCGATCTTCGCCGCTAAGCTGGGCCAGATGCTCACCTCTGAAAACTGTCTGCGCTTTAAATTCTTTTAAAGATGCCGCAACGCCCTCAACATAGCCCGCCCAGAGTTCCGGTCGCTTGACCAATACCTGTCCAAGCAGAATGATTTTGTGATCAGAGCTAAGCTCCAAACTACACGCTTTCAATCACCGCTGCAATGCCCTGCCCGCCCCCGATACACAGCGTTACAAGGCCATACCGGCCATTGATGCGCTTCAGTTCATATACCAGCTTGGTCATGAGAATGGCGCCCGTCGCGCCGATTGGGTGACCCAGACCGACAGCGCCGCCATTAGGGTTGGTTTTCTCGGGCGGAAACCCTAATTCCTGAGCCACCGCGCAAGCCTGGGCCGCAAAGGCCTCATTGGATTCGATCACATCGATATCATCGATAGACAAACCGGCTCGTTTCAATGCCAGCTTCACGGCAGGGATTGGCCCCGTTCCCATAATAGACGGATCCACGCCCGCACGAGCATAAGACACTATTTTCGCCATAGGATTTTTGCCATTGGCCTTGGCCCAGTCCTCCGAAGCCAATATTATTGCTGCCGCCCCGTCATTCAAGCCGGACGCATTGCCGGCCGTAACGCTGCCGTCCTTTTTAAAGGCGGGTCTTAAGCCTCCCATACCCTCGACACTGGCATCTGATCTGGCATGTTCATCCTGATCAAAAACGGTAGTGCCTTTACGGGATTTGATTTCAACGGGCACGATTTGTTCTGTGAAATAGCCTTTTTCAATCGCATTGATGGCGCGCTCATGGCTTTCAACGGCAAACACATCCTGAGTTTTACGATCAATCCCGAACTGCTCCGCAATATTTTCCGCTGTAACCCCCATATGTCCGGCCCCAAAGGGATCATGCAGAGCGGCCAGCATATCGTCATTCAGCTCAAACCCACCCATCCGGGCCCCAAAACGGGGTACGGCGCTGGAAAAGGTCGAGCGGCTCATGGACTCAACGCCGCCCGCAACGGCCAGATCCACTTCGCCCAATTGAATTTGCTGCGTTGCTGTGACAATGGCTTCCAGCCCTGAGCCACAAAGACGGTTGACTGTCACAGCATGGGACTCTTTCGCCATACCTGCGTTCATGGCACAAATACGGGAAATATAGGCATCATTTGATTTGGTTCGCAGGACATTACCGATAACGGCGGATTGAATATCAGATGGCTCCACCTCTGCGCGCTTTGCCGCTTCTCCGATTACCAGGCTCCCCAGGTCGTCTGTTGAGACATCTTTCAGACTGCCGCCGAAGCGGCCAATGGCCGTGCGCGCCGCGCTTAGTATGACAACAGAATTTATCTCGCTCATCTAAATGCTCCTAGCTAATGGTAACCATCGACTGACAGGTCGTTGTTATACCGCGCTCACTTTCAATCCATTGTTCAATTTGGACATTATCACCGTCAATTTCAGTGATTTTTCCTTTTACGTACAAAACATCGCCCACGCAGTTGAATGTCTTCATCGCCATAGGGCCGATCTTACGAACTCTGCCGCCAAGGCCGATAAATTCTCTGAGCTGGCGTTCGAATAATCCCATCAGAAAAAACGTATTGGCATAGGCATCCGGCGCACCGGTCGCCTGAGCGACTTTGCTGTCATGATGAATCATGGAAAGATCTCGATTGGCCCCCGCCTCCATGACAAGCCGGTGCAATGTGATTGGAATTTTTATCTCAGGCAAACTGTCTCCGCTTTTCATTTATTCGCCTCCCTTTTCAGGTGGGTTAAAACGAAAAATATCAAGATGAGCGATGGCAAGAGTTTCACCGTCTTGATTTGTATAAGTGTCTTCCTGTTTGAAAAACGCCCCTGCTCCGACGCGCAGTTCTTTTCGGAAAATACTTTTAAGCCGTGATGTGCAGGTAATTTGATCTCCCACATAGATCGGCTCAAAAAACTCTATCTCCACACTTGTAGCAAAGCTGAGCGTGCAAGGCGCCGGCACATCAAAGATCACCGGAATAGAAATCTGGCGTGGTTCATAGCCGGGTTCAGACAGACCATCTTCTGGAGACCAATAAGGCCCAATCCCATAGGTGAAAGCCATAGTGTTAGGCGCAATGACGTCCCGATAACCATGAGCTTTGGCGATCTGCCGATTAGTGTGCAGCGAACAATCAAACTCTTTGGGTTCCAGCCATCGGCGAATGGCCCCGAGTTCGACCGGATCAGGTGATCGTGTTTCACCAATAATTTGGCCAATACAGGCTTCAGCCTCTTCCCAGCTACCCCATTTACCCCAGCTCGGCTGGCTCACCTAGGCGCTCACAGGTTTGAAATATGGGAGGCAGATATCTTCAGTCGCTTTGCGGAATGTCACTTCGACGGGCATGCCTATTTCCACGCTCTCGGGATCGCAATCGACAATATTCGTTTGCATACGTATGCCCTCAGGCAGATCGATCCAGGCCAGAACGATGGGCAGATCTTCGACAAAGGGTTTCTCAACGCCTTCATAGGTGACTGAGAAGGCATAAACCTCACCATTTCCACTGGCTTCTATCCAGCCCAAATCCTGCGACCAGCATTCTGGGCATCTGTCTCGGGGAAAAAATATGGACGCGTTACAGCTATTACAGCATTGTACGAGCAACTTGCCCTCTTTAGCCGCGTCCCAAAACGGGCGGGCTAATTCCTGGATCACTGGAAGTGGTTTATTATATTCCGTCATGGCGCACTCCTCCCGAAAATCGTTGTACAGGCATTCATAACGGACCCTCCCGCTGTGGTCAGAATAGCATGTTCGCAGTTCTTGACTTGACGCTCACCGGCATCACCGCGGACTTGCCGAACCGTATCAATATAAAAGGCCATAGACACCCCGGAGCCCGTGTGACCACGCCCAGTCGCGTCTCCCATTGTCGTGCAAGGCAAGTCACCGTCCGGACCACAACGTCCACTAGCCCACAACCTGGCTCCCTCGCCCTCCTCACAAACGCCATAACCTTCAAGGGCCGAACATTGCGTATAAGGATAGGCCCCGTAGATTTGCCGTAAATCCATATCATTAATAGTCAATCCAGCTTTCTCCAAAGCCCCCTGGCTGGATCCGCGATAGGACTCCCTGGAGAAAACATCAGAACGCAAAACCGGCGTGGCGCCCATAAAGCGCATATCATGGCCGAGTTCATAAGCGGCCGGGCGGCCTAACTCTTTAGCGATCTCATGGGTTGTAACCACCATGGCACCACCGCCATCGGCGAGAAAATTACACTCTTTTGAATGCAGGGGCGTACTGATCATTCGGGAGTTCATGACGTCTTCAAGGGTTACGGGCTTACCGTAAAAAATAGACATGGGATCTTTGGCAGCCCAGCCCCGAAGCCCGACAGTAACAGACGCCATTTCTTCCGGCGTCGTCCCCGTTTCATACATATAGCGGTTCGTAATTAATCCCATGGCGCCATTAAAAGTCACGCCGTAAGGATATTCCCATTGCGGATCCAAAGGTGCCGTCGCGAAGAAATTAATCAGATCTTCGGTTGGAATATCCGATTGCACGGTGGTGTGCGGGATCAGTACAAATTTCGCCCATCCATTAGACAAAAAGGCATTGGCCAGCCTTACGCAATTGGTGGTCGACGTACCGCCCGAATTCATCACACAAATATCTTTGCATCCGTTCAGGCCAAGCACTTCCGGGATGCGCCCAAGTGCCATGTCCAGCGCCATGCTGGGCTGGGCCATCGGATTGACCGAGAGGACGGCCTCAATATCATCTTTACCAATACCAGCGTCTTCAATAGCGCGAACGCAGACATCTTTCAGGATATCCCAGCGGGTGCGCGACGGATCTCGTTTTGTTGGAACTTCGGCGACGCCGATTACTGCTAATGACACAGGACCTCCCGGAAAAATTATTCAGTTCCTTTTAAACGGAAAAGCGGTCCAACTATTAAATCAAATATGGCAAAGGCCCTGTCATTTGAACTTAGATAATATTATCGGCCACACCAACAATCAAACCGTCCAATTCTTCAGTGACCCGAATTTGGCAGGATAACCGGCTTGTCGCCTGCCGGTCATTGGCCATGAAAAGCATGCTGTCTTCAAGGTCAGATACGACACCTGTTTTACTCACCCAGTCTGGATGGACATAGACATGACAAGTCGCACAGGCGGCGGCCCCTCCGCACTCTGCCTCAATGCCGGGCACCAGATTATTATAGGCGGCTTCCATAACGTTGTAACCTGGCTCGACCTCAACAGGATATTGATCGCCGTCGGACGTCTGAAAAACAATTCTGACCATAGGTTATTGTTCGAAGAACGGCTCTGTTTTGTCGACTTTCTGAGGTTTGGCAAAAAGATCAATATTATCTTTCACGCTTTCAGCCAGAGGTCTTCTCGCCATTTGTGCCGCTTCTGTGGTGGGCAGAACATATTCCCACAATCCGGCAGGCATGGCGGAGCCTGCTGGACGCCGACGACGACTATCCCAGTTATCCGCTTTGTCGGCGGTTTCTGGCAATTCTATCTGCAAAGCTTTTTCCAGGTTTTTCACGCCCAGCTCAAAATGCTCTTTGCATTCGCCGGCCGACCATGGCCGCATTCCGGCTTTTTGAAGGTCTTCCGAACCAAACTCAAACCATTGCCTTGCCAGCTTCAAGCGCTCAGGCATTGCTTTTATAGCATCTTCTCTTTCTTCATCCGTAAAGGCAGAGAGCCATCCATCAATATACAGTCTGTGAAAATAACCTTCTTCCGCAAATTTTGTGCACATGTTGGAAACAGCCTTATTGGAGCTCCCTACAAATCCTTCCAGAGCACTCCACATAGCCTGCTCTGTCAAAAATGCCGTAACGACAAAATCACCCCAGCTTTGCGGTGCTTTATCCAAAACCTCCATATTATGAATTTCATCAGAACCTCGTCCAAATTCGAGCTGATTTTCGGGCAATTCAAAACTTTGCTCCAGATAATCCATCATAGCACGGGTTTGACCCAGCTCATCCTGGGCCATACCGGCCATAGACGCAAAATCAGGAACGGAATGACCGTTCGGTATGACTTTGATATACCAGTGTCCCAACACCCATTTCGTATCGGATATACACAAAAGTTCTGCCAGTAATTTTTGTTTCAAATTGGAGTCGGTCATTTTTCACCTCCTTTTTCGGACAACTTGTGCCCGCGTTTATGTTCCCATTTCATCCAGCCAAAAGTCTCTCCACAATCCGAACAGGTGAACAGAATTTCCGATACTGTTCCGCCAAATGGGCTGGAAATTTTGCTATTCGCGGAACCACACCATGGACAATCCACATGCTTGTCATATTGCCGCGAGAACCGGTCTAACGGCCCTGTGATCGATGGTCCGTTCTCAGCCATCAGGCCATGCCAACCTGGCCGTCCTGCCCTGCCGCCAGACAACCAGAAAAGCTGGCGGTTGGTGAAAGACATAATTCCACCCATTGCCGTTCGGAATAGACGAAGCGTGCATGGGCGATGGCAAGACTTTTGTTTTCTGCTTTTACGGTTCCCAGATGCTGCAACGGTCTTTCGGCATGATCCCGGCCAAAGACTTCGAAAGTTTCATTGCCTGTACGGGCTCTTTTTACATTCG
>JAHDDC010000083.1:0-4615 GCA_020629545.1 Hellea sp.
ATTGAACTAGTATCGCCAAAATCATTTTCCCCATCAAGATTCTGAAATATAGCGTCGCCACCCGTCTGAACATCACTAAAAAATTCCTGGGCGATGATTTGGTTGTTGTGAATTGTACCAATAACAAGATCATATCGACTGGATGCATTCTGACTGTAAGAAATATCAAATTCCATCGTTGCTGTATCGGTAGGCAATGCACATTGCGAAACAAGACTAAACGTAGACGTCGCAATGCCGGAAATAGTCGCATCATTCGCAGTACAGTTTGGTACCGGATATGGTGTTGGCCCGAGCTGAGCATGTGCTAATGAGGCTGGCAACAATAAAAGGCTAAAAAGAACCGCAGCTATGCGCATCAAAAATGGCCACATCTTTTCTAAACTATTCTGCATTTGGATGCTTTGAGCCCCAATATAATTATTCACCAAAGCCAAATCTAAATGAGTTTAATTAATTTTCGATTGAGAAGAGATTTACGGAGCTTAAACGATTTGTGTCTCAATTTTCGTCAAATCCGTTTGATTTCAATTAATTAGTAAATGAATATTTTCTTACCTGTCTTTGGACCGAAGCCAAGTTTGAATATCTGCGGGCGTCATTCAAATTTAACGCTTTCGTGATAACCTGTAGTCAATCAAAATTCAGTTAGGTGAAAAACTAATCATGTTACAAGTTGATGAAAAATTAGACGTAGAAAAAACTGGGGCCTACGTTTTTGAAGATGTACAACCCTCTATACATCACGCATATAATCTGCCCGCTATTCAGAAACTAATGCCCAAAGGCACTCATCAACTATTGGATGCAGGTTGCGGCAATGGCTACGTGACCAACTGGCTGGCTGGCCTTGGTCACAACGTCCGAGGGTCAGATTACTCTGAGTCTGGAGTTGAATTGGCACATAAAAACTTCCCAGATCTAGAATTTTTCCAGGCCGATCTCTTAGCCGGACCGCCAAAAGTCATTCCCGTGGGTGGTTATGATGGAATTGTTACCCTTGAAGTCATCGAGCACCTTTTTGATCCAGAAAAATTCTTGGAAAACCTTTACAAAGCCATCAAGCCCGGTGGGTTTCTACTTCTAACGACCCCCTATCATGGCTATGTTAAAAATTTGGCGCTTAGCCTCATCAATCAATGGGATGGTCACTTCATGGTCAATTCCGCTGGAGGGCATATTAAGTTTTTCAGCCCAAAAACACTTCATACTATGATGAAAGAAGTGGGTTTTGAGCCCGTGAAAACAATAGGGAGCGGACGCGGGCCACTTATGTGGTGTTCTATGGTGGCACTTGCGCGCCGACCTGCATAACGCAAATCCTTTTACCGTTCAGGCGTTGACCCGACTTGGCTAAACCCCTAGGCTGGCCTTGGGAGCGGGCTATGAAATCAAAGTTATCTCTACTTATTGGAGTATCGGCTATTCTAGCCAGCGGTTGTGCATCCACACCCAAGACACAAACAACGCCAGCAACACCAGTTGCTGAAACCGCACCGGCAACCTCTAATGCTGAACCAACAAAGTATGAAACGCTTGTTTATGGTCAGGAACGCCCGCTGGTTTGTACCTCGCCTGTACTAGCAGATGGCCGCTTTTCCAATCGCCCGAACTTACAAGTCATGTGGGAGAACTATCTCTACGATCGGCCCGAGGGTATTTGGGGTGAAATCGGTGGGTATGTTGAAATCAATGGAAATCTGCCGCTCGACAAAGGCCGCTGGACAAACGCCTGCACAGTCCGTCTTTCCCATATGCTAAACAAAGCCGGACACAAGATTCCAAGAAATGGTCGGAAAACCGTTAGCGGCGGCAATGGTGACCAATATTATTACCGTATTCGTGACGCCGAGGAATACCTCAAAGATGTTTTTGGCGCGCCTGACTTGAATATCGATGATGGCTCGGCTGATAGTTTTGATCTTCCGCCTCGTCCCGGCATCGTTCTTATGGACTTCCCGGGCAGTACCTTTAATGGCCATGTTACCGTTTGGAATGGCGCAGGTTCGGTTGACGGAGCTGACATAGGTGGTCACCGGGTTTTATTTTGGGACCTTCCCTGTTTTGTCCCAGAAGGACGTGATGATCCGGCTATCGCATTATTGAGGCCCGGAAAAACCGAAACGGCCGAATATTTGCCTTAATTACTCGGCCTTCGGCGCAAACCTAAAATGGCCCGTCATCTTATCAATCCATAGAATATTGTCCTCGACGGGTCCGCCGCCAATATTATGAATAATCAGCGGTGTTCCGTCCCAGGTCTTTTTATCTGACACAATACCGATATGGGCTATTCGACCACCCAAGCGCCAACTCACAATATCTCCGGGGAGATAATCTTTTGGATTTTTGGTCATCGGAACCGCAGCGCCCTGTCGTTTCAAAAACGCTTCGAGATTGGGAACCCTGCGGTGATCTATATTCTTGTCGGGACGACTAAGCCCCCAAACATTAGGATAAGCTGAGAAGTTTTCCCGCATATCCTCATGAACGGCTTTTTGAAAGTCAAACCCAAATGCATTTCTAAATGTTCTAATAATAACATCAGTACAGACACCTGTATCGGGCGAGACATCGCCATTGGGGTAAGAAAGCTTTACATATTTTGGATCATACCTGACGTCAGCGTATGTCCGTTCTCTAGCCGATTCCACTATAGCCACGCTAGCTGAATCCGCGAATACGGACATCGGCCAAAAAAGCAGTAAAGTTAGTAACGCCCTATGCATGATTTTCAGATATTAAAGCCTGGTTTGTTAATCAAGAACTAAGCACAGTCATAATAATTCGTAATGAACTCGAAACAAACAAGGCCGAATGTTCATCAACAGGCTTCGTAAGTAACGTCAGAATGATTTCGAGGGACACATTCTCCAATCAAAAGCCGTTCTATTTTTTTGATACGTATCTCGAGCGCCGGAGCATCCCGATTAAATTTATTAGGAGCTATAAGACGAGCCGTAAGATTGATAAAGTCGTCATCCGAGAGCTCTCCGAACGACTTTCTCAGATAACATTTCGCTGCTTCATCATAACCCTCAATTTGTTGACCGTTACAATTTCCAAAATAAGCCAGATTTAAGAACGCCGTAATTTGATCAACTTTTGAAACCTTGCGGTTCACAACATATCGGGCAATCAGACTTTGTTCGATCTTGGCAAAACCAGGCTTGAAATTTTTAAAGAATACGCGTTTCACAAGCGCTTGTGTTATGGTCGTTTTTCCGGCACCTGGTGACCTTAAATCTAAGCCATTGTGATCGTAAAAATTTGGGTCTTCGATCGCTAATAATATTTCTTTTTGACTGGACGTAAGATCTTCAACAAATATCCGCGCCGATTGCTCAATAAAGGCAAACTTTTCGTCTACGATATCAAAGGCTTTCTTAACTCGGTACCCTTTATAGGCCAGTAAAAGTCCGACACATAAGCCGAGAAAATAGAAACTACGTTTTATGAGTATTGCCATGAATGGAGTGTCACGACAAATTATGGCCTGACTATGACGAAGGTCCGAAGTTTCTGAGGCAAATTTAATACTGACAAAGTCCGAATGACGTTACGCCCGCATCATCTTGAGTTTTCGTCTTACTCGAATTAACAACAAAACAAGGCCAGATAGCGCAACAATCAACGCGATCAATGAGGAAATGATTAAAAGGGGATGATTAAAATTTGCGCCGTCATCATAATCCATAACATGAAGCCGCCAGAAAAAATCAAATAGACGCCAGGTACGAGATCGCCTTGATTTCACCAGCCCGCTTTCCGGATTAATATAAATGGAGGTCTTATCAAAATCGTCAAACTCGGCGATCCACGCCGCCCCCGCATGAGGATATTCGGTCGGAGGATCTTCGTCATACACAATGGAAATTAGCTGTCCGGGCCCGATGTAATCGGCCTTAGCAATCTGTCTGGCCAGCGCTTCATTGATCGGTGAAAGCTTTCGCCCATTGCGACCGTCTAGAGTTATGATCTGGTTGTGGCCAGCATGGTCGTTATCCACACTAATACGCCATACTGGACGTCCCAATAACGTTCCTAAATCAGCACTTTTTATCTTTGATAATCCAGCCCGCTCCGCAACAATTTTCAATGGGATAACGCGAGACGGATCCATGGGCTGAGAAGTCCATTCAGCGACTTTATGTTCACCTCGGACTTTCTCAATAGGAAGAGCGCTGAAGATAAATCCACCTACAATCCATATCAAATTTGCAGGCCGATTAACAGCGCTATCCATTTATGTATTTTCAGAGTCCAGCGAAGAATTTTCATCGCTGGAGGCTAAAATTTTATTGAGGATTATTCAATTGTAAAAGCGAAAGAACCGCTCATTATGTGACCGTCCGAACCCCGGGCGCGCCAATCGACAATATAGTCATCCGCCTGAAGCTCTGGTGCATCAAGCATAAAATGATCCGTTTCCCCTATCTCTGATATATCCATTTCGATCATCTCGCCCGTAAACGTCGAAATAATCACAGCTTCGACATTCATTTTATGACCGAAATTGACACCAATTTTCCTAGGCGCCGTGTCGAGGATGGCTCCATCAGCAGGCATAGTCTTGCTACCCATCATGTGGCCATCACCGTGATTCATTTTACTG
>JAHDDC010000083.1:4715-9344 GCA_020629545.1 Hellea sp.
TCCATACTATTTTGATCACCAGATTTCATCTCATGAGCGGAATGATCTTGCATATCAGTTTGAGTAAGCTCCGCGGCCTCTTTTTTTGCGTGATCATGCTCAGCGTAAGCCGGGGCGGAAAACAACCCAATCACGGCGATGGTTCCAATTAAGTATTTCATGATCTGTACTCCTATTTTCCCTGTTTATAACGCATAGTAGTTTTACGTGGGATGAACATAATCGCCGGGACGGTCAATGTCCCTCATGCTCCCCTTTCATAGATTTTCCCTTCATCCCCATGTTGTGTGGCATGGAATGCGGCTGATCTACCTCGGATACATCCGGATTGACTCCGTCTCTGGCTAACTCGGATGATGTTGCCGGGCGCGCCATACCAAGCGGGTCATCATACCAACCCGGGTCAGAAAAATTCGTCAACTCGTTCCGGACTTTGAAGATCGTAAACATTCCGCCCATGGTGATATAGTCATGCGGTCCGCGCGCGCCGACCATAGGCAAGGAATTCTCAGGAACCTTCATGTGTCCGCTTTCAATATGCGGTCCCATCTCCCCCATTCCGTCATGTCCCATCGTCATATAATGCGGCAAGAGAGACCCGACTTGATCATCTATTTTGGACGCGTCCAATCCAATCATATTTGGGATATCATGGCCCATTTGCGTCATAACATGGTGTGTCATATGGCAATGCATGGCCCAATCACCGGGATTATGAGCAATGAACTCAACCGTGCGGGTCGTCCCGGTCGGGACCAGGGTTGTTGTCTGCGGGCGGCGCGCTGTTTTTGGGATCGTGCCGCCATCCGTTGCAATCTCTTCAAAAGCATAGCCGTGAAGATGTATTGGATGATGATCCATAGCCGATAAATTCCCAATACGAAACCGGACACGCTGACCTGTTCGGGCGACCAGCGCGGAGGTGCCTGGATAGGATTTTCCGTTGATGGTCAGCACATTGAAATCTGTCATTTCGTTGGGATCAGGGCGGCGTGCGCCAGGTCTGATCGCCCAGGTTGACAACATCATGGCGAAATCACGGTCCGGTACAGGCTCAGTACGTTTGCGCGGATGGACAACAATCATTCCCATCAAGCCCAAAGCCATTTGAGTCATTTCGTCATGATGGGAATGATACATAAACGTGCCGTGTTGCACGAAAGTCCACTCATAAATAAATGTTTCGCCCGGCATGATGGCGCGCTGATTTAGCCCCCCTACCCCGTCCATACCGGAGTTTAGAATAATACCGTGCCAATGCACCGTTGTCGGCGCAATTAAGTTATTTGTAACATAGATACGAACGCGATCGCCCTCGACCGCTTCCAGCGTAGGCCCGTGAACCTCCCCGTTATAGCCCCAGCAATAGGCCTTTAAACCCGGAGCAAATTCATGTTCAACTTCGCTGGCCGTCAGATGGAAAACTTTCACACCATCAACGACTTTAAACGGCAATGTCGAACCATCCGGCGTGATCACGGGGGTATAATCAATTCCTTTTCGTCCTGGTGGATAAACAGTTCCGTTATGCGAGACGCTTTCCGTATGCGCGTGAATTCCAGTGCTATGATCTGATTTCGCGGCGCCGCCAAGCGCAGCTGCGCCGGCTCCAAGTCCTGCCAACTTTAGGGTATCGCGACGTGATGGCATTAGTGGTCCTCCTCGCGATTACTGCCGGACATTATAGATTGGCCAGACATGGGCATGGCGATTTCGGGCGAGCCGCCTGCTAGCAAATACTCATAACGAGCCCGCGTTTTCCAGTAATCTTCAACGGCCTGAATGTAAGCTTGCCCGGCAGCGAGCTGTTCTCGCTTAGCATTTAAAAGACCAAAGACACCGGTTTGCATCGCATTGTAATCGAGCTGCGTTCCGTCCAACAGTTTTTTGGATAGTGGCAGTATTTCTTTGCGTTGCAGCAATACCCCATCGCGCGCGCTCGACAATTCCCCGTAAAGAATGTCAGACGTTGTGACCAGCGCCGTCTTGGCGCCATCATATTGCCGCCGCATTTGCTCTAGTCGGGCTCGAGCGGCCTCACGTCGACCACCCCCAAAATTAAAAATTGGAATTTCAATCCCGCCGCCAAACGCAAATTCTTTTTCGCCGTCGTGACGCTCGGTTTCGCCTTCTATCTCAATCTCCCCGAACAGGCTCTGAACATCTTTCAGGCCCATTTGCGTGGCGAGGCTTGTCATTATTGCCTCGCGATGTTTCAGTTCCAGATTACGATCCATAATCGTCGTCAGGTCAACAGGGTCTAGCTTGGCCTGGTCCGGCGTGCGCAACCGCCCTTTCAGCTTTATTGATGCGGCTTTGTCCTTCGACAGGCCCATGATTTGAGCAAGTTGCAAATCTGCCATATTGAAGCGACGCTCCGCCATGCCCAATTCCGCCTTCATCTGCGCCGCGAATAATTGTTCACGGGTGAGCTCAATCCGCGGAATATTCCCGGCATCATAAAGCGCTTGTGCAATTTCGGCAGACGCTTCAGTGGCAGCATGACTTTGGCGTGTGAGCTCCAGCATTTGCTTGGCAGCCATCGTTTCATAAAACTGAATTCTGGCACGATAAGCGATATCGGCAAATTGTCGGACAGACCCGTATTTTGCGGCATCAAATTCGGCCTTAGCCGCCTTCAGAGTTCGGGGCAAAAACAGCAAATCCAGGATATCATATGAAATGCCGATACTGCCGCCAAGCGGCGGATCTGATATCTCGGTGGTCGTTCCGAAACAATCGGTCAGCTCACTCACCCCCTTACCGTCAATGAAAAGCGCCGAGACAAAAGGGTTGGGCAGGCTGGTAGCATCCCGGTAATCCCCGCGAGCGGCCTTTAGTCCATAGAGTACAGCCCGCAAATCCTGATTGGATAAGGTTGTAATTTCGGCCACACTGGCCTCGTTAAGCGGTTCTGACAAAAGAGCGGAGATACGATCCTCGGCCTCAAGCTCGGACATCGTCTCACCAACCCATTCTGCTGGTGCCCCGCCCATTGGGGCCGTCAAAGAGACAAGATCAGAAAACCCCGCATCTTTGGGAATAGACACACAAGCCGACAAACCAATCGCGGCAACCGAAATCCATAAAGCCCGGGTCATTTCCGGCCTCCAAAAATAGCGACGAGTTCTTCGACTTTCGCCTTGCGGTTCTCGACATCATCTGAAGTCAGAGCCTTGTCCACACACGTTGCCAAATGATCATCAAGCGCCAGTTTCTCAAGGCTGCCAAGCGCCGCGCGAATAGCCTGGATCTGCCGCACCACATCAACACAATAGCGGTCTTCCTCGATCATACGGGCTACGCCCCTTACCTGACCTTCAATACGCGCCAGCCGTTTCAGCGCCTTGGGTTTCGTATCGGATTTCATAACCTTCCTTATACCCATAGGGGGTATATCTGCAAGAGGTGAAAGCCGACCAACTTAAAACTAAATTCATGTATTCCAACTACCAAGAATCATGAGGCATTCTAGGGTGTTTTTAAGTCTGATAATGTTGGCCGCCGTGAATAAGTCATCTCAAAAAGGCAAAGTTTTGCCCTCATATTACTTTGAGTGTCGTTGGCTGTTAATGAGAGATGCCATAAATCGTTTTTACAAGTAACATCACTCTAAAGAAACATTGAACCATGAATAACTTAAAACGAGCTTTAAAAAGAGCTACTCATCTTTTTCCCTTGATTGTGTTGCTAGTATTTTTAATCGGCTTTGATCAAAGATTTATGCTGCTTTTTTTCCCATTGGCAATTCTCGTCAACATTTATGCGTTCAAAAAGTAGGCCGTCGTAATTTAGGGATGCATGCCGGTGGGAAACTTGCAGGAAGTAACGACAATTGCAAATGTGAAATTGATGGAACTCCGCAACCATCATTTGCTGCACAAGGGTATTACAATCCTACTAAAGGGCCAGGATTTTGATCTTGAGTAAAATACTGCGAAATCATGCTTGAAGTAGACCTCTTGTTTCTAGGGAATACAGTATAAGAAATAGAAGTAATAAACATATACAAATAACGGCTATTCGGTAGTTGCGGCGTACCTTCCCATCGGAAATGATTTTACCATAATAAATGCCTATTAAAGCTACGGAACTTATCAGAATAATAATGAATAGGAGGAGTTCTATGTTCAACATATTGGGAGTGTTGTTAAAGTTATGTTTGGGGGTAGTAAGCCCAAAAAAATATAAAATGCGTTAAATTGTTTTCATCCATCGGTTCGCTGCTTGGTATGGAACCACCAATCTAGGAAGAGCCAAGACCACCCATTACCATTATGACCTGGACGGCCGCCTGATCGCCGAGACGGACGGCGCAACAGGTGAAACGATCCGGGAATATGTCTGGCTTGGGCTTATGCCTATTGCCGTCATTGCGCCCACGGAAGAGACCCCGCCAGAGGGGGAATGTGATCCCACGGTTATCGAAGCGCTTGAGGCGGAGCTGACAGCGGCCACGGCCGCCGCAGAGGCCCTGGATGTGCAGATCGATGAATGGAATGACAATATCGCCTTCCGCGAGGCCAAGATCGCAGAAATGCGGGCCGAGCTTGAGGGTCTTTCAGGCAAGAAGCGCGACAAGCTCGCCGATAAGATCGCGAAGTGGGAAAGCCTGATCGCGAGCACAGA
>JAHDDC010000084.1:0-1202 GCA_020629545.1 Hellea sp.
CGGTCTTTTATTTCCTCTCGAGCCCTGATCTTCGCTTTTTCGATCGCAATTTTTTGCATCAAATCGAAGTCGGGGCCCGGAGAAATATTGCCCCAATTGCCTTTAAATCTGATTGGGACGCCAAACCGTCCCAAATCGCTGGCGTCTGCACTGGTCAACCGGGGGCGAAGACCAAAATCCAGCTTTTGATTGCCGATATCCAATATGCCTGAGCCGCCCGCATGTACACCGGCGGCTTTTAAATTGAAGTTATCCAAAGAGATTACCCCGTCCTTAATTTTAAATTTTCCGATCATATCATTGAAATTGGTCGTATATGTATCGCCGATGCCCTGAGGAAGAACGCGTTGTGTCAATGACTCGTCCACGCCGGTCAAAAATTTCGACAAATCAATGCCTTTAATCACGCCGCCAATGACCTCAAAATCTCCATATCCATTAAGAGATCGCATGATCTCAGCCTGACTCCTGCCTTCGCCTGTTATTTCCAGCAGGGTGTGCCCTGTGCCTTCCAGCCTTGTGAAATTAGCGAGGGAGCTCAGGAAGCGGTTCGATGTGATATCTTCCAAGGTAACAGCCAATTTAACCTTTGGAATTTCACCGGATGCGTCGAGCGTCGCGGTCATGACACCAAGGCCCCCGTAAAGGTTAACCTCTGGAAGTCTGGCAGTCATAATGCCTCCAGTGACCACGGCATCAAGATCAGTTTGGCCAAACTTTAAAGGCCCGAAAAGAACCTCTGGTGTTCTGATGACGTAGTTTCCATCCATGAGTTTGAGGGCTGAAAAGTTATAAGGAACTTCACTCCAAGGCTGTATGCCCTCTACGCCCGCTGAATAGGCGGCCATATAGGGCCGAAAATCGATTTTCCCCATATCGAGTTTACCTTTGAGTGTCGGCTTTGATGTCGTCAAATCCAATTCAAAGTTCCCGTCGCCATCAATTGCGTCCATGGTCAAATCCGCATTTGAAAATTGGAGACCCGCTGGATTTCCAGTGACTTTTCCGGATAAGGCTATCCGTTCATAGATTTGACCAGCCGCGGTACTCGCAGGAAGCTCGACCCCAGTTGTGGTTCGCGTGAGTTTCCTTGCAGACGGTATTTCCGCATTTAAATGGCCGTCCAGCTTAAAGCCGCCCTGAGTGCTGGCACTGCCTTTGAATTGTCCGTTAAGTTCTCCCTCAGATAAATCGATTTGCAC
>JAHDDC010000084.1:1302-3332 GCA_020629545.1 Hellea sp.
TGGCACTGCCTTTGAATTGTCCGTTAAGTTCTCCCTCAGATAAATCGATTTGCACCCCCTTAAACAGAAGGCTATCGGTTTGACCTTCGATGTTTCCAGTCGTTGCTATGCGGTTTATTGATTTCTTGTAGGGAAGGTCATGACCCGTCACTTCGGTTAAACGCGCGAGTTCTGGTATGAGACCGGTAAATGCGCCGTCTAAACTTAATCCAGACTGAGCGTCATAAACCACAGATCCCGCATAAGTGCCATTGAAATCGCCGTCGTCCAGAACCAGATCAATGTCATCTAAATTCAGCTCGTCTGTGCTCCCTGAAACGCGGCCTGTCGCTTTAGCAGCGCCTACAGCTTTGGCATAAGCGTTTTCTATTTGTGCGAGTTGGGAAAGACGGGCAACATCCGGGATGGCGCTATCGAATTGACCATCCAGACTTATCGTGTTGGCCGATAGTTTAATGTCACCTAGATAAGAGGCCGTAAGATTTGGACCATCTGTTTTGGCTCGATCCAGCTTAATGATCGTATTCGTGCCGTCATAAGCTATTGTACCATCAGCTTCTCCATTCCCCAAAATTGTGAGCTGAGGTTGAACCACATTAAATCGCTTTGCTAGATCGGGAATAGAGGCGACTTTTGATGTAAAGCGGCCATTGAGGGATAATTGCTCTCCAAACTTTGCTTGACCATCGAAATCCGCATCCAGCCCGTTACCTAGTAATTTGGTTTTTAGGTTTTCGGCCTGAACGGTCTCACCAACTAGTCTTATATCTGAGGAAATAGTCGCTTTTTTCAAGACATCATTAACGGGCGTGTCCAGCTCTAATATCCGAGCGAGTGTTTCATAATCCTGTATATCGATTTCAATGCGTCCATTGCCTCCAAAACTATCAGTTACGACAGCATCGCCTTTGAAACGGGAGCGGATAATTGGTCCGGAAATTTCAATATCGGCATTCTTTGCATCAAGTTTTTGTCCGTCAAATGCATAATTTCCAGAGAAAGCAACAGAGTCGGCCAGTTCGGAGTAGCTTACTTTTGATGGAAAAAACCGGCCTAGTGGATTAAGGTCTTTTACGGATCCAACGATATCAAAAGCAAAATTGATGTCCTCGCTTTCCGTGAAAAATCCTTTCGCGCTCAGCGCCCCAAATGCTGTATTCAATTTGAATTTTACGGGCGTTTTTTGACCATCGAGAAAAAGCCTTGGCGTGTCCAGTGATACCTCAATGTCCGCAGGTATATTATCCAGAACCAAACTGCCATCAGCCGTCAGCGTATCGTTTAATGAAGCCATGGATAAATCAATATTTACACTTCGTAATTTGTGGTCCCGGTTAGACACGGCATCCGAAAAATCAATTAAACCATCGCGAATTTTGAAAGTGCCCAGGGAGGCCTCCAGGTCCTTGAAGCGTCCATCCCTTTTGAATGGCCCAGACGATGGTGTTTCTATTTTCTCGGGCGCCTGTCCCAAAATCCAGTTTGCCGTTCCATCGGATTTTTTCTCCAATTGAATGACAGGCTTATTCAGCTCAAAAGCAGAAATCTCGACTTTTTTAGACAAGAGTGGCAGGAGTTTGACCCGAACCTTCAAATTTTCCATTTGAGCAAGGTAATTGGATGAAAAACCATCCGGATTTTCGATATTCACCTCTCCAACTTCGATTTTCAGGCTTGGTAAGGGAGAAATTTTGACGTCCCCCTTGATATCGACCTTCCGCGCTAGTCGTTCTGACAATTGATTTTGTATCGTAGATTTATAAACCGAAGACGGAACCAAAAATGGGATGGTGACGATTGCTAGAATCAGAAGGCTAATTAAGCCTAAACCCAAGACTATAAATTTCCGCATGGTCGATCTCGTTAATTTTTGACGATATTATCACCGGACTTATAGCGAGACCATGATAGAAATCACAGTTATTTGACTGTAATGTATTTTCTGTGTCTGCAATCAGCCCCTGTTCATTTACTTTATTTATCCTATACTCACCTTATCAAAAGGAGGACGCCCTATGCTATGTAGTCAC
>JAHDDC010000084.1:3432-6160 GCA_020629545.1 Hellea sp.
TATTTATCCTATACTCACCTTATCAAAAGGAGGACGCCCTATGCTATGTAGTCACGGCCATAATCACGAAAATTGTGATCAGAACCACGATCAAGATACCAAAGACATGCTTAATCGCCGCCTCATGGTGCAAGCCCTGGCAGCAGGAGGAGCGTTGACAGTCGCTGCGCCAGCATTATCCGGCTGTGCAACGAACCCTGAAACAGGATCAAAGCAGTTCCTGCTGGTTGGCGATAGTCAGCTTTCACAAATGGCGGCATCCAGCTGGAATGAGGCAAAAACGAAGCTACCATCGGCAAGAGACCCACTTTATTTGTCGCGTCTAAGAAGTATTGGCTCTCGAATTTCCCGGGGAGCGAACAAAGACGATGAGCAATGGGATTATGCGGTCTTTGAAAAAGATACGAAAAACGCCTTTGTGCTCCCAGGTAATCGAGTCGGATTTTACAAGGGCATGATGGACTTCGCCGATAATGATGATCAAATCGCTGCTGTTATGGGCCACGAAGTTGGTCATGTTACGGGTAGGCATGCGGCCGAACGGGTTAGTCAACAAATGGGCGGGCAATTAGTTGTCGCAGGCGGGACTGCCCTGGCAGGCAGTCAGCTGTCAAAAAAGTGTCGTTCTCAGGCAAATGCCCGTATTGGTGGACGAAGCCGGTCGCAAGTATCCAATCAGGAAGTCTACCAAATTCAGCGTGAATATCAGAACTGTATGCGCGGTGCGCAATATAACACTCAACTGCTAAGTGCAGCCCTGGGTATGGGGTATCAGGTCGGTGTGGTTTTGCCATTCTCCAGGAAACATGAGTTGCAGTCTGACCGTCTTGGTGCAAAATACATGCATAAGGCAGGTTATGATCCCTATCAGGCGGTTAAGCTCTGGGAAAAAATGGCGGGTGAAGGCACTCGGTCTACGCCAGAGTTTTTGTCCACTCATCCAAGCCCGGCGCGCCGGGCTAGGGAGCTTGATGCCTATATCCGTTATCAGGAAAGACTGGGCAGCCAAGGCTGGGAAACGATCAAGCTTCCTGACGACGTATAATTTTAAAATAACTGCTTGAAGAGGCGCGCGGCTTTGGTTAGAAGCGGCGCGCTTATGTATATGGGCCGCCTTAGCTCAGTTGGTTAGAGCGCCGGTTTGTGGAACCGGAGGTCCTTGGTTCGAGACCAAGAGGCGGTACCATTTACTTTTGAAGCGTTTTCCTGAAATCCGGAATAGTCAGACCATCGTCTTCCTCTGAAGCGTTTTTCGACGTCCTATCTATGACTAATTCAAACTTGATTGAGCGATCATCTCTAAGTCGGGTCAGTAGTTTCTGACGCTTAGATTCTATGTCGTTTGTTTTAAAACTCGTTTTCATTCTTCCCCCAAGGAGCGCTGTTATAGACAATTCTCCATGAATTGAAAATTAATTCTAGGTTTGGCGCTTTCTTAAGCGACCGTTTACCCTATCCATTTAGATTTTGGGGCTGGAGGTAGTGATGGGCGAACTCGCACTCGAACATCTAAGCGAAGACGACATTCGTATCCTGGTCCGCCATCCGGATCCAGAGAAACGCGCCAATGCGGCGCAAAGAATTTGTCGTACTGTACGCACCTCATCGCTGTCGGACTCAGAAACACAGCTGGCGACCGATCTTCTTAAGTTTATGGCGAAAGACGCCGTGGAAATGGTACGCAGGGCCCTGGCGATCACATTACGTAATTCTCAAGAGCTTCCACGGTCCGTCGCGTTACAATTGATCTCTGATGTCGATAATATTGCGCTCCCCATAATTGAATTCTCCCCGGTTCTGACGGATGAAGATCTTATTGAGGTTTTAAAATCTGACGCAGCCGCCAAAATTCTCGCCGTCGCCCGTCGACCAAAAGTGTCTGGAAATCTGGTGAAGGCTATTGTCCGTTATGGTGACAGTAAAGCTGTTGCGACCGTTGCCGCAAATGATGGCGCTTTGATCGATGCGGATACAGCGGAAGATATATTAGACTTTTACTATGATGACGATTTGATCAAGGAAGCCATGATTTCACGCGCTGATTTGCCCAATACGATCATGGAAAAACTTATCAGCATGGTCTCGGAGGAGGCCGCAGTTATTCTCAATGAGAAGCATAAAATCGCGGCGCCTCAAGCGGTAAACATCGCAAGCCAAGCTCGAGAACGAGCGAGTTTAGATCTGGTCCTTGACGATGACTCTGACAAAGATATCAGGGAGTTCAGTCTTCATATGGCGCAAATGGGGCGACTTACTCCGTCATTTATCATTAGGGCTATTGGACTTGGCCGGATGTCCGTTGTCAAACACAGCCTAGCGGTTTTGGCGGGTATTAGCTCTAATAAAGCCGGATTAATGATGTATGATACAGGGCCTTTCGGATTATCTGCTTTGTGTAAACAAGCGGGATTATCTGAGTTAAATGCAAAGATTGTCAGGGCGGGTTGTGCCATTTATCGAGACTTGGAAATCTCAGGAATCGAATATGATGCCAACTATTTTCAGACCTTAATGCTGGAACGGACGCTTACACTTCCGTTTGATATCCCAGAGGCTGATAAAGAATGGCTTATGGAGCGATTAGACGCGTCAGACCGTCAAGCTGCATAAACCGCTAAGTTGCGAATTGTTCTCTTAGAATTTTTTCATCCAGCGCTTGATCCGCATTAAATAACAGCGTGATCGAAGTTGACATGTCTCTTTCTATACTGACATGAGTCACATTTCG